>NZ_JAGESA010000013.1:0-129768 GCF_017572835.1 Salmonella sp. 32120201201600049SM | reverse complement strand
AAAGGTGAAACGGGAGGCTTAAGCTACATCGGAAGCTCAGAGTCTTCAGGCCGGATACAAGCTTCTCCCGTTTCAGATAGCTGACAGCTAATCAGCTATCTGTTCAGGATACAAGGCCGGATAAGCGCAGCGCCATCCGGCATCTCTACGCCACATGTTCATAAGCATTTCTTATTTGGCACGATGTGAATTAACTTTAATAAATTACCGCCATTTTTTCGTTTGCTGAACCGATTTCGCAGTAATTGACGCCACGGGTTTTACGTGGCTTTATAAAAGACGGCTAAAAAGCAAAGTCCGAAAAATTTCACGTCACAGCAAGGCGGCAAACGAGCCCATTCCGCAGAACTGGCATACGGGCGAACGCAGCCACTGCCGCTGTGGCATGAAAGAGACAGGGCAATTACATTAAAGATGGGGTGTCTGGGGTCATATGAACGAACAATATTCCGCGTTGCGTAGTAATGTCAGTATGCTCGGCAAGGTGCTGGGAGAAACCATCAAGGATGCGCTGGGAGAACACATTCTTGATCGCGTAGAAACAATCCGTAAGCTATCCAAATCTTCACGCGCCGGCAATGAAGCTAATCGCCAGGAGCTGCTCACCACGCTACAAAATTTGTCTAATGACGAGCTGCTGCCAGTTGCGCGCGCGTTTAGTCAGTTCCTGAACCTGGCCAATACTGCCGAGCAATACCACAGCATTTCACCAAAAGGCGAAGCCGCCAGCAACCCGGAAGTGATTGCCCGCACTCTGCGCAAACTGAAAAACCAACCGGACCTCAACGACGCAACCATCAAAAAAGCGGTAGAGTCGCTGTCGCTGGAGTTGGTGCTAACCGCCCATCCGACAGAAATTACCCGCCGTACGCTTATTCACAAGATGGGTGAAATCAACAACTGTCTGAAACAGCTTGATAATACCGATATCGCCGACTACGAACGCCACCAGGTAATGCGTCGCCTGCGCCAGTTGATTGCCCAATCCTGGCATACGGATGAGATCCGCAAGCAGCGTCCAAGCCCGGTGGATGAAGCCAAATGGGGCTTCGCCGTGGTTGAGAACAGCCTGTGGCAGGGCGTACCTAACTATCTGCGTGAACTGAACGAACAGCTGGAAGAAAATCTCGGCTACAAATTGCCGGTGGATTTTGTGCCGGTACGTTTTACCTCCTGGATGGGCGGCGACCGTGACGGCAACCCGAACGTGACGGCGGATATCACCCGCCACGTACTCTTGTTAAGCCGCTGGAAAGCCACCGATCTGTTCCTGAAAGACATTCATGTTCTGGTATCAGAACTGTCGATGGTCGACGCCACGCCGGAGCTGCTGGCGTTAGTGGGCGAAGAAGGCGCGTCTGAGCCGTATCGCTACCTGATGAAAAAATTGCGCGCCCGTCTGATGGCGACCCAGTCCTGGCTGGAAGCGCGTCTGAAAGGCGAGAAGCTGCCCAAACCGGCTGGCCTGCTGACGCAAAACGAGCAGCTCTGGGAACCTCTGTACGCCTGCTACCAGTCGTTACAGGCCTGCGGCATGGGCATTATCGCCAACGGCGAGTTACTCGACACGCTCCGCCGCGTGAAGTGTTTCGGCGTACCGCTGGTGCGTATTGATATCCGCCAGGAAAGTACCCGCCATACTGAAGCGCTGGGCGAAATTACCCGCTACCTCGGTATTGGCGACTACGAAAGCTGGTCGGAAGCCGACAAGCAGGCCTTCCTGATCCGCGAACTGAACTCCAAACGTCCGCTGCTGCCGCGTAACTGGGAGCCGAGCAACGATACCCGCGAAGTGCTTGAAACCTGCAAGGTTATTGCCGAAGCGCCAAAAGGATCGATCGCCGCCTACGTAATTTCAATGGCGAAAACGCCGTCTGATGTGCTGGCTGTGCATCTGCTGCTGAAAGAGGCAGGTATCGGCTTTGCCATGCCGGTCGCGCCGCTGTTTGAAACCCTCGATGACCTGAACAATGCCGACGACGTGATGACCCAGTTGTTGAATATCGACTGGTATCGCGGACTGATTCAGGGTAAGCAGATGGTCATGATCGGCTACTCCGACTCGGCGAAAGACGCCGGCGTTATGGCCGCGTCATGGGCGCAGTATCAGGCGCAGGACGCCCTGATCAAAACCTGTGAAAAAGCTGGCATCGAGCTTACCCTCTTCCACGGCCGCGGCGGATCTATTGGCCGTGGCGGCGCGCCAGCCCACGCGGCGCTGCTTTCGCAACCGCCAGGCAGTCTGAAAGGCGGTCTGCGCGTGACCGAGCAGGGCGAGATGATCCGCTTCAAATACGGCCTGCCGGAAGTCACCGTCAGCAGCCTCTCGCTCTACACCAGCGCAATTCTGGAAGCAAACCTGCTGCCGCCGCCGGAACCGAAAGACAGCTGGCGTCATATTATGGATGAGCTTTCCGTCATCTCCTGTGAAACCTACCGCGGCTACGTGCGCGAAAATAAAGACTTTGTACCGTACTTCCGCTCCGCGACGCCGGAGCAAGAGTTGGGCAAATTGCCGCTCGGCTCACGTCCGGCGAAACGTCGTCCAACTGGCGGCGTCGAATCGCTGCGCGCGATTCCGTGGATCTTCGCCTGGACGCAAAACCGCCTGATGCTGCCAGCCTGGCTGGGCGCGGGTACTGCGCTGCAAAAAGTGGTGGAAGACGGTAAACAAAGCGAACTGGAAGCCATGTGCCGCGACTGGCCGTTCTTCTCCACGCGTCTTGGGATGCTGGAAATGGTATTCTCGAAAGCCGACCTGTGGCTGGCCGACTATTACGATCAGCGTCTGGTGGCGAAAACGCTATGGCCGCTGGGCAAAGAGCTACGAGACCTGCTGGAAGAAGACATTAAAGTGGTGCTGGCGATTGCCAACGATTCGCACCTGATGGCCGACTTACCGTGGATTGCGGAGTCCATTCAGTTAAGAAACGTTTATACCGATCCATTAAACGTGTTGCAGGCCGAGTTGCTGTATCGTTCCCGTCTGACTGAAGAGCAGGGCAAATCGCCCGATCCTCGCGTCGAACAGGCGTTGATGGTCACGATTGCGGGCGTCGCCGCCGGTATGCGCAACACCGGCTAACGCCAAAAGAAAGCCGCCCTCACGCAGTTATGTGGGGGCGGCATGAAATACTGCTGTCATCCTCGTCATTTTTTCAATATATTCCTGTCTGCATTTTATGCATTTGTAAATCTTTCTTAGCAAAACGTGCGGCATAAAGCAGGTTTGCTTCAGATTCTTTTAAGGTTCAGGCGTTACGTTTGGCGCTACGATTAAAGACAGGCTCTCATTATGCAATCCACATTACTCCAGACTAAACCCGCGTTTAGCTGGAAAGCCCTGGGCTGGGCACTGCTCTACTTTTGGTTCTTTTCCACCCTCCTGCAGGCCATTATTTATCTCACCGGATACAGCGGGACAAACGGTCTGCGGGATTCGCTACTGTACAGCTCACTGTGGCTGATCCCGGTCTTTCTGTTTCCAGGCCGCATCCGGGTTATTGCTGCCGTTATTGGCGTCGTACTTTGGGCCGCCTCGCTGGCGGCACTGAGCTATTACGTAATCTACGGGCAGGAGTTCTCGCAAAGCGTGCTGTTTGTGATGTTTGAAACCAACGCCAATGAAGCCAGCGAATATTTAAGCCAATATTTCAGTCTGAAAATTGTTCTTGTCGCGCTGGCTTATACGGTGGCGGCGATTTTGCTGTGGACACGTCTGCGCCCGGTTTATATTCCATCCCCCTGGCGTTATCTGGTGTCGTTTGCCCTGCTGTACGGGCTGATCCTCCATCCCATCGCGATGAATACCTTTATCAAGCATAAGTCGATGGAGAAAACGCTGGATAGCCTGGCGTCACGAATGGAGCCCGCCGCGCCGTGGCAATTTATTACTGGCTACTATCAGTACCGTTTACAGCTCGCCTCGCTGAATAAACTGCTGAATGAAAACGATGCCCTGCCACCGCTGGCTAACTTCCAGGACCACTCCGGCGATGCGCCGCGCACGCTGGTACTGGTGATTGGCGAATCGACCCAACGTGGCCGTATGAGCCTGTACGGTTATCCGCGCGAAACCACGCCGGAACTGGACGCGCTGCATAAAACCGACCCCGGGCTGACCGTGTTTAATAACGTGGTAACTTCGCGACCATACACCATTGAGATTCTGCAACAGGCGCTAACGTTCGCGGACGAAAAGAACCCGGACTGGTATCTGACGAAGCCATCGCTGATGAATATGATGAAACAGGCCGGGTATAAAACCTTCTGGATCACTAACCAGCAGACGATGACGGCGCGTAATACCATGCTGACCGTGTTCTCTAAGCAGACTGATAAGCAGTTCTATATGAACCAGCAGCGCACTCAAAGCGCACGCGAATATGACAGCAACGTGCTGGCGCCGTTTAAAGCGGTGTTAGCCGACCCGGCGCCGAAAAAATTCATTATTGTGCATCTGCTGGGAACGCACATTAAATACAAGTTCCGCTATCCAGAAAACCAGGGCAAGTTTGATGGTAAAACTGACCATGTTCCGCCGGGATTAAGCAGTGACGAGCTGGAATCGTATAACGATTACGACAACGCGAACCTGTATAACGACTATGTTGTCGCCAGCCTGATTAAGGACTATAAAGCGACCGATCCGAACGGTTTCCTGCTTTACTTCTCCGATCACGGTGAAGAAGTGTATGACACGCCGCCGCATAAGACGCAGGGACGAAACGAAGATTCGCCAACCCGTCATATGTATACGGTGCCGTTCCTGCTGTGGACCTCAGAGAAATGGCAGGCAGCGCATCCGCGCGACTTCTCACAGGATGTCGATCGTAAGTACAGCAGTTCCGAGCTTATCCATACCTGGTCGGACTTAGCGGGCCTGACCTATGATGGCTACGACCCGACGCGTTCCATCACCAACCCGCAGTTCAAAGAGACCACGCGCTGGATTGGCAACCCGTATAAGAAAAACGCGCTGATTGATTATGATACGTTGCCGTATGGCGATCAGGTCGGTAATCAATAGCCTATATGCTGCCCGATAACGCTAACGCTTATCGGGCCTGGCGTTCTTCTCTCCCGTAGTCCGGATAAGGCGCAAAGCGCCGCCATCCGGCAATAATCGCTTGAGGACATCGGTTTTCGACGTTACTGTTTCCTCTGTTTGCGATCGGCAGGGGATTATCATGTATCACGACGTCAGCCACCTTCTCTCCCGTCTCATCAACGGCCCGCTGCCGCTGCGCCAGATTTATTTTGCCAGCGCCAGCGGCCCAGCGCCGGAACTGGCGTACCAGGTGGATTTTCCGCGGCTGGAGATTGTGCTGGAGGGCGAGCTTACTGACATGAGCATTACCGCCCCGCTCATTCCTTGCGATGTTCTCTACGTTCCGGCTGGCGGCTGGAACATCCCGCAATGGCAAACGCCCGTCACCACCCTGAGCATTCTGTTTGGCAAACAGCAGTTAGGTTTCAGCGTAGTCCACTGGGATGGTCAGCAGCATCAAAACCTCACGAAACAGCACGTTGCGCGCCGCGGCCCGCGTATCGGCTCGTTCCTGTTACAAACGCTTAATGAGATGCAGATGCAGCCGCAAGAGCAGCAAACGGCCAGATTGATTGTCGCCAGCCTACTAAGCCATTGCCGCGATCTGCTCGGCAGCCAAATCCAGACCGCCTCCCGCAGCCGCGCGCTTTTTGAAGCCATTCGGGAGTATATTGATGAACGCTACGCCGCGCCGTTGACGCGCGAATCGGTAGCACAAGCGTTTTATATCTCGCCAAATTACCTCTCGCACCTGTTCCAGAAAACGGGGGCCATCGGCTTTAACGAATACCTGAACCATACGCGACTGGAACACGCCAAAACGTTGCTGAAGGGCTATGACCTGAAAGTGAAAGAGGTGGCGCACCGTTGCGGCTTTGTCGACAGTAACTATTTCTGCCGCCTGTTTCGCAAAAATACGGAACGCTCGCCGTCGGAGTATCGCCGCCAGTATCACAGCCAGCTAACGGAGAAATAATCCACACGCCAGTAAAGAGAATACAGTAGATAAAACGCGCATTTACTGGATTATTGTAATATCAATACAAAAACCTCACTCCCCCACATGGCATACAACAGCACGTTATACGTTAATCATCACCAACTTGTGAAGTAAATCACACTTTACCAAGGGCATCACATTTGTCCAGTTTTTGGCAGATTTGTCACATAGCGCATCCGGGTAACGCTCCTTTATCCTGTCCATAACGAAAGCTCACGAAGAGAAAGACTATGGAACTCTATCTGGATACCGCTAACGTGGCGGAAGTTGAACGTCTGGCGCGCATTTTCCCGATTGCCGGCGTCACCACCAATCCAAGCATTGTGGCAGCCAGCAAAGAATCTATCTGGGATGTGCTGCCCAGGCTGCAAAACGCCATCGGCGAAGAAGGCACTTTATTTGCGCAGACCATGAGCCGCGACGCGAAAGGGATGGTGGAAGAAGCCAAACGACTGAATAACGCCATCCCCGGCATTGTGGTGAAAATTCCGGTGACCGCCGAAGGTCTTGCAGCGATTAAATTGCTGAAAAAAGAAGGCATCGTGACGCTGGGCACCGCCGTCTACAGCGCGTCGCAGGGCCTGCTGGCGGCGCTGGCGGGCGCAAAATATGTCGCTCCCTACGTCAACCGCGTTGATGCGCAGGGCGGCGATGGCATTCGTATGGTTCAGGAGCTGCAAACGCTACTGGAGCATCACGCGCCCGACAGCATGGTACTAGCGGCCAGCTTTAAAACGCCGCGGCAGGCGCTGGATTGCTTACTGGCAGGTTGCCAGGCGATTACCCTTCCTTTAGATGTAGCGCAACAAATGCTCAATACGCCTGCGGTAGAGTCGGCAATAGAGAAGTTTGAGCAAGACTGGAAAAACGCTTTTGGTAATCTGAACCTGTAGGAGAGAAATGTATGGATCGCATTATTCAGTCACCAGGTAAGTATATTCAGGGTGCAAACGTCATCGCGCGTCTTGGCGATTATTTAAAACCAATGGCGAACAACTGGCTGGTTGTGGGCGATAAATTCGTGCTGGGATTTGCCGAAGAGACGCTGCGCAAAAGCCTGACGGATGCCGGTTTGTCAGTAGAAATCGCCCCGTTTGGCGGCGAATGTTCGCAAAATGAGATCGACAGGCTGCGCGCCGTCGCCGAAAAAAGTCAGTGTGGCGCCGTACTGGGTATCGGCGGCGGTAAAACGCTGGATACTGCCAAAGCGCTGGCGCACTTTATGAACGTCCCGGTCGCTATCGCGCCGACCATCGCCTCTACCGACGCACCGTGCAGCGCACTCTCGGTTATTTATACCGATGCCGGTGAGTTTGACCGTTATCTGCTGCTGCCGCATAACCCGAATATGGTTATTGTCGATACGCAGATAGTGGCGGGCGCGCCGGCGCGTCTGCTGGCAGCCGGTATCGGCGATGCGCTGGCGACCTGGTTTGAAGCGCGCGCCTGCTCACGCAGCGGCGCCACCACAATGGCGGGCGGCAAGTGTACACAGGCCGCGCTGGCGCTGGCGGAGCTATGCTATAACACGCTGATCGAAGAAGGCGAAAAAGCCATGTTGGCCGCCGAACAGCACGTCGTCACGCCAGCGCTGGAACGCGTCATCGAAGCCAACACCTACCTGAGCGGGGTCGGTTTTGAAAGCGGCGGTCTGGCCGCAGCGCACGCGATTCATAACGGTTTAACGGCGATTCCGGATGCGCACCACTATTATCACGGTGAGAAGGTCGCTTTCGGTACGCTGACGCAACTGGTGCTGGAAAACGCGCCGGTCGAAGAAATCGAAACCGTTGCGGCACTGTGCCATTCCGTTGGCCTGCCGATTACGCTGGCGCAACTGGATATTAAACAGGATATCCCGGCCAAAATGCGCACCGTCGCGGAAGCCTCCTGCGCAGAAGGTGAAACTATTCATAACATGCCTGGCGGCGCAACGCCGGATGAAGTGTACGCCGCGCTGCTGGTCGCCGACCAGTACGGTCAACGCTTCTTGCAGGAATGGGAATAAGGTCTGAGCAATACTCCTGACGATAGCCAGGAGTATTTCAGCTTGCTGACCCAACAGAATTCATTTGCCGAATATCGACACAGGCACCTTATCTGGCCTTGTTATCCAATCATCCAGGCCGGGTAAGCGAAGCGCCATCATCAGGTATTCCATAGCCTGGAATCAGTCCATTTTGTCCTGAAATAGACTTTTTTGTCACGCACCATTCTCTCCGCGGAAAGTCAAATGACGTACTGACACACTTCACGGACGAAGAAGATGAAATTCGCACAGGCACTTATCGGTATTCTTGCTGCTTTTTTTATTAGCCATATCTCTCATCATTCGCCACGCTCTGATACCAGACCAATAACCGTTCAGGCGCAAACTAATGCTGCAATCGCCCAAAGTGCCGGGACGCAAATAGGTAAGACGCTATTTTATGATGCTGCCTATGTTCGTCTGGATTATCCGAATGGCGATCTTCCGCTGGAGCGTGGCGTATGTGCAGATGTCGTCATCCGCGCGCTACGCAGTCAGCAGGTTGATTTACAGAAACGGGTACATGAAGACATGCAGGCGCATTTCTCTGCCTACCCGAATAACTGGAAGCTGAAACGCCCGGACAGCAATATCGACCATCGCCGCGTTCCGAATCTGGAAACCTGGTTCCAGCGTCAAAACAAAGCGTTGCCGGTGACAGATAAATATAGCGATTATCAACCGGGAGATATTGTCTCCTGGCGGCTGGATAACGGCCTTGCGCATATTGGCGTGGTGTCCCTGAACGTCACGCCTGAAGGGGTGCCGCTGGTTGTGCATAACATAGGCGCGGGAGCACAGGAGGAAGATGTATTATTTAACTGGAAAGTAACGGGGCATTTTCGTTATTTTTCGCATTAAACGCGGAAAACGTCAGCGACTACCGAATAGCAGCCGCTGACGAATTAACCTATCAGATTATTGCAGATCGAAACGGTCCAGGTTCATCACTTTCACCCATGCCGCGACGAAGTCCTTCACAAACTTCTCGTGCGCATCGCTACACGCGTAAACTTCCGCCAGCGCGCGCAGTACGGAGTTGGAACCAAACACCAGATCGGCGCGGGTCGCCGTGTATTTCACCTCGCCAGTCAGACGATCCCGGCCTTCGAACAGCTCATTAGATTCGTCGGTCGGTTTCCACTCGTAACGCATATCCAGCAGATTAGCGAAGAAGTCTGTGCTGAGCACGCCCGGTCTGTCGGTAAAGACACCGTTCTGGCTGCCGTCAAAGTTGGTTCCCAGCACACGCATCCCGCCAACCAGTACCGTCATTTCCGGCGCGGTCAACGTTAACTGCTGCGCTTTATCAATCAACAGCGATTCGGTCGTCGACACATCCAGACGCGCACGATAGTTACGGAATCCATCGGCAATCGGTTCAAGCAGCGAGAACATCTCGATGTCGGTCTGATCCTGACGCGCATCCACCCGGCCCGGCGCAAAAGGTACGCTGATGCTGACACCCGCAGCAGCGGCCGCCTGCTCGATACCGACCACGCCCGCCAGCACAATAATATCGGCCAGCGAGGCTTTATTCGTCGTTTTCTGGATCTCTTCTAATACCGGCAGAACGCGAGCCGCAACGGCGTTGACATCCCAGTCGCGCTGAGGCGCTAATGCCAGACGCGCGCCGTTAGCGCCGCCACGCTTATCGCCGCCGCGGAAAGTAGACGCGGATGCCCAGGCAACCGAAACCATCTCGCTAATAGAAAGCCCGGATGCAGCGATCGCCGCTTTCAGGTTGATAATGTCTTCCTGCGTTGGCTGGTAGAGCGGTTGCGGCAACGGGTCCTGCCAGATCAGATCTTCTTTCGGCACTTCCGGTCCGATGTAACGCGCTTTTGGTCCCATATCTCTGTGCGTCAGTTTGAACCAGGCACGAGCAAAGGCTTCATTAAAGGCCTGCGGATCGTTAAGGAAACGACGGGAAATCTTCTCGAACTCCGGATCAAAACGCAGCGTCAGGTCGGTGACCAGCATAGTTGGCTTACGTTTTTTCGACGGATCGAACGGGTCCGGGATGATGTCCGGCGCGTCTACCGCTTCAAACTGGATAGCGCCAGCCGGACTACGGGTTTGTACCCACTCATATTTGAACAGGTTCTCGAAGAAATAGTTGCTCCACTGGGTCGGCGTCTGCGTCCAGACCACTTCCAGCCCGGAGGTGATAGCATCCGCGCCAACGCCACTACCATAGCTGCTGGCCCAACCTAAGCCCTGCGCTTCAATCGGCGCGGCTTCCGGATCGGCCCCTACATGGGATGCCGCTGCCGCGCCGTGGGTTTTACCGAGGGTATGCCCGCCAGCGATCAACGCCACGGTCTCTTCGTCGTTCATCCCCATATTGCCAAAGGTAGCGCGAATAGCGGCGGCGGCAGAAAGTGGTTCGCCGCTGTGATCCGGCCCTTCCGGGTTAACGTAGATAAGGCCCATCTCGGTCGCGCCCAGCGGCGCTTTTGCCAGCGCTTCAGGGTGCCGGTGAGTCAACCAGGCTTTTTCATCGCCCCAGTTCACATCCAGATCCGGTTCCCAGACATCTTCACGCCCGGCGCCAAAACCGAAGGTACGGAAGCCGGAGTTTTCCAGCGCCACGTTACCCGCCAGAATAAACAGGTCAGCCCAGGAAATTTTCTGGCCATATTTCTGCTTAATCGGCCACAACAAACGACGCGCCTTATCCAGGCTGACGTTATCCGGCCAGGAGTTAAGCGGCGCAAAACGCTGTTGACCACGACCCGCGCCGCCACGACCATCAATAGAACGGTAGGTGCCAGCGCCATGCCAGGCCATACGAATAAACAAACCGACATAGCTGCCCCAGTCGGCGGGCCACCACGGTTGTGAATCGGTCAGCAGCGCCTTGAGATCCCCTTTCAGGGCGGAGTAGTCTAACTTGCTAAACTCTTTGCGGTAGTCAAAGTCTTCACCCAGCGGGTTAGAACGGTTGGAATGTTGATTCAAAAGATCCACGCGAAGCTGGTTCGGCCACCAGTCGCGGCTGGCAGTCCCTGCGCCTGCGCTTCGGTCATGCCCCCCCTGATGGAAAGGACATTTTCCAGTGGATAACGTGTTATGGGTATCGTCGGTCGTGCTCATATCTCAGCTCCCTTTTAAAGTGTTACCGTTACGATATACACCAGGAGCAAATAGATATAGTTGAATTAATCCACAGATTCGATAGCTAATACCTTTTATATTTTTAGTTACAGAGATGTAGATCAATATGAGGTGTAATAAAGCTCCCGGCAGGGAGCTGGAGATTATAAACCGGGTCTTACGCCCAGCGTGTGGCAAATGGCATAACTCATTTCCGCACGATTCAACGTGTAGAAGTGGAAATCCTTCACTCCTTCGCGGCTTAAAATTTTCACCATGTCCATCGCAATGTTAGCGCCCACCAGCTTGCGGGTTTCTGCGTCATCATCCAGCCCCTCAAACATCAGTGACATCCAGGACGGAATGCGGACATTGGTCATATCGGCAAATTTTTTCGCCTGTTTAAAATTAGACACCGGTAAAATGCCGGGAATAATTTCTACGTCGATACCGGCGGAAACACAGCGGTCACGAAAACGCAGATAGCTTTCCACATCGAAGAAAAATTGGGTTATCGCGCGGTTAGCGCCAGCATCCACTTTACGCTTCAGATTAAGCAGATCGGCCTGCGCGCTTTTCGCTTCCGGATGTACCTCCGGATAGGCCGCTACTGAAATATCGAAATCGGCCACCTCTTTGAGCAAACCAACCAGATCGGCGGCGTACATCTCCGGCTTACCGCTGCCCGGCGGCAAATCGCCGCGCAAAGCAACAATGTGGCGGATACCGTTATTCCAGTAGTCGCGGGCGATGGTGCGCAGCTCATCGCGCGTGGCGTCAATACAGGTAAGGTGCGGCGCGGCCTCAAGCCCAGTACGCTCTTTAATGCCTTTAATAACGCTATGAGTGCGGTCACGTTCTCCAGAGTTGGCGCCATACGTTACCGAAACAAACTTCGGTTTCAGACTGCTCAGGCGATCGATGGAGTTCCACAGGGTTTGCTCCATTTCACTGGTGCGCGGCGGGAAAAATTCAAACGAAACGTTAATCTGACCCTGTACTTCCGCCAGGCTCTGATTCAGGGCTTCCCGCTGGTTGGCGTGAAAAAAGCTCATACCTTACCTCATCAATCGCATGTTATTATTTGTTGTGTTGTAAACATCTATCCGTTTAGACGTCCAGATGTAAAAATGACGGAAAAGCAGAAGGACGTCAACTGAAAAATCACGCCAAAGAATGAGGAATATTCAGCAAAGTTGAATTTTCTTCATGTCACGCCGCGACACTGAACGCGCCGCGGCAGGGGAAATTACTTCTTCACATCCGCAACGCGCATTCCTTTGAGCTGCTCATCCGTGATGGTGTTGCCCGCCTTGAAGTAATCGACTATCGCATTCGACACATAGTAGCCGCCGGAGGTATTCCGCGCCTGGCCTTCCGTGAATGCCGCAAAACCGTCGCCGCCGTCGGCAAGGAAGCTGTTGGTAGCGATGTGATAAACCGCCGCATCATCAATCGGCTTGCCATTGAGCGTCAGCACGGTAACCCGCTGGCCGACAGGTTTGCTGCTGTCATACTTCATCTCCAGCCCTTTAGACACCTGCAATACGCCGTTGCTTAAGCCAGCGCCATGCTCCATCAGGCTGCGCAATTGTTTACCGGTTAAATCCATCGTGACCAGTTCATTAGGGAACGGGAAGGTACTGATTACCGCCCCCATCGTCACCGCGCCAGCCGGGATTTCGTTGCGGATACCGCCAGAGTTAGTAAGCGCTAACTGGGTGTCTTTCCCCGCCGTAAAAAGCAGCGCATCCGCCGCCAGATTCCCCAGCGACGACGATTCGCCATACGCGCGGGTCAGCTCAACCGGCGACTGCGCCACCGTTTGCTGCACGACTTTATCGAGCTTTTTGTTCCAGCCGTCGATCACCTGTTTCGTTTGCGGATCTGGCTTCCACTCATCAGCAAAAATGGTCTTCAGCTCGAAGTTCTTCACGGTAAACTGATGCGGCTTTTCCTGGTAGTCCAGCACCAATTTGCCGACATCAATGCCGCCGCTGTCCGTTGAAAGAATCAGCGTATTACCGACTTTAATCGGTTCCGGCGTACCGACATGCGCGTGGCCGGTAATCAAAATATCCAGCCCTTTTACCTGACTTGCGGTCTGAATATCTTTATCCAGCGCGCGTCGCACATCGGTATTCCCCATGCTGGACTGGCGGGCCGGGGTGCCTTCGTGGATCAGCGCGACGGTCAGATCGACTTTACCTTTAAGTTCATCAATGTAACGTTGCAGCCACTTAATCTCATCGCGTGCCTCAATGCCCACGCGCGTCGCGGCGGATACCGTATCATTAAAAGCAAAGACACCGTGTAAGCCGATTACGCCAATCTTGACGCCATCTTTTTCAACAATGGTGTACGGCTTATCCCAGAAGGATTTACTGCTGTCCTCATAAAAAATATTGCCCTGCACGATAGGGAATTTTGCTCGGCTCAGTTGCAACAATGTATTGTCCCAGCCATGATCGAACTCATGATTACCGATAGTGGCAGCGTCATACTGCATGGTATTCAAAATATCGATAATCGCTTTACCCTTCGTCAGGCTGCTGATATACGGTCCGGTAAAGTAATCTCCGGCATCAAAAAACCACGTCGCCTTATTTTTGGCTTTTTCCTGCTTCACCAGCGTAGTGATATTGGCCCAACCGCCAATATCGCGTTTACCGTCAGCAATCCACGGCACTTTATAAGGCTCCACATGGGCGTGTAGATCGTTAGTGTAAATAATGGTGACATCTTTGGCGCAGGCCCAGAACGGCAGCGTGAACAAAATACCGGCAGCAAGCAGTTTTACTTTCATAAATAAGTCCCTTTCAGTCATATAAAGATTCGCTACGTTACGTTCTGAAAGGTTTTTTTATGTGAGAGTCCTCACACCCGCGTACCGTTTTATGAAGGCAGAATCAACGACCTGCCAAAATCGTTGGTAAAATGTATGCCGCCTCTGTTCACCATTAATGCCTGCAAAAGCGCTGGTTGTCGCAATCTTGGGCTGCCTGACTCGCCGGATTATGTGTGGCCGGACTATCGCCTGGGTTATCCGGCATTGCATTGTCGAGCCTGCGGCAGTTATCCGCCGCTCTTCAACGAGGGGGAATTTCGCCGCTGGGCGTCTGCTTATATCGCGCAATATGCCAAAGAGCATGGTCACTTTTGCCCCGACTGCTATCAAAAAACATGGATTCGTTATGGACGTAATCCCGGCGGAACGCAGCGACTTCAGTGCCAGTACTGTAAGAAAGTCTGGACGCCAAAACAGCACGCGCTGAATGTCGCCGAAACGCCGGAACAGATTTGCAGTATTCCGCTGCTCGTACCGTTTCAGGGAGCGAATGCCTTCCAGCAATTGTACTTTTTATTCAGTTTTGATGCTGTTCGCGGCAATATTCTTCACCTTTCCAGCAATTTCACGTTACTGTCTGCCGGAAAAAGTTTGCATTACCACTGGAAAGGAATTGCGCCGCCCGAGGGCGAGAAGGGCGATATTATTCACCGTATCGCCATTAAAGAACGGCAATTTTTACAGCGCAGTCAGTTCGATGAGATTCAGTATGGCCCGGCGGCGCTTAAACGTAACGCGCAAGGAACAATACTTCGCCCGGTCATTACGGCGCATGGTCATTTTCGGGTGCTGAAAAACCGTTTTCCTGATGTCACGACACACATCATTGCCCATGAGTGTTTTTTGCGCGGCGCGGTCATTACGGCATGGGCGGAGCGGTTTCGCCAGCGTCTCTCCTCGCTGTGGTTCGTTGAGGAAGAGATAAACGATGACGATTGCCGCGCAGAGTGGCAACTGTTAGGCAAAACATGGCAGGGATGGTGGCAAAATCAGTGGCAGCTCTGGGGGCAAGGTCACAACCGCAAAATGGTCTGTTCGTTAACCGGTTCCCACTTAGAACAAGGTGTCGCCGTTAATCTGGCGGCTAGTCGCCGCTTTGTTACCTGGCTATGGCAACAACCTGAATTCCAGCAAAGCGCCCACTATTCCGCCAAACGCGTCACGCAAATTCTGTATTTGCTGACGGAAAAATATAACTCACAATGGAATCACATTTAACCCAATGATGTAATGCCACGCATAAAAAATCACAGATTATCATTCAGAAGGCGCTATAGATTTAATCACCTCACATCCTACTTTTATACGCTGAAAAAGAATAGAACTATTTGATAAAATGGCCCTTCGTTTTAAGTTAAAATTGGCTATAAACGTTATTCACATAATCAATATTTATTATCAATTTAAATAGTTCTATACATTCTTATTTTCTATGGAAAACAAGGGATAAATATGGAAATTACTTTACCGTCAATGTCAGATAAAAAATGGACCTGCGCCGATCTCCTGAGTAGCTATCGATTCTGGGGGATCACTTTTTTCTTTTTGGTGCTCTCTTTTATCAGTTCGCTGGGATCGTCGTATGGTGTTTATTTTTGGAGTAAATCTCTGTCTATTCCAGCCGATCGTATTGGCGCCATTCTCGTTGGCGGCCAACTGGGATACCTCCTGGGTATGGTTGCCAGCTGGTTTGTCTGCCGTATAAAAAATTGTTACCCCTTCTACTTTGTTGCGCTCCTGTTAATCATTGGCGTGGTCTGTTCCTTCTGCATAAATGGCCCGTCTGACGTAGGCAGGCTTATCATAGCGCAGTTTTTAATTAATCTGGGTGTGGGGATCATAACGCTGTTAGTCCCCATGCTGCTTTTCAGCGCTATCGGCAGTGCTCAGACATTTGTTATTTTATTTAGCCTCTGCTTACTGTTCAAATTTATCATCGCTGGCTATCTGTCTATATTTATATACTCAATTCCTTATATAGGAATAATCGTAATTACTTTAGCGGTTATCGCGCTTTTGCTACTATTACCGCTCAAAAAAGAACTTTTCTATATTGCACCGCCCAAAAGGTTCTCATCAACCCAGCGACCTGAGTGCGCAGAACCCCTTGTCGTCGCATTATTGGCCTTTTTCATTCCATTTTATATTATTTATTGGTTCTTCAGAATTCACCGGGAAATGCAATTTGTGGCGCCTTCGCCCCGACTCATGACCGCATGTGGCGCGGGATGGCTGTCAGCCATTATGCCGTTTGGCACAGCCATATTGTGTCTGACGCTTAGCGACGAAATCCGCGCTCTGCTGGCGAATAAAAACGAAGATGGCGGAATACGAACCGGCTGGACACTATTCTGGGCGTTACTGCTGCCACCCGTCGGCGCGGCGATTATCCAGGCAAAAATGAACCGTTTTATTACCGCTAATACCGCGGATACTGCTGACAGAGGATAAACATGGAAGGTTTTGAGTTATTTCCAAAAATTAAAGGCGCGATCAAATGGATGGCCGAGCACAGTGACTCGGTAATTCATTTTGGCTGGAATGTTGTTGCCGCCATCATTCTACTTTTCATCGGTAAGTTAATAGCTCGCTTACTATCGAGGGGGCTGGAAAAATTACTTCTCAGGCGGCAAGTGGATGCCACTATTGTCCACTTTTTCTCCGCGCTGGTTCGCTACATCACGATAGCTTTCACGGCAGTAGCCGCTCTTGGCCGTGTCGGTATAGAAACCTCCTCAATTATTGCCGTTATCGGCGCGGCGGGTTTAGCCATTGGCCTGGCGCTGCAAGGGTCACTTTCCAACTTTGCCGCAGGCGTACTGCTTGTCTCCCTGCGTCCTTTCCGCGCCGGGGAAATTGTACAAATTGGCCTGGTTATCGGCACAGTAGAAAAGGTCCATATTTTCTCCACCACTCTGCTCACTGCGGATAGCAAAGAAGTTGTCATCCCGAATGGTAAAATTATTGCTGATAATATTATCAACTATTCACGACACCCCTATCGACGTATTGATCTGATTATTGGCGTGGATTACCAAAGCCGTATTGCTGACGTAAAAAGCGTGATACATCGTATTATTGAACAAGATCATCGCATTGATAAAACCCGCGATATTACGGTCCGCCTGGGCGAACTTGCGCCCTCTAGCCTGAATTTCTATGTTCGCGTATGGGTGCCCAACGCTCAGTACTGGAGTACTTACTACGATCTTCTGGAAAATATCAAGGAAGCAATGGATGAAAACGGCATCAATATTCCTTACCCCCGGATGGATGTCCGGGTTGAGAATGTAAAAAGCATCACGCCATAATGTTTCGTCAGCAATCGGATGGCGCTTCGTATATCAGTATCTACAGAATGACTGCATAACGTATTGATGAGGGAGCGAAGCGCAACCCGGCACTTCGCTCACGAACTTGCCTTTATTACAGCAACTGCGCCAGGCGGTTGATATCCGACTGAATCGCCCCGGCGGTCACATCTCGACCCGCGCCCGGCCCACGGATCACCAGCGGGTTATCGCGATACCAGCGGCTTTCAATAGCAAAGACATTATCGCACGGCAGCAGCGCCGCCAGCGGATGTTCCGGACGCACCGCTTCAACGCCGACGCGCGCTTTGCCATTGGCGTCGAAACGCGCCACGTAACGCAACACCAGCCCCAGTTCGCGGGCTGCCTCCAGACGCTGCACCATCTGTTCATTCAGCGCGTCGCCGTTTTCGAAAAAGTGATCGATAGACCCTTCTTCACAATGCGCCGGCACCAACGATTCTACACGCACCTGATCCGGCTCGATGTCGTATCCCGCCTCGCGCGCCAGAATCACCAGCTTACGCATGACATCTTTTCCGGAAAGATCGACGCGCGGATCGGGTTCGGTCAGCCCCTGCTGCCAGGCCTGATCCACCAGATCGGTAAACGGCACCGTGCCGTCAAATTGCAGGAACAGCCAGGATAGCGTCCCGGAGAAGATCCCGCTGATCGAGAGAATCGTATCGCCGCTGTCAATCAGATCCCGCACCGTGTGGTTGATCGGCAATCCCGCGCCCACGGTGGCGTTATACAGCCAGTAACGCCCGGTTTTTTCAAACGCGTCATGAATCTGGCGATACTTATCGCTGGCGCTTGCGCCCGCCAGTTTATTGGCGCTAATCACATGAAAACCGTGGCTGGCGAAATCCAGATACTGATCGGCCAGTTGCTCGCTTGCTGTCACATCCAGCACCACTAAATCATCATACGGATGCGCACGCATCCACAGGAATAGCGACTCTTCGTCCTGCTCAACGGCTTCATCATCAAAGAATGCCAGCGCGCGGCTGGCGTCCAGCCCTTCATAATTCAACAGGCTACGGCGGCTATCCACCACGCCCGCCAGCACAAATTCAAAACCAGTACGCGCGGAAAGCGTGCTTTGTTCACGGGCAAATAGTTCCAGCCAACGGGAGCCGATGTTCCCCTTACCGAACAGCATCAGGCCAATGCGTTTTTCGGCGCGGAAAACAGACTGGTGCAGCCCCTGAATCAGGCTCTCAGTCGGGCCGGTACGCAGCACCGCCACCAGACTGATGCCCTCCTCCGACTGCCAGGTAAACTCCACTGGCTGACCTTTCAACTGCTGCCAGAAGCGATGGCAGTGTAGCGGATTGCGAGTGACGCCCGCACCGACCATCGCCACCAGCGCCAGCCCCTGCCGCAGGCGCAATTCGCCCGGCAGCCCGACATCGTCGAGGAGTTTCAGTACGCTATCCGCTACCTCGGCGGTATAGCAGAACTGTAATAACTGGCGATCGCGATGCACGCCCACCGCCAGCGGACGCGCCTGCGCCCGTTTTAAAATGTGGTCGAGCTCTTTATGCGCCAGCCTGAAATCCTGGCTGGCGGGCACCTGAAACTCAATCAGACAGATATCATCGTGACTGGTCACGATACGCGCGCCCGTCCCGGAAGCCAGCACTCGTTCAATTCGGGTTGACCCTTGATCCGGCGTGTAGCTACAGCGCAACTGCAAATCGATATCGCTGCCGGACACTGGCTGTAGCGTACGGGCGTGCAGAACAGGCGCCGCCAGACGCGCCAGCTCGCTGGCTTCGTCCAGACGCAGCAACGGCAGCAGGCAGGCATCTTTCACTTTGCGCGGGTCGGCACTATAAACGCCCGCGACATCGCTCCAGATGGTCACGCGGGAAACGCCCGCCAGCGCGCCGATTTGCGTGGCGGAATAGTCGGAACCGTTCCGGCCTAACAGGACCGTTTCGCCGTCATGATTGCGGCTGATAAAGCCGGTCACGACCAGACGTTTGCCCGGATGCTGCGCCAGTAGCTGTTGCAATAAAGGATAAGATAGCCCTTCATCAACCTGCGGCTGTGCGGCGCGTTCGGCGCGTAAAAATGCGCGCGCGTCCAGCCAGGCGGCATCCAGCCCCTGCTGATTCAGGACGGCGGACATCAATCTCGCCGACCAAATTTCGCCGTGTCCGACAATCTCAGCATAGACGGCATCCGTTACGCCGCCGTCGAGCAAGGCGGCAAGACGTTCCAGATCGCTAATAAAAGCGCTAGTTAAGTCATCTGCCGCGTCGGCGGGAAGCAGCCCGCTAATCAGATCGCACTGGTAGCGGCGTAACGTCTGTAATACCTGATGCGCAGAAAGGCGATCGGTCTGGCTTAACTTGAGCCAGCTAATCAACTGGTTGGTGGTACTGCCTGCGGCGGACACTACCATCATATCGTCAGGCTGCGAATACTCCGCCATAATGCCTGCGACACGCAGGTAACACTTCACATCCGCCAGACTACTGCCGCCAAATTTATGCAGTTGACGACCTTTCGCCCCTGCCTGCGCAATCACACTCATGTTTACCCCTTGTTTGCAGCCCGGAAGCCATTTTCCAGGTCGGCAATTAAATCTTCGCCATCTTCAATACCGGTGGAGATACGCAGTAGCGTTTCGGAGATCCCGGCGGCGGCACGCGCCTGCGGCGACATACCGGCATGCGTCATGGTGGCGGCGTGAGAGATCAAACTTTCCACTCCCCCTAAAGATTCCGCCAGCGTAAACAGCGACAGCCCGCCCAGAAAACGACGCAGCGTCTCCTCATCCCCATCCAGTTCAAAACTCAACATTGCGCCAAAGCCTTTTTGCTGGCGCGCGGCAATTTCATGCCCCTGATTTTCCGGCAGCGACGGGTGATACAGTTTTTTCACCAACGGCTGGGTTTGCAGATATTTCACAATCGCCTGCGCGTTGCGCTGCGCCAGCTCCATACGCGGCACCAGAGTTCGCAAACCGCGCAGCAGCAGATAGCTATCAAACGCCCCGCCAGTGACGCCAATATTATTCGCCCACCACGCCAGTTCAGTGACCATTTCCGGATCTTTAGCAATCACCACGCCGGCCACGACATCCGAATGACCGTTGAGATATTTCGTGCATGAATGCAACACCAGATCGGCACCCAACGCCAGCGGATTTTGCAGCGCCGGGCTTAAAAACGTGTTATCAACGACGCTCACTGCGCCCGCCTCGCGCGCCAGCCGACAGATTTTCGCAATATCCACCACGCGTAACAATGGATTACTTGGACTTTCTACCAGTACCAGCTTCGGTTTTTCTTCCAGCGCCGCCTGTAAGGCGCGTTCATCGCCCTGATCGACAAACCGCACACGATAACAGCCGCGTGTCGCCAGACTGTCAAACAGACGATAACTGCCGCCATAGCAATCATGCGGCGCGACCAGCAGATCGCCCGGCTTGAGGAAAACTGTGGTGACCAGATGAATCGCCGACATGCCGGTATTCGTCAATACCGCGCCCGCGCCGCCTTCCAGTTCCGCTAATGCGCGCTGAACCACATCACGCGTGGGATTACCGCGGCGGGAATAATCATGCGCGCGCGGCTCATTGAAACCGGTAAAGTTATAGGTACTGGAGAGATGGATTGGCGGCACAACGCAGCCGTATTGTTCGTCATCGTTTAATCCGCTACGCACTGCGATAGTGGCCTGTTTACGCGTCATATGAAGATATTCCTGGCTGAGTCGGTGAAAGTCAGGCCACAGATTAACCACTACCACAATAGACGTCAATACATCTGGACATCTAAACTTCTTTGCGTATAGATTGAGCAAACCGCAAATAGCCGTTAAAATTATATGCATTAGCGCACATCTGCGACCGCTAACTTCGTGTCAGGGCCGCGCCACTACGGTAAACTACGCGCGATTATGGTCCGGGCTCAGGTTCAGACCTCAATATTAATGACGAAGAGGATTAAGTATCTCATGGCTGAATGGAGCGGCGAATATATCAGCCCATACGCTGAGCACGGTAAGAAGAGTGAGCAAGTCAAAAAAATTACGGTTTCCATTCCTCTGAAGGTGTTAAAAATCCTCACCGATGAACGTACGCGTCGTCAGGTGAACAACCTGCGCCACGCCACCAACAGCGAGCTGTTGTGTGAAGCATTTCTGCACGCCTTTACCGGGCAACCCTTGCCGGATGATGCCGATCTGCGAAAAGAGCGCAGCGATGAAATCCCGGAAGCGGCAAAAGAGATCATGCGTGAGATGGGGATTGACCCGGAAACGTGGGAATACTGATAGCAAAGCATGCGGTCAGAACGCCTCTGGCCGCGCTTTTTTAACGATTCCCCCTGTACACAGCTATCTCCGACATTTTTCTAACCGTTCATCTTCCCGAATAGCCCTCAGTGGATAAATTTGTCAGACATGATAAGTTTCTCTTCGTTATTTTCCTGCAAAAAATTCCCGACATGCCATAACCGATATAATTTTATTATATTTAAACTTCCAATATTTATTTAATGTTTCACGTAGCAAAGCGTACATGAATAATAATACACCGCCATATATTTACTGAACAAATAGTATAACGATAAGTATTGTTAAAAAGACCATGGACACCTCATATTTGTGACCAACATCATTATTCCCCTCCGCGGATTGTTTTACTTTTTTAAATGTTTTTTCATCTCCGATAAATAAGAAGGTTAATATACATTCATTTTATCGATAATATCGAATGGGGAAATAAATATGTTATTTACAAGGAAAGTCTTACCTGTATTATGCTGCCTGTGTTTGAGCGGCAGCGTTTTGGCCTCAGGTGTTTTAGACCCAAACAGGCCAATGGTCGCATCAGCAGATGTCATTCCAGTCCATGAGGGGCCATTAGGTATGGTCGATGTCGCCCCCTACGGCGGCGTTTTCCCATTAACAGCAATCATTAATAAAGCCAATCATAATGTACAGAACGTGAAGGTTACCGTTTTAGGGAAAGGGGAAAAAGGTATCCCGATCAGTTATGATGTCGGCCCGCAGGCTATAAATACCCATGACGGCATACCTGTATTTGGCTTGTATCCAGATTATGTCAATAAAGTTAAAGTTGACTGGACTGAAGAAGGTAAAAAACAAACTTATACGTGGTCCATTTACGCCGCACCGGTATCATTACCCTCTACTACCGGGCAAACTGCCGTTCTTCCTACGGTAGAACCGGTTAAAGTCGATAGCTCGCTTAAAAATCGCTTATATCTTTTTAACCATATAACGGGGATGCCAAGAGCCGGCCACATTATGCATGTCGCAGGCGGCGCGGCGAACTGGGATTATACCGGTATCAACTGGATTAGCGATACGAATGGCGATGTTCGCGGCTATATGAATATTGATAAATTCCGTAACCAGGATGATATAACACGCTTTGGTTCCATGATGAGCTTCCATCAGGTTAACGATGGCAATCTTATTTTTGGCCAGGGTCAACGTTACTTTAAATATGATTTCTTAGGCCGCGTTATTTCCGATAAACGACTGCCAAAAGGATTTATTGATTTTTCGCACGCCATTACCGAAACGCCGAAAGGCACCTACCTGCTGCGTGTCGCAAAAGAAAATTATCCATTAAATGGTAAATACACCATCAATACTGTGCGTGATCATATTCTTGAAGTTGACCAGAACGGCGATACCGTCGATTACTGGGATCTGCCAAAAATCCTCGACCCCTATCGTGACGACGTTATTCTGGCGATGGATCAGGGAGCGGTATGTTTGAGCGTCGATGCCGAACATTCCGGTCAGGTCATGACCAAAGAGCAGCTTGCAAAACAACCCTTCGGCGATATCGCGGGCTCCGGCCCGGGCCGCAACTGGGCGCATGTTAACTCCGTCAGCTACGATCCTCGCGACGACAGCATTATCATTAGCTCGCGCCACCAGTCTGCCATCATCAAAATTGGCCGCGATAAAAAAGTGAAATGGATACTTTCCGATCCATCCGGCTGGAAAGGCGAACTGGCGAAAAAAGTGCTGAAACCCGTAGACAGCAACGGTAAACCGCTAACCTGCGAAGCTCACCACTGCGACGGTGGATTTGACTGGACATGGACACAACATACCGGTTGGTTAGTGCCATCCAAAAGCACCGGAGGTAAAACCGTCGTGACCGCCTTTGATAACGGCGATGCGCGCGGCATGGAACAACCGGCCATGCCGTCAATGAAATATTCCCGCGGCGTGGAATATCAGATTGACGAAAAAAATATGACGGTTTCCCAAATGTGGGAATATGGTAAAGAGCGCGGTTTTGACTGGTACAGCGCCATTACTTCCGTCACGGAATATCGCCCGGAAACCAAAACGATGTTCATGTACTCGGCCACAGCGGGAATGAGCGGTACAAAACCGATCGTTTCCGTTCTGGATGAAGTCAAAGACGGTACTCAGGATGTGATGCTGGAGCTAAAAGTACACAGTAACCGTGCCGGTATGCTGGGTTATCGGGCGCTGATTATCGATCCAGAGCAGATGTTTAAAAAATAAAGCGAGATAGTAAAAGTAAAACAGGCGGAAGCTAACTTCCGCCTGAATGGTTAAAACGTATTGTAGTTATGACATTCGCTTTATTACCCTCGAAGAGGAATGCAAAAATATCAATGAATTACCAATCCGGCACCGACCCGATAAGCGCAGCGTCATTAGACAAACGCCACAACATACCGCGCCTTTGCTGGTGATATGTCATGAAAAATCTCTTTATCGCCTGGATAAGTTTATTGCTATATGGCTGCACAACCTTTCCACAAGCCGTAAAACCTACGACAGGCGGACAGCCCTCCCCGACGGAAATCTATATCGTCAGTCATGGCTGGCACACGGGAATTATTGCGCCGGCCCATGATGTTAATACCGTTCTGCCACAGCTTAAAAAACGGTTCGCTCAGGAGACGCAGTGGTATGAAATCGGCTGGGGCGATAAGGGCTTTTATCAGTCACAAGAAATAACCACCGCGCTTACGCTCCAGGCCATGTTCTGGTCATCCGGCGCGGTTATGCACATCGTCGCCTTTTCCGGTAAACCAGAACGCTATTTCGTCGGTAGCGAGATAAAATCACTGCTCCTGCACACAAACCAGCGTAACAGTCTGATGCGTTATCTGGGCCGCAGCTTTGCGCGTGACGCAGAGGGTAATCTGATTCCGTTAAAACAAGGAATTTACGGCGATAGCCAGTTTTACGCCGCGAATGGCCGCTACGGCATACTCAATACCTGCAATAAATGGACAGCTAAGGGGCTGGAAAGCGCGGGACTGACTATAAATCCTTCGTTAAAACTCACGGCAGGAAGCGTAATGAAAGCGATTACGGATCACAGAATGTGTCTGAACAAATACTGTTATCCCTAGAAAACAAAAAAAGCGCCCTGCGGCGCTTTTTTTTCTGGCGGTAACTTATTTGCTGCCAGGGATGCTGAAGCGCTTGTTGAAGCGCTCAACACGACCACCGGTATCAACAACACGCTGCTTACCAGTGAAGAACGGGTGGCATTTGCCGCACACGTCCAGGTTCAGGTCGTGACCCACGGTAGAGTGGGTTTTGATAACATTACCGCAAGAACAGGTTGCAGTAATTTCTACGTAATTCGGGTGAATACCTTTTTTCATGGGGAACCTCAGTGTAAGGCCGCGTCGCTCTTCCAGCCCTAACGCCAGACACCACGCGAAGTTAATAGTAAAGGGTTTGATGCTCACAACACGCACCAAAGGCGGCGAATCATACAGAATTTGACCACCGTATGCAAACTGATCCGCGCTCCCTTATCGTAATGTGTATACTACCCGACGAAATTTCAAGTCAGGAAGATGCTATGTCCGTCGCGCACGTTGCCTTGCCCGTTCCGCTTCCCCGAACCTTTGATTACCTGCTGCCGGAAGGCGGGGTCGCCAAAGCCGGGTGCCGCGTGCGCGTGCCGTTCGGCAAGCAGCAAGAGCGCGTGGGCATTGTCGTCTCGGTTAGCGACCACAGCGAATTGCCGCTCGATGAATTAAAATCGGTCATTGAAGTCCTGGATAACGAGCCAATCTTTTCTCCCTCCATCTGGCGCTTACTCCTCTGGGCGGCGGATTACTACCACCATCCCCTCGGCGACGTTCTGTTTCACGCTCTGCCGGTTTTATTACGTCAGGGAAAACCAGCCAGCAACGCGCCCCTATGGTATTGGTTCGCCACCGAAGAGGGGCAAGCCGTCGACATCAACAGCCTGAAACGCTCCGCCAAACAACAACAGGCGCTGGCGGCGCTGCGGCAAGGAAAGATCTGGCGCTATCAGGTAGCCGAGCTTGATTTTACTGACGCCACGCTGCAAACGCTGCGGCGTAAGGGGCTTTGTGAGCTTGCCAGTGAAACGCCCGCGTTTACCGACTGGCGGGAGCGTTATGCCGTCGCAGGAGAGCGCCTGCGGCTGAATACCGAACAGGCGACAGCGGTCGGCGCAATTCACAGCGCGTCGGACGGTTTCTCCGCCTGGTTGCTGGCAGGCGTAACCGGCTCCGGCAAGACCGAAGTGTATCTGAGCGTGCTGGAAAACGTCCTCGCCCAGGGCAAACAGGCGCTGGTGATGGTGCCGGAAATCGGCCTGACGCCGCAAACGATCGCCCGTTTTCGCGAACGTTTTAACGCGCCGGTGGAAGTGCTGCATTCCGGGCTAAACGACAGCGAGCGTCTTTCGGCATGGCTGAAAGCGAAAAACGGCGAAGCGGCGATTGTCATCGGCACGCGCTCCTCGCTGTTTACGCCGTTTAAAAATCTTGGCGTAATTGTCATCGACGAAGAGCACGACAGCTCTTATAAACAGCAGGAAGGGTGGCGCTACCATGCCCGCGATTTGGCTGTGTATCGCGCCCATAGCGAGCAGATCCCGATTATTCTCGGCTCCGCCACCCCAGCCCTGGAAACGCTATGCAACGTGCGGCAGAAAAAATACCGGATGCTGCGTCTGACGCGGCGCGCAGGCAATGCCCGTCCAGCCCTGCAGCATGTGCTGGATTTAAAAGGCCAGCGTCTTCAGGCGGGACTGGCGCCCGCCCTTATCGCCCGTATGCGCCAACATCTCCAGGCCGACAATCAGGTAATTTTATTTCTTAACCGCCGGGGATTCGCGCCCGCGCTGCTTTGCCACGACTGCGGCTGGATTGCGGAGTGCCCGCGTTGTGATCACTACTACACGCTGCACCAGGCGCAGCATCATTTACGCTGTCATCACTGCGACAGCCAGCGTCCGGTACCGCGTCAGTGCCCCTCCTGCGGCTCCACACATATGTTACCGGTTGGGTTAGGGACGGAACAGCTGGAGCAGGTGCTGGCGCCCTTCTTCCCCGGCGTGCCGATCTCACGAATCGACCGTGATACCACCAGTCGTAAAGGCGCGCTGGAGCAGCATCTGGCGGAAGTTCACCGCGGCGGAGCACGCATCCTGATAGGCACACAAATGCTGGCGAAAGGCCATCACTTTCCGGATGTCACGCTGGTGGCGTTGCTGGATGTCGATGGCGCGCTTTTTTCCGCAGATTTTCGTTCGGCGGAACGCTTCGCGCAGCTCTACACTCAGGTTTCCGGCCGCGCCGGGCGCGCGGGCAAACAGGGCGAAGTGGTGCTCCAAACGCACCATCCTGAGCATCCCCTGCTGCAAACGTTACTGTATAAAGGCTATGATGCGTTTGCGGAACAGGCGCTGGCGGAACGGCAAACGCTCCAGCTTCCGCCGTGGACCAGCCACGTCATTATTCGCGCAGAGGATCACAACAATCAGCAGGCGCCCGTCTTTCTCCAGCAGTTGCGTAATCTGATTCAGGCCAGCCCGCTATCAGACGATAAGCTGTGGATCTTAGGTCCGGTTCCGGCCCTCGCGCCAAAACGCGGCGGCCGCTATCGCTGGCAAATTTTACTTCAGCATCCTTCACGGATTCGCCTGCAACACATCATCAGCGGCACGCTGGCGTTGATCAATACGCTCCCTGAAGCGCGGAAAGTTAAATGGGTTCTGGACGTCGATCCGATTGAAGGATAGTCCTCACGATGCGAGGCGGATCGTAAAATTAAAGATCCATCACACTTTTTATGAAAATTCTGTAACCGCTTCCACGCACTATCTGATAAAAATGTTTTCGATGAGTGTTACCAGGGATAGATCTGCGCCAGCAGTTCCCAGGCGAGGAGAAAGAGTGAAATCGAACAAGCAGGTTACTGCCGCTACGATGAAGGATGTTGCGTTGAAGGCGAAAGTCTCTACAGCAACCGTATCCCGCGCGTTAATGAACCCCGATAAAGTCTCCCAGTCGACCCGTAGCCGGGTTGAACAGGCCGCGCTTGAAGTGGGTTATTTCCCGCAGTCGATGGGGCGAAATGTAAAACGCAATGAATCCCGTACGATTCTGGTGATTGTCCCGGATATTTGCGATCCCTTCTTCAGTGAAATTATCCGCGGTATCGAAGTGACCGCGGCAGAACAGGGGTATCTGGTGCTGATTGGCGATTGCGCCCATCAAAACCAGAAAGAAAAAACCTTTCTTAATCTCATCATCACCAAACAGATCGACGGCATGGTACTTCTCAGTTCCCGGCTGCCCTTTGACGCCAGCGTTGAGGAGCAGCGCAATTTGCCTCCGATGGTGATGTCGAATGAGTTTGCGCCGGAGCTTGAACTGCCGACGGTACATATCGATAACCTGACCGCCGCGTTCAATGCCATGAACTACCTGTTGGATTTGGGCCACAAGCGGATTGGTTGTATTGCGGGGCCGGAAGATATGCCGCTCTGTCACTATCGCTTACAAGGTTACGTACAGGCATTAAGACGCAGTGGCATTGTGGTCGATCCGCATTACATCGCCCGTGGCGACTTTACCTTTGAAGCAGGGGCAAACGCATTAAAGCAGTTGCTTGAGCAACCGTTGCCGCCTACCGCCGTCTTTTGTCATAGCGACGTAATGGCGCTGGGCGCCCTCTCCTGGGCCAAGCGCCAGGGTCTGAAAGTGCCTGACGATCTGTCGATTATCGGCTTTGACAATATCGCGCTGGCCGAGTTTTGCGACCCTCCGTTGACAACCGTGGCGCAGCCGCGTTTTGACATTGGTCGCGAGGCGATGCTGCTGTTGCTCGATCAGATGCAGGGGCAAAATGTGAGCAGCGGCTCGCGTTTAATGGATTGCGAGCTGATTATTCGCGGTTCTACGCGCGCTTTACCCTAAAGTAAATAGCTTTAAGACTCACCTGTCTGGTCAAAGGCCCGCCGCTTCAGTAACATGACGGGCTGACGAACGAATAAATACAGCGAAACGATAGTGGCACAACGAGATTATGTACGTCGCGGCCAACCGGCTCCTTCGCGGCGCAAAAAGAGCACCTCACGGAACTCACGGAAGAAGCAAAGCAACATGCCTGCCGTCTCGCCGGCAATGGTCGCGATTGCGGCAGCCGTCCTTGTGACCTTTATCGGCGGTCTGTACTTCATTACTCACCATAAGAAAGAAGAGTCCGAAACGCTACAAAACCAGAAAGTCACTGGCAATGGGCTTCCGCCAAAACCGGAAGAGCGCTGGCGTTACATCAAAGAGCTGGAAAGTCGCCAGCCGGGCGTGCGTACGCCAACGGAACCGTCCGCCGGCGGCGAAGTCATGAATCCGAATCAGCTCACCAGCGAACAGCGTCAACTCCTGGAGCAGATGCAGGCGGATATGCGTCAGCAGCCAACGCAACTTAACGAAGTGCCGTGGAACGAGCAGACGCCAGAACAACGCCAGCAAACGCTACAGCGCCAGCGTCAGGCGCAGCAGCAGTGGGCTCAAACGCAGCCTGTTCAGCAACCACGCACGCAGCCGCGGGTAAACGAGCAGCCGCAAACACGCACGGTACAGTCCGCCCCGGCGCAACCCGCGCGCCAAAGTCAGCCGCCGAAGCAGACGGCCTCGCAGCAACCTTATCAGGATTTGCTGCAAACGCCGGCGCATACCAGCGCGGCAGCGCCAAAAGCCGCGCCAATTACGCGCGCGCCTGAAGCGCCGAAGGCGACAGCAGAGAAAAAAGATGAACGTCGCTGGATGGTGCAATGTGGTTCATTCAAAGGCGCTGAGCAGGCAGAAAGCGTCCGCGCTCAGCTGGCGTTTGAAGGCTTTGACTCCAAAATTACCACCAATAACGGCTGGAATCGCGTGGTTATCGGGCCGGTGAAAGGTAAAGAAAATGCCGACAGCACCATTAACCGTCTGAAGATGGCGGGCCATACAAACTGCATTCGACTCGCCACCGGGGGTTGAAACCCTCAAAATCTCCCCCATCTATACTTGCATTATGCCCCGTACGCCGTACGGGGCCGCAATTCAGCATTAGTAACCAAGGGGTCTGCTCGTGACAACAATAGTAAGCGTACGCCGTAACGGCCACGTGGTAATCGCCGGTGATGGTCAGGCCACACTGGGTAACACAGTAATGAAAGGCAACGTGAAGAAAGTCCGCCGCCTCTACAACGACAAGGTCATTGCGGGCTTTGCGGGCGGTACTGCGGATGCATTCACGCTGTTCGAGCTGTTTGAACGTAAACTGGAAATGCATCAGGGGCACCTGGTCAAAGCCGCCGTTGAACTGGCGAAAGACTGGCGTACCGACCGTATGCTACGCAAACTGGAAGCGTTGCTGGCCGTCGCGGATGAAACCGCCTCGCTCATCATCACGGGTAACGGCGATGTCGTGCAACCTGAAAACGATTTAATTGCTATCGGCTCCGGCGGTCCTTATGCCCAGGCTGCCGCTCGCGCTCTGTTGGAAAATACCGAGCTCGGCGCGCGCGAAATTGCTGAAAAGGCGTTGGATATTGCAGGCGATATCTGCATTTACACCAACCATTTCCACACCATTGAAGAATTGACCGCCAAAGCGTAAGGACCTCTCATGTCTGAAATGACCCCACGCGAAATTGTCAGCGAACTGAACAAACACATTATCGGCCAGGATAACGCAAAGCGTTCCGTGGCGATTGCATTGCGTAACCGCTGGCGTCGTATGCAGCTTGATGAAGAGCTGCGCCACGAAGTAACGCCGAAAAATATTCTGATGATTGGCCCGACCGGCGTCGGTAAAACCGAAATCGCTCGTCGTCTGGCAAAACTCGCCAACGCGCCATTCATTAAAGTCGAAGCCACCAAATTCACCGAAGTGGGCTATGTCGGGAAAGAAGTGGACTCTATCATCCGCGATCTGACCGATGCCGCGGTGAAAATGGTTCGCGTACAGGCTATCGAGAAAAACCGCTATCGTGCGGAAGAGTTGGCGGAAGAACGTATTCTCGACGTGCTGATCCCACCCGCAAAAAATAACTGGGGCCAGGCCGAACAGCAGCAGGAGCCTTCTGCCGCCCGTCAAACGTTCCGCAAAAAACTGCGCGAAGGCCAGCTCGACGATAAAGAGATCGAGATTAACCTCGCCGCCGCGCCGATGGGCGTAGAGATTATGGCGCCTCCGGGCATGGAGGAGATGACCAGCCAGTTACAGTCTATGTTCCAGAACCTGGGCGGTCAGAAACAGAAACCGCGTAAGCTGAAAATTAAAGACGCGATGAAACTGTTGGTTGAAGAAGAAGCGGCTAAGCTGGTCAACCCGGAAGAGCTGAAACAGGACGCTATCGACGCGGTTGAACAGCACGGCATCGTGTTTATCGATGAAATTGACAAAATTTGTAAGCGTGGCGAAACCTCCGGCCCGGATGTTTCACGCGAAGGCGTACAGCGCGACTTACTGCCGCTGGTAGAAGGCTGCACGGTTTCGACCAAACACGGGATGGTCAAAACGGATCATATTCTGTTTATCGCCTCTGGCGCGTTCCAGGTGGCGAAGCCGTCTGATCTGATCCCGGAACTGCAGGGCCGTCTGCCGATTCGCGTTGAACTTCAGGCGCTGACCACCAGCGATTTCGAACGCATTTTGACCGAGCCAAACGCCTCCGTCACCGTGCAGTATAAAGCGCTGATGGCAACTGAAGGCGTCAATATCGAGTTCACCGATTCCGGTATTAAACGTATTGCCGAAGCCGCCTGGCAGGTTAACGAAACCACCGAAAACATCGGCGCGCGCCGTCTGCATACCGTACTGGAGCGTCTGATGGAAGAAATTTCCTATAACGCCAGCGATCTGCACGGCCAAAACATCACAATTGATGCGGAATATGTGAGCAAACATCTGGATGCGCTGGTCGCAGATGAAGATCTAAGCCGTTTTATCTTATAATCGCGTCCAATGCATTTTCATCACTGTTGATGGGGCTGAAAAGCCCCATTTTTATTGGCGCTAAATATGACTGAACAACAACAAATTAGCCGCACCCAGGCCTGGCTGGAAAGCTTACGACCCAAAACCTTACCCCTCGCCTTCGCAGCGATTATCGTCGGTACGGCCCTGGCATGGTGGCAAGGCTATTTCGATCCTCTGGTCGCGCTGCTGGCCCTTATCACCGCCGGGCTGTTGCAAATTTTATCCAACCTCGCCAACGATTACGGCGACGCTGTCAAAGGCAGTGATAAACCAGATCGCATCGGGCCGCTGCGGGGGATGCAAAAAGGCGTCATCACCCGGCAGGAGATGAAGCGGGCGTTAATCATTACCGTCGTGCTGATCTGTATCTCCGGACTGGCGCTGGTGGCGGTCGCGTGCCATACGTTAACCGATTTTGTCGGCTTCCTGATTTTGGGCGGGCTGTCGATTATCGCCGCCATCACCTACACCGTGGGTAATCGGCCCTACGGCTATATCGGGCTGGGTGATATCTCTGTCCTGGTATTCTTTGGCTGGCTAAGTGTCATGGGGAGCTGGTATCTCCAGGCGCATACGCTGATTCCGGCGCTGATTCTCCCGGCCACCGCCTGCGGTTTACTGGCGACGGCGGTGCTGAATATTAATAACCTGCGCGATATTAATAGCGACAGAGAGAACGGCAAAAACACCCTTGTAGTACGACTGGGCGATGTCAACGCGCGTCGTTATCACGCCTGCCTGTTGCTAGGCGCGCTGCTCTGTCTGGCGCTGTTTAATCTGCTCTCGCTACACAGTCCGTGGGGATGGTTGTTTATTCTGGCCGCGCCCTTGCTCATTAAACAAGCGCGCTACGTAATGCGCGAAAGGGAGCCTGCGGCAATGCGCCCGATGCTTGAACGTACCGTTAAAGGCGCGTTGTTAACCAACCTGTTATTTGTGATTGGGATACTCTTAAGTCAGTGGGCCGTTTAACTGACAAATATCAATTAACAATTGATGATTTTGCCAACAGTATACTTAGCGCGATATACTAAAAATTCTCGCAGCAACTGAACGTTAAGCCTATGAAATACGATACTTCCGAGCTTTGTGACATCTATCAGGAAGATGTCAACGTCGTGGAACCGCTGTTCTCTAATTTTGGAGGGCGGTCGTCGTTTGGCGGACAAATCATCACGGTAAAATGTTTCGAGGACAACGGGTTGCTGTACGATCTGCTCGAACAAAATGGCCGTGGTCGGGTTCTGCTGGTCGATGGCGGCGGTTCTGTCCGTCGTGCATTAGTCGATGCGGAGCTGGCGCGTCTGGCCACGCAAAATGAATGGGAAGGGCTGGTTATCTATGGCGCGGTGCGTCAGGTGGACGATCTGGAAGAGCTGGATATCGGCATTCAGGCGATCGCCGCCATTCCGGTTGGCGCCGCAGGTGAAGGCATTGGGGAAAGCGATGTGCGCGTCAATTTCGGCGGCGTGACGTTCTTCTCCGGCGATCATCTCTATGCCGACAACACCGGGATTATCCTTTCCGAAGACCCGCTTGATATCGAGTGATCAAAAAAGGCGCCTTACGGCGCCTTTTTTATGCGTTGTCGCTGATTGCCGGATGTCGGCTTACGCCTTATCCGGCCCACCGGTATCCGCATTCTAAATCCTCTATAGATTTCGCGTCAGGGCAAGGCGGCAAGTAAGTGAATCCCCAGGAGCATAGGCCACTATGTGACTGGGGTGAACGCACGCAGCCAACGCCGCCATAACGTGAAATATGACGAGGATTAGACTTCTTCCATACGACCAAGCAGCGCCTGCAAACGTTCCTGCCAGCCGCTCTGCTGTTCCTTCAGAGAATTATTTTCACGCTCGAGTTCTTCACGTTGATGCTGTGCAGACTGCACTTCCTGCGTCAGGCTGTTGTTCTTTTCTTTCAGCTCTTCAATTTCCATCTGTAACAGGGTGATGGTGTCAATCGCCTGCTGTACTTTTGCTTCCAGTTTCTCAAACACTTCTAAAGACATGATCTTACCTCTCCTGAATTGCAAGGCGACGCTTCACGTAAACGCGCACAATATATAGTGTCGATTGTATGAAGCCCCGCTCTCGCTGTCCAGCGACATACCGCGTAGATCGCGGTTTGCAGCAATTTTCATCCATCTCCTGGTAACATTCATTCAATAACTTAAAAGTGTTAACATATTGGTTAATGAAATGATTCAATTCACTCTCTTCTGCTGTCTCAAAATGCGCTTCATGGCGCGATAACGCTCATTTTATTGACGCAGTACACACATTTTGATTTCGATATTTCTCGTTTTTGCTCGTTAACGATAAATTAACAGTGTGCCTACAGGGCATCGTGGATGTCCATGACTTCCTCGCATACCAATAATCATTACATACTCTTCAGGATCCGATTATGAGTCAAACATCAACCTTAAAAGGCCAGTGCATTGCTGAATTCCTCGGTACCGGGTTGTTGATTTTTTTCGGTGTGGGTTGTGTCGCTGCGCTTAAAGTTGCCGGAGCTACTTTTGGACAGTGGGAAATCAGCGTCATCTGGGGTCTGGGGGTAGCGATGGCTATCTACCTGACGGCAGGTGTTTCTGGCGCACACCTGAACCCGGCAGTGACCATCGCACTCTGGCTATTTGCCTGTTTCGACAAACGTAAAGTTGTTCCTTTTATTATTTCTCAAGTTGCCGGCGCCTTTTGCGCAGCGGCGTTAGTTTACGGGCTTTATTACAATCTTTTTGTGGACTTCGAACAAACCCACCATATCGTCCGTGGCAGCGTTGAAAGTCTCGATCTCGCAGGCATTTTCTCAACTTACCCGAATCCTCATATCAATTTTGTGCAGGCCTTCGCGGTTGAAATGGTGATTACCGCTATTCTGATGGGGCTGATTCTGGCGCTGACCGACGACGGAAACGGCGTACCTCGCGGTCCGCTTGCGCCACTGCTCATTGGTTTACTGATCGCCGTTATCGGTGCCTCTATGGGGCCGTTGACCGGGTTTGCGATGAATCCGGCGCGTGACTTTGGCCCCAAAATGTTCGCCGGGCTTGCCGGCTGGGGTGAAATTGCGTTTACCGGCGGTAGAGACATTCCTTACTTCCTGGTGCCACTGTTTGGCCCCATCGTCGGCGCCATTCTGGGCGCGTTTGCTTATCGCAAATTTATTGGCCGTCATTTGCCGTGCGATACCTGCGTCGTGGAAGAGAAGGACTCCACCGCGACCACACAACAAAATGCTTCGCTGTAATCTGATTACGGGACAAAATTATGACTGAAAAAAAATATATCGTTGCGCTCGACCAGGGTACCACCAGCTCCCGCGCGGTCGTTATGGATCATGACGCGAATATCGTCAGCGTATCACAGCGTGAATTTGAGCAAATTTATCCTAAGCCAGGCTGGGTAGAACACGACCCGATGGAAATTTGGGCGTCCCAAAGCTCAACGCTGGTAGAAGTACTGGCTAAGGCCGATATCAGTTCCGATCAGATTGCCGCTATCGGTATCACCAACCAACGTGAAACCGCGATCGTCTGGGAACGTGAAACCGGCAAACCGATATACAACGCTATTGTCTGGCAGTGCCGTCGTACCGCCGATATTTGCGAACAGCTTAAACGCGACGGCATGGAAGATTACATCCGCGACAATACCGGTCTGGTCGTCGACCCGTACTTCTCTGGCACTAAAGTGAAATGGATCCTTGACCATGTGGAAGGTTCGCGCGAACGCGCGAAGCGTGGCGAGCTGCTGTTCGGTACGGTGGATACCTGGCTTATCTGGAAGATGACGCAGGGCCGCGTCCACGTTACGGATTACACCAACGCCTCACGAACCATGCTGTTCAACATCCATGATTTGGACTGGGACGATAAAATGCTGGACGTGCTGGATATCCCACGCGCGATGCTGCCCCAGGTACGTAAATCCTCCGAAGTCTACGGCCAGACCAATATTGGCGGTAAAGGCGGTACACGTATTCCTATCGCCGGGATTGCCGGGGATCAGCAGGCTGCGCTATTCGGCCAACTGTGCGTAAAGGAAGGAATGGCAAAGAATACCTACGGCACCGGCTGCTTTATGCTGATGAACACCGGCGAGAAAGCGGTAAAATCGGAAAACGGCCTGCTGACCACCATCGCCTGCGGCCCAAGCGGCGAAGTCAACTATGCGCTGGAAGGCGCGGTGTTTATGGCGGGAGCGTCCATTCAATGGCTGCGTGATGAAATGAAGCTCATCAGCGACGCGTTCGACTCCGAATATTTCGCCACGAAAGTGAAAGATACCAACGGTGTCTACGTGGTTCCGGCCTTCACCGGTCTGGGCGCGCCGTACTGGGACCCGTATGCCCGCGGCGCTATTTTTGGCCTGACCCGCGGCGTGAACTCTAATCACATTATCCGCGCGACGCTCGAATCCATCGCTTACCAGACCCGCGACGTACTGGAAGCGATGCAGGCCGACTCCGGTATCCGCCTGCACGCTTTGCGTGTGGACGGCGGCGCAGTGGCCAACAACTTCCTGATGCAGTTCCAGTCAGATATTCTCGGCACGCGGGTGGAACGCCCGGAAGTGCGCGAAGTGACCGCGCTGGGCGCCGCCTATCTGGCTGGTCTGGCCGTCGGTTACTGGCAGAACCTGGACGAGTTGCAGGAAAAAGCCGTCATTGAGCGAGAATTCCGCCCCGGCATTGAAACCACCGAGCGTAACTACCGTTACAGTGGCTGGAAGAAAGCGGTTAAACGCGCAATGGCGTGGGAAGATCACGACAAGTAAGGTCGCCATCCGGCAAAATCTTTGTGCGGGGGCAACTCCGCACACACATCAATTATTCCCTCCTTCCCCTGTGCTACACTGCGCGCCACTCCTTTTTGCTACGAGTTTGTTATGAGACGAGAACTTGCCATCGAATTTTCCCGTGTGACCGAAGCGGCGGCGCTGGCTGGCTACAAATGGCTGGGACGCGGCGATAAAAATACCGCGGACGGCGCGGCGGTCAACGCCATGCGTATCATGCTCAACCAGGTCAACATTGACGGCACCATCGTGATTGGCGAAGGCGAAATCGACGAAGCCCCGATGCTCTATATCGGCGAGAAAGTCGGTACCGGCCACGGCGATGCGGTAGATATCGCCGTCGATCCGATTGAAGGCACGCGCATGACGGCGATGGGTCAGGCGAACGCGCTGGCGGTGCTGGCGGTCGGCGATAAAGGCTGTTTCCTGAATGCGCCCGATATGTATATGGAAAAACTGATTGTCGGTCCGGGCGCCAAAGGGGCGATCGATCTCAATCTGCCGCTGGCGGATAACCTGCGCAACATCGCGGATGCGCTGGGTAAACCGCTTGGCGATCTGACCGTGACCATTCTGGCAAAACCGCGTCATGACGAGGTCATCGCAGAGATGGCCAAACTGGGCGTACGCGTGTTTGCCATTCCTGACGGCGACGTCGCGGCCTCAATTCTGACCTGTATGCCGGATAGCGAAGTCGACGTGCTGTACGGGATTGGCGGCGCGCCAGAAGGCGTGGTATCCGCAGCGGTGATCCGCGCGCTGGACGGCGATATGCAGGGACGTCTGCTGGCGCGCCATGACGTGAAAGGCGACAGCGAAGAAAACCGCCGCATTGGCGAACAGGAGCTGGCGCGCTGCAAAGCAATGGGCATTGAAGCGGGCAAGGCGTTATGCCTGGGCGACATGGCGCGTAGCGATAACGTTATTTTCTCCGCGACCGGCATCACGAAAGGCGATCTGCTGGAAGGAATTAGCCGGAAAGGCCATATTGCCACGACGGAAACGCTGCTGATCCGCGGCAAATCACGCACCATCCGCCGCATTCAGTCGATCCACTATCTTGATCGTAAAGATCCGGATGTGCAGGCGCATATCCTCTAGCGCATTTGTTAGTTAGAGCCTTCCAGCCTCGCGGGGCTGGAAATCTTTCTCCTGACGAACGAAGATAAGGTTAGCGATTCAGAACAGGAGAAAACCATGGCCGATTGGGTAACAGGTAAAGTCACTAAGGTGCAAAACTGGACTGACGCACTGTTCAGCCTGACCGTTCACGCCCCCATTAATCCTTTTACTGCAGGCCAATTTACCAAACTCGGACTGGAGATCGATGGCGAGCGCGTTCAGCGCGCGTATTCCTATGTCAATGCGCCTGACAATCCGAATTTAGAGTTTTATCTGGTGACGGTGCCGCAAGGAAAGCTCAGCCCGCGGCTGGCGGCGCTAAAACCTGGCGATGAGGTGCAAGTGGTCAGCGACGCGTCGGGTTTCTTTGTACTGGATGAAGTGCCTGACTGCGAGACGCTATGGATGCTGGCAACCGGAACCGCTATTGGCCCGTATTTGTCTATTCTGCAATATGGCCAGGATGTCGCGCGCTTTAAAAATCTGGTCTTGGTCCACGCCGCACGCTTCGCCGCCGATTTAAGCTATCTGCCGCTAATGCTGGAACTGCAACAGCGTTATGAAGGCAAGCTGCGCATCCAAACGGTGGTCAGCCGGGAGAGGGTGCCAGGCTCGCTTACCGGACGCGTGCCAGCGCTCATTGAAAACGGCGAGCTGGAAAAAGCCGTTGGATTGCCGATGGATAAAGAGACCAGCCACGTCATGCTGTGCGGGAACCCGCAGATGGTGCGCGATACGCAGCAACTGCTGAAAGAGACCCGACAGATGACTAAACATCTGCGCCGCCGACCGGGGCATATGACGGCTGAACATTACTGGTGATGTTTTACCGAATGGCGGCTAGGGCTTATCCGGCCTGCAAATCATCACCAATCTGTAGGCCCGGTAAGCGTCAGCGCCACCGGGCAAATTACGGTTTACCGCCCGTTTACGGTTCTGCTTTAAACTTCACGTCCTGTGTCGCTTTCCCAAACTTATTTTCCCCCTGAACACCGACAAACGCGCCCAGATCGATAAGCATCATCACCAGGATCAGCGTCGGAATAAATCGCCCGACGACCCACTGCCACATCCCCGGCAGCATCACCCAGTTTCCGGCCAGCAGCATCCACGCCAGAATCATCAGCAACGCCCACGCGCCGGAGCGTCCCCGGTCATGCAGACGTTTGACCATGACGGCGGCGGTCGGCCACAGCAGGCACACCAGGCAAAATGCCGCCGTTTGGATATCAAGCAGATTTTTCCCCGCCAGCGAAAATAGCGCCAGCATCCCGGCAAACCAGAGGCCGATCCAAATCCAGAAATCACGGCGTCCGATACGCCCTTTAAATGAGAATAACCATTGCTGTATGGTCATGTAAGTTCCTTATATTTTGCCTTCCGCTACAGTTTACCCTTTTGACAAGCCCGACAGTTATCGTTTTAATCGTGAGCAGTCCTAACGAAAGGTAAGATTGATGAAGCCAGGATGTACTCTGTTTTTACTGTTGTTTTCTGCTCTCACCGCCAGCATAACGGCGCACGCGCAGCTCTCTTCATCGACCACGACAGCGCCCTATTTGCTGGCGGGCTCGCCAACCTTTGATCTTTCTATTAGCCAGTTTCGTGAGAACTTTAACCGCCAGAATCCCGATCTGCCGCTCAATGAATTTCGCGCCATTGAGAATAGCCGCGATAAGGCGAATCTGACCCGCGCCGCCAGTAAGATTAACGAAAATCTGTATGCCTCCACGGCGCTGGAGCGCGGTACGCTCAAAGTGAAAAGTATGCAGATTACCTGGCTGCCCATTCAGGGGCCGGAACAGAAAGCGGCGAAAGCGAAAGCGCTGGAATATATGGCCGCCATTATTCGCACTGTCGCCCCGTTGCTGACAAAAGAGCAAAGCCAGAAAAAACTGCAAAAGATGCTTATCGCCGGTAAAGGTAAACACTATTACGCCGAGACCGAAGGCGCGGTACGTTATGTTGTCGCAGATAACGGCGAAAAGGGGCTGACCTTCGCGGTTGAACCGATTAAGCTGGCGTTATCTGAAAATCTGGAAGGGGCGAATTGATGACAAAAAGCAAAGCCTTTCCGGGGATGAATCTCTATACTGTTTCATAGACCATGCTGCTCTGACGAGCGGCCATCTTCCTTAATTCGCTGACTAAGCGTGGAGAAATGAAATGCGACATCCTTTAGTGATGGGTAACTGGAAACTGAACGGCAGCCGCCACATGGTAAACGAACTGGTGGCTAACCTGCGTAAAGAACTGACGGGCGTAGCAGGCTGCGACGTGGCAATCGCTCCGCCGGAAATGTATATCGATCTGGCGAAACGCGCTGCTGCCGGTAGCCACATTATGCTGGGCGCGCAGAACGTTGATCTGAACCTGTCTGGCGCATTCACTGGTGAAACTTCGGCTGAAATGCTGAAGGATATCGGCGCGCAGTACATTATTATCGGCCACTCCGAGCGTCGTACTTATCACAAAGAATCTGACGAGCTGATCGCCAAAAAATTCGCCGTACTGAAAGAACAAGGTCTGACGCCGGTACTGTGCATCGGTGAAACCGAAGCGGAAAACGAAGCGGGCAAAACAGAAGAAGTGTGCGCACGCCAGATCGACGCGGTACTGAAAACGCAGGGCGCGGCAGCCTTTGAAGGCGCGGTTATCGCTTACGAACCCGTATGGGCGATCGGTACCGGTAAATCTGCAACTCCTGCGCAGGCGCAGGCAGTGCACAAATTCATCCGTGACCACATTGCTAAAGCTGACGCAAAAATCGCTGAACAGGTCATTATCCAGTACGGCGGTTCTGTTAATGCCTCCAACGCAGCCGAACTGTTCGCGCAGCCGGACATCGACGGCGCACTGGTAGGCGGCGCTTCTCTGAAAGCTGACGCCTTCGCGGTGATCGTGAAAGCAGCAGAAGCGGCTAAGCAAGCTTAATTGCCAATCAATGTCTGATGGCGCTGCGCTTATCAGGCCTATCAGCCGAGTGCTTATGTAGGCCTGATAAGGTAAAGCCGCCATCCGGCATTTATGCTGTGGAGGGTAAGAAAGTAGTATCCCCGGCAACCTTAAACATCGCCCTCCAGCTCCGCGTATTCTCAACCAGCCGATCATCACGAAATAACGCACTACCAGAAACAGCACGATCGATGCCCTGTGCAATCAGCGAAGGCAACTGATCCTGCGTTAACGACCCATCAATAACGATAATTTTACCTTCGCGTTTATCACCAAGTAGACAGAGAAGCTGCGCCACGCGCTCGTGCAAATCACTGGAGCGCATTTTACTGCCGTATCCAGGGTTCACTGCCAGTAGTTGAATAACCTCAACGTCGCTCAGAATGGGGATAATGACATCCAGAGGCGTTGCCGGGCATAAACTAATCCCCCGGATCACCGGCATTTCACCGCCGATAACGGGCACGGTCTGCTGACCAAGCCAGCTTAGCGTATGATGCAGATGAATATCGCCTTCAGCCTGAAGCGTGATGCAGTGTGCGCCCGCCTTCACGCAGGCTTGCGCCGCCGTCCATTGATCCGCTACCATCAAATGAACATCTTTGATAAAAGTTTGCGGCAGTTGCCCAACTGCCCATGGCCCAACGGTAAACTGCGGGCAAAATTGACCATCCATCAAATCCAAATGCAACAGCGGCTGGTTTAGCGCTTCCAACTGTTGCAGATAGCGATGCAACGCAATCCACTGCCCTGCCAGAATACCCACACTAAGCGGATATGACGCTAACAATGCCACACATGCTTCGCGCGTTAATCCGGCAAACTGGCTGTTCATGAGCGCTCCTTAAGGCATCAAACCCATAAAAACTTTTTTTGTCCGCGGACCGGTCATCAACGGTTCAAGCTGCTCCACGCAAGTTTTATAGTGTGGCGTTGTCTTGTGAAAAGCGACGGCCTGTTCATCAACGTAGGCTTCATAAATATAAAATCGCGTAGGCACCTGCGGATCCTGCAGAACATCAAAACGCAAGTTACCCGGCTCTTTAATTGAGCCCAGATGATTCTGCCGAAAAACATCGATAAATTGTTCAACCTTGTCATCATGAACGTTAATTTCAACCAGCGTAACGTGCATCATTAACCCCCTGATTATTCCAAATAAAATAACCGTCATCCCCATCTCCTCGCATCGGTAAAAGATGGGGAAGCGATCTCATTTAACCTTTCTCACTCAAAAAAAGCTCATAAGCACGCTCTGCTGTTTCGTTATGATGAACGACAGCATGTACCGCTTTAATCATGGCTACCGGATCTTCTGACTGGAATATATTACGCCCCATATCTACGCCAGAAGCCCCCTGGTCAATCGCCTGATAGCACATTTCCAATGCTTCACGTTCAGGCAGTTTTTTACCGCCGGCGATGACAATCGGCACCGGACAACCTGCCGCAATACGCTCAAAACCTTTATCGACATAATACGTTTTGATAATTTGCGCCCCCATTTCCGCAGCGATACGCGTTGCCAGTGAAAAATAACGCTGGTCGCGAGCCATATCTTTACCCACCCCGGTCACTGCCATTATTGGCATCCCAACGCGTAACCCGGCATCAATCAGTTGAATAATATTTTTAATCGACTGATGTTCATGCTCACTACCAATATAAACCTGTGCGGCAGCAGCACAGCTATTCAACCGCACAGCGTCATCCATCGCCACCGCAACCGCCTCATTGCTTAATTCAGTGAGAATAGAATTCGCCCCGGACGCGCGTAAAACGACTGGTTTATTGATTGCCGGAGGTACCACACTGCGTAATATGCCGCGAGTACACATTAAGACATCAGCATATTCAAAGAGCGGCGCAATATTGATATCAATACGCTCAAGTCCGGTTGTCGGCCCCTGGAAATATCCATGGTCAAAGGCCAGCATGACCGTTTTTCTGGTCTTGGGATTAAAAATCCTCGCCAGTCTGGACTGCATTCCCCAATCCAGCGCGCCACAGCCTTTTAATGCGAACAAAGTGTTAGTTTGTGGTTTATCGGTGTGAAAATCTTTGCCATCTTTAATATCATCTAAATCAGCCATTCTTTACTCCGTCGATACATAACAGTTATCAGAAATCATATTTGTCGATATTGTCTTTGTTGAAAATGACACGCTCCGGCAATAACACAATGCCGTTACCTTTTGCCTCATAGTGATATCCCTGCTCACTATTAGGTGAAACGGTGACTTTGCCGATGCCGGGAATATCCAGTGAATCACCGACATTCATTGGCATATTTTTCAGCAACGCATTGGCGACATATACGGAAATTTTTCCCTGTTGGACGACATCCCACAGGCCAAACTCTTTAACAGTGCCGCGCTGAACATAAGGGCGCATTACATTCGGCGTACTAAAACCAACAATCGCGAGATTATTGCGTTTAAGGTTCTCCGCCGCCTGTGCCGCAGCAGGTAAAGCGTTAGCGTCAGGCGCGATGATGGCATCCAGATCGGGATACGCTTTGATGATACCTTCCGCCGTCTGGAGCGATTTCGTGGCATCGTTATAGCCAAACTGGGTAGTGACTATCTCCCACCCCGGATGTTCCTGGCTAATTTTGGCTTTAGCTTCTTTCACCCACTGGTTCTGGTCGGTCACCGTTGGGCTGGAATAGAAGAAAGCGACTTTCGCTTTCTCTTTGTCCACCTGATGAGCGGCCATCTCTACCAGCATGCTGCCGAGCTGTTTTGGCGTCCCTTGATTGATATAGTAAGAACGGCACTCCGGCTTGGTATCGGAATCCCAGGTTAATATTTTCACGCCTCTTTGCATTGCCCGCTTCAACGCCGGGCACAGGCCATCAGGCGAAACGGCAGAAACGATAATGGCGTCATACCCCTGATTGACAAAGTTATTCACCAGTTGAACCTGGCCTGAGACGCTGGGCTCTGTAGGGCCATCGTAAGTTACGTCAATGCCCAGCGCTTTTCCCGCTTCCTGCGCGCCATTGCCGCCGCTGGTAAAAAAGCCCACGCCAACCAGTTTGGGAATAAAAGCAATCCGCTCTGCCGCCTGCACGGTCATTGCCGCAGATGCCAGACCAAACGCAGTGAGTAAGGCGATCATTTTAATGCTGTGTCTTGCCATTTTTTTCTCCATAAATTTCAAAAGGAAATCATGCCTGATGCGCATTGCGACGGCGTGAGTACCATTCAAGGATTTGGTGACGATGCAAACTGACGGAACGACCAACGACAACAACAATGAGAAGCGCACCGGACAATGCGCTGGAAATTTGATTCGGCACTCCGGCCATCTGTAGCCCCTGCTGTAAAAATCCCACCAGCAGCGCCGCCAACGCGGACCCCATAATCGACCCGGAGCCACCATAAATATTGGCGCCTCCCAGCACAACCGCCGTAATGGCCGGCATCAGGAAAGAGGCGCCCAGATCCGAACGTGCGGAGCCAAAGTAAGAAACCAGTAATACGGCGGCGATAGCGGAGGCGCATCCGGTCATGGCATACACGGTATACAACGTGCGATTCACCGGGATCGCGCTGTACTGCGCGACACGGGCGCTCTGGCCAATCAGGAAAACGTTGCGTCCCATATGCGTGCGATGCATGAGCAGCCAGAAAAACAGACAGCACACAAGAAAAAAAATAAGCGGCATGGGAATACCAAGAAATGAAATATTGGCAAAGTCAGTGAACGCTGTGGGAAATCCACCAATACCTTCATAACCCGTGGCGCCAGCCATACCAGATAACAATAATGCGCTACCACCAAATAAATACATGGTTCCCAGGGTAATCACCAACGGGTTTACGCCGGTATAAATAATAAGTCCGGCATTTATCAGCCCACATATTGCGCCGAGTAGTAGGGTAATAATAATCGCTAAAGGTAGCGGCATACCGAGCTGAAACAGCACACCCAGGGTAATCGCGCATAGCCCGATGGTAGAACCAAATGAAATATCCATACCACCGCTGACAATAACCATTGTTAGCGGCAAAGCGATAATACCGATACAAATAAAATCGCTAGTGCTAAAAAGTAAGACATTAATATCTAATAAACGTGGATTAATCAGACCGAAAGCCAGAATTTCAAAGATCAATAAGGCTGCCAGCGCAATTTCCCAGCTATAGCGTCGCCATGGATTCATCATGCCACCTCTTTGTTTTTATTCTGTTGTGCGTGCGTTTTTGCTTCCGCCTGTAGTGGAGTGGGTGGTGATATAAAACGGGCATATTTCTGGCGGCGCAGATTGCGTTGTAATGCGCAACGCAGCCGCCCATCGAATACCAGTACGCCCAACAATACCAGGCCAGCAATAAAATCGTTCCACCAGGCGGGGATACGCAGCAGCACTAACACACTATCGATTTGCGTAAGAAAATAAGCGCCGAGAATAGCGCCGATGACCGTGCCTGACCCGCCTAACAGGCTAATTCCCCCCAATACGCAGGCCGCGATGGCTTTCATTTCCAGCCCCGTGCCGGTTTGATTGGGAATGAAGCCAATCTGCGAGGCAAACACGATTCCAGCCAATGCCGCCATACCGCCATTAAGTGAAAATGCCATGATGCGTACCATCTCGGTACGGACACCCAATTGCCGGGCGCCCTGCAGGTTATCGCCGGTGGCGTAAAAATTGCGGCCAAAGGCGGTTTTCGCCAGGAGCCAGGCCATAAGCAGCGCTAACACCAGGGTAAACCAGCCGATTGCGGAAATTCCCAGAAACACCGGAGCAGAGAGTTGCTTTAAGCCTGCGGGTAATCCTTCAATCCATTTCCCCCCTGTCCATAGCAGCATGATCCCACGATACAAGCCCAGCGTTCCCAGCGTGGCGACAATGGCGGGTATCTTCAACCAGGCAACCAGTACGCCATTAAAAAATCCGGCGACAATTCCTAATATTAGTGTGGCCAGGCAGGCGACCGGCAGGCTATAGCCGGCGTTTAACATCACTCCCAGCAATACCGCGCACATGCCTGTCGTCGAGCCCACCGATACATCAATATTGCGGGTGAGCATTACCATCGTCGCGCCAATCGCCAACAGCATCAAAATTTGCGCGCTACTGAAAACCATTGTCAGCGTTTGCACGCTCAAATACTGGCTATCCAGCGCGCCAGGAAACACGAATAAACAGACTATTGCCAGCAGTGCCGTCGCTTCCCGGTTATTTTGGATGAATTTCAACATGTTGCCTCCGACGCACCATGTTCGCCAAACGCAACGTGCATGATGGTATCAACGTTAATTTCCTCGCCGCATAACGCAGGCCCCCCCAGTTCCCCCTGGTGCATGACATATACGCGATCGGCCATCTGCTCTATCTCTTCCAGATCGGAGGAAATAAACAGCACTGCGACATTTTGTTGCGCGATACTGCGCAACAGCTGATAAATATCGCTGCGGGCGGAGACATCGACACCGCGGGTCGGTTCATCGACAATCAGTAATTGCGGAGAGGCTTCCAGGCATTTGGCAATCAATACTTTTTGCTGGTTACCGCCGGATAAAGTACGCGCCGCCTGTTCGGCATTATTGAGTTTGATATTTAACGCGCGGTGGTAACGTTCAAGGGTGGCGTTATCCCGCTGGGGCTTTATCCAAAATCCTTTTTGGTTGTGGGTCAGCGAACAGACATTCCATGCCAGGGAAGCGTCAAGATACAGCCCGGATGACTGCCGATCTTCCGGCAAATAGACCAGGCCGAGCTGCAACCGCTGTTGGGTTGTCAGGGCGTTAATTTCTTCGCCATTGAACAGCATCCGCCCCGCATTGACCGGTCTAATACCGTACAGCGTTTCAGCCAGTTCTGTGCGTCCCGCGCCGACCAACCCGGCCAGACCAAGGATTTCGCCTGCCCGCACCTCAAGGTTGATATTCATAAAACCTTCGCCCGTCAGTGACTCCAGCGCTAATACCGTCGCACCACGTTCGTTCTGCGGGCGGCTGCCAGGCAATTCCAGCCACAACTTTTGATTCGCGGAAAGACTGACGCCCTGCGTTGCCGGGGTGATAGCTTGAATAATCTCGTCGGTAGAAAGGTCATGCGTTTTTCCGAATAATGCGATTTTACCGTCACGCATCACGCTAACGCAGTGAGCTAACTGTCTAATTTCTGGTAGCTTATGAGAAATAAATACAATTCCGACACCCTTTTTCAGCAACTCTTGCAGACGCGTAAATAACCGGTCAGTTTCGGCTGGCGTTAACGACGCCGTGGGCTCATCAAGAATTAAGATTCGCGAGTCGCGCATCAAGCCGCGCATAATTTCAACGATCTGGCGGTCTGCAACATCAAGCGTACCCGCAGCGCTCGCCGGATCGAGTTGGCATCCCATCGCCTTTAATAGCTGCTGCATTTTTTCCGTGGAGGCCTGACGTCCCTGCAAGCCAAACAAGATATTTTCCCGCACAGATAAACTCGGAAATAACAGAGGCTCCTGGGGAACCAGGTAAATGCCATACTGGTGCGCCTTCAGAGGCGTTAAATGACTGCAACGCACACCAGCAATATCGATAGTCCCTCCATCTGGCGGGACTATACCGGCAATAATCTTCATTAATGTTGATTTACCCGCACCATTGCCGCCAAGCAATGCGTGCACCTCTCCCGCATGCAGAGTAAAGTCAATTCCCTTTAGTACTTCGACGCCGGAATAACTTTTATAAATGTTCTGCACACAAATCAGAGGGGATGCAGTATTGTGACTGATTTGCATGTTGCCTCCGCTCCCTCAATGTTGACTGACGGGACTGAACAAATGTTTTTTGAAAAAGAAATTGTTCAAAACGGTAGTAGTTATTTGGTCAAAAAACTCTCATCCAGATCACGTTTTCTGAATAAATGAATTTTTAGATGATAAATGTTCAGATTTGACGCGTTTTTGTGGCGTTAATCACGGTTATTTCGGAGTGATAACTGAACAATTGTGTTAATGATTTAGAAATGTTCAAAGTAAAGCCAGGTTATGACAATGAGCGATAATACGTTGGTATCTGATTATGGAATGTGCGAAGAAGAGCAGGTGGCGCGTATTGCCTGGTTCTACTATCACGATGGATTGACGCAGAGTGAAATCAGCGAGCGTCTGGGGCTAACCCGGCTAAAGGTTTCTCGTCTGCTGGAGAAAGGGCATCAGTCCGGTATTATTCGCGTACAAATCAACTCCCGCTTCGAAGGGTGTCTTGAGTATGAAAATGCCTTGCGCAACCACTTCGCATTGCAGAATATCCGCGTGCTGCCGGCATTACCCGATGCCGATATTGGTCTGCGCTTAGGAATCGGCGCCGCCCATATGCTGATGGAGTCACTGCGGCCACAGCAACTGCTGGCCGTCGGCTTTGGCGAAGCCACGATGACCACATTAAAACGCCTCAGCGGATTTATCTCGGCGCAACAAATCCGACTGGTCACGTTATCCGGCGGCGTGGGGCCGTATATGACCGGAATAGGCCAGCTTGATGCCGCTTGTAGCGTAAGTATTATGCCCGCGCCGCTGCGCGCATCATCGCAGGAAATTGCCTGCACGCTGCGCAATGAAAATAGCGTGCGGGATGTGATGCTCACAGCGCAAGCTGCCGATGCCGCCATCGTGGGGATTGGGGCAATTAACCAGAAAGATCAAGCCAGTATCTTAAAATCCGGCTATATCACTCAGGGTGAACAACTCATGATTGGCCGCAAAGGCGCAGTAGGCGATATTCTGGGCTATTTTTTTGATGCTCATGGCGAAATTATTCCAGACATCAAAATCCATAACGAATTAATTGGCCTGAAGTTAAATTCACTTTCCACGATCCCAACCGTGATTGGCGTCGCCGGCGGCGAACAAAAAGCAGAAGCTATTATTGCCGCTATGCGCGGTAACTATATCAATGCGCTGGTTACCGATCAGAAAACCGCAGGGAAAATAATTCAACTTATTGAAAAATAAAAAATAAAATAACACTTACCTCAATTCAATAAACAATAACTGACAGGATTTTATGTAACGATGTAAAAATAGCCGAGGATAAAAAAATGGCTCGACTCTGTACCCATACTGAATCAGGACATTACCTGATGGCTCTTGACGCCGGTACCGGTAGCGTCAGAGCAGTAATTTTTGATCTACAAGGAAAGCAAATAGCTGTCGGTCAAGCGGAATGGCAGCATCTGGCCGTGCCGGATGTGCCTGGTTCGATGGAGTTTGATCTTGCCAAAAACTGGCAACTGGCTTGCCAGTGTATCCGTCAGGCACTACAGAAAGCCGCCATCCCTGCAACGGCTATCGCTGCCGTATCGGCCTGCTCGATGCGTGAAGGCATTGTTATTTATGACAGTAATGGCGAACCAATTTGGGCCTGCGCTAATGTTGACGCCCGCGCGGCGCACGAAGTCAGTGAATTAAAAGAGCTGCACGATAACACCTTTGAGGAGGAAGTTTATCGTTGCTCCGGGCAAACGCTGGCGCTCAGCGCTATTCCGCGTCTGCTCTGGCTTGCCCACCATCGTCCGGATATTTATCATCGCGCGTCAACCGTCACTATGATCAGCGACTGGATGGCCTTTATGCTCAGCGGCGAACTGGCGGTCGATCCCTCCAACGCAGGCACGACGGGGTTATTGGATCTGGTGACCCGCAACTGGAAACGTAGTCTGTTACAGATGGCGGGCCTGCGTTCTGACATTCTCTCGCCGGTAAAAGAAACCGGGACGCTGCTCGGTCACATTTCACAGAAAGCGGCTGAACAGTGCGACCTGCAAGCGGGTACGCCGGTCATCGTTGGCGGCGGCGATGTGCAGTTAGGCTGTCTGGGGCTGGGCGTCGTACGCCCGGCGCAAACGGCCGTGCTGGGCGGAACCTTCTGGCAACAGGTCGTCAATCTTCCCGCGCCGGTCACCGACCCAAACATGAACGTTCGCATCAATCCTCATGTGATCCCCGGTATGGTACAAACCGAGTCTATTAGCTTTTTTACTGGGTTAACGATGCGTTGGTTCCGCGACGCCTTTTGCGCCGAGGAAAAACTAATCGCTGAAAGGTTAGGTATTGATGCGTATTCCCTGCTGGAAGATATGGCCAGCCGGGTGCCTCCCGGCGCGTACGGTGTGATGCCCATCTTCTCTGACGTTATGCGTTTTAAATGCTGGTACCATGCCGCGCCGTCGTTTATCAATCTGTCTATCGATCCTGAAAAGTGTAATAAAGCGACCCTATTTCGCGCGCTGGAAGAGAATGCCGCCATTGTTTCCGCCTGCAATTTACAGCAAATTGCCGCGTTTTCCGGCGTACAGGCCGACTCGCTGGTTTTTGCCGGCGGAGGATCTAAAGGCAAATTATGGAGCCAAATCCTTGCCGACGTTACGGGACTCACCGTTCACGTACCTGTCGTCAAAGAAGCTACCGCGCTAGGGTGCGCTATTGCCGCAGGCGTTGGCGTGGGTGTCTGGCCATCGCTGGCGGAAACGGGAGAAAAGCTAGTGCGCTGGGATCGGGAGCATAAACCTAATCCTGAAAATTTCGCTGTCTATCAGCAGGCCAGAGAAAAATGGCAGGCCGTTTATCAGGATCAACGCGCGCTGGTCGATGGTGGCTTAACGACATCCCTCTGGAAAGCGCCAGGCCTGTAACAGGAGAATAAGCATGCAAAAAACGAATGAGAAGAATCATGAATACCGCTTTGGCGATAATGGCCCTAAATACTTAATCCGTGGGCCGGGCTGCGATATGGGCGTCGTCATACTACAACCAGGGCAGTCATTCCCTAACCATCGCCATAATACCGCTTGTGAGATTTTTTATACCCTAAGCGGTGAAGTGTGCCTGTATCTGGAAGGAACACCTCATATCCTGCAAACTGGAGATGTTTTACAGTGCGAACCTGGGGAGGCGCATTATCTCATTAATAACGGTGATAAACCCTGGAAAGGCGTGTTTATTAAATCGCCGCATCTGGAAAATGACAGCCACCCCGCAGATCCACCGGCCTGGTAACGCCCGCGCCATCGCCAGATTTTGCCGGATAGCGCCACAAGAGCCTTGTCCGGCCTCCAACCGGCATTCGTTAATGCAATATCAAGCTGTCATTTGATGACCTGTTGGTTCAAGATATCACACTGATGATCCTGAATTTCCTCGGCAGAAGCGCGATTGAAGGTCAGTAAATTACGCTCGGTCGCCAGCAGGACAAAAGAGCCATCGCTTTGGCGTATCACCGCCAGCGCGATACATCACAGCATCCCCGCCCGCGCAGGAACTTTCCCTGGTCCCATCGCCACCACAGCAGCAAAAAATAGCAGTGCGGTCATAAACTCCGGCAGTGGCGAAGTCGCCCACAGAAGGATAGTAATGCCAACCATGATGAAAGGAAGGAACAGAGGATGGGGCAACCAGAGCGACATACCTGTCTCCTGACGATTTTTTCAGCAAGAATACGACGGACAGTCAGGCAGGTAAACGCCAGATATAGTGGGGTTATCGCAGGATTAAGCGGACAGATCAGTGATAATGAATTTCACCAAAGTATTCAGACAGCACGTAATAGCGGCAATACTCAAAAGGGCTGTCCTTCCCGGCCTGAAACGTCTGTCTGGCGACAGATAACAGCGGTTTATTGGCGGCGATTTGCAATTTTTCGCACAGGTCAGCGGAAGGTAAAATCGCCTCAACTTTTTCTATCGCCGAGTCGCTTGTGACGTTTAATAACGAATAAAGCGACGTATGCTCCAGCGCCTGCGGTGTAAGTTGCAGATCGGGAAAGAAGCTAAGATCGAGATAGATCTTTTCATGGTTAAACGGACGGTTATTCAGGCAACGAATACGCGAAATATAGAGATAGTGATGCTGTGCGGGCAGGCTCAAGCCGTCTGCCTGAGCGTCGCGCGCGCGGCGCGGCGCGATTTCCAGAATACGGTTCTCAATCGCCACGCTGGCGTCCTGGAGATCGCGGGTAATACCGCGAAACGTGTGCCCGTAGCTCACGCCTTCCGGCACCGAGCACACCACCGAACCACTCCCGCGCTGCGACGAAATAATGCCCGCATTGATTAATTCGCTCCAGGCCTGTTTAACCACAATCAGCGAGACGTTGTAGGATCTGGCAATCTCTTTTTGCGTCGGTAGTTGGCTACCCAAAGGCAAAGACCCGTTCTGGATCTGCTGACAGATGATAAAAAATAGTTGCTTATAAAGCGGAGTAAAGCTCGTTTTATCAACCTGCAAGCTGCGCACCTCACGTCTTCGCCAGCAGGGGACGTTTTACCGTCCCCGGCAGGGTGAAGTCGCTACCCTGCGATTTGCCTGGCCAGTTCTGCCAAATCGAAATGATTCATACGATCCAAAGTCGTTAAATAATCGGCGGGAAAAGCCTCCACGCCATGGAATGCGCCGGAAATCGCCCCAACCATGGTGGCGACAGTATCAGTATCATTGCCGATATTAACGCCGGAGATAATAGCATCTACGGCAGAATTCGGACAACACGCGAACAGGCCAAAGGCCGCCGGCACCGCTTCACTCACGTGCAGCCCGGAGCCAATAATATCGGCAATATCCACTATCGCCGTTTCCCAATGACGATGACGTTTACCGATATCTACGGCCAGCTCAATGCGTCGGGCAACGGAAGGCCCGGCCACCATCATCGCCCCTTGCTCCTGCGCCAGCAGATAGCCCCTTTGCGCACCGTAAATACCAGCGGCAATAATGCTGTCTGCGTTGGTCTGCGCTCTTAACGCCTCGCTGGTTGCCGCCGCCATCGCCGCTGCGCCGGACATCGCCAGCACGTTATTATGCGTAAAACGGCAAATCTGTAGCGCGCAGTCAATCGCCGCGTCAATATCACCCGGATGCAGCACCGCCGCTGGCCAAATCTTCATGGCGGCGCCGTTCGTTGCCTCCGCGTTACCCTTATTAATAATCTGTACCGACTGTTTTTCGCCTTCCAGCTCACCCTGTAAAGAGGCGCGGTTATCATTGAATATTGCCTTCATTGCCGCACGCGTCGTCGGGCCGGTAAAGTTGGCGTAGTACGGGTAATCCAGCCACTGCTGAAAAGCCTCGCGCATCGCCTCGTCGCTGACCTGGCGTTGATGGCGCAGCAGCGCATCCATAATGTACTTCGCCTGAATAAAATCATCCGTGCACATCCCCGCTTCGTTGCAGCGGCCAAACGTGTCCGCTGGCGGTTTTTGAAAGGTCGTCACCCAGCCGCCAAAATAGTCTTTTATTTGCTGCTGGGTGCGTACTTCCGTCGCGGCTCCCATCGCGTCCGCGGCGGCGGCGCCCACCAGGCATCCCAGTATTTTGTTTTGATCAACGTGCATGATGACTCCTTATTTCACGGTCATGGCTTGTGCCAGCGAATGGCTGGAAAGAAAAGTGTTTAGCTGGTCGGGAAACGGTAAAGCGGTCATTGCGCCCTTTGCCGTTACCGCCATGGCGCCGCAGGCGTTGGCATTGCTGATAGCCTCCGCCAGCAGGGCATGGTTCCAGCAATTTGCGCGGGAAAGGGTGAACAGCAGGCCGCCGACAAAAGCATCGCCTGCCCCGGTGGTATCGACGACATCGACGCGTGGTGCGGGAAAATGGAACTCCCCCTCGGCGGTAATCAACAGCGCGCCATCGGCCCCCAGCGAAATGATCGTGGTGTCACAGCCAAGATCGCGCAGGTAATAACGCGCATCCTGCCAGTGACTGGCCCCGCTGAGCTGGCACAGCTCATCTGCCGAGACTTTGCAGATAGAAGCCAGTGCGGCGGACCGGGCGATCAGTTCAGGGATTTCATCAGTATTCCCCCACATTTTGCTGCGTAAGTTGACGTCGAATAACACGTAGCCACCGGCTTCTCGCATGCGTCTCGCCCCTTCCAGACATGCTTCGCGAGCGGGACTGTCGGTGAGGCCAATTGAGCTGAAGTAAAACCATTCGTACTGCCTGAACGGCGGCAAATCCTGCGGCGAAACGTAGGTATCAGCCCCCGGATGCACCAGATAGGTAAAGCTGCGTTCCCCGTCAGCCGTCAGGTTGACGATCAGCACCGCGCTGGTCAGGTCCGCATCCAGCCTTAGAAACGTGACATCCACGCCGTTATCCTGAAAAACCTGGCGCAGGAAGCGGCCGGCGTCATCGTCACCAAGACAGCCAATAAAACCGCACTCTCCGCCCAGCCTGGCAACGCATACCCCCACGTTCGCCGACGCTCCGCCGGGGCATTTCAGATAGCTGTTCTGTTTTTCCGGCACCAGGTCAACGGAGGCATCGCCGATAACCCAAACCTTATTCATGGCCTTCATTTGCGCCTCCTTATGCCTGTTTCTGCGCCAGGGCAAGCTGAATATCACGATAATATTCGTTGTTAATCAGATACTTTTTCATAAGCAGCCCAACCGCAAGGTGAAACAGAGCCGGAATGAGCGTCATCATCAGCGCAATACCGGTGAGCGAACGCGCGCTCTGTTCAACATCGGCCTGATAGCCAAAGTGGCTCAGCAGGAATCCGAGTATCCCGCCCGCGATCCCCATCCCAAACTTCTGGAAGAAGAGGATGCCGCCAAACGCCAACCCGGAAACGCGCAGACCGGTTTTCTTTTCGCCGTAATCCACCGCTTCGGCGATAGAGGACCAGAACACCGGCATTTGCATATCGCAGAAGAAATTAATAAGAAAATAGAACGCAAACGCCAGGATAAGATTTTCACGCCCGACGGAGAAATACATCAGCGCGCTCAGGATAAAGGTAATAATCTGGGTGTAGCGGAACATCTTAATTTTGTCCCAGAACTTGGTTATCCAGGTGGTAGCGATCATCGCTAAAATAGAGGCAACGACGCCGGTAGTCAGGAAGGGTGAAATCAGACTATCTCCGCCGTTCAGATAATACTTGGCGTAATAAGCGGCAACGGAACCGCGAATAACATAACCGCACATCAGCAGCAGAATAACAACGCCGAGAATAATCCACTGATCGTTGCGTAACAGATATTTAAACTGTTTCCCCACCGATAACGACGTAATTTCCGGCTCGCTGCGTTCACGCGTGGTAAGAAAACAGAAGATAAACAGCAAGGCGCCCATCGCCCCCATCAGCCCCATCGAAAACTGGTAACCCAGCGCCTTGTTGCCCTGCCCCAGCCAGACGGCAAGCATCGGTACGACGATAGTCACCAGAAAAGCGGCAATCTTGGTCATCACAAAGCGATAACCGTTGGCGCTTAACCGTTCGACGGGGTCGCTGGTAATCACGCCAATCATCGAAATATAGGGAATGGTGATCGCGGTATAGACCAGGGTCATAAGAATATAGGTGCCATAGGCCCACGCCAGCTTGGCCATATAAGCCATATCAGGCGTAATAAACATCAAATACACGGCGAAACCAAAAGGAATGGCAAACCACAGCAGCCACGGGCGGTAACGTCCCCAGCGCGTATTCAGTTTATCGGTCAGAACCCCCATGGCCGGATCGATAATGGCATCAATCATCCGCACAACCACAAACAGTACGCCAACATCAGCGGCGCTCAGGCCGTAGATATCGGTATAGAAATAGGCGAGGAGCAGCTGCATGGCGATAATCACAACGTTTATCGCCATATCTCCCGCGCCGAAGCCGATTTTTTCCACAATAGAAAGTTTCATGTTGATATTCCTTTACGCTTAGCAGCGCAAATCTGGTGAACAATTAATGATGTCACTACATGAAATAAAAACGTTTTTATAAATAAGCCGCCTGTCCGACACGCAATGGAGGCTATGAAGAGAGTGTAACCATCCTCAAAAAGATATAAAGGTATACCTTTATATCTTTTGATCGATTTCACATATTTTTATAGACACGATCTTACCCCGGTTTTAAACCGGGATAAGAATCAATAAGATAATGAACAGGGGGTGTAACGAAAATCAGCGGGAAGACAAAATGGCGCAACTATGATCCTGAATCTCTTCCGCCGATGCGCGATTAAGCGTCAGCAGGTTACGCTCGGTCGCCAGCAGAACAAAAGAGTCGTCGCTTTGGCGTACCACCGCCAGCGCATAGCGTCCCATATGATCGCGCGCTTCCGGCACCTCTTCCGCCAGCATCATAAACGGACTACGCTGCGCCAGTTCGCTCTCGGTTACCCGGCGCGCCAGGTATTCATGCCCCATCAGGCCACCCGGCAGCGGAAGCCAGCGAGTGCTGATGCGCGTGAGATCGTTATCCAGTTGTTCCCGAACGTCAGGACGGATGCAAGAAATATGGATATGCAAATGGTCCTGTGAACGACCAAGCCGCGAATTAATCGCCAGCGAGACCGCGCTATCCGGAATATCATGCCCGTATTTTTTACTCATATAGCCGCGAGCCTGCCAGGCCAGCCAGAAAAAGTTGGGCGTAGCGGGTTCCAGCAATAGCGGGCTTTCTGTACCGTTGATACGGTAGGTGGGCATCAATAAATATTGCAACGGACCGTGACGATCTTTAAAGACGACATAGCCAGCGCGAGGTTTGACTTCCGCGCACGGCGCTGGGTTTTGATGCTGTAACTGATCGGGCAGGCATTGTTCAAGCACGATTTCCCGTAATGCATCAGGGTTGCCGGAAAATTTCCAGTAACCGACGCCCGCCGCGGCGACAATCACTATCACCGCCAGTAAAAAGTAGCCTGTTTTTTTCATGATATGCGTTCCCTGTGACCCATAGACGGGGAAGAGTAACGCAAAATTGTGGCAAAGAAAAAACCCGGTAACATAATACGTTACCGGGTTTATAAACGGTTTAGCGTTTGCTGATTTGGTCGAACGTACCGCCATTAGCGAAGTGATCTTTTTGCGCCTTCGCCCAGCCGCCAAACACCTCGTCAATGGTGAAAAGCTTCAGCTTCGGAAACGCATCGTCGTATTTTTTCGCCACGTCAGCATCGCGCGGACGGTAGAAGTTTTTCGCTGCTATCTCCTGCCCTTCCGGCGAGTAGAGATACTTCAGATACGCTTCCGCTACCGCTTTGGTGTCTTTCTTTTCCACCACTTTGTCGACCACGGAAACGGTCGGCTCTGCGAGAATAGATTCACTCGGGGTCACTATCTCAAATTTATCTTTACCCAGTTCATTCGTCGCCAGTAGCGCTTCGTTTTCCCAGGCAATCAGCACATCACCGATACCGCGTTCAACGAAAGTATTGGTTGAGCCGCGCGCGCCGGAGTCCAGCACTTCAACGTTTTTAAACAGGGCTTTGACAAAGTCCTGCGCTTTGGCCTGATCGTTATTGTTGTGGTGCAGGGCGTAGCCCCATGCCGCCAGATAGTTCCAGCGGGCGCCGCCGGAGCTTTTCGGGTTTGGCGTAATCACCGACACACCGGGTTTAATCAGATCGTTCCAGTCATGAATTTGTTTTGGATTGCCTTTGCGGACCAGGAAAACGATGGTTGAAGTGTAAGGTGCTGAGTTATCCGGCAGACGCTTGATCCAGTTTTTATCGATACGACCACGTTCCGCAATAGCGTCCACATCGTAAGCCAGCGCCAGCGTCACGACATCGGCTTCAATGCCGTTAATGACGGAAGTCGCCTGTTTACCCGAACCGCCGTGCGATTGGCGGATCACGACGTTGTCGCCGGTTTCCTGCTTCCAGTGCGCGCTAAACGCTTTGTTGTACTGCTCGTACAGCTCACGCGTTGGATCGTACGATACGTTAAGTAACTGAATATCCTTTGCCAGAATGCTGGTTGACGCCAGCAATAATGTGAACCCCACGCCCCACTTTTTCATCGCCCGACTCGCTTATGTTGTGTTGTGATGAGCAAAGCGTGCCAGAAAAAGATCCAAACATTAAAGAATAAAAAAAGATTGGCTATAACTTCGAGGAATAAATCTGAGGGATTGCCGGATGGTGGCTAGCGCCTAATCCGGCCTACACGTTTCTGCAACCTGTAGGCCTGATAAGCGTAGCGCCATCAGGCGCGCAAAAACAATCAGTACAGTTTTTTCGCGCACTCCATCCAGTCGCTTTTGAACGGACGCTTCATGTTTTCAATCGCATCGATGATGTCATGATGAACAAGCTGCTCGTTCTGGATACCGACACAACGACCGCCATGGCCTTCCAGCAGCAGGTCAATAGCATACGCGCCCATACGGGAAGCCAGAATGCGATCGTAAGGTACCGGGGAACCACCGCGCTGAATGTGGCCGAGCACCGTCGCACGCGTTTCACGGCCCGTTTCTTTTTCAATAAAGTGCGCCAGCTCGTCAACATCGCACATATGTTCGGTGATAGCGACGATAGCGTGTTTTTTCCCTTTCGCGATCCCGGCTTTGATTTCCGCCACCAGATCTTCGCGATTAAATTCAACTTCCGGCACCACGATAAACTCACAGCCGCCAGCAATAGCCGCCGCCAACGTCAGATCGCCGCAATAACGGCCCATCACCTCAACGATAGAGATACGCTGGTGAGAAGAGGAGGTGTCACGCAGACGGTCAATCGCTTCCACTACAGTGCCGAGAGCAGTGAAATAGCCGATAGTGTAGTCGGTGCCTTTGATGTCGTTATCGATAGTGCCTGGCAGACCGATGCACGGGAAGCCCATTTCAGTCAGACGTTTTGCACCCATATAAGAACCGTCGCCGCCAATAACTACCAGCGCATCGATACCGCGTTTTTTCAGGTTTTCGATCGCGACAGCGCGAATATTTTCGTCACGGAATTCCGGGAAACGGGCAGAACCGAGGAAAGTACCGCCACGGTTGATCATGTCAGATACGCTGTAACGGTCAAGCTGAACCATACGATCTTCATACAGGCCCAGATAGCCGTCATAAATGCCCATGACTTCCAGCCCTTCCGTCAACGCTGCGCGCACAACACCGCGGATTGCCGCGTTCATGCCCGGCGCATCACCGCCGCTTGTCAACACACCGATTTTCTTAATCATGACTACCTCTGAACTTTGGAATGCAAAATGAAATCTATTGCCGGAAGCCGATTTCGCACTTCGAAACGATCCAACGAATATACAGATAGTATAACAATCCCTTCCTGCTGAATTGATTCAGGTCAGGCCAAATGGCGGTAATTTATACACAAAATGCTGGCCTGGCTCACTTTTTAACAATCAATTATACAAGCTCGAACTTCCTGCCTTCCCTGGGAACGACTGAACAGGGATCCTGATGAATAATGACATCTGAACCCGGAAAACGCTGTAAAATCGCCTGCTCTACCTGGTCAGCCACAAAATGCGCCTGAACGAGCGGCAGATTATCTTCCATTTCCAAATGAATCTGAATAAAGCGAGTCGGCCCTGACTGCCGCGTGCGGAGATCGTGCGCGCCGCTGACTCCCGGCCATGACGTCACGATATCAATAATTTCCTGTCGTTCCGCATCGGGCAGCGCGCGATCCAATAATGACTGCACCGCCTCATACCCCATACGTAACGCGCTATACAAAATATAGATGCCGATACCTAACGCAAACAGGGCATCCGCACGATGCCAACCGTACCAGGATAACCCCAGCGCGATAAGAATCGCTCCGTTCATCATAACATCAGACTGATAATGAAGCATATCCGCCCGTACCGCCTGACTTTGGGTCTTGCGTACCACCCAGCGCTGAAACGTGACCAGTATAATAGTGCATATCAGAGCGATGACGGTAACGCCAATCCCCACGCCGGGGTCGTTCATTGGCGTCGGCTTAATCAGATTCTGAATACTGGTCAAAAACAGAAACAACGCCGAACCGGAAATAAACATACTTTGCGCCAGCGCCGCCAGCGACTCCGCTTTACCGTGCCCAAACGTGTGTTCATCATCTGCGGGTTGCAGCGAATAACGCACGACCAACAAATTCGTCAATGACGCGGCAATATCCACCAGCGAGTCCACCAACGCCGCCAGAATACTCACCGATCCCGTATACCACCACGCAAAAATTTTGATCAAAAGTAACGCTGATGCCATCGCCGTTGCCGCGATAGCCGCCCGGCTAACCAGCCGTCCATAGGTTTGATTCATAAATACTCCCGCTATCTTCTGCCGGTAGTATAACGGATGGTTTAAAACAGTAAGCTAATAACAGAATGACAAACTGGAGATAAAAAAAACCCCCACATCATGTGGGGGAAGACAGGGATGGTGTCTATGGCAAGGAAAACAGGGTTGTTACTGGGAACGTGAGTTGCTACTACTCAATAATTTCAACGATGAACTTTTTTGCCATTGCGCCACGTCGCGCAGTTGCTCCATTCGTTGCTGATGCTTTTCATTCAAAACCGCTTGCTGCTCCGGCGTTAACAGGCGATACATCTGGTTACGCACGCGGGCCATTTCGACCTGGCGGGCAACCTGCTCTTGCGCCATTTTTTCTGCCTGAGCGCGCACAGCGCTTTCATCAAATTTTTCTGCGGTGACAAGCCGATGCATTGTCTCCATTTCGCTAACATTAACAGGAGGCTGTTCGTGCCTTGCCTGTTGCATAAGATCTCGCATCTGCTGACGCTGATGTTCGGTTAAACTTATGCCGTCAAACATATGATTTTGCGCGCTACGCTGCGTGGCCCCGTCACCGGGGTGCCAGTTATCGCTTGTAACAACTTCAGCTGCGTGGCTTAAAAAACTGAATGCCAGCGTTGAGGCCATAACAGCAGCGGTAACTTTGCGCATCGCTTGCTCCCAAAATCTTTTCTGTCGCGATTCAACGAGAGACAGTTTACGATTCGGGCTGCAAACATGCGTCAGGGGGTGTAAAACAACGTAAAGTCATGGATTAGCGACGCCTGATGACGTAATTTCTGCCTCGGAGGTACGTAAACAATGAATAAAATCCTGTTAGTTGATGATGACCGAGAGCTGACTTCCCTGTTAAAAGAGCTCCTCGAAATGGAAGGTTTTAATGTCCTGGTGGCCCACGACGGCGAGCAGGCGCTTGAGCTTTTGGATGACAGCATCGATTTACTTTTGCTTGACGTCATGATGCCGAAGAAAAACGGTATCGATACGTTGAAAGCGCTTCGCCAGACACACCAGACGCCTGTCATTATGCTGACCGCGCGCGGCAGCGAGCTGGATCGCGTTCTCGGCCTTGAGCTGGGCGCGGACGACTATTTACCCAAACCGTTTAACGACCGCGAGCTGGTAGCGCGCATCAGGGCTATTTTGCGCCGTTCCCACTGGAGCGAACAGCAGCAGAGCAGCGACAACGGCTCGCCGACGCTGGAAGTCGATGCGCTAAGCCTTAATCCGGGTCGCCAGGAAGCCAGTTTCGATGGCCAAACGCTGGAGCTGACCGGTACGGAATTCACCCTGCTCTATTTGCTGGCGCAACACCTCGGCCAGGTGGTTTCCCGTGAACATTTAAGCCAGGAAGTGCTGGGTAAGCGCCTGACGCCGTTCGATCGCGCCATTGATATGCATATTTCTAACCTGCGCCGCAAACTGCCGGAACGCAAAGACGGTCATCCGTGGTTTAAAACATTGCGTGGTCGCGGCTATCTGATGGTTTCCGCTTCATGATAGGAAGTTTAACCGCGCGCATCTTCGCCATCTTCTGGTTGACGCTGGCGCTGGTGCTAATGCTGGTACTGATGTTGCCCAAGCTCGATTCACGCCAGATGACCGAGCTGCTGGACAGCGAACAGCGCCAGGGATTGATGATAGAGCAACATGTAGAAGCTGAACTTGCGAACGATCCGCCCAACGACCTGATGTGGTGGCGTCGCCTGTTCCGCGCGATCGATAAGTGGGCGCCGCCTGGACAGCGGTTATTACTGGTGACCTCTGAAGGACGCGTGATCGGTGCTGAACGCAGCGAAATGCAGATCATTCGTAACTTCATTGGTCAGGCGGATAACGCCGATCATCCGCAGAAGAAAAAATATGGCCGCGTAGAGATGGTGGGGCCGTTCTCCGTTCGCGACGGAGAGGATAATTACCAGCTTTACCTGATTCGACCGGCCAGCAGTTCGCAATCCGATTTTATTAATCTGCTGTTTGACCGCCCGCTTCTGTTGCTCATTGTCACGATGCTGGTCAGTTCGCCGCTCTTGCTATGGCTGGCATGGAGTCTGGCGAAACCGGCGCGTAAGTTGAAAAACGCGGCTGATGAAGTGGCGCAAGGCAACCTGCGTCAGCATCCGGAGCTGGAGGCGGGTCCGCAGGAGTTCCTCGCCGCTGGCGCCAGTTTTAACCAGATGGTGACGGCGCTGGAACGGATGATGACCTCGCAGCAGCGTTTGCTGTCAGACATCTCCCATGAGCTGCGAACGCCCCTTACGCGCCTGCAACTGGGTACCGCGCTGCTGCGTCGTCGTGGCGGCGAAAGCAAAGAGCTGGAGCGTATTGAAACCGAAGCGCAGCGTCTGGACAGCATGATCAATGACCTGCTGGTGATGTCGCGTAACCAACAGAAAAATGCGCTGGTCAGCGAAACGATGAAAGCCAATCAGCTATGGGGCGAAGTGCTGGATAACGCCGCCTTTGAAGCCGAACAGATGGGCAAGTCGTTAACGGTAAATTATCCGCCGGGGCCGTGGCCGCTCTATGGCAACCCAAACGCGCTGGAAAGCGCGCTGGAAAATATTGTTCGTAATGCGCTGCGCTATTCACATACGAAGATTGAAGTCGGCTTCTCGGTGGATAAAGACGGTATTACGATCACGGTCGATGACGACGGGCCGGGCGTCAGCCCTGAAGACCGTGAGCAGATCTTCCGTCCGTTCTATCGCACTGATGAGGCGCGCGACCGCGAGTCTGGCGGCACCGGGCTGGGGCTGGCGATTGTCGAAAGCGCCATGCAGCAGCACCGCGGCTGGGTGAAGGCTGACGATAGCCCGCTCGGCGGGTTGCGGCTCACGCTGTGGCTACCGCTGTACAAGCGAACCTAAAAACCATCGGCCTGCGAATGCAGGCCGATTTTTTATCTCGCCGTCGAGATTTACCGGGAGATTTCCGGCGCCAGAATCCACTCGGCGCTGTCATTCCACACGTCCATCCGGGTAATTTTGCCATCGCGCACTTCGAAGCGGTCGATAAAGCGGTTATCGGCAAACGGGCGACCGTCGGGCCATTCGCCATACAACGTACCGTTGGAATAAATCACAACGTAATCATCATGCTGCACCGCATCAAACTCGCCCAGCGCCTTCTTCACCCACTTGTAGCGAGCGCCGTTAAACTGCGCGATATCTGCCGCGCCCGCCATCGCCCGGCCTCCGGTGAAGATAATTTTCACCTCCGGGTGCATATACGTTGCGGCGCGTTCAGCATCGGGAATCATCGAGGCCACCAAAAATTCTTTTACGATCGCCACCGCATTTTCAGCTTCAGTCATAATCCTTCCTTTCATTTTGGCGGAGTTTTATCCCCCCACAGTCGTCTGGCGCTATCTTCAATTTTGCCGCTCAAACGACGCTTTTGCATGGTGCGGCTCCAGCTCGCCGACAGCCCAGCGGCGCTCAACAGCCGGTGATATTGTTCGTCATCAAACGGCATAGACCAGGCGATAACACCCGCTTCATGAACCGAGACATCGCTCAGACGCGACGCCAGTTCCAGCGGCGCATCGCTGGAGACCTTACCTGGCGCAATGACCCGATACAGCCAGCCGGTTTTTCCGCTGTTCTGCATAAGGAGGGCCATGTCGCTGATGGCAAAGTGGAAATTAAGTTTAAAGCATGGAGAGCGCGGCTGAGTGACCTGGATCAACGCCTCGCCCCAGCGGTAGATGTCGCCAATAAACACGTTGTGTTCGGTCATTCCGTTCGTCGACAGATTCTCGCCAAACGCCGGGGCGCAAAACAGCGTCGCCTGCTCGGGGAACTGGCGAATCCAATCAGCATAGTGTTCGCGGGGGTAATGGCATAGCGCGCGGTCGGGGCCGCCGTGGATTTTCTTTTCGGCCTGCTGATCGCCTGCCAGACCGAGCTCGGTCAGCATGAGCTCGCCGTCGATTTGCACCTTGGCGATAGCACTCGGGCGGCTGCCGTCATAGTCACGAATTTTGCCAATAAACACGTCAACCGGATAATGCATCTGCTGCTCCTTACGCGGATACAAAAAAAGCGAGTCATCAGACTCGCTTCTACAGACGTGCAATGCAAATTATTTTTTAGCGGCGAAACGCGCTGCTGCTTCGTCCCAGTTCACCACGTTCCAGAACTCTTTGATGTAGTCCGGGCGGCGGTTCTGGAATTTCAGATAGTAAGCGTGTTCCCACACGTCCAGACCCAGGATCGGGAAGCCGGAAGCACCGGAAATGGCTTCACCCATCAGCGGGGAATCCTGGTTTGCGGTAGAAACCACAGCCAGTTTGTCGCCTTTCAGCACCAGCCACGCCCAGCCGGAGCCGAAACGGGTTGCTGCTGCTTTTTCGAATTCAGCTTTGAAGTTGTCAACGGAACCGAAGTCACGCTCGATAGCCGCTTTCAGATCGCCCTGCAGAGTGGTGCCTTTTTTCAGTCCTTTCCAGAACAGGCTGTGGTTAGCGTGGCCGCCGGCGTTGTTACGCAGCACGGTTTTTTTGTCCGCTGGCACCTGGTCCAGTTTAGTAATCAGTTCTTCAACCGGCAGGTCAGCAAACTCAGGCAGGTTTTCCAGCGCCGCGTTAGCGTTGTTGACATAGGTTTGATGGTGTTTGGTGTGGTGAATCTCCATCGTCTGCTTATCGAAGTGCGGTTCCAGTGCATCATAAGCGTACGGCAGGGATGGCAGTGTATAACTCATAATCATCTCCATTATTGTCGAGCGGCACAGTGTTAACGCCGCGTAAGCAGTTGGTTCATTATAGTTAATTAAATGATATTGAAAATGATTATCAATGCCGTACTTTTTCCAGGGTTATAAACGTTACGGCATCCGCTGAAAAAAACCGTTTTTTACGCCTCCAACCGAAACCGCCTGTTGATGAATTCCTGGAAATCATGAAATGTGAAACAGGGTTTCAAAATCTTTCTTTTGGTGCCAAATTTTGTCAGCGGTGGCAAAATCAAGAAGGTTATAATTTCACACTGCAATTACATTCCCGGTAAATTATTACAATTGCGAGGGAATCATGAAGCAACCTGGTTTTATACGTCTGGCTACGTTGGCCTTACTCTCCACACTCTCTTTCTTCTCCCACGGCGAAACCATTTTGCGCCTGGCCTACGCTGAAAATAGCCAGCCGGTAAAAGATGCGTTGCACTTCCTGGGGCAGCAAGTTGAAGAGAAAACGGGCGGCGATATCAAAGTACAGTACTTCCCGGACGGACAGCTTGGCGGCGAGCGCGAACTGGTGGAGTTGACGCAGGTCGGCGTCGTCGACATCACTAAAGTGTCGTCCGGGCTGATGGAGAGTTTTTCGCCTGAGTACGGCGTGTTCTCACTTCCCTACCTGTTTGCCACCGTCGAGGAATACTACCGCGTAATGGATAACCCACAGGTGATGGAGCCTGTTTATCAGTCCACCGCCGCGCAGGGGTTTATCGGCGTAGGCTGGTATGATTCCGGTGCGCGTAATTTTTATATGAGCAAAGCGCCGGTTAAACGCATTGAGGATTTACGCGGGAAAAAGATCCGCGTCATGCAGAGTGAGACGGCGATCCAAACCCTCAAACTGCTGGGCGCTTCGCCTATCGCCATGAGCCAGGCGGAGGTCTATACCTCGTTACAACAAGGCATTCTCGACGGCGCGGAAAACAATGAGTTCGCTCTCACCATCGCCCGCCACGGCGAAGTCGCCCGTTATTACACCTACGATATGCACACCCGCATTCCCGATATCCTGCTAATGAGTACCCTCACGCTGGAAAAGCTGACGCCGGAACAGCAGCGCATCGTCGAAGCCGCCATCAAGGCGTCGATCGAATTTGAGAAAGCCGCATGGGACAAGGAAATAGAGAAAACCAGGCTGGCGGCGGTAAAAGATTTCAACGTTGAATTCTACGAGATCGACAAAAAACCCTTCCAGGAGGCAGTACAGCCTATTTACGACGGTCTGAAAAACAAACCGCGGCTTTACGGGCTGTATCAACGTATCCAGACAGCAAAAAATTAATCTAATCAGGAAATTAAGATGAACACATTCAGAAAAGGACTTGATTTATTGCTGGGCGCTATCTGTTGCCTGGTGCTGGCGATAATGGTGGGCATCGCCTGCTGGCAGGTGGTGAGCCGCTACATTCTGGGCGTTCCCAGCACCCTTACCGAAGAGATGCTGCGATTTCTCCTGGTATGGGTATCAATGCTGGGCATGGCTTTTGTCGCTGGTCAGAAACAGCATATCAGCCTGACTCTCTTACTGGATAAGGTGTCGCCGACGATTCGCGGCTGGTGGGATATTATTCTGCAGGTCATTTTTATCGCGTTTTCCATTTGGGTATTGATTATCGGCGGCTTAAAGATTTCTGCGATTTCTATGCTGCAAATCTCCCCTGCGCTGGGCATTCCGATGGGGAAAATTTATTACGCGCTCCCCTGCGCAGGCGTACTGATCATCCTCTATGGGCTGCTGAATATCGTTGACGCCCTGAAAGCTATCCATTCCGCCACGGATACCACTGAGCACACTCTGGAGAAATCACATGATTGACCCTATTTTTGCGTCCTGTACGCTAATTGCCGTCTTTGTTGTTTTACTGGCCATGGGCGCGCCTATTGGGATCTGCATCGTTATCGCCTCTTTCAGCACCATGATGCTGGTACTGCCTTTCGATATTTCGATGTTCGCCACCGCGCAAAAAATGTTCTCCAGCCTGGACAGTTTTGCCTTGCTGGCCGTGCCGTTCTTCGTTTTGTCCGGGGTGATCATGAATAGCGGGGGAATTGCCGCCCGGCTGGTCAATTTTGCCAAACTGTTTACTGGCAAACTGCCCGGCTCGCTCTCTTATACCAACATCGTCGGCAATATGATGTTCGGTGCAATTTCCGGATCGGCGATTGCCGCCTCAACCTCCATCGGCGGCGTGATGGTGCCGATGAGCGCGCGCGAAGGTTACGATCGCGGCTTTGCGGCCGCGGTGAATATCGCCTCCGCGCCGACGGGAATGTTAATTCCGCCCACCACGGCTTTTATCCTTTACGCGCTGGCAAGCGGGGGAACATCGATTGCCGCTCTGTTCGCCGGCGGTCTGGTCGCGGGAGTGCTGTGGGGCGTTGGCTGTATGCTGGTCACGCTGGTGGTCGCTAAGCGTCGAAATTATCGGGTTTTCTTCACCGTCCAAAAAGGTATGGCGCTAAAAGTTGCCGCTGAGGCCATTCCCAGCCTGCTGCTGATCGTGATTATTGTCGGCGGCATTGTGCAGGGGATTTTCACCGCCATTGAAGCCTCCGCGATTGCCGTGGTGTATACGTTATTGCTGACGATGGTGTTTTACCGCACGCTGAAAATTAAGGATTTGCCTTCGATTTTGCTCCAGACAGTGGTAATGACCGGGGTCATCATGTTCCTGCTGGCAACCTCTTCGGCGATGTCCTTCTCGATGTCGATCACCAATATTCCTGCGGCGCTGAGCGATATGATCCTCGGTATTTCCGCCAATAAACTGGTTATCCTGTTAGTCATTACCGTCTTTTTGTTGATTATCGGCGCATTTATGGATATTGGTCCGGCCATTCTGATTTTTACCCCGATTCTGCTGCCAATCATGGCTAAACTGGGCGTCGATCCGGTGCATTTCGGCATTATCATGATCTATAACCTGGCGATTGGCACCATTACGCCGCCAGTTGGCAGTGGTTTATATGTCGGGGCGAGCGTCGGTAAGGTCAAAGTTGAGGAAGTGATTAAACCGTTGCTGCCTTTTTACGGCGCGATTATCGGCGTTCTGTTATTAATTACCTACATTCCGGAAATCACACTGTTCTTACCCCGTCTACTGGGCATCATGTAAGCGCATAGTTTCCTGCACATCTCGTTGCCGGATGGCGATTCGCGTCTTATCCGGCCAACGCGCGATAATAATTATCCGCAGGTCATCACCAGGTAAAAAAAACCGGCTACCTATAAAGTAGCCGGAAAAGGGAATAAATAATAAACAGGGATAATGATTAGAATGTGTAGCCTATACCCACGCGGAAACGGGTTTGTCTTTCATCGCTGTTGCTATTGACGGAAACATTACCTACCTCAACGAATGGCGACCATTGGTCAATAATATAGGCAGTTCTGAAGTTATATTCATAGTTATCTTTGCCGCCATCGTAAAGATCATATTTATCGGCTTTCTTATAAATTCCTTCGATTGTCCAGTCAAAGTTGTTCCATTTATAACCCGCCCAGACATCCATACGATTGATGGTATCATCATCACGGATATCAGAAGAACGGCGTACATATTCAAAACGATAGCGCGCGCCAACCCACCAGCTTTCATTTAATGTCCACGTCGCGCGGAAGTAAGGCTTATAGGTAGAGTAACCGTTGCCTGTTTCCAGCACGAAACCCGGTTGCCAGGCGACATCACCGGTTTTAAATTGGTAGCTTATCGTATATTCGTTGCCCTGTGTTTCTAGGTCATTAAACGCTTTATTGGTGTCATCCCCGCCTGATTTTGAGATAGCTTCTATCGCAAAACCAACACCATTCGCAAACCGATGAGAAATATACGCACGGTCATAGTTAGCTTTACTGTCATCAAGATATTCATGACGAACATCGACATATACTGCATGCGCATTTGTTACAACAAGAGGTAATAGTAAGAAAAGAGATTTTCTCATAACAGAATCCATTTAATTTAAAATTAAAACGTTGTTTCATGTCAGACCGTTACAACCATAATACGCAATGTGAATGGCGACAATATAGACAAAGATCTTTAATTTAAAATTGGGATAATGTTCAAAAAGCAAAATAAAATAAATGAAATTCATATTCGTCATATAAAATAAAAATCAAAACACCATCAACAACGCCAATATAGGGATTTCCTTATATTTATATTTAATTGATTCCTAACGTTAATTTCAATATATTTAAATTGTAAATACAAATAAAACAACCAAATAATTACTGTATAACTACCCTTTTATCAAACGGTAAGTCAGACTATTCCCATTATGTGATCTCACGCAGCGTTTTCTTTGCATTGCTGCCAGCTAAGTCGTTTCGTGTCGTTATGATGAAGGTATTTTAGAAAACAAATATTACCCACTGATTTAAATAACATCCAGACGGTCACGATGCGCTTCGACTTTTTTAAAACGTGAAGTTAATCACTTCATTAACGTGCTGATTGCCAGAATACACCCAACGGCGGCAATCGTTATAAGGTTACCGGGCTGCGTAATTTTTAAACTCATGCAAACGGAAGGGGTATCCCGTCCATAAAAAATAATGAGGAACATGTCATGAGTAACGCGATTACGATGGGTATTTTCTGGCATTTGATAGGGGCGGCCAGTGCAGCCTGCTTCTATGCCCCGTTCAAGCAAGTGAAACAGTGGTCATGGGAAACCATGTGGTCAGTGGGCGGCATCGTCTCATGGCTTATTCTGCCGTGGGCAATTAGCGCTCTGTTACTGCCTGATTTCTGGGCCTATTATGGGCAGTTTAACCTCTCCACCCTTTTACCGGTTTTTCTGTTCGGCGCCATGTGGGGCATCGGCAATATTAACTACGGCCTGACCATGCGTTATCTCGGGATGTCGATGGGTATCGGCATCGCTATCGGCATTACGCTTATCGTCGGCACGCTGATGACGCCTATCATCAACGGTAACTTCGATGTGTTAATCCATACCGAAGGGGGGCGCATGACGCTACTTGGCGTTTTTGTCGCGCTGATCGGCGTCGGGATTGTGACGCGCGCCGGACAGTTAAAAGAACGCAAAATGGGCATTAAAGCGGAGGAGTTCAATCTGAAGAAAGGGCTTCTGCTGGCAGTGATGTGCGGTATTTTCTCGGCGGGGATGTCTTTTGCCATGAACGCCGCGAAACCGATGCATGAAGCTGCTGCCGCGCTTGGCGTTGACCCGCTCTATGTCGCGCTGCCGAGTTACGTGGTGATTATGGGCGGCGGCGCGCTGGTGAACCTCGGTTTCTGTTTTATCCGCCTGGCAAAAGTGCAAAATCTGTCGATAAAAGCCGACTTCTCGCTGGCAAGACCGTTGATTATCAGCAATATTCTGCTGTCCGCGCTTGGCGGTCTGATGTGGTATTTACAGTTCTTTTTCTATGCCTGGGGTCACGCGCGCATTCCAGCGCAATATGACTACATGAGCTGGATGCTGCACATGAGCTTCTATGTGCTGTGCGGGGGGCTTGTCGGTCTGGTGCTAAAAGAGTGGAAAAATGCTGGCCGCCGTCCCGTTGCCGTATTAAGCCTCGGCTGCGTGGTAATTATTATCGCGGCGAATATTGTCGGTTTAGGCATGGCCAGTTAATCGCTTTGATTACTGAGATGACGCCATTGGCTCGGCGTCATCCCGGTTTCCCGCGTGAACACCACTGAAAAATAATTACTATCTTCAAAACCGCACTGCATCGAAATCTCGCTAATCATCAGCGGGCTATGCTGAAGCAGATACTGCGCGTGGCAAATACGGACCTGGCGTAAATATTGATTAATCGTCATCCCGGTTTGGGCGCGAAACTGCTGCCGCAGCACCCGTTCGCTGCATTGTTCCTGCTGGCAAAACGCATCCAGCGCAAAGGGACACTCAAGGCTATTAGCCAAAGCGGTAATTAATTTATCCAACAGGGTTTCTCGGGAGGTTGCCGGAAGATCGTCGGTCGCGTAGCGATGCCGTTTTAACGTCATCACCAGTTGACCAAACAGCAATTCCGCCATCTCATTCGCCAGCGGATCGCGTCCATTACTCTCATGTTCAAGCTGGTTAATGACCTGCCGCGCCTGATTCATTCCCATACTGCCCAGCCGCCAGTGAGGATGCCACTGCGCTCCCTGAAAGCCGGGAATCATCGCCTGCCAGTTTACATTGAGTTTCAAACGCTCCGGGCAGTAAATGATATTTTGCAGCACCAGATCGTTAACGGAAGTATAGGAGTGTTTGTCTTCAGCACGAATGTAAAACAGATCGCCGCGGGTAATTCTGTATGGGCGCTCATTAAGAACGTGTAGGCCATTGCCCCGCCAGACCATCACCAGTTCACAAAACTCATGCGTATGTTCCGCAAAAACATCCTGTGGATAGCGATCGGCAACCGTAACGGCCTGCTGCTCATCAGTAAAAAAATCTTTTTTCAAAAGGATTAACTGATTTGCCACCGCAGCACCTCATGTTGAATGCTTGCCGGCTGGCGCTACGCTTATTCTGTCTACCGCTCGCCGCCGTAGGCCAGGTAAGGCGCAGCCGCCATCCGGTATTAAAGGGTATAATTATCAGCATATTGGCGACGAAAACGTTGATAGCGTTCGCGTTACTGGATTATCGCATCGCGTCCCTGACGGATATCCCGCGGCGACCAGTTAAATTCTCGGCGAAACAGAGTCGAAAAGTGGTTACTGTCGCCAAAACCGCAGCGGTACGCGATTTCTGTCACGCTATGATCGCTATGGCGCAATAAATGCCGGGCTTTGATCAAACGCAGGCGATTAAGGTAACGTTGCGGCGTCAGCCCGGTATGCTGTTTAAGCTGACGATGCAGCGTGCGTAGCGACAGCGAAAACTGTTCAGCTACCGCCTCCCAGCAGACCTCCTCCGCAAAATGGTCTTCCAGCCATGCCATCAGTTGGTTGAGTTTGGCGTCGTTATTGGTCGCGCCTTCCATCAGGCTACTGCGGCGTAACAACACCAGTAGTTGCATAAACAAAATTTCGCGATTCGCCACGGCAGGCGCATCCATGCCGTCTCCGGCGCGCTCCATCAGACCGACCAACTGGCGCACCTGCTGCAACACACTCTGATTCACCCGCCAGTGAGAAGGATAGTAACCATCCTGCTCCTGCGGCAGCAATTGATCCAACCCCGCCAGGAACTGGAAGGCGTCCGGTGAACGCCACAGTACATTCGTCAGGCATAGGTTGTCGGTATGTTCATATAAATGCCGGTCGTGATCGCGAACAAAACACACGGTACCGCCGCTGATGGTATACGGCTGCCCGTTGAATACATGAATGCCCGTACCGTGTTCCACAATCACGATTTCATGAAAATCATGATGATGTTCAGGGAAAGCGGCTTGTGGCAGACGAGGTTCAATCGCCACGGGCGCTTTACCTGATGGAAAAAAATCCACGCTATGCAGTACGGTCATGGTTGCTTCCTCCTGAATTCAACATGTCCGAATAGTAATTAAGGGTTATCGGCCTCACCTTAAATTTTTGACGCTAAAGCGCGCAAACATGGTCTTTTTTTCAAGAAAAGGCGGGAAAAAGCGGGAAATGCGGACGACATCACACCGGCCTATTAGTAGAAACTGTGAACGCTATCACGTTCATCTTTGCCTTGTTGCCAGCGGCTCATTTTCCTGTCAGTAACGAGAAGGTAGGTCTTTGAGGGCTTTTTTAGACTGTGCGCAATGACTCTAAGAAGGACCTGATTATGACTTTTCGCCATTGTGTCGCGGTTGATCTCGGCGCATCCAGCGGGCGCGTGATGCTGGCGCGTTACGACAGCAAACACCGTACCCTGACGCTACGTGAAATTCACCGTTTTGTGAACTGCCTACAAAAAACAGACGGGTTTGACACCTGGGACATCGACAGTCTGGAAAAGGATATCCGTCTTGGTCTGAAGAAAGTCTGCAATGAAGGCATTCTTATCGACAGCATCGGCATCGACACCTGGGGCGTCGATTATGTCCTGCTGGATAAACAAGGTCAGCGTGTCGGCCTGCCGGTCTCCTACCGCGATAACCGTACCACGGGCATCATGCCGCAAGCGCTGGTCCAGATCGGCAAAAGCGAAATCTATCGCCGCAGCGGGATTCAGTTTCTGCCGTTTAACACCATCTATCAGCTACGCGCGCTGACGAAACAACAGCCTGAGTTAACGGCGCAGGTCGCTCATGCGCTGCTGATGCCCGATTATTTCAGCTACCGCCTGACCGGTGAAATGAACTGGGAATACACCAACGCCACGACCACCCAGTTGGTCAATATCAATACCGATGACTGGGACGATACCCTGCTGGCGTGGACCGGCGCGAAAAAGAGCTGGTTCGGTCGCCCCTCGCACCCTGGCAATGTTATCGGCGACTGGATTTGCCCGCAGGGCAACCGTATTCCGGTGGTAGCCGTCGCCAGCCACGATACCGCCAGCGCCGTTATTGCCTCTCCGCTGGCAAATAAACATAGCTCTTACCTGTCTTCAGGCACCTGGTCGTTGATGGGTTTTGAAAGCAAAATGCCCTACACCACTGACGAGGCGCTGGCTGCCAATATCACCAACGAAGGCGGCGCGGAAGGGCGTTATCGGGTACTGAAAAACATTATGGGTTTGTGGCTGCTCCAGCGCGTGCTGAAAGAACGGCGCATTACCGATCTGCCTGCGCTTATCGCCCAAACAGAAGCGCTGCCGGCCTGCCGTTTCCTGATTAACCCGAATGACGATCGCTTTATCAATCCTGACGATATGCGAGCTGAAATCCAGGCAGCCTGTCGCGAGACCGACCAGCCCGTTCCCGTCAGCGATGCCGAACTGGCGCGCTGCATTTTCGACAGTCTGGCGCTGTTGTATGCCGACATTCTGCACGAACTGGCAAATCTGCGCGGCGAAAAATTTACCCAACTGCATATTGTCGGCGGCGGATGCCAAAACGCGCTACTCAACCAGTTGTGCGCCGATGCATGTGGTATTCGCGTGATGGCCGGGCCGGTTGAAGCCTCCACCCTTGGCAATATTGGTATTCAGCTTATGACCCTCGACGAATTAAACAACGTCGATGACTTCCGTCAGGTCGTCAGCGCTAACTACGACCTGACAACCTATATCCCTAATCCTGATAGTGAAATTGCCCGCCACGTTGCGCAGTTTCAACCCAAACGACAGACAAAGGAGCTTTGCGCATGACCACTCAACTGGAACAAGCCTGGGAACTGGCAAAACAACGTTTCGCCGCAGTAGGTATTGATGTCGAGGAGGCGCTGCGCCAGCTCGATCGCCTGCCGGTTTCCATGCACTGCTGGCAGGGCGACGATGTTGCCGGATTCGAGAACCCGGAAGGTTCGTTGACGGGCGGAATTCAGTCAACCGGCAACTATCCGGGCAAAGCGCGTAACGCCACCGAACTGCGCGCCGATCTGGAACAGGCGCTGCGTCTGATCCCAGGCCCAAAACGGCTGAACCTGCACGCCATTTACCTTGAGTCGGATACGCCGGTTGCTCGCGACCAGATCAAAGCGGAGCATTTTAAAAACTGGGTGGAGTGGGCGAAAGCGAACCGGCTGGGGCTGGATTTCAACCCCACCTGTTTTTCTCATCCACTGAGCGCTGACGGTTTTACCCTCTCTCATCCAGACGCGAAAATTCGCCAGTTCTGGATCGATCACTGCAAAGCCAGCCGCCGCGTCTCGGCATACTTTGGTGAGCAGCTCGGTACGCCGTCGGTGATGAACATCTGGATTCCGGACGGCATGAAAGACATTACCGTCGACCGTTTAGCCCCGCGCCAGCGCCTGCTGGAAGCGCTGGATGAGGTCATTAGCGAGAAATTCGACCCGGCGCACCACATCGACGCCGTTGAGAGCAAACTGTTTGGCATCGGCGCGGAAAGCTACACCGTCGGCTCCAATGAGTTCTACATGGGCTACGCCACCAGCCGTCAGACCGCGCTGTGCCTTGATGCGGGCCACTTCCATCCCACTGAAGTGATTTCCGACAAAATTTCTGCCGCCATGCTCTACGTGCCACGGCTGCTGCTGCACGTCAGCCGCCCGGTACGCTGGGATAGCGACCACGTGGTGCTCCTGGACGATGAAACCCAGGCAATTGCCAGCGAGATCGTCCGTCATAACCTGTTCGACCGTGTGCATATCGGCCTGGATTTCTTCGACGCCTCTATCAACCGTGTCGCCGCGTGGGTTATCGGTACCCGCAACATGAAAAAAGCGCTGCTGCGCGCTCTGCTGGAACCCACAGATCAACTGCGTCAGCTTGAAGCCAGCGGCGATTACACCGCGCGTCTGGCGCTGCTGGAAGAGCAAAAATCTCTGCCGTGGCAGGCCGTCTGGGAAATGTATTGCCAGCGTCACGACACGCCGGCTGGCAGCCAGTGGCTGGACAGCGTTCGCGTCTATGAAAAAGAGATCCTGAGCAAACGTAGCTGACAGCGACACCTGATCTGTAGGCCGGATAAGACGCCCGCGTCGCCATCCGGCAATAAATGAAACACGATTGCCGGATGGCGCTGCGCTTATCCGGCCTACGTAAGACCCGAATAACCTTCGGGCAATAAATGGGAACACGAACATGCAAAATATTACCGATTCCTGGTTTGTCCAGGGCATGATTAAAGCCACGTCTGATGCGTGGCTGAAAGGGTGGGACGAACGTAATGGCGGTAACCTGACGCTACGTCTCGATGAAGCCGATATCGCGCCTTTTGCGACTAATTTTCACGAAAAACCACGCTATATCGCGCTAAGTCAACCCATGCCGCTGCTGGCGAATACGCCGTTTATCGTTACCGGTTCCGGCAAATTCTTCCGCAACGTGCAGCTCGATCCGGCAGCCAATTTAGGCGTGGTCAAAATCGACAGCGACGGCGCAGGCTACCACATTCTGTGGGGCTTAACCCACGACGCGGTGCCCACCTCTGAACTCCCGGCGCATTTCCTTTCCCACTGCGAACGCATTAAAGCCACCCACGGCAAAGACCGCGTCATTATGCATTGCCATGCGACTAACCTGATCGCCCTCACCTACGTACTGGAAAACAACACTGCGCTGATCACCCGCAAACTGTGGGAAGGCAGCACCGAATGTCTGGTGGTATTCCCGGACGGTGTCGGCATTCTGCCGTGGATGGTGCCAGGCACCGATGAAATCGGCCAGGCCACCGCGCAAGAAATGCAGAAACATTCACTGGTGCTGTGGCCGTTCCACGGCGTGTTCGGAAGCGGACCTACGCTGGATGAAACCTTCGGTTTGATAGATACCGCAGAGAAATCCGCTGAGGTATTAGTCAAAATCTATTCGATGGGCGGTATGAAGCAGACCATCACGCGCGAAGAACTGGTCGCACTCGGCAAACGTTTTGGCGTGACACCGCTGGCCAGCGCCGTAGCGCTGTACTGATACCTCCCAACTCAACGCCGGATGCGGCTTTGCCTTATCCGGCCTACAGGACGGTGCGCATTTTACCGTAGGCCCGATAAGCGTAGCGCCATCGGGCAACAGGGAATTTTTTTAAGGAGAATAGTGATGAGCTTTATGTTGGCACTGCCAAAAATTAGCCTGCATGGCGCTGGAGCGATTGCCGATATGGTGAACCTCGTGGCGAATAAGCAATGGGGCAAAGCGCTGATCGTTACCGATGGTCAACTGGTAAAGCTGGGCCTGCTGGATAGCCTGTTTAGCGCACTGGATGAACATCAAATGTCTTACCACCTGTTTGATGAGGTGTTCCCAAACCCGACAGAAGAGCTGGTGCAGAAAGGTTTTGCGGCGTATCAGAGCGCAGAATGTGACTACATTATCGCCTTCGGCGGCGGCAGCCCGATCGATACCGCAAAAGCGGTGAAAATCCTCACCGCCAACCCTGGCCCTTCCACCGCCTACTCCGGCGTCGGCAAAGTGAAAAACGCCGGCGTACCGCTGGTAGCGATTAATACTACGGCAGGTACCGCGGCCGAGATGACCAGCAACGCGGTGATTATCGACTCTGCCCGTAAGGTCAAAGAGGTGATCATCGACCCGAATATCATCCCGGATATTGCCGTGGATGACGCCAGCGTCATGCTGGAAATCCCGGCGTCTGTGACCGCCGCAACCGGCATGGATGCCCTGACCCATGCGGTGGAAGCCTATGTCTCCGTTGGCGCGCATCCGCTTACCGACGCTAACGCGCTGGAAGCGATTCGCTTAATCAATTTGTGGCTACCGAAAGCGGTTGACGATGGCCATAACCTCGAAGCCCGTGAGCAAATGGCATTCGGCCAGTACCTGGCGGGTATGGCGTTCAACAGCGCCGGTTTGGGGCTGGTTCACGCGCTGGCGCACCAGCCGGGCGCAACTCACAACCTGCCGCACGGAGTCTGCAACGCTATCCTGCTGCCAATTGTCGAGAACTTTAACCGTCCGAACGCCGTCGCGCGTTTTGCCCGTATCGCACAGGCGATGGGCGTAGAGACGCGCGGTATGTCTGACGAAGCCGCAAGTCAGGAAGCGATTAACTCTATCCGTACGCTGAGCAAACGCGTCGGCATTCCAGAAGGTTTCAGCAAGCTGGGCGTCACAAAAGAAGATATCGAAGGCTGGCTGGATAAAGCCCTCGCCGACCCGTGCGCGCCGTGTAACCCGCGCACCGCCAGCCGCGATGAAGTTCGCGGGCTGTACCTGGAGGCGTTATGATCCGCAAAGCCTTTGTGATGCAGGTAAATGCCGACGCGCACGAGGAGTATCAGCGTCGTCATAACCCAATCTGGCCGGAGCTGGAAGCCGTATTAAAGTCTCACGGCGCGCATCACTACGCGATTTATCTCGATCAGGAGCGCAATCTGCTGTTCGCCACCGTTGAGATTGAATCCGAGGAGCGCTGGAACGCCGTTGCCAGCACCGACGTTTGCCAGCGTTGGTGGAAACATATGCGTGACGTTATGCCCGCGAATCCGGATAACAGCCCGGTCAGCGCAGAGCTAAAAGAGGTGTTCTATCTGCAGTAAGTCGTGTGCCCGGTGGCGCAAGCTTACCGGGCCTACGGTTTTATTTTTTGTCGGCCGGATAAGGCGGTTACGCCGCCATCCGGCAATTTCAATTCTGCTCCGCTACCAGGATAGCCTGAGTATCCGGTTCCAGCGCTTTAAAGATATGCGCCTGGTCGCCGGGATAACAAATGTAATCGCCCTCCGCCAGCTCTTCCGGCGCCTCGGTTAAGCCGACGAGGGCTTTTCCCTGCGTAACAATAATATGTTCCACCGACCCCGGCGGATGCGGATGAGAGATCCGGTCGGCCCCCGGCTGCGTCAACAGCAGATAGATATCACGCCGCGCGCCGGGCGGACACGCCGCCAGTAATATCGCCTGATAATGCGCCTGCTCCGCCACCACTTTGGTGCCTTCTCCGCGGCGAATCACCTGCGTTTTTTGTACCTGCGGCTCCAGCAGCCTGGCAAAGGGAATGTCGAGCGCGACGCATAGCGACCATAACGTCTCCAGGCTGGGGTTGCCGTTCCCTGCTTCCAGTTGTGAAAGCGTAGATTTAGCGATGCCTGCGCGCCGCGCAATCTCCGCCAGCGACAGTCCGGTTCGCTGGCGTTCGCGTACCAGACTTCTGGCAATGACGCTAATAGGTTGTGTCATAAAGCATCCAACGTTCACTATAACGAACGAAATGTTCGTCTTGTAAAGCAAATCTGTTCCGTTCATTATAATGAAAATTCGTTCGATATGACTAAAGAAGATGAAACACTATTTTTCCTGTCTCAAAGGAGACACGATAAAAGCGATATTTTTAGTGTGCCTGGCCGTGGGCGTCGTCGGCATGTCCTATGGCTCACTGGCGATGGCCTACGGTTTCCCACTGTGGGTGCCGTTTGTCCTCTCTATTTTTGTGCTGGCGGGCGCGTCCGAATTTATGTTTATCGGCATTGTTGCCAGCGGCGGCAATCCGTTAGCGGCGGCGGCGGCAGGACTGCTGGTGAATGCGCGCCACGTGCCGTTTGGCGTAACGGTGCGCGATTTGGTTGGCACCCGCGCCGCCAGCTTTTTCGGCTGCCATATTATGAATGATGAGAGCGTGGTGTTCGGCCTGTCGCAAAAAACACCCGAACAACGTAAAGCCGCCTACTGGCTATGCGGTCTGGGCGTCGCCCTATTCTGGCCGATTGGCACACTGATTGGCGCAGGTGTCGGCAAACTGCTCCCGGCCCCAGAAACCATCGGTCTGGATGCCGTATTCCCGGCAATCTTACTGGCGCTGGTGATCCCGGCGTTTAAAAACCGCACCACATTGATTCGTGGTTGCAGCGGCGCCGCGCTGTCGCTTGCCGCCGTTCCCTTTGTGGCTGCCGGATTGCCGGTGTTGCTTTCGCTGCTTGGCCTACTGGCGAGGAAAAAATAATGGGCAATATGACGCTATTTATTATCGGTATTGCTCTTTTATCTGCGGGGACCTATTTGATGCGCCTCGGCGGCGCGAAACTTGGCAGCCGTCTGGCGCTGTCTGAGCGTTCACAGGCGCTGCTCTCGGATGCGGCAACGGTGCTGCTATTCTCCGTCGCGCTGGCGACCACCTTTTACGAAGGCGAACATTTTGCCGGAATGGCGCGCGTTCTTGGGGTTGGCTTCGCCGTATTTTTAGCCTGGCGTAAAATGCCGCTTATTGTGGTGATTATCGCCGCTGCAGTGGTGACCGCGTTATTACGAATGGCGGGTATTAATTAACGTCTTACAGAATAGTTGGACGTGACACCCTATAAGTGATGAAGGCTGGGCCGCCCTATGCTGAAGTGGCCCAGAACTTTCGCATCAGGGGGATAAATGCTTTCCATATAAATGCCGATCCTCAATGACACTACCAGTACCTTCCAGCGTGACGTCAACATCTTGTGATAGCTTCAGATTACTGGTTTTTCTAATAACTCTCTTTAGTTAATGTTTACGTCAGCTATTTTTACAGATATTGCCTGATGAAGAATACATGAACGAAAAAAGCGCCTGATCGGCGCTTTTTATTGGCGTTATAGCGTAATTTTATAGGCACTTGCGCCAGCCTGTGCGCAGTTAATGTGCCGTCACTCAACGCAGGCGGTTATAATCATCCACCATCTCGTTATAACTTCTCAACGACGCCGGATAAGAATCCGCAACCATCCATCCTGTTGCAGGGTCCTGCACCCGTTTCTTTTCAAAATCAGAATACTCAACATTGTCTCTGATGCGACGAATATATTTTTTAGCTTGTAGCTGATAATCAGCCGCAGAGCTGATGAAAGAAGAATTACGGCCATCAGTATTCACTTCTTTCAATTGCGCAATCATTGTTTCCAGTTCCGCGACTTTTTTCATCATCGCTTCGGCATCAAAGGTATCGGCAGAAATAACCTTGTTGATCTGCTTTGCCGAAATCATGACAGCCAGAGAATAATAGTTAAATGTTTTGCCTTCCGCTTCTTCTATTCTCTTCAACTGTGTCAATTGCCGCCTGTCATTTATCTCCTGAATAGCCTCATGATATTTTTCCGAGACGGGTTTAAAATCCTCGATATTCTTCAGTAATGTCTGATGCAGCGCCTTACCTTTAGCAAAGGCATCATCTTTATAGTTTTCCTGGGTATAATATTTTTCCATTTCGTTAATGGTATTACCCAGCGCGGCGGCGCTATCAATATAGCTAACGGCAACGCCATCAATAGGCTCAAGTAATGGCGTTAAGGCGGCCACCTGTTTCATCTCTTTCTGGCAATTCGTTATGTAAGACTCCGTAATACCATAAATGCCATAAACCAGGCTCTCTTTCCCTGTCGGACCTTTTTTAAAGTCTTTCACCCAATCCGCGTAACGCGCCAGACTGTGCTGAACGGGCAATTGAAGTTTATTAAAACAATCGATATAGACATCCATTTTTTCACTATAAACTTCTTCAGCGTCAACCTCCGGCTGAGCTGGCGTTTCTGGCTTCGCCGCCGGGGGCTGAGTTGCCGTTTCTGGCTTCGCTGCTGGGGGCTGCGCTGGACTTTCGCCAGATTGCGTTTCCGGCGTCTGAGAAGGCGCTGGCGTCGCAGGCTGACTGCTGGCGGCCGGCGTCGCCTCGGTTTTAACATTATTGTCATCACATCCTGTTGTGCCCAGGGTCATTAGCGCAATGATTATCGCTGAGGATAATAAATTCCTTTTCATTTAATTGCCTTTTGTATATTTACGTTGGGGTTCTCTTATTTTAACGAACACATTGATATTGATAATGTTAATTATAATGAAATATGGATTAAGTATTTTTTGTGTTGAATAAATCACATACCTGTTTTTTTCATTAAAATGAATCTGTAAATTTCAATGATATTATTTATAGGTTATTCTAATGAAAAAGGATTTGTTATCATCAATTATTATCGCTATGCTGATGACTGCCGGGCTAAGCGCTTGTGATGAAAAAAAAGCGGACGAACAACCTGTAGCTCAGAGTGCGGATTCATCAGCGAGCAATACACAATCCACATCAGCGGAAAGCGCAGATGCGAACGATGTTCTTAACCAAAAGCTGAATGTTTACATTGATTGTTATAATAATCTCCAGGCAGATATTTACCGTGCTGTAAATCGTTATGCTAACACATTCGACGATTTCCGCACCGGCCCTACCGGTAAGGAAGACGATCCCTCTCCGCTGGTTCCTGTGTATCCTGCATTTATCCAGGACTGCCGGAAAGACATCAAGGCGGCGGCTGAATTAAAGCCGGCGTTTGCCTCTCTGGATAGTGCTGCTCTGGCATTTATTAATGCAGCTGGGCCACTAGCTGAAACAATCAATAGTATGAATAAATACTATGATCAAGATAACTTCAAGGATGATGCCTTTGCTGGCGCTAAAGCGTTCCATAAAACGTTTATAAAACAGTTCGATGAGTTTGATCCCATTGCGAAGAAATATATCGCCGAGATTACCATTATGAGTGGGCAGCATGCGGCTAATGAAATTAAGGCGACTGAGAAGAAAGAAGGTAAATCCATTAAGTACTATACGCTTTTGACGATGCAGGAAGCCGAGACGCTTAATGACGCTGTAGCTGATGATTCTTTTGATGTGGCGGCAGTAAGCAAACAGCTCGCTGATTTTGAAGAGCATACTCAGAAGCTAAACGAGAAGATCAACGTTGATATAGATAAACATCGTAGCTTCCCTGGTTTTATTTCTGAGCTGGAAAAATTCCAGGGCAAGGTGAAAAAACGCATTCGGCGCGTGCGCGATAACGTGGCGTATACCTCGCATGAGCAGGACTACCTCAATAGCGGCAGCGGCGATATGGTAGATGGTTCTTATGAGGCTGTGGTTAAAGCTTATAACGAGCTCATCGACACCTATAATGGCTATCATCTTGAGCGTGAGTTCTAAGCTTTTCACGCTGCAAATCGCGTGCATATGACCGCTGAACTGAGCAAATAAGTCGTTAGCGACTGTCGAAAGAGCGCCCCAGGGGCGCTTTTTTCGTTCGAAGTATTACCGGGTAGCAAGCGCCTCGTGAATGACTGGAATAAGCTGCGGTCCAGCATAAAAACGATTAAAACCTGTATGGCCTCGCCACTATACGTGTATACGTGATTCCGTTATCAAGAGAGGCTGTAAAATTGAGAAAATATATATTTTACGAAAATGTAGAGGGTACTATTTTAGTCTGCGATTAACCGCTGCGGATGGGTATAAATCGTCGCCCGACCCGGCTTACAGAACCCCACCAGCGTAAGATTACACCGTTCAGCGACGTCAACCGCGAGCGTGGTAGCAGCAGAAACCGCAAACAAAATTTCCACACCGCACATCGCCGACTTCTGCACCATTTCGTAACTCGCACGACTGGAAACCAGCGCCGCGCCTTGCCGCCATTCCTCACCTTCCGTAGCGCGGCGGCCGAGCAGTTTATCCAGCGCAACGTGGCGTCCGACATCTTCATGGCCCCCCGCCAGTTCACCCGACGGCATGACCCACGCCGCAGCGTGCGTACAACCCGTCAGCTTACCCGTCGGTTGAAAATCATTCAGATGTTTTAACGCGCGATCAAGGTTACCGAGATTAAACGTTTGGCTAAACGGCAGCGGTTGCACCGGCTTACCAATGTCATTGAGCTGTTCCACGCCACACACGCCGCAACCGGTGCGTCCGGCCAGCGCGCGACGACGCGCTTTCAGCCCCATAAATCGACGGCTGGAAAGATCAATCTGCACTTCAAGTCCGTTACAGGACGGCACAACGTCCATGCCATAGATTTCACGCGGGCTGTCAATGATCCCTTCCGACAGAGAAAACCCCATTGCGAAATGCGTCAGATCTTTCGGAGAGGCCATCATAACGACATGCGAAATGCCGTTATACACCAGTGCCACTGGCACTTCCTCGGCAACATCATCAAGTTGGGAGGACTGCAAATCCTCGCGTTTCCAGAGAGTCAACTGGCGTGAGGTTGTGAAATCAGTCACATTTAGGACTTCTTCAGACAGTATATTGTTCACTTTCTTTTAACCATATAAGAACACACACACCAACATTATGGTATTCTGTTACAACTCCTCCCGGATGGAGGAAAATTTATCCAATTCTGAACCTTTGCGGGCCCGTCCGCAAAGAAAAATAACAACCACTCCCTGAGCGTTTCGGATAGAGAAATGTGAAAGAGAAGTGACAATGTCGAAACAAGGAGCAAACCATGCAGGTCAGCAGAAGGCAGTTCTTTAAGATCTGCGCTGGCGGTATGGCAGGCACCACGGCGGCGGCACTGGGCTTCGCGCCCGGCGTAGCGCTAGCGGAAACACGGCAATATAAACTGCTGCGCACCCGCGAAACCCGTAACACCTGCACCTACTGTTCCGTTGGCTGCGGGCTGTTGATGTACAGCCTCGGCGACGGTGCGAAAAACGCCAAAGCATCTATTTTCCATATCGAAGGGGACCCGGATCATCCAGTAAGCCGTGGCGCGCTGTGCCCAAAAGGGGCCGGTCTGGTGGACTTTATCCACTCTGAAAGCCGCCTGAAATTCCCGCAATACCGCGCGCCGGGTTCAGATAAGTGGCAACAAATCAGTTGGGAAGAAGCGTTTGACCGCATCGCTAAACTGATGAAGGAAGATCGCGACGCCAACTATCAGGCGCAGAACGCCGAAGGCGTTACCGTTAACCGCTGGCTCACCACCGGGATGCTGTGCGCTTCCGCATCCAGTAACGAGACGGGTTATTTAACGCAAAAATTCTCCCGCGCGCTGGGTATGCTCGCGGTCGACAACCAGGCGCGTGTCTGACACGGACCAACGGTAGCAAGTCTTGCTCCAACATTTGGTCGCGGTGCGATGACCAACCACTGGGTCGACATCAAGAACGCCAACCTCGTCGTGGTGATGGGCGGTAACGCCGCAGAAGCTCACCCGGTCGGGTTCCGCTGGGCGATGGAAGCCAAAATTCACAACGGCGCGAAGCTGATTGTGATCGATCCGCGCTTTACGCGTACCGCGTCGGTGGCCGATTTCTATGCGCCAATACGCTCTGGTACTGACATTGCCTTCTTGTCAGGCGTGATGCTGTATCTGCTGACCAACGAAAAATACAACCGTGAATACACCGAGGCCTATACCAATGCCAGCCTGATCGTGCGTGAAGATTTTGGCTTCGATGATGGTCTGTTCACCGGCTATGACGCCGACAAGCGGCAGTACGATAAAACCAGTTGGCACTATGAGCTGGACGAAAACGGTTTTGCCAAACGCGATACGACACTGCAACACCCGCGCTGTGTCTGGAATCTGTTGAAACAGCATGTCTCGCGCTATACGCCGGACGTGGTAGAAAATATCTGCGGTACGCCGAAAGCGGACTTCCTGAAAGTGTGCGAGTACATTGCAGAAACCAGCGCAAAAGATAAAACCGCGTCGTTCCTGTACGCGCTGGGCTGGACGCAGCATTCCATCGGCGCGCAGAACATCCGTACTATGGCAATGATCCAGCTTCTGCTCGGTAACATGGGGATGGCCGGCGGCGGCGTTAACGCCCTGCGCGGTCACTCCAATATTCAGGGACTGACCGACTTAGGACTGCTGTCGCAAAGTCTGCCGGGCTACCTGACGCTGCCGAGCGAAAAACAGACCGATTTGCAAACCTATCTGGCTGCCAATACGCCGAAGCCATTGTTGAAGGATCAGGTCAACTACTGGGGCAACTATCCGAAATTCTTCGTCTCAATGATGAAGGCCTTCTTTGGTGATAAAGCGACAGCGGAAAATAGCTGGGGCTTCGACTGGCTACCGAAGTGGGACAAAGGCTACGACGTGTTGCAGTACTTCGAGATGATGAAACAGGGCAAGGTCAACGGCTATATCTGCCAGGGCTTTAACCCGGTGGCCTCATTCCCGAACAAAAACAAAGTGGTCGCATCGCTTTCCAAACTGAAGTACCTGGTGACTATCGATCCTCTCAACACAGAAACGTCCACCTTCTGGCAAAACCACGGTGAGTCGAACGACGTTGATCCCGCAAAAATCCAGACCGAAGTGTTCCGTCTGCCTTCCACCTGTTTTGCCGAGGAAAATGGTTCCATCGTTAACTCCGGTCGCTGGTTACAGTGGCACTGGAAGGGCGCGGACGCCCCGGGAATTGCCATGACCGACGGCGAAATCCTCGCCGGTATCTTCTTACGCCTGCGTAAGATGTACTCTGAACAGGGCGGCGCCAACCCGGAACAGGTGCTGAATATGACCTGGAACTACACCAAACCATACGAACCCGCCTCTGAAGAAGTGGCGATGGAAAGTAACGGTAAAGCGCTGGCCGATCTTATCGATCCGGCAACCGGCGCGGTGGTGGTGAAGAAAGGTCAACAGCTCAGTTCGTTCGCGCAACTGCGCGATGACGGTACGACGTCCAGCGGCTGCTGGATTTTCGCCGGTAGCTGGACGCCGGAAGGCAACATGATGGCGCGTCGTGATAACGCCGACCCGTCTGGTCTCGGCAACACGCTGGGCTGGGCATGGGCATGGCCGCTTAACCGCCGCATCCTCTATAACCGCGCCTCCGCCGATCCGCAGGGTAATCCCTGGGACCCGAAACGTCAGCTACTGAAATGGGAAGGCGGAAAATGGGCCGGATGGGATATTCCGGACTACAGCGCCGCCGCGCCCGGCAGCGACGTCGGACCGTTTATCATGCAGCCGGAAGGGATGGGTCGCCTGTTTGCTATCGATAAGATGGCGGAAGGGCCGTTCCCGGAACACTACGAGCCGTTTGAAACGCCGCTGGGCACTAACCCGCTGCACCCGAACGTTATCTCTAACCCTGCCGCCCGTATCTTTAAAGACGATGCCGACGCGCTGGGTAAAGCGGATAAGTTCCCGTATGTCGGAACTACTTACCGTCTGACCGAGCACTTCCACTACTGGACCAAGCACGCGTTGCTTAACGCTATCGCCCAGCCGGAACAGTTTGTGGAAATTGGCGAGAAGCTGGCGAATAAGCTCGGTATCGCGCATGGCGATACCGTGAAGGTCTCCTCGAACCGCGGCTATATCAAAGCCAAAGCGGTGGTGACCAAGCGTATTCGCACGCTGAAAGCGGACGGCAAGGATATCGATACCATCGGTATTCCTATTCACTGGGGCTACGAAGGCGTGGCGAAAAAAGGCTTTATCGCCAATACGTTAACGCCTTTCGTCGGTGATGCGAACACGCAAACGCCGGAGTTTAAATCCTTCCTTGTGAACGTGGAAAAGGTGTAACGGAGACGACCTATGGCTTATCAATCGCAAGACATCATTCGTCGTTCCGCCACTAACGGTTTCACCCCCGCGCCCCAGGCGCGGGACCACCAGGAAGAGGTGGCGAAACTCATCGACGTCACCACCTGTATCGGCTGTAAAGCGTGTCAGGTGGCGTGCTCCGAGTGGAACGACATCCGTGATGAAGTGGGCAATAACGTCGGGGTGTATGACAACCCGGCGGACTTAACTGCGAAATCCTGGACGGTGATGCGCTTCTCGGAAGTGGAACAGAACGACAAACTGGAGTGGCTGATCCGTAAGGATGGCTGTATGCACTGCGCCGATCCCGGCTGCCTGAAGGCCTGTCCGGCGGAAGGGGCGATCATTCAGTACGCTAACGGTATTGTCGACTTCCAGTCCGAGCAGTGTATCGGCTGCGGCTACTGTATCGCTGGCTGCCCGTTCAACGTCCCGCGCCTCAACCCGGAAGACAACCGCGTCTATAAATGTACGCTGTGCGTCGACCGCGTGACCGTGGGGCAAGAACCGGCCTGCGTGAAGACCTGTCCAACCGGCGCCATTCATTTTGGCTCGAAAGAGGATATGAAAACGCTGGCGGGCGAGCGGGTGGCGGAACTCAAAACCCGTGGTTATGACAACGCGGGTCTGTACGATCCGGCGGGCGTAGGCGGTACGCATGTCATGTACGTGCTGCATCATGCCGACAAGCCGAATCTGTATCACGGTCTGCCGGAAAACCCGGAAATCAGCGAAACCGTTAAGTTCTGGAAAGGCGTCTGGAAACCGCTCGCCGCGTTCGGTTTTGCCGCGACCTTTGCCGCCAGCGTCTTCCACTATGTCGGCGTCGGCCCGAACCGCGCGGAAGAGGAAGATGACAACCTGCATGAAGAGAAAGACGAGGTGCGCAAATGAAACGACGTGACACCATCGTGCGCTATACGGCGCCGGAACGCATCAACCACTGGATCGTCGCCTTCTGCTTCGTGCTGGCGGCGGTGAGCGGGCTGGGCTTTTTATTCCCATCCTTCAACTGGTTGATGCATATCCTGGGCACCCCACAACTGGCGCGAATTCTGCACCCGTTTGTGGGCGTGGTTATGTTTGCCTCGTTCATCATCATGTTTTTCCGTTATTGGCACCACAATCTAATCAATCGGGATGATATCTTTTGGGCGAAGAATATTCGTAAGATCGTCGTCAACGAGGAAGTGGGTGACACCGGGCGTTATAACTTCGGTCAGAAATGCGTATTCTGGGCGGCGATTATCTTCTTGGTGCTGTTACTGGTGAGCGGAGTGATCATCTGGCGTCCGTATTTTGCGCCTGCTTTCTCAATCCCGGTGATCCGATTCGCGTTAATGTTGCATTCTTTTGCCGCAGTAGCGTTAATTGTGGTTATCATGGTGCATATCTACGCCGCCCTTTGGGTGAAAGGCACCATTACCGCGATGGTGGAAGGCTGGGTAACCCGGTCGTGGGCGAAGAAACATCACCCGCGCTGGTACCGAGAAGTCCGCAAGACAACGGAAAAAGAAACTGAATGAGTATTCGCATAATCCCGCAAGATGAGCTGGGGTCGAGCGAGAAACGTACGGCGGATATGATTCCGCCGTTATTGTTCCCCCGACTCAAAAACGTCTACAACCGCCGCGCCGAACGTCTGCGCGAGCTGGCTGAAAATAACCCGCTGGGCGATTACCTGCGCTTTGCCGCGCTTATCGCGCACGCGCAGGAAGTGGTGCTGTACGACCATCCGCTGGAGATGGATCTGACCGCACGTATTAAAGAAGCGAACGACCAGGGCAAACCGCCGCTGGATATCCACGTGCTGCCGCGTGATAAGCACTGGCAAAAACTGCTGCATTCGTTAATTGCCGAGCTAAAACCCGAGATGAGCGGCCCCGCGCTGGCGGTGATTGAGAACCTGGAGAAAGCCTCAGAGCAGGAGCTGGAGCAGATGGCCAGCGCGCTGTTTGCCTCGGATTTTGCCTCCGTCAGCAGCGATAAAGCCCCGTTTATCTGGGCCGCGCTCTCCCTTTACTGGGCGCAAATGGCCAGCTTGATTCCAGGCAAAGCCCGCGCGGAATACGGTGAAGCGCGCCAGTATTGCCCGGTGTGCGGTTCGATGCCGGTCTCCAGCATGGTGCAGATCGGCACCACGCAGGGGCTGCGTTATCTGCACTGTAACCTGTGCGAAACCGAATGGCATGTCGTGCGCGTAAAATGCAGTAACTGCGAACAGAGCCGCGACTTACACTACTGGTCGCTGGAAAATGAGCAGGCTGCGGTGAAAGCCGAAAGCTGCGGCGATTGCGGGACTTACCTGAAGATTCTCTATCAGGAAAAAGACCCGAAAGTAGAAGCAGTGGCCGACGACCTCGCCTCGCTGGTGCTGGACGCGCGCATGGAGCAGGAAGGGTTCGCCCGCAGTTCCATCAACCCGTTCCTGTTCCCGGGGGAAGGGGAATAAGTTCTCTGGTATACCGGCTAGCAATCTACGTTAGCCGGATCATTGCTCAATAACGCAATGCTTGTATAACGTTTCTCGGGTCGTTGGCAATGGCGCGAAGTAACGCTTTGGCTGGCCCTGTCGGTGAACGTCTTCCTTGCTCCCAGTTGCGCAGCGTATCCACGTTGACCGAAATCAGCTCTGCAAACTTAGATTGCGACAACCCAGATGCCTGCCGTATTTCTTTAATCTTCATTGCATCAATATGAAAGGTACGAGAAGGTTCACGGGTCCCTTCAATGATTTCATTCATTTGAGACATACTTTGAGTTAATCGCTCAAATAACACTTTATCCATCTACCACCTCTCATTCAGCATACGAAGCACCGCTTTTTCCTGCGGCGTGAGATCATCTTTAATGCCTTTTTGATAAATCAGAAGCAAGCGAATCTCATACCGTTGACTACGGTGAAAATAGATAATTCGCACGCCACTACGCTTTCCTTTGCCTCGCGCTCCCCAGCGCATTTTTCTCAGGCCGCCCGTTTCCTGAATGACATCACCACAATCTGGATGCTGAGCCATAAAAACCTGAAGCTTATGGTATTCATCATCATCGAGCAGTTTTTTAACATCTTCAGTAAAGAGTTCCGTTTCTATAAATTGCATATTCCATACGCCATTGGCTTATAGTAGTGAAAATAATCTATACGTCAATGGCGTATAGCATCATCATTTCACAGTACAAAAATTAAAAACCCAGCGCCAACCGCATTTCATTTTTTGCGAACCTCTATCCAGAATCATTATCCCCTCATTTCACCACTTTCCATCCCCAACAAATCAGGTTATAAACTGTACATACATACAGCTTAAGGAGCCTTATATGCCACTGGAAAAAGGAATTGCCGAACTGGTCGCCGGGTTTATCGCTGCGGGCCGCCCTTCTTCACGAGAGCAGAATATTGATGATCGGAGAGCGGGTTATATTGCCAGCACGTCGCTGGCGGATGAGAAAGAAATTCGGGTGAGTTCGGAAGATATCGTGCTGGAAGGGATGACATTTCGCGTCGTTTCGCCGCCAAACGCATCCGGTTCTCTACCCTGTATCCTCTACTATCACGGCGGCTGTTTTGTTAGCGGCGGCTTTCTGACTCATGACCCCCAGCTACGGCAACTGGCCTGGAAAAGCGGCTGTAAGGTGATTGCCATTCAGTATCGCCTTGCGCCAGAGCACACCTTTCCTGCGGCTCATGACGACGCTGAACGCGGGGCCAATATCGTCTATCAATACGCGGAGCAGTTAGGCATCGATCGTGAACGTATCACGCTTGCTGGCGATAGCGCAGGCGGGCATTTGGCATTGGTCAGCGCGCTACGCCTGAAATCCACCGCCCACTGGTCTCCGGCGAAGCTGCTGTTGATCTACCCGATGCTTGACGCTACCGCCAGTTTCCCCAGCTATGCCAGCAACGGGCAAGACTACATCATCACCCGCGATACGCTGTTATCGGGTTTCGAAATGTATCTCCAGGGTACCGACCTCCGCCACCCGGAAGCCAGTCCGATATGGCGTGAAGATTTTGCCGGTTTACCGCCGGTGCATATCCTCACCGCAGAGTTCGACCCACTGCGTGATGAAGGCGAAGCGCTATATCACCGTCTGAACGACCAGGGCGTGGCGTGTACTTGCCAGCGCTATCTCGGTGTTATCCATGGCTTTTTCCAGCTCGGAGGCGTGAGCCAGGCGGCACGAAGCGCCATGCGAGATGTGGCCTGGCGTGTTGTAAGTCCATCAACAGGCAAAATGACCTAAAATTCAATTTTGTTTTCAACTTGAAAACTGGATAACGTTGCGCTAAATTGTTTTCAGGTTGAAAACTTTGTAATGGAACTACATTGTGCATGTTATCAGCCGAAAACCGTTCAATGAAGCGATGCTCATGTATCCAAACCATGAGCTTGCTCTCACTGAGTTGCTGAATGTTCTGGAGAAAAAAACATTCACTCAGCCTGAAGAGATGAAGCGGTATATTCCTTCACTGGATAATTTTAAGTACAGAGATAAATGGTGGGTGATTGATGTTTCTGGTAACAGCCTGAGACTCATTTCCTACATAGATTTCAGGTTACATAAGATATTTGTGAAACATATCGTTTCCCATGCCGAATATGACAAACTGACCGCATACTATCGGGGTAATAAAGAATGAGAACTCATCGTCAGATGGATGCAACCAGCGCAAAAAAGATCGTTGATACCTTCAGCGATGCGGTAAAAACCGTCCCACTGATGGGGGAAGACCGAAATGACAATGAGTATCGCAGGGCACTAGCGCTAGTGGAGTTTCTGGTCGACCACGACGATCTTGAAAACCCACTATTTGAATTGCTCTGTGCCCGAATCAGTGAATACGAAAAACATGCGCCGGAATTCAAAGCACTCAACCAACACCTGGAGAAAACGCCCCCTGGCGTTTCAGTATTGCGAACGCTCATGGATCAATACGGTCTCAAAGCAGCAGATCTTGCCAACGAACTTGGTTCTAAATCGAACGTCAGCAACATCTTAAATGGCCGCAGAGCACTAACGGTTAATCATATTAAAGCGCTTACACAACGCTTCAAACTACCAGCAGATGCCTTCATCGAGTAGTTGGATATGTCCAGCTACTCCTCCTCATTCCCGCCCTCTTCATACGGGCCGAACGGTTTCGCAGGTAGTACGATATAAATGCCTTCGAAAATTGCTCCGGCGGTCTCGCCGCCCAACAGTTCAACCTGCAACTGGACACGCGCTTTTTTACCCCGCGCCAGCCTGTCCAAATCACCGCTTAGCGACCCCAAATCAGCCACGGCGTTTGGCTTTCCGCTAATGGGTTTACTGTAGCGAATATGGGCGTCAGCAAGAATAATCGTCCCGCCCAGGTGGCGTTCACGGAGCATCAGCCAGATAAGTCCCCATCCGGTCAGCGTCGCCAGGGAGAACAGGCTGCCGGCAAACACCGTGTGATGCGGATTTTGATTACCGGTTTCCGGCATCGTGGTGATAAATTTTTGCCCGGTGTACTGCTGAATGCGCACCCCCATCTTTTCACTCAATGGAATGTGCTCATACCAGGCCTGCTGAAGCTGCCCGCACCAGTCGCCGCGATGCAGGATATCATCCAGCGATGCTACCGGTTTAATCATCAGAAAATGGCGGATTGGCGTGGTTGTGGGCGTAGTAATCTCCCCCTGATTGACAAACCCGAGTTTGGCAAAGAACTCAACCGCATCTTCGCGCGCACTGCAGGTGACGCGCTTAACGCCTTCCTGGCGGGCGACAGACTCCAGGGTCATCGCCATTAATGTCCCCAGCCCTTTATCCTGTACCGAGGGATGTACAGCCATAAAACGGATAGACGCCTCGTTATCTGCATTGATATACAGGCGGCCCACTGCTACTAAATTTCCTTCTTCGTCCACCACCATTTGATGGTGCGCCAACGCATCCCAGCCATCCCGTTCCGACCCTTTCGGCTGGTGCAGCGGTTTACGCAGCATCTCCCAGCGAAACTGGTAGTAACGTTCTAATTCTTCTTCTGTTTGCGGAACTCGAAGGTGATACATAGCCGTACTCTCTCTTGTTATCCGCGGCCACGCCGGAAGCTGACTCATACCTGGAGCCAGAATGTCACGGGACCGTCATTAACCAGCTCAACCTGCATATCGGCAGCGAAGCGTCCGGTTTGCGTGTTTATCGCCTGCTGGCGGCAGCCTTCGACAAAATATTCATAAAGCGCCTGCGCGCGATCCGGCGCAGCCCCGCCGGAAAAGCTTGGTCGCATACCGCGCTCGGTATCTGCCGCCAGCGTAAACTGCGACACCACCAGCACGCTGCCGCCAGCCTGTTGTACATTCAGATTCATCTTGCCGTCAGCATCGCTGAAGATACGGTATCCCAGCACGCGCTCGCACAGACGATTCGCTTTTTGTTCGTCATCTTCTTTTTCGACACCCAATAACACCAAAAGTCCTGGGCCGATTTCACCCGTCACCTCGTCCTCCACGGTGACGCTGGCACGGGTTACGCGTTGAATTAATGCAATCATGGTTGGTCAGCTTCTTCTTGTTCTGCGGCTTGTTTGAGTTTTCGGTATTCCCCGAGAGTGACAGTTATTTCTGCGCCAAGCAAGACTATACACCAGGTCCAGTATACCCAGACAAACAGGATAGGGATCACTGCCAGTACGCCATAAATGAGCTGATATGACGGGAACATGGTGATATAAAGCGCGAAACCTTTCTTTCCGGCCTCGAACAGCAACGCTGCGACAAACGCGCCGACAAGGGCGTCACGGTTCGGTACGCGAGTTGTTGGGACAATACTGTAAAGTAACCAGAATGAGATCCACGAGAGCAGCAGCGGAAGGATGCGCAATACATTGTCGATGACCGTATTCAGATCGCTGGCCCAGCGTAAAGAAAGCAGGTAGGAGCTGATCGCCAGGCTGGCACCGGCGAGAAGCGGGCCGAGCGTGAGGATCATCCAGTACACCGCAAAAGAGTACACTTTTGGCCGTGTGCGTTTGCTGCGCCAGATAGTGTTTAAGGCGCTATCAATGGCGTACATCAACAGCAATGCCGTCACAATCAGTCCACAGGCGCCCACCGCCGTCATTTTGTTGGAGTTAGCGACAAACTGCTCAATATAGCGCTGAATCACGTCTCCGGTGGCTGGCATAAAGTTAGCAAAAATAAAATGGCGTAACTGAATGCTGACATCAGAAAACATCGGAAAAGCAGCGAAAAGGGCAAAAACGACGGCAATAAGCGGTACTAAGGAGAGTAATGAGACATAGGCGAGATTTCCCGCCAGAGTCGTCATATTATCCTCATCGATACGCTGCCATAATAGCTTGAGCCAGGCCCGAACAGGGCGCGTATGGCGTCCAGCTTTTTGGTGAACGGTTTTTAGCATAACAGCTTCGCGAAATAGTCAGGGATGGTGGCTTTATCCTTCACCAGAATGCTGGTGATCCCCAACTGGTTGGCCCCTTCTATATTATCGGCATTGTCGTCGAAAAAGACCGCATCGGCAGCGGAAAAACCTTCTTTCTGCAGGACGTGCTGATAAATACGCGCTTCCGGCTTACGCATTCCCAAATTCTGCGATAAATAGATATGGTCGGCGGCAGCGCGCACCTCCGGGTATTCCTCCGGCCAGAAGTGGGTATGCAGTCGGTTAGTATTGGATAACACCACCACGCGATGCCCCTGCTCGCGCAGTTTATGCATGATAGCAATCACTTCGGGCCGTAATCCGACAAATACCGCCTGCCAGCCGTGCGCAAATTGTTCATAACTGAGCGATAACGCCATTTCATGACAGAAAGCTTCAGCAAACGCTTCGTCCGTTATCTCACCGCGTTCATGTTGGTGAAAAGTCTCGCCCATCGTAAATTTTTGCTTCAGCGAAGCCAGCGGTACTCGACTCAGGTCGCTCCACACACCTAATACGCGGTTAAAGTCGATGTCGACAATCACATTACCTAAATCAAAGATGTAGAGCATGTCATTCTCCTTGCTAACCGGGGATGAATAACTGTAGCGGGAAAGGAGAAGTTTGACTATGTATCCCTTTATAAATCAATTAACAAAAAGACAATAGAAACGCAGACGATGCCCAATATCGCCTGCATCACAGCGCCGTTTTATTGGCCGGATAAAGCGCTGACGCGACCCTCCGGCGCAAGGGCGCTTGTCACGCTGAAACAGCGTCGTCCAGCGAAGGACTCACCTGAACCACTTCGATTTGCTGGGATTGAAGTAAATTCTGTAATGCCGGACCGGGATACTCGTCCGTAAACAGAGCGGTAATCTGTGACACATTGCCGATCTCAACCGCCGCAGAAGCATGGTATTTCGTATGATCGGCGGCCAGCAGAATATGTCGCGAGTGGGCCATCATGGTTTTCACTACGCTGGCTTCGTTGACATCAAACTCCAGTAACGCGCCATCGCTCTCTATCGCGCCTACGCTGGTGACGAGGTAGTCCGCCCGGAACCCCGCAACAAACGCCGCCGCGGATGGCCCGATAATGCCGCTATTATGCGGGCGCAGCGTGCCGCCAGGCACCATCACTTCAAAGCGAGGGTTATTATAAAGAATGTGCGCGACGCGCAGGCTATTGGTGATAATGCGCAGATGATTATGGTTGAGCAGCGCGCGCGCCACCTGCTCAACCGTCGTTCCAATCGTGATAAATATCGTGGAGCCATCCGGAATATAGTCAGCCACGGCTTCCGCAATGGCTTTTTTCTCTTGCGTCCAGGAGACCTCTCGCTGCTCAAAGGCGGTATTGACCACACTGGACGCTCTGCCAGCGCCGCCGTGATGACGCGTAATCAGCCCCTGCTCGCTTAATTTACGAATATCGCGGCGAACCGTCTGGGTAGAGACCTCCAACAAACTGGCTAACTCATCGATATTCATATAGCCGCGCTCATCAATAAGCATTAACAGCCGATCGTGTCGCGGATTACCGGTCAGTTCGGTAAGACTCATGAGCATTCCTCTAAAAGCTTCCTACTGCTCATATTATACAAAAAGTGACAAGAAAGATCGGGTTTGCTCACAATCAGGGATACCCGCCCGGCCACCTGGGCGAGTACACTTCAGCGCGGCAACGCCGCTGGCGAATCTGACAGCCTCTTCGATGGCGTATCCGCTTGCCAGGCCAAATGCCAGTGCGCCATGAAAAACATCGCCCGCGCCGGTAGTATCCACCACCTCCACGGTAAAACCCGGTTGGTGGCGTACCGCCGCTTTTTCCAACCAGTTGCAGCCTTCACTGCCTCGCGTGACATAGACATGTCCATTTGTGAGCATTTGTGCTTTTTTTAGCGCATCAATGGCTTCGCTCATCCCCGTCAGGCGTGCCAGCCCTGGCTCGGAGAAGGCGGCGTGGTCGCTTAATGCCACCAGCTCGCTAATATCCTGCGGCGTAATATCGCCATCAAGAACAGTCATGACGCCAGCCTGACGCGCCAGCGTAAACGCCTGTTTTGCGCCGTCATGCCAGCGCACATCCGCCAACACCACATCCCACTGCGAAAAATCGATGTCGTTAAGCCAGTCGGCGTCAGGTAATAAATCCGGGCTGGGATAATTAACGATAATCCGCTCTCCTTTGGCATCCACCATAATCGCTGACTGCGACGACATGGCCTGCGTGTAGCGGCGGGTATAGCGGGTATTTACCCCCAGGGATTCCAGTTCCGCCAGCAGGCTGTTTCCGGTGTCGTCATCGCCCACACGGCCAATAAAGTCCACCTGCGCGCCCAATTTCGCCGCAGCCACGGCAGCGGTCGCCGCAGGCCCGCCGCCCACTTCCGTATAGCGCTTCGCCACATATTTACCCCCTTCTGTCGGTAATCCTTCCACGTAATAGATGCGATCCATCACGGTAATACCTACACAAGCAATACGAACCATGGTCATTCCTCAAGCATTTTCGATGTGCTCATTTTAATTTCACGAAATGTTTAAAAAGTGACGGCTGTCAATTTTTTGACTATAAATTACAAATACGATCACAAACAGACAGAAAAAGGCTCATTAATGACAAAAAAATGACACCACCGTGTTCAGGAGAACGATATGGCAGTTATAGCATTTATCGGGTTGGGACAGATGGGCTCCCCTATGGCGAGCAATCTGCTAAAGCAGGGCCATCAACTCAGCGTCTTCGATGTTAATCCCGACGCCGTACAGCGTCTGGTAGACAAAGGCGCGCAACCTGCAAGCAGCCCGGCTCAGGCAACCATCGGCGCTGAATTTGTTATCACCATGCTCCCGAACGGCGATCTGGTTCGTTCCGTTTTGTTTGGCGAGCAAGGCGTTTGTGAAACTCTTTCCCGTGAAGCGCTGGTCATTGATATGTCCACTATTCATCCGTTGCAAACCGATAAGCTGATTGCCGACATGCAGAGCAAAGGGTTCAGCATGATGGATGTGCCGGTAGGCCGGACATCCGACAACGCGATTACCGGCACATTGTTGCTGCTGGCAGGCGGTACGGCGGAGCAAGTAGAGCGTGCTACCCCTGTTCTGATGGCGATGGGTAATGAGCTGGTCAACACCGGCGGCCCGGGAATGGGTATTCGCGTAAAACTGATCAACAACTACATGAGTATTGCGCTAAATGCGCTCTCCGCCGAAGCCGCCGTGCTGTGTGAAGCGCTGGGGCTTTCCTTCGACGTGGCTTTAAAAGTGATGAGCGGCACTGCCGCAGGCAAAGGGCATTTCACCACCACCTGGCCGAATAAAGTGATGAAAGGAGATCTGTCTCCCGCCTTCATGATCGATCTGGCGCACAAAGATCTTGGCATCGCGTTGGATGTCGCCAATCAACTGCACGTACCGATGCCGCTCGGCGCCGCCTCCCGTGAAGTTTATAACCTGGCGCGGGCCGCAGGCCGCGGTCGGGAAGACTGGAGCGCCATCCTGGAACAGGTGCGCATCAGCGCCGGGCTGACCGCCAACGTAAAAAAGTAACGACTGTATAAAGGAAAATTGAATGAACAACTACACCATCAAAGACATTACGCGAGCATCCGGCGGGTTTGCCATGCTGGCTGTCGATCAGCGCGAGGCGATGCGTTTAATGTTTGCTGCTGCTGGTGCGAAAACACCCGTTGCCGATAGCGTGCTGACGGATTTCAAAGTGAATGCGGCGAAAATTCTTTCCCCGTATGCCTCTGCCGTTCTGCTGGATCAGCAGTTCTGTTATCGCCAGGCCGTAGAACAAAACGCGGTCGCTAAAAGCTGCGCCATGATCGTCGCGGCGGATGATTTCATCCCGGGCAACGGTATTCCCGTTGATAACGTGGTCATTGATAAAAAAATTAATGCGCAGGCGGTAAAACGGGATGGCGCGAAAGCCTTAAAACTGTTGGTGCTGTGGCGCAGCGACGAAGACGCGCAGCAGCGTCTGGATATGGTCAAGGAATTCAACGAATTATGCCACTCCAATGGTTTGCTGAGCATTATCGAACCGGTTGTACGTCCGCCGCGCTGCGGCGACAAGTTCGATCGCGAGCAGGCGATTATCGATGCGGCCAAAGAGCTGGGCGACAGCGGCGCCGATCTTTACAAAGTTGAAATGCCGCTCTACGGCAAAGGCGCGCGCTCCGATCTTCTTACCGCCTCACAACGCCTGAATGGGCATATCAATATGCCGTGGGTCATCCTCTCTTCCGGTGTGGACGAAAAACTGTTCCCTCGCGCGGTCAGGGTCGCCATGGAAGCTGGCGCATCCGGGTTCCTGGCGGGACGCGCGGTCTGGTCATCAGTGATTGGTTTACCGGATACCGAGCTGATGCTACGTGATGTTTCTGCGCCTAAGTTGCAACGTCTGGGCGAGATCGTCGATGAAATGATGGCGAAACGTCGTTAATACGAGGATGAAAGAATGAAATGGTTTAACACGTTGAGCCACAACCGCTGGCTGGAGCAGGAAACCGACCGCATCTTTAATTTCGGTAAAAACGCCGTGGTGCCGACAGGCTTCGGCTGGCTGGGAAATAAAGGGCAAATTAAAGAAGAGATGGGCACCCATCTTTGGATCACGGCGCGTATGTTGCACGTTTATTCCGTGGCGGCGTCGATGGGCCGACCGGGCGCTTATGATCTGGTCGATCATGGCATCAAAGCCATGAACGGCGCGCTGCGCGATAAAAAATACGGCGGCTGGTATGCCTGCGTTAACGATCAGGGCGTGGTGGATGCCTCTAAACAGGGTTATCAACACTTCTTCGCCTTGCTGGGCGCGGCCAGCGCCGTCACGACCGGGCATCCTGAAGCCAGGAAATTGCTGGATTACACCATAGAAGTGATTGAGAAATACTTCTGGAGTGAAGAAGAGCAGATGTGCCTGGAGTCCTGGGACGAAGCCTTTAGCAAAACCGAAGACTACCGTGGCGGCAACGCCAATATGCACGCCGTCGAAGCGTTCCTGATTGTTTATGACGTTACCCATGACAAAAAATGGCTGGATCGCGCGCTGCGTATCGCGTCGGTAATTATTCATGATGTGGCACGCAACGGTGATTACCGCGTCAATGAGCACTTCGATTCACAGTGGAACCCTATCCGCGACTACAACAAAGATAATCCTGCCCACCGTTTCCGCGCCTACGGCGGTACGCCAGGTCACTGGATTGAGTGGGGCCGTCTGATGCTCCATCTCCATGCTGCGCTGGAGGCCCGCTTCGAAACGCCGCCCGCCTGGCTGCTGGAGGATGCGAAAGGTCTGTTCCATGCCACTATCCGCGACGCCTGGGCGCCAGATGGCGCAGACGGCTTTGTCTACTCAGTCGACTGGGACGGTAAACCTATCGTACGTGAACGCGTGCGCTGGCCGATTGTGGAAGCGATGGGGACAGCCTACGCCCTCTACACCCTGACGGGCGATAGCCAGTATGAAGAGTGGTATCAGAAATGGTGGGACTACTGCATTAAGTACCTGATGGACTATGAAAATGGTTCCTGGTGGCAAGAGCTGGACGCCGATAACAAAGTGACCACCAAAGTGTGGGACGGCAAGCAAGATATTTACCATCTGCTGCACTGTCTGGTCATTCCTCGTCTGCCACTGGCGCCGGGCCTGGCTCCGGCGGTCGCGGCGGGTCTCCTGGATATCAACGCGAAATAGGTCATGAGGATGGCAGCCATGCATAGCGGTGGAAAAACTATTCAGCTTAATGCGGGCCATTACCAGGCGAAAATCGTCACGGTTGGCGCAGGTCTGGCGGAACTGACTCATCATGGACGTCATGTGGTCATCCCGCATAAACCGGAAGAAATACCCATGGCGCATCTGGGGAAGGTATTGATTCCCTGGCCAAATCGCGTGACAAATGGCTGCTACTCCTATAACGGCAAAGTTTTCCAGCTTGCCGTTAACGACCCGGTTTCGCAGACCGCCATTCACGGTCTGTTAGCCTGGCGAGACTGGCAGATTAATTATCAGTCGGCGACGGAAGCGTCGCTAACGATTTTTCTGCCGCCCTCTTACGGCTATCCCTTTGCGTTGATATCGGAAGTGATTTATCGGTTAGATGCCGCCAGTGGGCTGCACGTATTGATTCGTACGCAAAACATTGGCGATGAATCAGCCCCTTATGGCGCGGGCGCACATCCTTATTTGACTTGTAACCTGCAAAGCATCGATAGCTGTGTATTAACACTGCCGGCAAGCGAAGAATTGCCCGCAGGCAGAGATTTTTCCGCATCATGCCTGCTCGGCGAAACGCGCCTTGATCATGCGGTTAAGACCGCGACTGCCCCGGCGGAGTGGGAGGTCAGACTTACCAGCCCAACGCAGAACATGTCTACATTTTTACGCAGCACCCAGCCCTGGCTACAGATCTATACCGGCGAAAAACTCAGCCGAAAAGGTCTCGCGGTAGAGCCTATGAGCTGCCCGCCCGATGCATTTAATTCCGGGATCGCACTGATTCATCTTGCCCCAAAAGCGATCCATCAACTGCATTTTTCCATCGGCTGCGACTAGCCCAAATGGATTACCGAATTACCCTACATTCACGGAGATTACAATGAATTCTCTACCACAACGGTCAACCGATTTTGAACTGACAACATCACAGGATGGTTTTGCGCTTAGCTGGCAACAGCGCCTGATTTTACGCCACAGCGCCGAAAATCCCTGTCTGTGGATTGGCGCGGGCGTTGCCGACATTGACATGTTTCGCGGCAACTTTAGCATCAAAGACAAACTTAACGAAAAGATTGCATTAACGGAGGCCACCGTCAGCGAGCTACCTGACGGCTGGCTGGTACAATTCAGCCGTGGCGCAACAATTAGCGCCACCCTTCGCATCTCCACCGATGAGGCGGGACGCCTGCAGCTGGATCTGCAAAACGACGACCTGCACCATAACCGTATCTGGTTACGCCTCGCAGCTAATCCAGACGACCATATCTACGGCTGCGGCGAACAGTTCTCTTATTTCGATTTGCGCGGCAAGCCGTTCCCGCTGTGGACCAGCGAACAGGGCGTTGGCCGTAATAAAACCAGCTATGTCACCTGGCAGGCAGACTGTAAAGAGAACGCCGGCGGCGACTATTACTGGACCTTCTTCCCGCAACCGACCTTTGTCAGCACGCAGAAGTATTACTGCCACGTCGATAATAGCTGCTATATGAATTTCGACTTCAGCGCGCCGGAGTATCACGAACTGGCGCTGTGGGAAGATAAAACTACGCTGCGTTTTGAGTGTGCCGACACCTACATCGCCCTGCTGGAAAAACTGACTGCGCTGTTAGGTCGCCAGCCGGAGCTGCCGGACTGGGTTTACGACGGCGTCACGCTAGGCATTCAGGGCGGTACGGAAGTTTGTCAGCAAAAACTGGATACCATGCGCAACGCAGGCGTAAAAGTGAACGGTATTTGGGCGCAGGACTGGTCCGGTATCCGCATGACCTCCTTTGGCAAGCGCGTGATGTGGAACTGGAAGTGGAATAGCGACAACTATCCGCAACTGGATAGCCGGATCAAACAGTGGAAAGAAGAAGGCGTACAGTTCCTCTCTTATATCAACCCATACGTCGCCAGTGATAAAGACCTCTGCGCCGAGGCGGCGAAACACGGCTATCTGGCGAAAGACGCCACGGGCGGCGACTATCTGGTCGAGTTTGGCGAATTCTATGGCGGCGTGGTCGATCTGACCAATCCTGAAGCTTACGACTGGTTCAAAGACGTCATCAAAAAGAACATGATCGCGCTCGGCTGCAGCGGCTGGATGGCGGATTTCGGCGAATATCTGCCGACCGACACGTATCTGCACAACGGCGTCAGCGCCGAGATCATGCATAACGCCTGGCCTGCGCTGTGGGCGAAATGTAACTACGAAGCGCTACAGGAGACCGGCAAGCTCGGCGAGATCCTGTTCTTTATGCGTGCGGGTTACACCGGCAGTCAGAAATATTCCACCATGATGTGGGCAGGCGACCAGAACGTTGACTGGAGCCTTGATGATGGTCTGGCCTCTGTAGTGCCTGCGGCATTGTCGCTGGCGATGACCGGCCATGGTCTGCATCACAGCGATATCGGCGGCTACACCACCCTGTTTGACATGAAACGCAGCAAAGAGTTGCTGCTGCGCTGGTGCGATTTCAGCGCCTTTACGCCGATGATGCGCACCCATGAAGGCAACCGCCCCGGCGATAACTGGCAGTTTGACGGCGACGCGGAAACTATTGCCCACTTTGCCCGCATGACCACCGTCTTTACCACGCTGAAACCGTATCTCAAGCAGGCGGTGGCGCAAAACGCGGCTACCGGTCTGCCGGTCATGCGTCCGCTATTCCTGCACTACGAGAACGATGCCGCAACCTACACCCTGAAATATCAATATCTGCTCGGTCAGGATCTGCTGGTCGCGCCGGTTCACGAGCAGGGGCGTTGCGACTGGACGCTGTACCTGCCGGAAGATCACTGGGTGAATATCTGGACCGGCGAAGCTCACCACGGCGGTGACATTACCGTGGATGCGCCCATTGGCAAACCGCCGGTCTTCTATCGCGCGAAGAGCGAGTGGGCTTCACTTTTTGCTTCTTTACGGAATATCTAATACGGCTCGCCCGCAGGGAAACCTGCGGGCAGATGGAGAAGAATAATGAGTCAAACATCATCGAATCCGGCAACCCTACGCTTGCCGTTTAAAGAAAAACTTGCCTATGGACTGGGGGATTTAGGTTCCAATATCCTGTTAGATATCGGGACCCTCTATTTACTCAAATTTTATACCGATGTGCTGGGTTTACCAGGGACTTACGGCGGGATCATTTTCCTGATCGCCAAATTTTTTACCGCATTTACCGATATGGGTACCGGCATTATGCTCGACTCGCGGCGTAAAATTGGTCCGAAGGGCAAATTCCGCCCGTTCGTGCTTTACGCGGCATTTCCGGTAACGCTACTGGCGATTGCTAACTTTGTCGGCACACCGTTTGAGGTGACGGGAAAAACCGTCGTCGCAACGATGCTGTTTATGCTGTACGGGCTGGTTTTCAGCATGATGAACTGCTCGTATGGCGCGATGGTGCCCGCGATTACCAAGAACCCGGATGAACGCGCCTCGCTTGCCGCCTGGCGTCAGGGCGGCGCCACTCTCGGCCTGCTGCTGTGTACCGTTGGCTTTGTGCCGGTCATGAACCTGATCGAAGGCAATGCCCAACTCAGCTATATTTTCGCCGCCACGCTATTTTCATTGTTTGGCCTGCTATTTATGTGGCTGTGCTACGCCGGCGTTAAAGAGCGCTACGTCGAAGTGAAACCTGTCGATAACGCGCAAAAGCCCGGATTATTGCAGTCGTTCCGCGCCATCGCCGGTAACCGTCCGCTGTTTATTCTGTGTATCGCCAACCTTTGTACTCTCGGCGCCTTCAACGTCAAACTGGCGATTCAGGTTTATTACACCCAGTACGTTCTTAACGACCCGATCCTCCTCTCCTGGATGGGCTTCTTTAGCATGGGCTGTATTTTTATCGGCGTCTTTTTGATGCCCGGCGCAGTAAGGCGTTTTGGCAAGAAGAAAGTCTATATCGGCGGGCTGTTAATATGGGTGGCGGGCGATCTGCTCAACTACTTCTTTGGCGGCGGCTCGGTCAGTTTTGTCGCCTTCTCCTGCCTGGCGTTCTTCGGTTCCGCCTTCGTCAACAGCCTGAACTGGGCGCTAGTCTCGGACACAGTGGAATATGGTGAATGGCGCACCGGCGTCCGCTCGGAAGGGACGGTTTACACCGGCTTCACGTTCTTCCGTAAGGTCTCCCAGGCGCTGGCAGGGTTCTTCCCCGGCTGGATGCTGACGCAAATCGGTTATATCCCGAATGTGGTGCAATCGGCAGGCACCGTCGAAGGCCTACGCCAGTTGATCTTTATATATCCTTGCGTGCTGGCGGTCATCACCATTATTGCGATGGGCTGTTTCTACAACCTCAACGAGAAGATGTACGTGCGAATTGTGGAAGAGATTGAGGCCCGGAAACATACGGTTTAACAACAATAAAATATAACGCCCTGCGGGGCGTTTTGAGAGGCGATTATGTCTAATCATGATCCGCTAACGCTAAAGTTGAGCCTGCGGGAAAAATGCGCCTATGGCGTGGGCGATTTCGGCTCAAATCTGATGCTGTGTATCGGTACGCTGTATCTACTGAAGTTTTATACCGATGAACTCGGGATGCCTGCATATTACGGTGGAATTATCTTTCTGGTGGCGAAATTCTTCACTGCTTTTACCGATATGCTCACCGGCGTATTGCTGGATTCACGACGTAATATTGGCGCAAAAGGAAAGTTTCGGCCTTTTATTCTGTATGCGTCATTTCCGGTGGCTCTGGTTGCTACTGCGCAATTCTTTGCCACTCACTTTACTTTACCCGTTAAAACAGCCTTCGCGACGGTGCTGTTTATGTTGTTCGGTCTGTTCTACAGCCTGATGAACTGCTCATACGGCGCGATGGTACCCGCTATTACCAAAAATCCGCATGAGCGGGCCCAGCTCGCCGCATGGCGACAAGGCGGCGCTACCATTGGCCTTCTTCTTTGTACCGTAGGTTTTATGCCCATTCAGGCGCTGTTTACCCGTTCCCCTTCGCTGGGTTATCTGATTGCAGCAGTCATTTTTTCGGTCTGCGGGCTGTTCAGCATGTGGTGGTGCTTTAGCGGGGTGAAAGAACGGTATATCGAAACCGTACCTGACACGCATAAACCCAGCATATTGAAGTCCTTCTGCGCGATTTTTCGTAATCCGCCGCTGCTGGTGCTCTGCGTTGCCAATTTGTGCACGCTGGCCGCCTTTAATATCAAGCTGGCCATTCAGGTTTATTACACTCAATACGTGCTGAACGATATTCATTTGTTGTCATGGATGGGTTTTTTCAGCATGGGCTGTATCCTGATTGGTGTTTTATTAGTACCTGCTGTGGTAAAACGCTTCGGGAAAAAACAGGTTTATCTTGGTGGTCTGATATTGTGGGCCGTTGGCGATATCCTGAATTTTATCTGGGGCGGAACGTCATTCCTGTTTGTTATTTTCTCTTGTATCGCCTTCTTCGGTACCGCTTTCGTCAACAGCCTGAACTGGGCACTGGTTCCGGATACGGTTGACTACGGTGAATGGAAAACGGGTATTCGCGCTGAAGGCTCGGTGTATACGGGTTATACCTTTTCCCGCAAAATTTCCGCTGCGCTTGCTGGCTTTTTGCCAGGTATTATGCTGACGCAAATCGGTTATATCCCCAACATAGCTCAAAGTGACACCACGTTGCTTGGTTTGCGTCAGCTCATTTTTTTATGGCCTTGCGGTCTTGCCATTATCGCAGCACTAACGATGGGCTTTTTTTATAAGCTCAATGAACAACGTTTCGCTTTTATTATCGAGGAAATTGCCCAACGAAAGAAAACAGGTAATCAAATTGTCGCGACTAATAATAAACAAAGTATTTCTACTGTAAATAATTAAACGACGCTTGCCGCTTTATCCATCCCGATGGATGGCGGCTTCCCTATATTTGAAAAATGGATTTATTATGAAATCTCTGAATACTCTAGTGATATTAACTTCAGTAATATCCACCTCTGTTTTTGCTGGCGCTTATGTAGAAAACCGTGAGGCCTATAACCTGGCGTCTGACCAAATGGAGTTTATGCTGCGCGTCGGCTATAACTCCGATATGGGGGCCGGAATTATGTTGACCAATACCTATACGCTACAGCGTGATGATGAATTAAAGCACGGTTATAATGAGATTGAGGGCTGGTATCCATTATTTAAACCTACAGATAAATTAACCATCCAGCCTGGCGGGTTAATAAACGACAAAAGCATTGGTTCCGGCGGCGCCGTCTATCTGGATGTTAACTATAAATTTACCCCGTGGTTTAATCTTACGGTACGTAACCGATATAATCACAATAATTATAGTTCAACCGATTTGAATGGCGAACTGGATAATAATGACAGCTATGAAATCGGTAACTATTGGAATTTTATCATTACCGATAAATTTTCTTATACCTTTGAACCACACTATTTTTACAACGTTAATGATTTTAATAGTAGTAATGGTACGAAGCATCATTGGGAAATCACTAATACCTTCCGTTATCGTATCAATGAACACTGGTTGCCCTACTTTGAATTACGCTGGTTAGATCGTAACGTGGGCCCCTACCATAGAGAGCAAAACCAGATTCGTATCGGGGCGAAGTATTTCTTCTGATATTATTGCCTCTATTTTACGAATCAGCATCACAGCGGGTAGTTGTTCTGCCCGCTCATTCATCCTGAATCAGACTCCCGATATCCCGCCCCTAAGCGCCATGATAATATTCACAAAGCGTTTTACCGTATTCATGCTTATAGAGAAGGGAAACAAATGAATAAGCGATTTAATATTGATTGGGACAATGAATTAACCCAGGAACAGCTCATTAATTTGATTTTAACCGATGAAGATCTGCCAAAGCTTCGCTCACTGACCATTGGTAACTGGGGTGATTGTTGGGAAGACGAAACCTGCCAGCCTATTATTGATATGATTGTGGAGAACGCCCCCCGCTTTTCTCACCTGGAATCACTGTTTATCGGTGATATGGAGAGCGAAGACTGCGAGATCTCCTGGATTAAACAAGGTGACTATTCCAGGCTCTATGCGGCGTTACCCAATCTGAAAGAACTGATTATTAAAGGCGCGTCGGATCTGCGACTGGGCGCTATACATCATGAGAAACTGGAGCACCTGGAAATCATTTCCGGCGGCATCCCTTCTAATGTGCTTGCCGAACTACAAAATGCGCAGCTCCCTGCATTAAAAACGCTGAAGCTCTTCCTGGGCGTAGAGGAATACGGTTTTGACGGTTCGCTGGATGACGTGATGGCGCTGGCATCGAAAGATCTTTTCCCTCAGCTCACCCATCTGGGGTTGATGAACAGCGAAGAGCAGGATGATATCGCCCGCCGGGTGCTGGAAAGTAATATCCTGCCGCAGCTTAACGTGCTGGAACTCTCATGCGGTACCTTAACGGATAACGGCGCAGAGGCGCTGCTGGAGCATAAAGACCGAATTGCGCATCTGGAAACACTCGATCTCCACCACCACTATTTGACGCCGGAGATGCAGGAAAAGCTAAAAGCCACACTGCCGATAAACCTGAATCTTTCAGAAGCTCTGGAGCCTGATGATTACGATGGCGATATTTATATGAATGCGATGTACACCGAGTGATTGTGTTGGGGAATGTGCACATTCCCCTACTCACTGATAAAGGGATTTATTGTGATTACGCTCATTGGCCCCCATCAGAGCAAGCGCACGCATTATTTTATGCAGGCTGCCGCCACACTTGGGGAATCCGTCACGGCGCTGACTCATCCGCAAGCGCTGGACGCTTCGCTGACCTCTGGCATCGTTAAAATCGACCCGCCAGTACACAGTGAAACTGACATCCGCAAAATAAACGCGATCGGTCTGGACTATATCCATTTTTTGCAGAATATGGCGGCGCGTCCTGGCGTCACCTGGCTTAACCATCCGGCGGGCCTCATTCACCTGTTGGATAAAAAACGCTGCAAGCGGCGCTTACTGGAACACGGCATCCCCACGCCGCCGTTGGTAGCGGAAGACGTAAAAAGCTTTGCACAGCTCACCGCCATCATGGAGGAAAAAAGGGTCGCCAGCGTGTTCATTAAGCCCTCGCTGGGTTCTGGCGCGGCGGGCGTTATCGCTTTGCGCCGCCACCCTGATGGCATAAAGCAGGTGCTTTACAGCGCGATTGCCATATCAGGACAACAGCTATTTAACAGCAAAAAAATCCAACAGTATCGTCAGAAAGAAGATATCCAGCTCATTATTGATGGCGTTCTTCAGCAGGAAAACCTCGTCGAACAGTGGCTGCCCAAAGCCAGCGTAAAGCATAAAACCTATGATTTACGCATCGTCTGCCTGGATGGCGAAATTATCTGGCGAGTGGTCAGAACCTCCTCGCAGCCCATTACTAACTTACATCTGCAAAACCAGGCTTACTGCTTCGAAAGTCTGGAGTTATCTGCCGCAAAAGCGACTGAGATCGATACGCTCTGTCAAAATGCCATGCGGCTTTTTCCTGGCATTCGCTTAGCGGGTATTGATGTTTTACTTACTACCAGCCTGACGCCGTATATTATTGAAATTAATGGCCAGGGTGATTTGATTTATCAGGATGCACAGCAGAATAATCTAATTTATCAGGCGCAAATCCGGGCCATGAGGAAGCAAAATGTATAATTCAATGGATGAAGTCCCCGTCTCGCTACACGCGTCGATTGACACAGGCGATGGCGAATTCGATATGAATACGCTAATTAGTAATAACGCTCATATTCTTTTTATTGTGCTGGACTCGTTACGCTACGATATTGCGCTTCAGGAACAAACCGCCGGAAATACGCCAAACCTTAATCATTATGGACAATGGACGAAATGCGAGGCGGCCGGTAATTTTACCTGGCCTTCGCATCACGCCATGTTTTCAGGTTTTATGCCAAAACCTATTGATGATACCGTTAATCAGACCATGCTGTTTTTCCCAAAAGATATCGGACTTGGTCGTAAAGGGCCGAAAAATGCATTTGCCTTTGATGACGCAACATGGATAAAAAGTCTGGAAAATAAAGGCTACCAGACCATCTGTATTGGCGGCGTCTCTTTCTTTAATAACCGCTCCGGCATGGGAAAAGTGTTCCCGTCGATGTTTAAAGAGAGTTACTGGCATCCACGCTTTGCCTGTACGGTTAAAGAGAGTATGGATAACCAGATCCATTATATCCAGAAAATCATGGCCGAACGTGCTGGCAGCCAACCGGTCATGATGTATATCAATATCGACACGATTCATTACCCTAACCATTTTTACGTGGAGGGCGCGGCCCCTGGCGATACCGTTGAGACCCATGCCGCCGCGCTACGCTATATCGACGCCCGCATCGACGGATTACTGAACATTTTCCGCCAAACTGGCGGCGAAACGTTCGTTATTGTCTGCTCCGATCACGGTACCTGCTATGGCGAAGACGGGAAATATTTCCATAGTTTTAATCATCCGATCGTTAATACCGTTCCCTATATGCATTTCTTGCTGAGCGGTAATCATTAATATGAATAACAATGATATTTATCGTCAGTATATGTACAGTTATCCGCATAAGACGGCTTATCGGGAGCTGGAGAACGTCAGTTTTAGCGAAGTAAAACAGCGCATTTACGAGCACGACACACATCTGTATGTTCATATGCCGTTTTGTCAAAGTCGCTGCGGGTTCTGTAATTTATTTACCTGCACAGGCGCAGATAATACGTTCATTGATAGCTATATCGACGCGATTATTACCCAGGGCCGACAAATGGCGCTGGCGCCCGTCCACTGGGCAAGCTTTACCGTAGGCGGCGGCACACCTCTGCTATTAAATATTGCGCAATTAGAAAAGTTATTTTTTTCCGCCTTTGATGTGCTCAATGTTGACTGGAATATTTATAAAACGATTGAAACTTCCCCTACGGATACCACAGCAGAAAAAGTAGCGCTATTAAACGCCTTTTCCGTTAATCGCGTCAGTATTGGCGTACAAAGTTTTCATGATGGCGAGTTACATACGCTGCATCGCCGCCACAATGCCGCCAGCGCGCACCAGGCGCTGGAATGGCTAAAGGCAGGTCATTTTCCATCACTCAATATTGATATTATTTACGGCATTCCCGGCCAGACTCACGCAAGCCTGACGGAATCGTTACATCAGGCGCTCGTTTATCAACCGGAAGAGCTGTTTCTTTATCCGCTTTATAATATGCCTCGCCAGGAAAATATGCATGGCTACTACGTTTTAGCCCGCGATCTTTTACGCAACGCGGGCTACACCCAAACGTCCATGCGCCGTTTCGTCCTTAATCCAGCGCCATCCGCCGCGGCGGAAAGCTGCGGATTTGAAAACTCACTGGCGCTCGGCGCGGGCGGCAGAAGTTATCTTGGCAATCTGCATTACTGTTCACCGTGGTCGTCGAACCTGCAAACATCACGAAAAATCATTCAGGCGTTTATCGACAGCCCGGATAAAACCGTCATTAATCACGGTTATCTGCTCCCCCCTGATGAAATGAAACGCCGCTTTATCATTAAAAATCTATTTTTCTGGCAGGGACTTTCTCTTAGCGATTATCAGCAATATTTTGCCAGCGATGCGCTAAGGGATTTCCCCGACCTGGAACGCTTTATACAGCAAGGTTACTGTTATCAGAATGGCAGTCGCCTCCGGCTAACGGAGACCGGTATGGCATTATCCGATTGCCTTGCTCCTGTGTTCGTTTCGCCTGAGGTGATGCTACGGGAGAATCGGCAGAGATGAGCGCCCCCGCCCTGCGCGATATTCACACGCTGTTTTATCGCGGCTATCTTAAATCGTGTAATTATCATTGCGGCTATTGCCCGTTCCATAAACACGCCCGTAACGATAAAAAACGCGACGAAGCCGCGCTATGGCGCATGGTTGACCATTTGCCTCTTTTAGGTACGCCGTTGAATGTGATGATTACGCCTTATGGCGAGGCGCTACGCTTGCGTTATTACATGGCGGCGTTGGCAGAAATTAGCCGCTATCCTCATGTTCAGGCGGTCGGCATACAAACTAACGCCTCTTTTTCGTTAATGTCATTGCTGGAATCATTTCGTGTTGGCGGCGGAGATATCTCAAAGCTTCGGTTATGGTGTTCTTTTCATCCCTCACAAATTACCGCTGAGCGCTTTCTCCAGCAGTGTTTAGCGCTCTCTGCCGCCGGAATAACCTGGTGCGCGGGGGCTGTCGCCAGTATGAAAGATATCGACCAGTTTCGTTGGCTACGCCAGCGGTTGCCTGACCAGAATTATTTTTGGTTTAACGCCAACGAGTGTGCCAATACCCGGCATACCGTTGAGGAAACCATCGCCTTCGGCGAACTCGATCCGCTGTATGTGATTGAAACACAGCAGTGGCCAGCGCAGCTGGATATCTGTACCGCAGGAAGAAAAAGTATTTTTATGAATGCAGAAGGCGATCTTTTTGCTTGTCATATCAGCAAAATTAAAATGGGTAATTTATATCAGCAACGGCTTAATTCTCCCGCCTGCCAGGCAAAACAATGCCACTGTTTTCTCGCTTATCAGCACCGTCTCGATATTCCATTGCTGAATCACCTGGATGCCTCACGCTGTTTTAGGATCGGACGCTCATGCGATATCGTTTAATCGCTTTTGATCTTGATGGAACGCTGCTAAACCGTAATAAACAAATTCTGCCAGAGTCGCTAACCGCTATCCGTCAGATTCAGGACATGGGCTGCCGAATAATGCTTGTTACTGGTCGCTCTCATCGTGAAGCCTATGCGTATTATCAAACGCTGGCGCTCACCGAACCGATGATCTGTTGTAACGGAAGCTATATTTATCAACCGGCTCAACAGCAGATCCTTGATCCGCTGCCGCTGACGCACTTACAAACGGAAAAAATACTGGCGCGGGTATATCCGCTTAAACCGACAATTCGTGCTGATGATAAAATAATCTTTCAGGCTGATGAGCTAAGCAGTAGGGAGAATATTTGGCAAATCAGCGTCGTTCATCGGCACATAAAACAACTACAAAATATTGCTGAGTTTATACAGCATGAATTACAGCTAAGCTGTACCTGGTCCTGGCATCATCAACTGGATATTCTCCAGAAGGGGTGTAGCAAAGGACAAAGCCTCGCCAGATATGCACAGCAACAGCATATCGCAATGCGCGAAGTGATGGCGTTTGGCGATAATGATAACGATGCGGAAATGCTACGTTTAGCCGGATTGGGCGTCGCGATGGGGAATGCCAGCGCCCGGGCAAAGGTGTATGCGGATAGCGTCATTGGTCGGCATAATACGCCAGCGATTGCTGATTTTTTGGTAACCTTATCCCTTTCTCAACGTGAATAAAAAAACCCCGCCGAGCTTTCATTTCGGCAGGGTTTTTATCCGTAAGAGCGTTAATTACTCTTCTTTCTGACCACGGTTCGCACGGCGGCGATCGTTTTCCGTCAGGTGACGTTTACGGATACGGATAGAGGTTGGGGTGACTTCTACCAGTTCGTCGTCATCAATGAACTCCAGCGCTTGCTCAAGGCTCATTTTAATTGGCGGAACCAGAATCACCGCTTCATCCGTACCGGACGCACGCATGTTGGTCAGTTTCTTACCGGTCAGGCAGTTTACCGTCAGGTCGTTGGAGCGACTGTGAATACCAATAATCTGGCCTTCATAAACTTCCGCGCCGTGACCCAGGAACAGCTTACCGCGATCCTGCAAACCGAACAGCGCAAACGCCACCGCTTTACCCTGACCGTTGGAGATCAGTACGCCGTTCTGACGCTGGCCCACTTCACCCGGACGAATATCGTCGTAATGGCTGAAGGTGGAGTACAGCAGACCCGTACCGGAAGTCATGGTCATGAATTCTGAACGGAAACCAATCAGCCCGCGGCTTGGGATCACGTAGTCGAGACGTACGCGGCCTTTACCGTCCGGATTCATGTTTTTCAGATCGCCTTTACGCTCGCCCAGCGCCTGCATGACAGACCCCTGGTGCTGCTCTTCGACGTCCAGCGTCACGTTTTCGTACGGCTCTTGTTTACGACCGTCGATTTCACGGAAGATAACTTTCGGACGGGAAACCGCCAGTTCGAAACCTTCACGACGCATATTTTCAATCAGCACGGACAGGTGCAGTTCGCCACGACCGGATACACGGAACGCATCCGCATCTTCGGTTTCTTCAACGCGCAGCGCCACGTTATGCACCAGCTCTTTGTTCAGACGGTCAAGAATCTGACGAGAAGTCACAAACTTACCTTCTTTACCGCAGAACGGCGAGGTGTTAACGCAGAAGAACATAGACACGGTCGGCTCATCAACGGACAGCGCCGGCAGCGCTTCAACGTTCTGCGGGTCGCAGATGGTGTCGGAAATGTTCAGCTCGCCCAGACCGGTGATCGCAATGATATCGCCCGCTTCGGCGATATCGCTGTCGATACGCTCCAGACCCAGATGCGTCAGCACTTTACCTACTTTCGCGTTACGGGTTTTCCCTTCACTATCGATGATAGTGACCTGCTGGTTCGGCTTCACTTTGCCGCGTTTGATACGGCCGATGCCGATAACGCCAACGTAGTTGTTGTAGTCCAGCTGGGAGATCTGCATCTGCAACGGACCATCGAGGTCAACGTCCGGCGCCGGAACATGATCAACGATCGCCTGATACAGCGGGGTCATGTCTTCCGCCATATCTTCGTGGTCCAGACCCGCGATACCGTTCAGCGCCGAAGCGTAGATGATCGGGAAGTCCAACTGTTCGTCGGTCGCGTCGAGGTTAACAAACAGGTCGAATACCTGGTCAACAACCCAGTCAGGGCGCGCGCCAGGACGGTCAACTTTGTTGATAACCACAATGGGTTTCAGGCCATGAGCAAAGGCTTTTTTGGTCACGAAGCGCGTTTGCGGCATCGGGCCGTCAAATGCGTCAACCACCAGCAGCACAGAGTCAACCATGGACATGACGCGCTCTACTTCACCACCGAAGTCAGCGTGCCCGGGAGTATCAACGATGTTGATACGGTAATCATTCCATTTAATAGCGGTGTTTTTAGCGAGGATAGTAATACCACGCTCTTTCTCCAAATCGTTGGAGTCCATCACTCGCTCTTGAGTTTCGGCACGCGCGTCGAACGTACCGGATTGCTGGAGCAGCTTATCAACCAGGGTAGTTTTACCATGGTCAACGTGCGCGATGATGGCGATGTTACGCAAATTTTCGATCACAACTTTGCCTCAGGCATTAGAAATAGCGCGTTATTGTACACGGATTAATCGCACTACAAAACAGGATCACAAACATCCTCCGCAAACAAGTATTGCAGAGTCTCTTTGTGATCGCTTTCACGGAGCGTTAAAAGGGTGGCTTGCGTTCTATTGCACCAATGTGGTGCTTAATGTTCACATTGAAGCACTATTTTGGTGCAACATAGTCACCGTGGTGCAGCCCTTTTGCACGATGGTGCGCATGATAACGCCTTTTGGGGGCAATGTGAAAGTTGGCACAGATTTCGCTTTATATTTTTACGGCGACACGGCCAGCAGAATTGAAGATCTCGTTACCACGACGACCGACCATGACCAATCCGGGAGAGTACAAGTATGTCCGCTGAACACGTTTTGACGATGCTGAACGAGCACGAAGTGAAGTTTGTCGATCTGCGCTTCACCGATACCAAAGGCAAAGAACAGCACGTCACGATTCCTGCTCATCAGGTAAATGCCGAATTCTTTGAAGAAGGCAAAATGTTTGACGGCTCCTCTATCGGCGGCTGGAAAGGCATTAACGAATCCGACATGGTGCTGATGCCAGACGCATCCACCGCAGTGATTGACCCGTTCTTCGCGGACTCTACCCTGATTATCCGTTGCGACATCCTGGAGCCTGGCACTCTGCAAGGTTATGACCGTGACCCACGTTCCATCGCAAAACGTGCGGAAGACTACCTGCGCGCGACCGGTATCGCCGATACCGTCCTGTTTGGGCCGGAACCTGAATTCTTCCTGTTCGACGACATCCGCTTCGGCGCATCTATCTCCGGCTCACATGTGGCGATTGACGATATTGAAGGCGCCTGGAACTCCTCTACCAAGTACGAAGGCGGCAACAAAGGCCATCGTCCGGGCGTGAAAGGCGGTTATTTCCCGGTTCCGCCAGTTGACTCCGCGCAGGATATCCGTTCTGAAATGTGTCTGGTCATGGAGCAGATGGGCCTGGTCGTTGAAGCGCACCACCACGAAGTAGCGACCGCAGGTCAGAACGAAGTGGCGACCCGCTTTAACACCATGACCAAAAAAGCCGACGAAATTCAGATTTACAAATATGTCGTGCATAACGTGGCTCACCGCTTCGGTAAGACCGCGACCTTTATGCCAAAACCGATGTTCGGCGATAACGGTTCCGGTATGCACTGCCACATGTCGCTGGCGAAGAACGGCACCAACCTATTCTCTGGCGACAAATATGCCGGCCTGTCTGAACAAGCGCTGTACTACATCGGCGGCGTCATCAAACACGCCAAAGCCATCAACGCCCTGGCGAACCCGACCACCAACTCCTACAAGCGTCTGGTCCCGGGTTACGAAGCGCCGGTGATGCTGGCCTACTCCGCCCGTAACCGTTCCGCCTCCATCCGTATTCCGGTGGTGGCGTCTCCGAAAGCGCGCCGTATCGAAGTTCGCTTCCCGGACCCGGCGGCTAACCCGTATCTGTGCTTTGCCGCCCTGCTGATGGCCGGTCTGGACGGGATTAAGAATAAGATTCACCCGGGCGAAGCCATGGACAAAAACCTGTATGACCTGCCGCCGGAAGAAGCGAAAGAGATCCCACAGGTAGCGGGTTCTCTGGAAGAAGCGCTGAACGCGCTGGACCTGGACCGCGAGTTCCTGAAAGCAGGCGGCGTGTTCACTGATGAAGCGATCGATGCGTATATTGCGCTGCGTCGCGAAGAAGATGACCGCGTGCGTATGACCCCGCACCCGGTAGAGTTTGAGCTGTACTACAGCGTTTAATCGTATATTAAAAATCCGACGAATTTCGCGTTGCTGCAAGGCGGCAACTGAGCACATCCCCAGGAGCATAGATAGCGATGTGACCGGGGTAAGCGAAGGCAGCCAACGCAGCAGCAGCGTGAAAGGCGTCAGGAGTTTTTGAGTTGCCGTGGAAACTTTCAGCCCATCCCAGGATGGGCTTTTTTCTCCACCAACAATCTGATCTCACGCGCTTTTTAGTAGTAAAAAGCTATAATGCACTAAAATGGTGCAACCTTTTCCAGGAGACTGCTGAATGGCAAGCGGCATACAGCCCGATGCTGGGCAGATCCTCAATTCGTTAATCAACAGCGTGCTGGTGGTCGACGACGCGCTGGCAATCCATTACGCCAATCCTGCCGCGCAGCAGTTGCTCGCGCAAAGCTCACGCAAACTGTTCGGGACGCCGTTACCTGAACTGTTGAGCTATTTTTCGTTAAACATTGACCTGATGCGCGAAAGTTTAGCGGCAGGGCAAGGCTTTACCGATAACGAAGTGACGCTGGTGATTGATAGTCGCTCGCATATTCTCTCTTTGACCGCCCAACGTCTGCCCGACGATTTTATACTGCTCGAAATGGCGCCGATGGATAACCAGCGTCGTCTGAGTCAGGAGCAGTTGCAGCACGCGCAGCAAATCGCCGCCCGCGATCTGGTGCGCGGTCTGGCGCACGAAATCAAAAATCCGCTCGGCGGCCTGCGCGGCGCGGCGCAGCTACTCAGCAAGGCGCTGCCCGACCCGGCGCTAATGGAATATACCAAAGTCATCATTGAACAGGCCGACAGGCTACGCAACCTTGTCGATCGTTTGCTGGGGCCGCAGCACCCGGGAATGCACATTACCGAGAGCATACATAAAGTCGCGGAGCGCGTGGTGGCGCTGGTGTCGATGGAACTGCCGGATAATGTCCGGCTTATCCGCGATTATGACCCCAGTCTGCCAGAACTGCCGCACGACCCGGAACAAATTGAGCAAGTACTGCTGAATATTGTCCGCAATGCCTTGCAGGCGCTGGGGCCGGAAGGCGGCGAAATTACGCTGCGTACGCGTACCGCCTTCCAGTTAACGCTGCATGGCGAACGCTATCGCCTGGCGGCGCGTATAGACGTTGAAGACAATGGGCCGGGCATTCCTCCCCATTTACAGGATACGCTGTTCTACCCGATGGTCAGCGGTCGCGAAGGCGGCACCGGGCTTGGGTTATCTATCGCCCGCAATCTTATCGATCAACACGCCGGCAAAATTGAATTTACCAGTTGGCCGGGGCATACCGAGTTTTCGGTTTACCTGCCGATTCGGAAATAGAGGTGTTTATGCAACGAGGAATAGTCTGGGTCGTCGATGATGATAGTTCCATCCGTTGGGTGCTTGAACGTGCTCTCGCCGGGGCAGGGTTGACCTGTACCACCTTTGAGAATGGTAATGAAGTACTGGCTGCGCTGGCCAGTAAAACGCCGGACGTCTTGCTGTCGGATATCCGAATGCCGGGAATGGACGGGCTGGCGCTATTAAAGCAGATTAAACAGCGTCACCCGATGCTTCCGGTCATCATTATGACCGCGCATTCCGATTTAGATGCCGCCGTGAGCGCCTATCAGCAGGGGGCGTTTGATTATCTGCCTAAACCGTTTGATATTGATGAAGCCGTCGCTCTGGTCGAGCGCGCGATTAGCCACTATCAGGAGCAGCAGCAGCCGCGTAATATCGAGGTTAACGGCCCGACAACAGACATGATAGGCGAAGCGCCCGCCATGCAGGATGTGTTTCGCATTATTGGTCGGCTGTCGCGTTCTTCGATTAGCGTGCTGATTAACGGCGAATCAGGAACCGGGAAAGAACTGGTCGCCCATGCGCTTCACCGCCATAGCCCACGCGCCAAAGCGCCGTTTATCGCACTCAATATGGCGGCCATCCCGAAAGATTTGATTGAATCCGAACTGTTTGGCCATGAGAAAGGCGCTTTTACCGGGGCGAATACCATCCGGCAGGGCCGTTTCGAGCAGGCTGACGGCGGCACGCTGTTTCTGGACGAAATTGGCGATATGCCGCTGGATGTCCAGACTCGTCTGTTACGCGTGCTGGCTGACGGACAGTTCTACCGCGTGGGCGGGTACGCGCCGGTAAAAGTCGATGTGCGCATTATCGCCGCCACCCACCAGAACCTCGAACGACGCGTTCAGGAAGGGAAATTCCGCGAAGACCTGTTCCACCGCCTGAACGTGATTCGTATCCATCTTCCGCCGTTGCGCGAGCGCCGTGAGGATATTCCGCGCCTGGCGCGCCATTTTTTGCAGGTCGCCGCCCGTGAATTAGGTGTGGAAGCCAAATTATTACATCCGGAAACCGAAACGGCGTTAACGCGCCTGGCATGGCCTGGTAACGTGCGTCAGTTAGAAAATACCTGCCGCTGGCTCACCGTCATGGCCGCCGGACAGGAGGTATTGATCCAGGATTTACCGGGCGAACTGTTTGAAGCCTCGGCGCCGGATAGCCCGTCCCACCTGCCGCCGGATAGCTGGGCTACATTACTGGCGCAATGGGCGGACCGCGCCTTGCGATCCGGTCATCAAAACCTGCTTTCTGAAGCGCAGCCAGAACTGGAGAGAACGCTACTGACCACGGCGTTACGCCATACGCAGGGTCATAAACAGGAAGCCGCCAGGCTGCTCGGTTGGGGGCGAAACACCCTAACGCGGAAGTTGAAAGAGCTGGGAATGGAGTAAACATTACCCGCGAGTGTAAAGATTAATAATTGAGCGCAAAACGCTGCTATTTTGCGCTTTACTGTTCCGATGAGTTCAGTATGATCATGCCCGGCAAACGGGGGGATTCATTATGTTAGAATCTATTATTAATCTGGTATCGAGTGGAGCGGTCGACAGCCACACGCCACAAACTGCGCTAGCCGCCGTGTTGTGTGCCGCGCTGGTGGGACTGTTCAGCTGACAATGTGCCGGATGGCGCTAATGCTTATCCGGCCTACAGGTTGTCGCAACGTGTAGGCCCGGTAAGCGCAGCGCCACCGGGCAACCCGGCTAAATGACGCGCGAGAACTGCTGCATCCGCGCTTTCTGGCGCAGATACGCGTCAAAGCACATGCAGATATTGCGGATCAGCAAACGACCTTTCGCCGTCACCTGAATTCCCTTCTCGCTAATATCCACCAGCCCATCTTTCGCCAGCGGCGACAGTAACTGCAAATCTTCGGCAAAATACTCAGCGAAATGCAAACCCCACTGCTGTTCGACAGCGTTAAAATCCAGGCGGAAGTTACAAATCAGCGCCTTGATAACATCGCGACGAATGCAATCATCACGGGTCAGCGTAATACCACGCCATAGCGCATTGCCCCGCTCATCCACTTGCTGGTAATAACGCTTCAGCTCTTTCTGGTTCTGCATGTAGCCATCGCCAATCATGCTGATAGCAGAAACCCCCATCCCCAGCAGATCGGTATCGCCCTGGGTCGTATAGCCCTGAAAATTACGGTGCAGCACGCCTTCGCGCTGCGCGACGGCCAGTTCGTCGTCCGGACGGGCAAAATGGTCCATCCCGATAAACTGATAACCAGCCTGAGTAAGCGATACGATGGTCTCCTGCAAAATATCCAGTTTCTGCTGCGCGCTGGGTAAATCGGCATCTTTAATTTTACGCTGGGCGGCAAAAAGCGTTGGCAGATGCGCATAGTTAAAGACGCTCAAACGATCGGGGTTCAGTTCCGTCACACGCTTCAGCGTGAAAGCGAAGCTTTCCGGCGTCTGTTTCGGTAGACCGTAGATCAAATCGATATTGGTCGAGGTAAAGCCGATATCGCGGGCGTGATTAAGCAGCGCAAAGATGAATTCTTCATCCTGCTCGCGGTTAACCAGGCGCTGCACCTCTTTATTAAAGTCCTGCACGCCCATACTCAGGCGGTTAAAACCTTCCGCACGTAAATGATCGAGCACATCCAGCTCAATTTCACGGGGATCGACTTCGATCGAGATTTCCGCGTCGGTATTAAAGTGGAAATTTTCACGCAACAGCGTCATTAAGCGGCTGATTTGCGCTTTATTCAGGTAAGTAGGCGTACCGCCGCCCCAGTGAAGCTGGCTGACATGACGGTTTGCAAACAGCGGCGCGCGATGACGAATTTCCTGCTCAAGCGCGTCAAGATACTGGTCAGCTTTATGCTGTTGGCGGGTGACAATCTTGTTGCAGCCGCAGAAATAACACAACTTGTGACAAAACGGGATATGCACATACAGCGAGAGCGGACGTTCAGGATAACGCGCCACAGCCTGCAAGAATGCGGCGTCCTCGAAGTCTTCAGAAAACTCCAGCGCGGTTGGGTACGAGGTATATCGTGGCCCGGAATAGTTATATTTCTGGATCAGGGCCAGATCCCAGTCTATTTGCTGTTCAGACATGCTCACTCCTTCCGATGGCGTCTCTGGCGGGTACGGCGTACTGGCTTCACGCCATGACGGGCGGCAAGCCGGCTGCGCAGCCATTTCTGTCGCCGCGACAATCGCTGTAGTTTAACGAATAACCACACCAGATAACATATAACCGGAAGGGTTATAAGCAGGACGGGCAAGCCCACGGTGTAAACCCGTTAGTTGCCGCCTCTTAGCAGGCGCATCATATCTTCCTGCTTCTCGTCCTCTTCGTCGTCTTCTTCGTCGTCATCGTAAGACAGACCAAGCTTCTGCATCAGTTCATCAATACGATCCAGTTTGGCATCTACCCAGGCTTGATCTTCCGCACTCAGGGTTTCGCCCGCTTCCAGACGTTCTAACAGCGCATCCAGGCGCTCATCCGTTTCCAGTAAATCCAACTCCGTCTGCGGTGAAAGCATAGGTTTCTCACTTTTCGGTTTATGCTGTTGGGTCACTTTTTCAGTCACGCCCAATGGAACAGGTGTTTTACTGCCAATACGTGGATCTTTTTGTTGATTCTGATTGCCGCCGCCCGAAGCGGAATTGCCGCCCGCCGCGCGACTTCCCGGCGCATGACCGCGATGTTTTTTCAGGCGTTTACGGTCGCGCGCCTCCTGGTTTAACTCTTCACGCGTTTTACGACGCTGTTTGCCAAAGGCTTTACTGCGCGGTGCAGAGGTTGGTTTTTTCATGATGTCAGATCTTTAAGCCGTTTTATTCAGTATAGAATTGAGGCGGAATCTAGCAGAAAGCAAGCAAAGAAAAAAGGCGACAGAGTAATCTGCCGCCTTTTTTCTTGACTCACGACCCTTAACGGGTTCCACCATCCCTGTTGGCTATCAACACGCCCTGTTTTTCCCTTAGCCTGGAACATTCCATGTTGTTTCCATTTCCTTTTACTAACGTCTCCGGACGTTTGTCTTCCTGACAATCCTGTGTCTTCGCCTCCTGGCGCTCCTGACCCTCATCCTGAGTCGTTGATCCTGTTAGCGTCCTCGCTATGTGCATTACTTTACTCTTTTGGGGTAAACTCACAAGATACCGACACGGCAAATCCCTTTTTTTCAGACAATTACCTTTCTATAAATTCATGATTTAACTATATTAACTGGCTTTGAGCCTGACAACGACTCTGTCATGTCGCATAAGTGCAATGGTCAATGTCTCACAAAGCGTATGGCTTTTACTTACAGCACCGCCGCGCCGAAAAATCCGTCTTTTGCTGGCGTTCAGGTATAATCGCCACAATGCTTTGACTGACGGAGACGACCGCTTTGACTAACCTGAATTATCAACAGACGCATTTTGTGATGAGTGCGCCTGATATTCGCCATTTACCTTCCGATTGCGGAATTGAAGTGGCTTTTGCTGGCCGTTCCAATGCAGGCAAATCCAGCGCCCTGAACACATTGACCAACCAAAAAAGCCTGGCGCGCACCTCTAAAACGCCGGGCCGTACCCAATTGATTAACCTATTTGAAGTCGTAGATGGCAAACGGTTGGTCGACCTGCCGGGCTATGGCTACGCGGAAGTCCCGGAAGAGATGAAACGCAAGTGGCAACGCGCGCTGGGGGAATATCTGGAGAAACGTCAAAGCCTACAGGGCTTAGTCGTTTTAATGGATATCCGCCATCCGTTGAAAGACCTCGATCAGCAGATGATCCAGTGGGCTGTAGAGAGCAATATCCAGGTTCTGGTTCTGCTGACCAAAGCGGACAAACTGGCCAGCGGCGCGCGCAAGGCGCAGTTGAATATGGTACGTGAAGCCGTGCTGGCTTTTAATGGCGATGTGCAGGTAGAAGCGTTTTCCTCGCTGAAAAAGCAGGGAGTGGATAAGTTACGTCAGAAACTGGATAGCTGGTTTAGCGAACTGGCACCGGTCGAAGAGATTCAGGACGGGGAATAATCACCCGCTATGCCGGATGGCGCCGCTGCGCGTCTTATCCGGCCTACGGTGTGAGCGAAATTTTTCTTACGCCCAATAAAAAACGCCCCAGTCATAAACTGACTGGGGCGGCTAAAATATTCAGCCAAATCCGATTACGTGAAGTAAAAGGTCTGAAAGATAGAACATCTTACCTCTGTACCCTACGTGAATAACTTTACTCTTTTTTGAGCAACACAGAAAGACCTTTTCGTAATTTTTTTTCATTCTTTACATAGGGAATTCTAATACCCATCACAAAACCCCCGTGCTTATGTTGCTTAATTACGAAAAAAGCGCGTTATTCCTTAAATGCTTAGTGCGCTTGATCCCAATTTTCCCCGCTACCGACTTCCACCAGCAACGGCACATCAATACGCGTGCAGTTTTCCATCAACTGATGGATACGTTTTGCTACCGCATCTAAGTCGTCTTTATGCACCTCGAACACTAATTCATCGTGTACCTGCATAATCATCCGCACACGTGGCTGCTCGGCCTGTAGCCAGGCATCGACGGCAATCATGGCGCGCTTGATGATATCGGCAGCCGTTCCTTGCATGGGAGCATTGATCGCCGCGCGTTCCGCCCCCGCGCGCCGCGCCGCGTTGCTGGATTTAATATCCGGCAGGTAAAGGCGGCGTCCCTCCAGCGTTTCCACATAGCCTTGTTCTTTTGCCTGAGCGCGGGTGCGCTCCATATATTCCAGCACGCCAGGGTAGCGTTCGAAGTAGAGATCCATATACTTCTGCGCCTCTTTACGCGGAATATTAAGCTGGCGAGAAAGACCGAAGGCGCTCATCCCGTAAATCAGGCCAAAGTTAATGGCTTTCGCACTTCGGCGCTGTTCCCCGGTCACGCTATCCAGCGGCAAGCCAAAGACTTCCGCCGCCGTTGCACGGTGAATATCTTTCCCTTCGGCGAACGCCGTGAGCAGCCCTTTATCACGGGAAAGATGCGCCATAATACGCAGCTCAATCTGTGAATAGTCCGCAGACACGATGAGATAATCCTCAGGCGCAATAAATGCCTGACGAATGCGGCGGCCCTCTTCATTGCGTACCGGAATATTTTGCAGGTTCGGATCGGTGGACGATAAACGTCCCGTCGCCGTTACCGCCTGATGATAGGACGTATGGACGCGCCCGGTTTTCGGGTTAATCATCAGCGGCAGCTTATCGGTATAGGTGGATTTTAGCTTCGCCAGACCACGATACTCCAGAATCACTTTCGGCAGCGGATAGTCCAGCGCCAGCTCTTCCAGCACCTCTTCCGACGTTGACGGCGCGCCGCCTGGCGTTTTCTTCAGCGGCTTAATACCCTGCTTTTCAAACAGGATGGTCTGCAACTGCTTCGTCGAGGACAGGTTGAACGCCTCGCCCGCAATGTCATGCGCTTTCTTTTCCAGTTCCGCCAGACGTAGCGTGATTTCTTCCGAATGTTTGTGCAGGACGGCAGGATCGATTTTTACGCCATTGCGCTCAACGCGTGACAGTACAGGCACCAACGGCATTTCGATGTTTTCGAAAACATTCAGCGGGCCTTTGTGCTGCTGGAGCTCAGGCCACATTTTGAGATGCAACTGTAACGTGACATCCGCATCTTCTGCCGCATAGCGCCCCGCTTCCTCCAGTGCGATCTGGTTAAAGGTGAGCTGGTTTTTACCTTTACCGGCAATGTCTTCAAAGGTGATAGTTTTGTGCTTCAGCCAACGATCGGACAAACTGTCCATATCATGGCGTCCGGCGACGCTGTTCAGAATGTAAGACTCAAGCATGGTATCGAAGGCGATACCGCGCAGCTCAATACCGTAATTTTGCAAGACGCCGCGATCGTACTTGAGGTTTTGCCCCACTTTGCGCACTTTTTCATCTTCCAGCAGCGGCTTCAGCAGTTCCAGAGCACGCTGGCGGGAGATTTGATCCGGAGCGTCCAGATAATCATGCGCGACAGGTACATACGCGGCAACGCCAGGTTCGATAGCAAACGAGAGGCCCACCAGGTTGGCGGCGATATTATCCAGACTGTCGGTCTCCGTGTCGAAAGCAAAAACTGGCGCTTTTTTCAGCTTTTCAATCCAGCTTTCCAGCGTAACGTCGTCCAGAATCGTGACATAATTTTCATAAGAGAGCGCCGCTGCCGGTTCGCTGGGCGATTCATCAATAACGACCGTTTCCTGCGGTTTGGCCGCCGGTTTCGCGCCCTTTGCCTGTAGCCACTTGCCTGACTCAACGTCCGCCGTCCAGCGCTTAAACTCATATTTTTTAAACAGGCCCAGCAGTTCATCCGCAATCGGCTGCTGCACTTCAAGCTGTTCGCAGGTCAGCTCCAGCTCAACATCCGTTTTAATGGTGGCGAGTTTATAAGACAGGTACGCTACGTCTTTATTCTGCGCTAATTTAGCGGCCATCGTTTTGGCGCCGCGGAAAGTGAGACCGGCAATTTTTTCCGGCTCGGCGTACAGCGTATCCAGGCCGCCCAATCCCTGAAGCAAGGCTTGCGCCGTCTTCTCACCCACGCCTGGTACGCCTGGAATATTATCCGAGGAGTCCCCCATCAGCGCCAGAAAGTCGATAATCAGCTCCGGCGGCACGCCGTACTTATTAACGACTTCATCCGGGCCGAGGATGGTGTTAGTCATGGTGTTGATCAGCGTAATATTCGGCGTCACCAACTGTGCCATATCTTTATCGCCGGTGCTGATTAATACCGGACGCCCCACCTTCTCCGCTTCTCGCGCCAGTGTACCGATAACGTCATCCGCTTCTACGCCAGAGACCGCCAGCAGAGGTAACCCCATGGCTTTAACCATGGCATGTAACGGCTCTATTTGCGCACGCAGATCATCCGGCATCGGAGGACGATGCGATTTGTAATGTTCAAAGAGCTCATCACGGAAGGTTTTTCCTTTGGCGTCAAACACCACCGCAGCATGCGTCGGCTGATACTGCATGATCAGGCTGCGCAACATGTTGAGGACACCATACATTGCGCCCGTAGGTTCTCCCGCGCTGTTGGTTAACGGCGGAAACGCATGATAGGCGCGATAGAGATAGGATGAGCCATCTACGAGAATAAGTGGGTTTTCTGGGATCTGAACCATAATGTCCGTGCCTGTTTAACAGATTATGGTTAAAGGATGCCACATACAGGAGGAAAACTTGAGTTTTTCGCCGCATTTGCGGAAAAGTTTTGTCGATCTTCAGGATCGCTCGCAAAACAACCTGTGGATAACTTTGTGTGTAAATTCTTACCATTACTTTAAAATCAGCGCGATAGCCTTCTCGTCTTAATAATTAACCATTATTTTCAATGAGTTGTTAACATCACGTTTTTCTGATTATCTGATTCATGCCGTTATCATAATGTGGATAGTTGTTACGAGTGTTTCTATTTCACTCAGCGCCATCATTAGCATCGTTTTCTGATAGAATCAGCCTCTTGCGCCCTTTTCGCGCACCGTTTATGGCTAACTTTTGAATAATTTATTATGACGAGAATACTCGCGGCTATCACGCTCCCATTGAGTATCGTATTGACCATCCTGGTCACTATTGTTTGCTCAGTACCGATCATCGTTGCCGGTATGGTAAAGCTTCTTTTGCCTGTTCCCGGTATCTGGCGCAAGGTCTCCATTTTCTGCAATTTCATGATGTATTGCTGGTGTGCTGGTCTTGCAGCGCTGTTACGCCTTAATCCGCACTTGCAATGGGATGTAGAAGGGTTAGAAGGGCTGAGCAAGAAAAATTGGTATTTACTGATTTGTAATCATCGCAGCTGGGCCGATATCGTTGTGCTTTGCGTTCTGTTCCGCAAGCATATCCCAATGAATAAGTACTTTCTTAAACAGCAATTGGCCTGGGTGCCGTTCATCGGCCTGGCGTGCTGGGCATTAGATATGCCGTTTATGAAGCGCTACTCCCGTAGCTACCTGCTCCGACACCCCGATCGACGCGGCAAAGATGTTGAAACAACTCGTCGCTCTTGCGAAAAGTTTCGTCGGTATCCCACCACTATCGTTAACTTTGTTGAAGGCTCGCGATTTACGCATGAGAAACGTCAGCAAACTCATTCACCTTATCAACATCTGTTGCCGCCAAAAGCAGCCGGTATTGCAATGGCGATTAATGTTTTAGGCTCACAGTTCGATAAGCTGCTTAATATTACGTTGTGTTACCCAAACAACGATCGTCACCCCTTCTACGATATGCTAAGCGGTAGGCTGACGCGTATTGTTGTTCGGGTGCAACTGGAACCCATAAATGAAGAACTGCACGGCGATTACGTGAACGACAAAACATTCAAACGCCGTTTTCAACGTTGGCTTAATACGCTGTGGGATAAGAAAGATATACAGATAGAAGAGATTAAAACATCTTATAAAAACGCCGGTCAGTGACCGGCGTTCTTTTTATTTTTTATCAACCAAATATTTCACAGTATCAGCATACTGCTGAACAAAAACATCCATGCTGCTGGTATCCATGCCTTGTGGGTTAATCTGGTATTTGCCATTGACGAACATCGCCGGAACGCCCTGCAGTTGCAGGTCAGCCGCGGCTTTCTCCTGTTGCGCAACCAGTGATTTCACCACGAAGCTGTTCCATGCCGCATCGTAATCTTCGCCCTTGACGCCCGCATCAACGAACACTTTACGGATATCCGCGGCAGATTGTACTGTCTGGGTTTTCTGTACGGCTTCAAACAGCGGGACCGTGACTTTATCTTCTACACCCAACGCCATCGCCACCGCCCATGCCTGGGTGAGCTCCTTGCCCAACGGCCCCAGGAACTCAACGTGGTACTTGGTCATTTTGGTGCCTTCCGGCAGCTTTTTCTTCACATTGTCAGACACATGAAGCACTTCTTCAAACTGATAACAATGTGGGCAGTAGAAGGAGAAAAACTCCAGTACCTGGGGTTCGCCAGCGACCGGTTTATCCAGCGTGATATACTGTTTACCGTCGCTGATCTGTGCTGCCGAGGCGCTAAAAGCTAAAACCATACCAGCCAGCGCCAGCCAAATCTTTTTCATGATCAACTCTCTCCGATTAATACATTGGCGTTAATTGTAAAGGGGGTTCGTGCAAAATTTTAGTCTGCTCAATAAAAGTCGTTGTCTGTCGCTGCCAGTAATCTTCCCCTGTTAACCAGGGAAAGTTTTTTGGAAACGCAGGATCGCCCCAACGACGAATCAACCAGGCAAGATAATAAACTAAACGCATGGCGCGTAAAGGTTCAATGAGACCAATTTCAGCCGTATCGAACTCACTAACTTCTTCATAAGCTTCAATAATGGTTTCAAGCTGCATTCGCTGTTCGGCTTTGTCGCCGTTCAGCAGCATCCATAAATCCTGTATCGCCGGACCGTTACGGGCATCATCTAAATCGACAAACAGCGGTCCATCACGCCATAGAATGTTGCCGGCATGACAATCGCCGTGCAATCGCAGCGTGGCGAAATCGGTGCGCCAGCATTCGGTAACTGCAGACAGTAGAGTATCAGTGGCTTTCAGGAAAGCCGCTTTTTGCCCGGAGGGAATCAGTGCGGCATCTTCGAATACCTGGCGAGGTTCAAAAAGATACTCTGCAAGCCCAATGTCAGGCCGGAAAGTGAAAGGACGTTTTCGCCCCGTCTGATGCAATCGACCAAGATAACGCCCTACCGCCTCCATCTGATCGATATTATCTGCTTCAAACTGACGACCGCCTACGCTGGGGAAAATGGCATAATGATAGCCCTGATGCGCTAACAGTGTCTGGCCATTAAACGCGAGCGGAGCAGCAACCGGAACCTCATCCTTCACCAGTTCAAGCGCGAATTGGTGTTCTTCCCGAATTTGATCAACAGACCAGCGTTCAGGACGATAAAACTTAACGACAAAACGTCGACGGTCTTCATCCTGAAACTGATAGACGCGGTTTTCATAACTGTTTAGTGGAGTCAGCCCGGAATCCACCCTGATCCCCTGTTCAAACAGCGCATCCATGATGGTTTCCGGGTGTAGCGTCTGGAAAGTAAAAGCGTTGTCGTTCATCCCATCATCCGGAAAATACTACGAATGATTCAGGATATCATTTCGTGGCGATTTCGGTGGCGCCGCTTACAAGGTTTTACTCTTTAATAACGCCGCGGGCGCGTAAAAGCGCCGTTTTAAAGTCCTCTTCATAGTCTTTTTGAATCCCTGGAATGGCGGCGTCTTTGGCGGAATCGCGCATTTTCAGATGGTAGATCAGGATATCATCAGTTAAATCTTCCAGTTTGCCGTCAAAACCTGACTCTTTCGCCAGTTTCTGCAAAAATTGCGTCAGATTAAGATCAGGCTCTTTCTGCCAGGCTGGCTGGAGGAGTTCAATGACTTCATTCAGGCGTTTACATTTCATAGCTGTGCTCCTTATTCTTGATACAGACACGGTAGCAGGGTCAATCCCACAATAAAAGAGGCGATATCGGTGAATCTGGATGAAGTAATAACCGGCGTGGTGCTGGCAGGCGGTAAAGCCCGGCGGATGGGAGGTGCGGATAAAGGTCTGCTTGAACTGAACGGGAAACCGCTCTGGCGACACGTTGCCGACGCGCTCGCGCCACAACTTGCAACGGTCGTCATTAGTGCTAATCGCCATCTGGATATCTACCAGGCCAGCGGCCTGAAAGTCATTCCGGATTCAATCGCTGACTTTCCCGGTCCGCTGGCGGGTATGCTTTCCGTTTTTCAGCAGGTAGCAAGCGACTGGTTTCTGTTTTGTCCCTGTGACAATCCCTGTATCCCCCACAACCTGGTCGATCGTTTAGCAGCGCAGCGTCATGGCGCACCCGTGGTTTGGGTTCATGATGGAGAGCGCGATCATCCAACGATCGCGTTGATTAATCGTGCCGTTGAGCCCCAGTTGACAGCTTATTTGCAAGCAGGCGAGCGGCGGGTAATGATTTTTATGCGCCAGGTAGGCGGACACGCCGTTGATTTCAGCGATTGTAAGGAGGCATTTGTGAACGTCAACACGCCGGAGGAACTCGCGCAGTGGCAAAAGAGACCATGACACCGCTACTCGCCATTGCCGCGTGGAGCGGCACGGGAAAAACAACACTGCTGAAAAAACTGATCCCAGCACTTTGTGCGCACGGTATTCGGCCAGGGCTGATTAAGCATACCCATCATGATATGGATGTCGATAAACCGGGTAAAGATAGCTACGAGCTGCGTAAAGCCGGGGCGGCACAGACGCTGGTTGCCAGTCAGCAGCGCTGGGCGTTAATGACTGAAACGCCGGGGCAAGAAGAGTTGGATCTGGCATGGCTGGTGAGCCGGATGGATGCATCAAAGCTGGATATGGTGCTGGTAGAAGGGTTTAAACACGAAGCAGTTGCGAAGATCTTACTTTTTCGTCAGGGATGTGGGCACAGCGAGGAGGAATTGATTCTTGATGAGCATGTTATTGCGGTTGCCAGTGATATTCCACTTGCCGTAGCGGTACCCGTTTTGGATCTTAATGATGTATCGCAGATTTCTGTCTTCATTTTGCGGTGGTTAGAGAAAGCACGTTCCTTGTAGGCCGGATAAGGCGAAGCTGCCATCCGGCGGTGCCGGTTGCCTGATGGCGCTGCGCTTATCAGGCCTACATTTTTACAGTTACCGCACACGCAAAAAAGCCCATCCTGACGGACGGGCTTCTTCACTAAATTGATGCCTGGCAGTTTATGGCGGGCGTCCTGCCCGCCACCCTACGGGCCGTTGCTGCGCAACGAGTGCTCACCGACAGACTACAGATAAAACAAAAGGCCCAGTCTTTCGACTGAGCCTTTCATTCTATTTGATGCCTGGCAGTTCCCTACTCTCGCATGGGGAGACCCCACACTACCATCGGCGCTACGGCGTTTCACTTCTGAGTTCGGCATGGGGTCAGGTGGGACCACCGCGCTACGGCCGCCAGGCAAATTCTTTGTGCTCTGTACGCAATTCTTTATCGCATCAGCGGCGTTGCCTGCGCTCGTAAAGTCAGTCACATACTTCTGTATGCTCCTTCCTTTCCTTCGCTTGCCGCCTTGCTGCTGCGCAAATTATTGCGTACTCAACTCTGAATCAGTGCTGAAAATCGTCTCTCATCCGCCAAAACATCTTCGGCGTTGTAAGGTTAAGCCTCACGGTTCATTAGTACCGGTTAGCTCAACGCATCGCTGCGCTTACACACCCGGCCTATCAACGTCGTCGTCTTCAACGTTCCTTCAGGAGA
>NZ_JAGESA010000012.1:0-138025 GCF_017572835.1 Salmonella sp. 32120201201600049SM | reverse complement strand
AGTAAAAGAGTCCGTGGCAATTTATAACCATGAACGGCCACACCTGGCCCTGAAATACAAAACGCCCGATGATGTTCATCAGGCGTTTTACAGACAAAAAACTGTCAACCTATATCAGGACTAGTCAATGATCCGTTCGATCAGCTGGCTTTGCGCTCATGCGCCTGGCGGTAAGCCACCAGATCTTCAATCGTGACTACCGCCATATTATGCTGGCCTGCAAACGCGATACACTCCGGCGCGCGCGCCATCGTCCCATCGTCGTTAGTCAACTCGCACAGTACACCTGCAGGTTTAAAACCGGCCAGCGTCATCAGATCGATGGTCGCCTCCGTATGACCCCCGCGCGTCAGCACGCCGCCCGCCTGAGCGCGCAGTGGGAAAACGTGCCCCGGACGGTTAAGATCGGACGGTTTTGCGCCATCCTTAATTGCCGCACGCACCGTAGTGACACGGTCAGCGGCGGAAACGCCGGTGGTCACGCCTTCTGCGGCTTCAATGGTCACGGTAAAACCGGTGCCGTAGGCGCTGGTGTTGTTTTCCACCATCATTGGCAAGTCGAGCTGCTTACGACGATCTTCAGTAATACACAGGCAAACAATACCGCTACCGTGACGAATGGTTAACGCCATCTGTTCTACGGTCATCGTCTCTGCGGGGAAAATCATATCGCCTTCGTTTTCACGATCTTCATCATCAAGCACCATCACACCGCGTCCTTCACGCAGCGCATCCAGTGCAAGTTCAACACGTTCAAAAGGCGTACCAAAAGAGGAAAGTAGCGTCTGATTCATGGTAAAAAAACCTCATTAACATTATGGTTACCAGAATCAGGGCAGTCTTAGGAGTGCCGACAAGCGGCAAAAAAATAACGTGAGCGGGTCCATGCCCGACTGGATCGTTACCCTCTCCCATCCGGACTTTAACCGTCGGCCCCGGAATTACACCGGATCTGCTGACCTTTTCGCTATGGCAAAAAGCGCTCGCGGGCTTTCAACCTGCTCTCCGCGTTCCGTCACGGCGCGCCGTGATGAGAAATGCGTTAAACATCGCTGATTTACCGCCGGTGGGGAATTTCGCCCCGCCCTGAGAATAAGCGGGTTAACTATAACGCTATTGATTACCTTCATCAACGCCTTTACTCCGTATGACGTCACACAATTCTGGTTTATGGCGTCCACATATCGCACTACAATAAGAGCTAACACTTACCAGTTCAGGGAAACCACAATGATTGACCCGAAAAAAATTGAGCAAATCGCACGCCAGGTTCATGAGTCAATGCCGAAAGGTATTCGCGAGTTCGGGGAAGATATCGAGAAAAAAATCCGTCAAACGCTGCAATCTCAGCTGACGCGTCTCGATCTGGTGAGCCGCGAAGAGTTTGATGTCCAGACTCAGGTCTTGCTGCGCACCCGGGAAAAACTGGCGCTGCTGGAGCAACGCCTCAGCGAACTGGAAGCTCGCGACAAGCCTGAAGAAGTAAAACCTGCGCCCGCCATTCCGCCAGTCGATCCACAAGAGTAAAAACGTGAACGGGCCTGACGGCCCGCTCATATAAGATCTGAATAATGTCCTGCGCCTGTATAAGGGAGCCTGCATTAGTGTTCTAATTCTAACCTTTTCGCCTGAGTCGCCTGCTGGCAGTAAAGCGCGTAACGCTTGCAAAACCAGTCGCGATGCTCCTCGTCCATATTGCCGGTTACCGCCTGGATATCAACAGGACGCCCCTCCGCCTGCATTCTGGCAAAACTGCGCGCCAGAAAATCAAAATTATTTAGTGAATAGACGTTATTGTTGTTCATCAGCATACCCTCCAGTTATTGAATTCTGTTAAGGCTATATGCTTTTTCTAATTTCAGTATTTCCCTATATGTACGGCGGTTTTATACATAACGTGCGCAAATTTAATGCGCAAAATCACAATATTCACCAAAGATAACGACGGATAAATCGCTTTTCGGACTTAAGGAGATATGGGTCACATGATATTGTAACGCAGTGAAATAACAAGCATGAAAATTATCACGCGAACACCCTTCTGAAGGCGGCGACAAGGATAGAAAATATGACCTTATTTGCGGAGTATAATAGCCCCTATCTGTTTGCCATTGCGTTCGTTTTCTTTATCGGCGTGCTGGAGATGATTTCTCTGATTTTTGGCCACTTTCTTTCAGGCGCGCTCGACGCTCATCTCGATCATTATGACGCCCTGTCATCCGGCCCTGCGGGCCAGGCGCTTCATTATCTGAATATTGGACGCGTTCCCGCCCTGGTCGTCCTCTGTCTATTGGCCGGCTATTTCGGCCTCTTCGGTATCCTCATCCAGCATGGCGGGATCATGCTCTGGCAGGCGCCGCTCAGCAATCTGCTGCTGGTCCCGTTGAGCATTGTCCTGTCGGTCTTTGCCGTGCATTACAGCGGAAAAATCCTCGCGCCCTGGCTACCCAGAGATGAAAGCTCCGCCCTCCGGGAAGAGGAATTTATCGGCGGCATGGCGATTATTACCGGCCACGCCGCCGTCGCCGGTACACCTTGCGAAGGAAAATTTACCGATAAGTTCGGCCAGATTCACTATTTACTGCTGGAACCTGAAAAGGGAAAAGAATTTAAAAAAGGAGACAAGGTGCTGATTGTCTGCCGACTTTCCGCAACGCGTTATTTGGCTGAGCGTACCTTCTATGTCTAATTGAGAGGAACTTACATAATGGATGATGTTTTTGGCATATTGCCATCATGGATGTTTACCGCCATCGTGGCGGTTATCGTCTTACTAATTATCGGGATCATTTTTGCTCGCCTCTATCGCCGCGCATCTGCGGAACAGGCGTTTGTCCGTACCGGGCTTGGCGGGCAAAAAGTGGTGATGAGCGGCGGCGCTATTGTGATGCCAATCTTTCACGAAATTATTCCGATCAATATGAATACCCTAAAACTTGAAGTCAGCCGTGCTACCGTCGATAGCCTGATCACCAAAGATCGTATGCGCGTTGACGTGGTCGTCGCTTTCTTCGTACGTGTAAAACCCTCTGTTGAAGGTATTGCCACCGCCGCACAAACGCTTGGCCAGCGAACGCTGTCGCCGGAAGATCTGCGTATGCTGGTTGAGGATAAATTCGTTGACGCCTTACGCGCTACCGCGGCCCAGATGACGATGCATGAGCTACAGGATACGCGTGAAAACTTCGTTCAGGGCGTACAAAACACCGTTGCGGAAGATTTGTCGAAAAACGGTCTGGAGCTGGAAAGCGTCTCCTTAACCAACTTTAACCAAACGTCCAAAGAACATTTCAACCCAAACAACGCCTTTGATGCCGAAGGTCTGACGAAACTGACGCAGGAAACCGAACGCCGCCGTCGTGAACGTAATGAAGTGGAACAGGATGTGGAAGTGGCGGTGCGCGAAAAGAACCGCGACGCGCTTGAACGCAAGCTGGAAATCGAGCAGCAAGAAGCCTTTATGACTCTGGAGCAGGAGCAACAGGTTAAAACCCGCACCGCCGAACAAAACGCCAAAATTGCCGCTTTTGAGGCCGAGCGCCATCGTGAAGCAGAACAGACGCGCATTCTTGCTGAGCGGCAGATCCAGGAGACGGAGATCGAACGTGAGCAAGCAGTACGGTCCAGGAAAGTTGAGGCCGAGCGTGAAGTACGTATTAAAGAGATCGAACAGCAACAGGTGACAGAAATCGCCAACCAGACGAAATCTATCGCCATTGCCGCCAAATCCGAGCAGCAATCACAAGCGGAAGCGCGCGCCAACGACGCGCTGGCCGATGCGGTTCGCGCCCAGCAAAACGTAGAAACCACCCGCCAGACCGCCGAAGCGGATCGCGCCAAGCAGGTCGCTCTGATCGCCGCGGCGCAGGATGCGGAAACCAAAGCGGTCGAACTGACCGTCCGGGCAAAAGCAGAGAAAGAAGCGGCAGAATTGCAAGCCGCCGCCATCATCGAACTGGCGGAAGCAACGCGTAAAAAAGGTCTGGCGGAAGCCGAAGCGCAACGGGCGCTGAATGACGCTATCAACGTGCTTTCTGACGAACAAACCAGCCTCAAATTTAAACTAGCGCTCTTACAATCGTTACCTGCTGTTATTGAGAAGTCTGTTGAACCGATGAAATCCATCGACGGCATTAAGATTATTCAGGTCGATGGCCTCAATCGCGGCGCGACGGCGGGCGACGTCGCCGCTGGCGGCGCTAACGGGGGAAACCTGGCGGAACAAGCGTTATCTGCCGCGCTCACCTATCGTACCCAGGCGCCGCTGATCGATTCGCTGTTAAACGAGATTGGCATCGCTGGCGGCTCGCTAAAGGCGCTGACCACGCCGTTGGTTTCATCGGCAACGGATGAGATTAATCGCGAAGCAACGGTAAAAGAGCAATAACCCCCCGCCATATCTCCTGTCCCTGGTCATAAGACCGGGGATTTTTTTATCTTTTTTCCACCTTGTCTGTACAAAGCGTTATGACCAGCAGGCCGTTTTGCTTGGGCGATCCAGTAACGCAAAATCGGCGGGAGAAAGCCCTTGCGCCAGACAGGCCACTCACCAACAATCGCGATGTCAGCAAGGGGCTGAAACGGGAAAGCCCCTCCCGAGGAAGGGGCTTTAATAAGGAAAGGGTTATGATGCACCAGGTCATCATACTGATTGTTCTGTTACTGATAAGTTTCGCAGCTTACTAACAGCCAATCAGAGGGGGGAGAGATCCCCTCTCACCCTTATTCCTTTACTTTAGGTCGAAAAAAAAGCAGCGTCAACCGCGAGATACGCGTCGAAACAAAATGTCCGACGCGCCTTCAAAATCAGCGCCCGCAGCGTCTGTAACGCCTGATGACGCGGTTTTACTTCTCGCTCTCGGTCTGGATCTTTTTGATGATATTGGTCGTGGAACAACCATCTTCGAAGTTCAGCACCATGACTTCGCCGCCGTTGGCCCAGACCTCTTCGCTGCCCGCGATCTCTTCCGGCTTATAGTCGCCGCCTTTTACCAGCAGATCCGGCAGAATACCGGCAATCAGTCGTTGCGGCGTATCCTCTTCAAAAGAGACAACCCAGTCGACCGACTCCAGCGCGCCCAGCACGATCATACGCTGTTCGAGCGGATTAACCGGACGGCTTTCGCCTTTCAGACGTTTAGTCGAGGCGTCACTATTGACCGCAACAATCAGGCGGTCGCCCAGTTTGCGCGCGTTCGCCAGATAAGAGACGTGGCCCGCGTGCAGAATATCGAAAACGCCGTTGGTCATAACCACTTTCTCGCCACGCTTACGCGCGCTGGCGACGGCCTGTCTCAACTCCTCTTCGGTCATGACGCCGAAGCCGGTATCCGCGCGTCCGCGCACTGCGTTTTCCAGCTCAATAGGGGAAACCGTTGACGTCCCGAGTTTACCTACCACTACGCCCGCCGCCGCATTGGCGAAATAACACGCCTCTTCCAGGGTATTTCCCGCCGCCAGCGTCGCCGCCAGCACGCCGATCACCGTATCGCCCGCACCGGTAACATCATAAACTTCCTGCGCCTGCGTCGGCATATGTAGCGGCGCTTTATTCGGTTGCAGCAGCGTCATTCCCTGTTCGGAACGCGTGACCAACAGCGCGGAAAGGTCGTAATCGGCAATGAGCTTCATGCCGCGTTCAACCAGTTCGTCTTCGCTTTTACATTTCCCCGCGACCGCCTCGAATTCAGAAAGGTTTGGCGTCAGCAGCGTGGCGCCGCGGTAACGTTCAAAATCCGTTCCTTTCGGATCGATGAGCACCGGCACGCCCGCCTGGCGCGCCAGGGAAATCATAGTCTGCACGCTGGTCAGAGCGCCTTTGGCATAATCGGACAATACCAGCGCGCCGATCGATCCCAGCGCTTGGTTGATACGCTCATGCAACGGCTGCGGGTCCACCCCCTCAAAGCCTTCTTCAAAATCAAGACGAATGAGCTGCTGATTACGTGATAGCACGCGCAGTTTGGTAATCGTCGGATGCGTCGGCACAGAAACGAAGTCGCACTTCACATTGACCTCTGCCAGCGTTTTGCTCAGCGCGCGCGCGGCGTCATCAATACCCGTCAGGCCGACCAGACGGGCGTTCGCTCCCAGAGACGCAATGTTCATCGCCACGTTCGCCGCGCCGCCCGGGCGTTCCTCAACGGTATTTACCTTAACCACGGGCACCGGCGCTTCCGGTGAAATACGGCAAGTGGGGCCATACCAATAGCGATCCAGCATTACATCACCCACAACCATGACGCCTGCACGTTCAAACGCTGGCAGATTTACTTTCATTCCTGTCTCCTGAGAGATTCAAAATTTGCGCGCGATAATAGCATAATTCAAACGGCTACCAGCCACTTCCGCCAGCTTGCCTGCACCAGCGCGCGCTCTTTGCTAAAACACGTCTGCGCCACATGACCGGGAAGCTCCTGCAACGCCAGGTGGTGCAGTTCATCACGCAGAGTGGTGTAGGCTACCGTCAGCGCCTGCGCTTCGTGTTCATCCATAATGCCGTTTTGCGCCAGAAGCTCCAGGATGCGCACGTTATCAGACCAGCGCGTTAATTTAGGTTTTTCATGAGCGTAGCGCAGTACCAGATATTGCGCGATAAACTCAATATCCGTAATACCGCCTTCATCAGCTTTAATATCAAAACGATCGCGATACTTATTGCCGAGATGCGCCCGCATTTTCTCGCGCATTTCACGCACTTCAGTCTGCAATGTCTTACCGTCACGCGCCGTCGTCATGATAGTGCGGCGTACCGCATCAAACTGTGAGGTAAGCTGCGGGTCGCCATATACCACGCGAGCGCGTACCAACGCCTGATGTTCCCAGGTCCAGGCTTCATGCTGCTGATAATCGGCAAACGCGTCCGCTGAAGTCACCAGCATTCCCGCCGCGCCAGAGGGGCGTAGACGCGCATCCACCTCATACAAAATGCCGGAGGAGGTGCGCGTACTGAACAGATGCATAATGCGCTGCGCCAGGCGCAGATAAAACTGCCGCCCGTCGATTTCGCGTTCGCCGTTGGTCATGACGTCCATCGGACAGTCATGCAGGAAGATGAGATCCAGATCGGAACTGTAGCCCAGCTCCCATCCGCCCAACTTGCCATAACCGACAACCGCAAACCCCCGCCCCTGGCGCTCGTCCAGATGCGCTGGCTGACCATAACGCGCAACCATTTGCGTCCACGCCTGCTGCACCACAGCATCAATCATCGCCTCTGCCAGCCATGTGAGGTGATCGCTCACTTTCATCACCGGCAGCGTACCGGCAATATCCGCCGCCGCAATTCGCAAAAGCTGTGCCTGTTTAAACTGGCGTAATGCCTCCAGTTGTTGTTCTTCGTCCTCTTCCGGCACGCGCAGCAAATACTGGCGTAATTCGTCGCGGTAAGCGTCGGTAGCCGTCGGCTGATAAAGCGTGCCGGGGTCGAGCAGTTCATCAAGCAACAACGGATAACGCGCCAGTTGGCTCGCTATCATTGGCGAAGCGGCGCAGAGCATAATCAGGTGTTTCAGCGCGCCAGGAAATTCGCTCAGCAGCTCCAGATAGGTGGTGCGAGTGACAATCCCCGCCAGCAACGGCGTTATCCGCGATAGCGTAACAGCGGCGTCTTCGCGAGAGCAGACATCAGCAAGCAGGTGCGGCATCAGTTGGTCCAGCACTTGCCGCCCGCGCGGGCCGATAGGGCGTTTATCCAGTTCCTTACGGAAGTCAGCGATGAGGGTCAGAACTTGTCGCCGATCCTCATCGGCTAAATGCGCCAGCACTGGCGTCGAATCATCCTCCTGTAGCGCATCCTGCCATACTTCACGCCACGGCTCTGAACGTTCTTCCTCCTGCGGGGTATCGGCTTCATCATCGCCAATTAATTCGTTGAATACGCGGCGTACATTAGCCATATGATCCGTCAGTTCGCCAACAAGCTGCGGCCAGTTCTCCGCCTTCATTCCCCAGGCCAGCCGCGCCCGATTCAGATCGTCGGCAGGCAACGTTTGCGTCTGTTCGTCATTGATGCTTTGCAGCAGATTCTCCAGACGACGTAGAAAAAGATAGGCCACGCGCAGTTGCGCCACGTCATTCTCAGGCAGCAAATGCAGCGCAGAGATAGCATCCAGCGTCGGCAGTAACGAACGCGACTGTAGCGACGGCTCGCGTCCGCCGCGGATGAGCTGGAATACCTGCACGATAAACTCAATTTCCCGAATACCGCCCGCGCCAAGTTTAATGTTGTCCTTCAAACCGCGGCGTCGCACTTCGCGGGCGATCATCCCTTTCATATTACGTAGCGACTGGATGACGCTGAAATCGATATAGCGGCGGAAAACGAAAGGCCGCAGCATGGCGCGTAATTCACGAGACCAGGCGTCGTCGTTATCGCCCATTAGCCGCGCTTTCACCATGGCGTAGCGTTCCCAGTCGCGTCCTTGCTCCTGATAGTAATCCTCCAGCGCGGCAAAACTCAGTACCAGCGGGCCGCTGTCGCCAAACGGTCGCAGGCGCATGTCCACCCGATAGACAAAACCATCCATTGTGGGCTGATCCAGCGCTTTGATCAGCCGCTGCCCGAGACGCGTAAAAAACTGGGCGTTATCGAGTTCACGACGCCCGCCCCGGGTCTCGCCATGTTCCGGCCAGGCGAAAATCAGATCGATATCAGACGAAAAATTCAGTTCGCCGCCGCCCAGCTTGCCCATGCCTAAAATCAACAGCGGCTGCGGAACGCCCTGCGGGTTACAGGGGGTTCCCCATTCGCGGCAACAGGCGGCATACAGCCAGTCGCGCGCCCCCACAATGAGCGTCTCCGCCAGATGGCTCAACTGTTGTAAAATAGTCTCATCGTCCACCAGCGACAGCGTCTGCGCCCAGGCGATGCGTACCATGATGCGACGACGAAAAAACCTCAGTTCACGCATCAGCGAGGCGTCGTCACAGACACCTGCCAACGCCTCCTGTAACCAGCCAGCATAATGTCGCCATTCATCAGCCTGCGGCGATGCGGATTCCAGTTCGGCAAGCCACTCCGGATGCGCTATCACGCTATCCAGCGCAAAATCGCTAAATGTAAGTACTGACTTCGCCTGCACGCTAAGCGATGTCTCAGTAAATCCTTCTGGTAGGCGCTCAACAACGGTCTGCCAGTACTGCGATAAGGGTGAAGAGAGCGGCGTCATTTAGGGGATATCCTTTAAATAATGCCGGATGGCGGCGTTTCGCCTGATCCGGCCTACAAGTCCGCATACCGTAAGCCTGATAAGCGCGGCGTCATCAGGCGCTTTCTACGGTTCTGATTATCGTTTTCCGCTGTGCAACCAGAACGGCTGCTGGTTAATGGCCTCATTACGGAAATGTTCAATTTCAATACGTTGTCCGGTAAGAATGGCGTGACGCAATCCCTGCCAGTTCTCCAGCCATGCCTGCGCGACCATCGCATCATAATACCCAGCCAGCAGTAAAACGCTGTCGATATCGCGAGTCAAACGCGGCAACTGGTCGCGATACTTATCACCCAGCGGTTGTCCAAAAACTTTTTTTAATTCAGCAGCATGACGAGAAAGATGAATGTCGGCGAAACGCTTAAAAGAATCGGCCATTTTGGCCTGCGCCTTCGCGTCCAGAAATGGCTGCCAGGCTTTCGTCACCAGCCATTCCGTCAATGCCAGTTTCGCCATCGCCGTTTGCGTACTATAAACGGCTGTGACGGCGGACACCGCGGATGTCATCGTCGCTTCCGCCTGGGTAAGTAGATCACGTAAGTGAGCGCTCGCTTTACGCGGAACAATGCCACCAAAGAGCATTAAGGCATGGCGCACCAACCCCATAGCATCCAGCACGTGTTCTTTCGCCGACTCGTCGCCGCGCAGCCAGAGCTCTTCATGGTACTGCCACTGTGACAACGCCAGATCCAGCGAGGCCTCCAGCCCTTGCTCTACCGTGGCTTTCGCGGCAGTCCGCAGAATTGCCGTTGGTGTATTCTCTCGCGGCGCATTCCCCTGCGCCAGGTGATAACCTCGCGCCGCCTTACTCAGACTGCCCTGACGCAAACCGGTTTGCGACAGCAGTTGCTTCGCCAGTTTTAACACGGCGCGCGTATCGCCGCGAAGCAACTCAAGCTCCAGCTCACAAATCGGTTCGGCAAACTCGCCCGCTTTTACGTCGCCGAGATCGAGCGCAATTTCAATCCTGCTGCCGTCAACGTCCAGACACCATTTTTCCCGGTAAAAATCGGTACTGAACAGCGGCTGTACGCTTGATGCCAGGCCAGCGGGCAGTTTGCCATCCGGCCAGACCTCCGCCGGAAGTTGCGTCAGATCCAGCACGGGTTCGCTTAGCGCGACATTGTATTCGGGTCGCTGGTGCAGCCCGCCCGTTACCCGGCCGGCAATTTTCATGGTCATTTCATAGCGCCCATTTTCACCACGAATACGCAGCCCCATATCATGGCGGCGTAGCCAGTTATCAGGCGTTTCGAAGTAGATATTCAGCAACTGGCTGGGCGCATGATGCTCGCCGCCGAGCGTATGAAGATGATTTCGCAGCGCATCTACGGCGTCGTGATTGACGATAAACTTTAATTCGATTTCCTGAGCCATGGCCTTGTACTTATGGGTTATGTCACATCTGGGAAGATTCTTGGCGAACTTACCCGCATTATTTTTGTCAGTAGATAGTATTTTGCGCCAAATTGCCATGCAACGAGCAATTTGACGGGCGTAAAAGTTTGACGTAGCGGCAAAGGCGACACAGATGATTCCGATTGATGTCGACTACTTTGCGTAGCGACACTGATGCCGTTACTATCGTTCCACTTTCTCTGACAATAACGACAGCCTGATGCCAAAATTACGCCTGATTGGACTAACTTTACTTGCGCTTAGCGCCACCGCCGTCTCTCATGCTGAAGAGACGCGTTACGTTTCTGATGAACTGAATACCTGGGTCCGCAGCGGTCCGGGAGATAATTATCGCCTTGTGGGTACCGTCAACGCCGGCGAGGAAGTCACGCTCTTACAGAGCGATGCCAACTATGGTCAAATTAAAGACAGTTCTGGTCGTACTGCCTGGATACCGTTAAAAGAACTGAATACCACGCCAAGCCTGCGTACCCGCGTGCCGGATCTGGAAAATCAGGTCAAAACGTTAACCGATAAACTCAACAATATTGATACCACGTGGAATCAGCGCACCGCCGATATGCAGCAGAAAGTGGCGCAAAGCGACAGCGTCATCAACGGGCTAAAAGAAGAGAACCAGAAGCTGAAAAACGAGCTGATTGTCGCGCAGAAAAAAGTTAGTGCCGCGAATCTGCAACTGGATGACAAACAGCGCACCATTATTATGCAGTGGTTTATGTATGGCGGCGGTGTATTGGGTATTGGCTTGCTGTTAGGGCTGGTGCTGCCGCATATGATCCCAAGCCGTAAACGCAAAGACCGCTGGATGAACTAAATCGCCTTCTCTGCGGCACTGTCTTATCATTAGAGGATGATCGTTTTTAAAAGGAAAGTGGCGTGAAGATTTATCTGGTCGGTGGTGCGGTTCGGGATGCGTTGTTAGGGCTACCGGTTAAAGATAAAGATTGGGTCGTTGTCGGCGCCACGCCGCAGGAGATGCTTGATGCGGGCTACCAGCAGGTAGGCCGTGATTTTCCTGTGTTTCTCCATCCGCAAACTCACGAAGAATACGCGCTGGCGCGTACTGAGCGTAAATCCGGTTCCGGCTACACGGGCTTCACCTGTTATGCCGCGCCGGACGTTACCCTGGAAGCCGATCTCCAGCGTCGCGATCTGACCATTAATGCTCTGGCGCGCGACGATGACGGCCAGATTATCGACCCTTACCACGGGCGCCGGGATCTGGAGGCACGTCTACTGCGCCATGTCTCTCCCGCGTTTGGCGAAGATCCCTTGCGCGTATTGCGCGTGGCGCGTTTTGCTGCCCGTTACGCTCATCTGAGTTTCCGTATCGCCGATGAAACACTGGCGCTAATGCGCGAAATGACCGCGGCAGGCGAGCTGGAACATCTGACGCCGGAACGGGTATGGAAAGAGACGGAAAATGCGCTTACCACCCGCAATCCGCAGGTTTACTTCCAGGTATTGCGCGACTGCGGCGCCCTGCGCGTCCTGTTTCCGGAAATCGACGCCCTGTTTGGCGTGCCCGCGCCGGCAAAGTGGCATCCGGAAATTGATACCGGAGTTCATACGCTGATGACGCTGTCGATGGCCGCCATGCTCAGTCCGCAGCTTGATGTCCGTTTCGCCACGCTTTGTCATGACCTGGGCAAAGGCTTAACGCCGAAAAACCTCTGGCCGCGCCATCATGGTCACGGCCCGGCGGGCGTGAAACTGGTCGAACAGTTATGCCAGCGTTTGCGCGTCCCCAATGACCTGCGTGATTTAGCTAAACTGGTCGCCGAGTACCATGATCTGATCCACACCTTTCCGATACTCCAGCCGAAAACGATCGTTAAGCTGTTTGACGCCATTGATGCATGGCGTAAACCGCAGCGCGTCGAGCAGATTGCGCTGACCAGCGAGGCCGATGTCCGTGGACGTACCGGATTTGAAGCGTCGGATTACCCGCAGGGGCGCTGGCTGCGCGAAGCCTGGCAGGTGGCCCAAGCGGTACCGACGAAAGAGGTGGTGGAGGCCGGATTTAAGGGCATTGAGATTCGCGAGGAGCTGACCAAGCGACGAATTGCAGCGGTCGCCAACTGGAAAGAGAAGCGCTGCCCGAACCCCGCCAGCTAAACGCCATCCGGCACGATAAATTGCCTGATGGCGCTGCACTTATCAGACCGACAAAACAGTTAGGCCGGACAAGGCGGTACTCCGCCATCCGGCACGGTCAATCATCAGAAGAAGACAACGTAAACGGCAGCCGCCACCACAAAGCGGTAAATCGCAAACGGAATAAACGAGATACGCTTAATCAGTTGCAGGAAGGTCTTGATAGCGATCAGCGCCACCACAAACGCCGTCACAAAGCCCACCGCGAACATTGGAATATCCGCTGCGGTCAGGAATGACCAACTTTTGTAGAGATCCAGAACCGTTGCGCCCATCATCATCGGCACAGCCAGTAAGAACGAGAACTCAGAGGCGGCGTAACGGCTGACGCCCATCAGCATCCCACCGGAAATGGTCGCTCCGGAACGCGAGAAGCCCGGCCACAGCGCCAGACACTGGAAACAGCCAATCATAAACGCCTGACGATACGTCATATCATCCAGCCCCGGCGCGCGCGGTTCTTTCGGCTTCAGGCACTCGGCGGCAATCAGCAACAGACCGCCTACCACCAGCGCGTACATCACGTTAATCGGGTTAAATAGCGACTTGATCGTGTCATGAAAGACTAACCCCAGCACCACCGCCGGAATCATGCCCAGCAGGATGTGAATCAACGTTAATCGACCTTTACTTTCACCTTCACGCTGTAGCGGGCGGCCAAAGTGAATACCGATGAGACCAAACAACCGCCGCCAGAACATCACCACGACCGCCAGAATAGATCCAAGTTGAATCACCACTTCGAATGTCTTGGCCGTATCGCCTTCAAACCCCATCAGATGACCCACAATAATCATATGGCCCGTGCTGGATACCGGCAAAAACTCCGTCAATCCTTCGACCACACCCAAAATTGCCGCTATCAGCAGCGAGTGCATATCGCTCATCAATAAACCCCTAAAATGAAAAACACTGCAAAAATGGATCTCGCGTTAAGACCCCATATATAATCGTTTGGTTTAAAAAATATAAAATTATTTATTTTTATTTCAGATTATTGCCACGCTCAATAATTACCCCTACGTTCGCCGCGCGCGCGACGGCGCCAGGCTTGCTCAGTTTGATGCGAACCCACGGAGAATTAAATCGGCTAAGCAGCAGATCCGCCACCTCTTCCGCCACGCGCTCGACCAGAGCAAAACGCCCGCCTTCGACATGATTTATCACCGTGTCGGCGATATCCGCATAACTTAGACAATCTGCGACATCATCGCTTTTCGCCGACTTACGGTTATCCCACGCCATTTCGATATCGAACACCAGTTTTTGCTCGATAGTCTGTTCCCAGTCGTAAACACCGATAGTGGTGATTACCGAAAGTTGCTCTATAAATACAATATCCATCACGACCTGCCTGCTTTTTGGCTAACCCGGATACCACTTCCGGCGAAATGTGCGTATTATCCACAGAAATAGTAAATAAAACGACACTTTCAATACGGAACAGCTTATGAGTGCAATCGCGCCTGGAATGATCCTCTTCGCGTACCTCTGCGGCTCAATTTCCAGTGCCATTCTGGTTTGCCGCATCGCCGGGCTGCCCGATCCGCGAGAAAGCGGTTCCGGCAACCCGGGCGCGACGAACGTATTACGAATCGGTGGCAAGGGAGCGGCTGTCGCGGTACTTATTTTTGACATCCTTAAAGGCATGTTGCCCGTCTGGGGCGCGTATGCGTTAGGCGTTACCCCTTTCTGGCTGGGGCTTATCGCTATCGCCGCCTGTCTGGGGCATATCTGGCCGGTCTTTTTTGGCTTTAAAGGCGGGAAAGGCGTAGCAACCGCGTTTGGCGCCATTGCGCCCATCGGCTGGGATTTAACCGGCGTCATGGCTGGCACCTGGCTGCTGACGGTCCTGTTAAGCGGTTATTCATCGTTAGGGGCGATTGTCAGCGCCTTGATTGCGCCGTTTTACGTCTGGTGGTTTAAACCGCAGTTCACCTTCCCGGTGTCGATGCTGTCATGTCTCATTTTGCTGCGCCATCATGACAACATCCAGCGTCTGTGGCGTCGCCAGGAGACGAAAATCTGGACGAAGCTGAAAAAGAAACGCCAGAAAGATTGAGCTGGAGCTGCGTCTGGAAGAGGGCCTCAACCGTCTGGGGCTCGGCCCACAAGGATTGACCGGCAATAGCTCGGTGATAGGCGTACATATCGAATCCGCCGCGCGTCACCCTTCCACCATTGGCGTGGTTAGGCGCGATTTTCGGCCTGATCTTCCTGGTGCTGCTGATCGTCACCGGGCTGTTGTGGATGCCCGTCGTTTTGCTGTAAACCCGTTGGGGCGGCATGATGTCGCCCCCTTTTTCCGCTTTTACGCCGCCGGCAGCTCGGCCAGCGGCCAGCGCGGACGTACCGTTACGCCAAGATCCGCCGTAACGCCCGCCTTAAACCGCACCATTCCGGCATAGGCGATCATCGCCCCGTTGTCAGTACAAAACTCCGGGCGCGCATAGAACACTTCGCCGCGGCGTTTTTGCATCATTTCGGCAAGCTTCGCGCGCAGCGTGCGGTTAGCGCTGACGCCGCCCGCCATGACCAGACGCTTAAAACCGGTGCTTTCCAGCGCGCGCTTGCACTTGATCATCAGCGTATCCACGACCGCATCTTCAAAAGCGCGCGCGATATCAGCGCGAGTTTGTTCGTCGTCGCCATTACTACGAATGGTGTTAGCGGCAAAGGTTTTCAGACCGGAAAAACTAAAATCCAGTCCCGGACGATCGGTCATCGGGCGCGGAAAGACAAAACGTCCCGCCGTCCCCTGCGACGCCATTTTCGACAGCATCGGGCCGCCAGGATAATCCAGCCCCAACAATTTGGCAGTTTTATCAAACGCTTCACCGGCAGCATCGTCAATCGACTCACCCAGCAGTTCGTACTGACCGATTCCGGTCACGCTAATGAGCTGCGTATGTCCGCCGGAGACCAGTAGCGCCACAAACGGGAACTCCGGAGGGTTATCTTCCAGCATCGGCGCCAGCAGATGACCTTCCATATGGTGTACAGGAATGGCCGGCACATTCCAGGCAAATGCCAGCGAACGCCCGACGGTTGCGCCGACCAGCAGCGCGCCGACCAGGCCCGGGCCTGCGGTATAGGCCACCGCGTCGATATCGCTCGCCGTCAAACCGGCTTCTTTTAATGCCGCCTGAATCAGCGGCACGGTTTTACGCACATGATCGCGGGAAGCCAGTTCAGGCACTACGCCGCCGTAGTCAGCATGTAATTTCACCTGACTATACAATTGGTTGGCTAACAGACCTTTTTTGTCGTCGTAAATAGCGATGCCGGTTTCATCGCAAGATGTTTCAATACCCAGTACACGCATGACTTGTTTTACCTCGCTCTAATACCGCGCAGTGTAGGTCGAATGCGGGTGGATGTATACCCTCAGTCCCGACTTCGTGTATACTCCCTCACCTTATAAAAGTCCCTTTCAAAAAAGGCCGCGGTGCTTTACAAAGCAGCAGCAATTGCAGTAAAATTCCGCACCATTTTGAAATAAGCTGGCGTTGATGCCAGCGGCAAACCGAATTAATCAAAGGTGAGAGGCACATGCCGGTAATTAAAGTACGTGAAAACGAGCCGTTCGACGTAGCTCTGCGTCGCTTCAAGCGTTCCTGCGAAAAAGCAGGTGTTCTGGCGGAAGTTCGTCGTCGTGAGTTCTATGAAAAACCGACGACCGAACGTAAGCGCGCTAAAGCTTCTGCAGTGAAACGTCACGCGAAGAAACTGGCTCGCGAAAACGCACGCCGTACTCGTCTGTACTAATCTTTTGAGAGCGGGCTGCTCTCAATTCAGATCGAGTTGTAGTTGTAAGGCCGTGCTTCCGAAAGGAATGCGCGGCTTGTTTTCGTTTATGCATTAGCATATACACAAAATCATTCATGCTGCGTCCAGGCGGCAAGAGAGCAAGTCCCCGGCGCTTACGCAAGTCAGCGACAGGGGTGAGCGAACGTAGCCAACACTACGGCAGCCTGAAGAATGACGTGTATAAAAGGGGCATATGGCTGGACGAATCCCACGCGTATTCATTAATGACCTGCTGGCGAGAACCGATATCGTCGATCTGATCGACGTGCGCGTAAAACTCAAGAAACAGGGCAAGAACTATCACGCGTGTTGTCCATTCCATAATGAGAAAACCCCTTCTTTCACCGTAAACGGTGAAAAACAGTTTTATCACTGCTTTGGATGCGGCGCGCATGGCAATGCGATCGACTTTTTGATGAATTACGACAAGCTCGAATTTGTCGAAACCGTCGAAGAATTAGCGGCCATGCATAACCTGGAAATTCCCTATGAAGCAGGCACCGGGCTTAGCCAGATAGAGCGCCATCAACGGCAAAACCTCTATCAGTTGATGAATGGTCTGAATGACTTTTATCAGCAGTCGCTTACCCATCCTGCGGCAAAACCTGCGCGTGACTATCTGCAAAAGCGCGGTCTGAGCGCTGAAATTATTCAGCGTTTCGCCATTGGCTTCGCGCCGCCAGGTTGGGATAACGCGTTAAAGCGCTTCGGTAATAACAGCGATAACAAGGCATTGTTGCTGGATGCCGGGATGCTGGTCAATAACGAGCAGGGCAGCACTTACGATCGTTTCCGTAATCGGGTCATGTTCCCTATTCGGGACAAACGCGGCAGGGTGATTGGTTTTGGCGGCCGAGTTCTGGGGAACGACACGCCGAAATACCTTAACTCTCCGGAAACGGACATTTTCCATAAAGGCCGCCAGCTATATGGTCTTTATGAGGCTCAGCAATATAGTGCTGAACCGCAACGCTTGCTTGTGGTCGAAGGTTATATGGATGTCGTCGCACTAGCGCAATACGACATTAACTATGCGGTCGCCTCGCTGGGTACCTCAACCACGGCAGACCATATGCATATGTTATTCCGGGCGACGAACAACGTGATTTGCTGTTACGACGGCGACCGGGCTGGCCGTGATGCCGCCTGGAGAGCGCTGGAAACAGCAATGCCTTATATGACCGACGGTCGGCAGGTACGCTTTATGTTTTTACCTGACGGCGAAGACCCGGATACGCTGGTGCGTAAAGAAGGCAAGGCGGCTTTTGAAGCGCGGATGGAGCAGGCGCAGCCGCTCTCTACGTTTCTGTTTAATAGCCTCCTGCCGCAGGTGGATTTAAGCTCGCCGGATGGCAGCACGCAGTTAGCCGCACTGGCGCTGCCGCTCATTAATCAGGTGCCTGGCGACGCGCACCGTATTCAGCTGCGTCAGACGTTGGGGCTGAAGTTAGGCATTTTCGATGATAGTCAGCTTGATCGTTTAGTGCCAAAACAGGCGGAAAGCGGCGTTTCCCGCCCGGCTCCGCAGCTAAAACGCACGACCATGCGTATACTGATAGGATTACTGGTGCAAAATCCGGATCTCGCGCCGTTAGTGCCGCCCTTAGACGCGCTGGATCAGAATAAGCTGCCTGGACTTGGCTTATTTAAAGAATTGGTCAAAACTTGTTTGGCTCAGCCAGGTCTTACTACCGGACAACTTCTGGAACTCTACCGTGGCACAAATGATGCTGCGACCCTTGAAAAATTATCGATGTGGGACGATATAGCAGATAAGGCGATTGCCGAAAAGACCTTTACCGACTCACTCAACCATATGTTTGATTCGCTGCTGCAACTGCGACAAGAAGAGCTGATCGCTCGCGATCGCACTCACGGTTTAAGCAGCGAAGAACGCCGAGAGCTCTGGACGTTAAACCAGGAGCTGGCCAGAAAATGAATTTAACGGCTTAAATGCCGCATATCGATCGGGAAGCCCCCGACAGCCGCAGTGAGAGGCAGCGGCCAAAATATAAGTATGCCCTCGCTTTAAATGTCGACAGCTATACCGTCGACACCAATCAAACGAATAAGTGTGGATACCGTCTTATGGAGCAAAACCCGCAGTCACAGCTGAAACTTCTTGTCACCCGTGGTAAGGAGCAAGGCTATCTGACCTATGCTGAGGTCAATGACCATCTGCCGGAAGATATCGTCGATTCAGATCAAATTGAAGATATCATCCAAATGATCAACGACATGGGTATTCAGGTAATGGAAGAAGCGCCTGATGCCGATGATCTGCTGCTGGCTGAAAATACCACCAGCACCGATGAAGATGCGGAAGAAGCTGCTGCACAAGTTCTGTCCAGTGTTGAGTCTGAAATCGGTCGTACGACTGACCCGGTACGCATGTATATGCGTGAAATGGGCACTGTTGAACTGTTGACCCGGGAAGGCGAAATCGACATCGCTAAACGTATCGAAGACGGGATCAACCAGGTTCAATGCTCCGTTGCCGAATACCCGGAAGCCATTACCTATCTGCTGGAACAGTACGATCGCGTTGAGGCTGAAGAGGCTCGTTTGTCCGATCTTATCACCGGCTTTGTCGATCCGAACGCGGAAGAAGAGATGGCGCCGACCGCAACTCACGTCGGTTCTGAACTCTCCCAGGAAGACCTGGATGATGACGAAGACGAAGATGAAGAAGACGGCGACGATGACGCCGCCGATGACGACAACAGCATTGACCCTGAACTGGCACGCGAAAAATTCGCTGAGTTGCGCGCGCAATACGTCGTTACGCGCGACACCATCAAAGCGAAAGGCCGCAGCCATGCTGCCGCGCAGGAAGAGATTCTGAAGCTGTCTGAAGTGTTCAAACAGTTCCGTCTGGTACCGAAGCAATTCGACTATCTGGTCAACAGTATGCGCGTGATGATGGATCGCGTGCGTACTCAGGAACGTCTGATCATGAAGCTCTGCGTCGAGCAGTGCAAAATGCCGAAGAAGAACTTTATCACGCTGTTTACCGGTAACGAAACCAGCGAAACCTGGTTCAACGCCGCTATCGCGATGAACAAACCGTGGTCGGAAAAACTGCACGATGTCGCGGAAGAAGTGCAACGCTGTCTGCAAAAACTGCGGCAGATTGAAGAAGAGACCGGTCTGACCATCGAACAGGTGAAAGACATCAATCGTCGCATGTCCATCGGGGAAGCGAAAGCCCGCCGTGCGAAGAAAGAGATGGTTGAAGCGAACTTACGTCTGGTTATTTCTATCGCCAAGAAATACACCAACCGTGGCTTGCAGTTCCTTGACCTGATTCAGGAAGGCAACATCGGTCTGATGAAAGCGGTAGATAAGTTCGAATACCGTCGTGGTTACAAGTTCTCCACCTACGCTACCTGGTGGATCCGTCAGGCGATCACCCGCTCTATCGCGGATCAGGCGCGCACCATCCGTATTCCGGTGCATATGATTGAGACCATCAACAAGCTCAACCGTATTTCTCGCCAGATGCTGCAAGAGATGGGCCGCGAGCCAACGCCGGAAGAGCTGGCTGAACGGATGCTGATGCCGGAAGATAAAATTCGTAAGGTGCTGAAGATTGCCAAAGAGCCAATCTCCATGGAAACGCCGATCGGCGACGATGAAGATTCGCATCTGGGTGATTTCATCGAGGATACCACCCTCGAGCTGCCTCTGGACTCTGCCACTACCGAGAGCCTGCGTGCCGCCACTCACGACGTTTTGGCTGGCCTGACCGCTCGTGAAGCGAAAGTGCTGCGTATGCGTTTCGGTATCGATATGAACACCGACCACACGCTGGAAGAAGTGGGTAAACAGTTCGATGTTACCCGCGAACGTATCCGTCAGATCGAAGCGAAGGCGCTGCGTAAACTGCGCCACCCGAGCCGTTCTGAAGTGCTGCGCAGCTTCCTCGACGATTAATTCGCCGCACAGGTATAAACGCCGCCGCAAGGCGGCGTTTTTTTATCAGGCCATGCGCAAGCGCCCTATTTGGCCTGCAGAATTTCTACACAGCGCGAGTATTCGCGCCCTCATTCCCCATTGCTATAGCCCACGCATAATGAGCGCTTGATCCAGTTCGCGATAGGCCTCGACCAGTTTTTCCGTTTTAATTCGGTTTAAGCCGCTGGGATTCGGCAACACCCACACCATCGTCGCGCCAATGGCGATCTTTTGTTTACCCCAGGCGATACCGCGCTGGCTGAACCCCTGTTCAAAAGCCTGTTTACCAAGCACCGCCAGCGCCGCGGGCTGGTAGTCCTCTATTTTTTCAATCAGGTTGCGTCCGCCGCTACGTAATTCATGCAACTTCACCTCAGTCGCTTGTACCGTCGGTCGGTCGACGAGTTTCGTTACCCCGCAGCGAAAATCCAGTAATTTTTCCGCCTCTTCCGGTTTCAACTGTCGATCGGTGAAACCGGCCAAATGAATAACTTTCCAAAAACGATTCGCGGGATGCGCAAACGGAAAGCCGGTATTCGCCGAGGAGAGTCCCGGATTGATGCCGCAAAAAACCACCCGTAGCCCTGGCGCCAGTATGTCCTTAACCATTATTACTCCTGATCAATACAACGTTCTTTAAGTATAACGGGTTGAAAACACATTGTTTATAAAAACAGCACCCGCACGGTTACGGCTGGATTACAGCGTAAAGTTACATTATAATCCACCGCCACGGCCCCTTAGCTCAGTGGTTAGAGCAGGCGACTCATAATCGCTTGGTCGCTGGTTCAAGTCCAGCAGGGGCCACCAAATTTTAGCTTTAAAATCATATAATTAAGCCACTTATTTACTAAGTGGTTTTTTTACATTAGCACCCAGTGTCCCTTTTTTGTCCCCCCGCTTAGTCGAATGCTGGGTTTCTGATAGCTACCTTGCACAGCTAAAAGGATGTTTTATGGCACTCACTAAATGCAAAGAATGTAAAAAAGAGGTCTCAACCTCTGCGAAAACCTGTCCCCATTGCGGAGTTAAAGATCCGGGCTTCGGTGCAAAAGAGAAGCTGGGCGGGTGTCTCATTCTGATTATCATTGTGGTAGTAATTATGTACTTCATTGGCAGTCGCGATGATGAGAAGATTGCAGAACCCCCCAAGGTATGTTCTAACACTGATACCCAGTGCAATTTTGATAAGAACTTGGTTGATGCCGTAGCCAAATGCAAACCGTTAGTAGAACAAGCGGCAAAGTACGAATACGAATGGACTGATGGACTCTTAGACCCAATGTTCTCTCATAGCCGAATCGACAGCAAAAAAAATCAGCTAACATTTATTGGTGATAAGGTCAAATTCACAAACGGCTTCAATGCAAAAATGACCATGATTTACGCGTGCACCATGGATCTGAAAACCAAAGAAATCGTAGACTTCAAAATTTCAGAAGGGAAATTATAGAAATTTCGGATGAGGGTTCTCTCACCAATTGAAGGATAAAATACAAATGGCTACTAAGCACCAGACTGAACTTGCTCTAAAAGCATTACTATCAGAGTTACAACACTCAGGTTGTGATTTGTACGAGTTAATTGATAGATCGATATTAAGAATGCAACAAACAAATCTTTTCATCAAAGAAGATTCATATCGTGAAAGAGGTGGGGCGGAGGGCGTCCTTTTCACTACTGTAGAGAGCCTCGTTGGTAAACGCCCCAACACTCCATCTGGTGATATTACATCGTTCGATATTGAAGTGTTCTAATTTCTGTAGCCGGATTATAACAAATCCGGCTTATCCCTAAAAAAAGGAATGAGTCATGGATATACTTGAAAAGGGAAAGTTGCTGCTATTTGTACTTTTTATTATGCCTGGTTTCATCAGCATGAGAGTATATAGACTTTTTCACCCATCAAACGATACAGATACATCCAAAGTTTTAATAGATGTTGTTTCTTATAGCTGCATAAACTGTTCACTCCTATTAATACCTATTTATCTAATTGAAACCAATAATGTTTTTTCAACACATCCTTTTTGGTATTATGTGTTTTATTTAGTTGTCTTAATTATCACACCAGTGCTACTCCCTATCATCTTGTTAATGCTTCGTCGTAGCAATAGAATCAGACAATTTCTTCCTCATCCAACAGGACGTGCTTGGGACTATTTTTTTTCAACTAATCAGCGTTGTTGGGTTTTAGTAACATTAAAGAATGGGAAAAAATATGGAGGGTTTTATGGTTATAATTCTTTCGCATCAGGAAGCCCTGAACCAGAACAACTATATTTAGAAAAACACTGGAAATTAGACAATGACGGTGATTTTGATCACGAATTAACGGATACCTTAGGTATAATTATATTGACTAATGAAATCGAAAGTGTTGAGTTTATTGAGGTAAAACAACCTATCATCAGCAATAGCGAGATTGAAAATGTCTGAAGAAAAACCAGTTAACAATCCACGGCCTAAGCAAGATGGCTGGCAACCTGTTGAAAAAGGTTATCAGCCGACAACCAGACCGGGCCAACAAAACAATGGCTACCAGCCGCCACGACAAACACAACAAACCCAGCAAGTTGCGCCACCACCCAAAAAACGCTGAACCAAATCTGGCAGTGAGTTTCACGGATGATGAATTTTCAGTTCTTGAACTCGCAGCCAAGTAGACACAGCCCGCACCATCACTGGTACCGCGGGCTTTTTGTGTCGGCTATCTTACTTCACAATCAGATCGACTTTGTTTGCGTAAAATTTATTTTTCCCTTATTTATCTGTTGGTTGTAATTATCATTAGATCCTTAACAGATCCTATTTACTGAAAAAGCTGAAATTTTTTTCAATCTTTTCAGTTTTGGTTTTCTGGCAAGCCACCAGTACTGGCGCTGTCGGGGGCGGTGATTTGTAGAAAAAGAAAACTGAAAAATTTTATCGTTCCAGAAACCGCAGGCGGGTGCGGTGTAGCGCCGTTTTTGTCTGCGAAAGATTTATTTTGTCAGCGTGTGGCGTCGTCAGCGTAACGTGACAGCACAGATCCTTTTGTGGTGTTGCGCGGTAGTGGTCAGATAAAAGAAGCGCTTAGAATGCGTCAGGGGACGCCTGATGAAGGGTGTAAAAAAACCCGCATTATGCGGGCTGAAAAGAGAGAATCAGGCGATGATGTTCTGGTACTTGCTCCGGGTCTGTCCGGCCTTCGCTGCCGTCTGGTTAAATGCGCCCGCGTTCGTCGGCGTACCGACACTGGGGTGTGAATGGCTTGCGCACTGCTGCGCCAGCTCTGCCAGTAAATCAATGGTGTCCAGCATCATGGTCAGTGTGTTGACGCTCTCACTGCCAATATGGACGGTTGGCCCCATAATTTGCTGACCGCCCGATGCCACCGATTTACGCAATGCGGCAATCTTTTCTGTCAGGGTTCCCCCCACATCAACATTCATGGCACCGGCCACTTTCGTGGACTGCTGCCCGGCGATTTCGGTTTCTTCATTTCCTGTAATACTGGCCAGCCGGTTTCCTTTTACCGCCTGGCTGAAGTCGCCAGCACTGACCTGCTGTATGGCTCCGGCCATCAGCGTGGCGGTACCCAGTACTGTGATTTTATCCGTGGCTTTCACCGTGGTTTCACGGCTGACCAGTTCGCGCCGTTCCGTGTCGGCTTTCACCGTCCGCGCCATCGATGTTTCACTGATGGTCTGATCCGTCTGGCGTACCCAGTCTCCTGCCTGTGTCACGCGTTGCGAGACTTCCGCCCGCTGCTGTTGCAGCTGTTCGCCGGGCTTAATGTCCGGCAGACTGGTGCCATCCGGCAGCGTCTGCCTGATAAAGGGCTTATCCGGCCTGCCGCCCGTAAACGCCACCTCTACCAGCGTTCCTTCCGGTGGAAACTGGAACATTCCCGAATCGTTACCGGCCATTGGCACTGGCAGCGGTACGGCGGAATATACCGGCGTCTGGTTGTCCGGGTTGCCGTCCGCGTCAAGCAGCTGCACGTCAACAGCGTACCGTGGCCGGAACGGGTCGGCAAAATTACCGCTTTTTACGGCCTCGCTGGGTGCCACTACCCTGGCCAGTTTGGGCAAGTGAAGACCTGAAGCCAGTTCCGGGTAATGGCTTTCTATCTGACGCTGCGCCGGTGTTTTCTGTAATGGCTGACCTGTGGCGCGGTTCCGTGGTGTCCACGTGATGGTCATTGTGTCATTCGTCAGATGAACTTTGGTCACGCGTTCCCCGTTCACGTCCACGCCCGGACGAAGACTCTGGATCACCGGCAATGTCATGGAATTACCGCCCGCCGTTTCCTGGCTGAACTCTGCCGGGATTTCTACCGGACGTCCGGCAAACAGCGCCTTTTCTGCGCCGCCGACATACAGCGAACCATCCGGCAATGGATACCAGATGTAATCCGTGATACTGAATGCCCTGCCCAGATTATTCAGCAGCTGGTATCCCGTCCCGTTATGGGTGAAATGGGGGATCGGTTTATCACTGTACGGCACATCCGGTACCGCAATGCTGATCCCGCTGTTTTCCTCCAGCCATCCGGCCACATCGCGCAGTGTGGGATGCTGGAATGAGCATGGCCACATCCGTTCAAATACGCCAGCCAGCTCGCGGACGAACAGACGCTGATAACCGTTTTCGGCAGGCTGTGAGCGCTCCACATAGCCGGTAAACCAGCGCAGAAGTAAACCGGAATACCCCACATCCAGCCGTACCAGTTTGCCGGTGTAGTCTGTGGTCGTCTGTGCCGTAATAAAGCCACGTCCACAGCTGTTCAGCTCCAGCACCAGACTGGCGTCAGCCAGGTGTATTTCATCCGTTGAAAGGTAAAGGCGTTTTACTGGTTTCATCATTAACCTAAAGCGTCATTGACGGGCTTCAGTACCCTGCGTTCAAACCACGTCAGTTTTTCTTCATCCTCTCCGGCACTCTGCCCACCGGGTTGTCCCGTACTGCTGGCCGTCTGTTTTTTTGCCGTTGTTTTACCGGTTGCCCTGGCTTCCCGCTTCTCCTGTACGCTGACATGTTCCGTCAGGGTGAACGTGACCAGCCATGCCATTTTCCCGTCCTGCTGCGGCGCATCCAGCATTCCGCTGAAGGTGGCCTCACGAAAATTCACCGCTCTGGCCACCTCATGCGCAACGCGGTATTTCATGCGTTTCCCGTCTGCATCGGTGGCGCTGGCCAGTTCAAAAATACGCTTCAGGATCTCCGGGTTTTTAAAGGGTATTTCGCCGCTGATACGCAGCTCTTTGCCCTTTGCCCCCTGCTCTGATTTGGTGGTCGCGCTGGTCTGGCCGGACTGGTCTTTATCCTGAAACTGCTGGGAAACGGTCACGCGCATGTTTTTCAGCAGTATGGCCTCACCATTAAGCGCCAGTGTCGGGATCGACGTCATGAATCATGCCCCTTATTCCATCAAGATTTTTTCCGGCCAGCATGATTGCCGCAGTATAAACGGCTGAAGGCTGCGGAATGTCCTTTACCAGCGCCAGAAGGGTGGCGGCGGTGTCGCCACTGGCCGTAAATACCCATGCCCTGGCACTTTTCCCCTGCAAATCAGCAAGGCCGCTGGCCACATCGTTAATCAGGCTGTCACGCAGTTGCGTAAATTCCCCCAGCTGTTGTTTCAGCCCGTCCAGGCTGAATCCGGCGCCAGCCGCTTTCTGCGCCTCACTGATAGCGGCAGCGGATAACGCTGCCCTGCTGGTCGGAACGGACAGCGGAATGGCAACCGGCAGTCCAGCCCCGGCTTTCGCGGGGATCTGCATTTTCTCAGTAGCCAGTGTCGCCGCAGACTCAGCCAGACGTCTAACCTGGGTGAATGCGGGCGCTGGGAAAACATCCACCAGGCTGTTAAGCCCCTTCATGAAGTTTTCATGGGTCTGTCCCGTTACCATCATGATCACCACATCGGTATTGCCTCCCGTTCCGGCCAGTCTTTCCGCCAGATAATGGATTGCGTTGACCGGACTCAGGTATGCCCCGTTATCTGTCTGCTGCCCCAGACCGTGAATCCACGGATGCGCCGGAACGACGGAACAATCCAGCGCAGCCAGTGAATCCGTAAAAGCCAGACGCGCTTCACGCCACATCCGGTACCTCCGGCCAGTCAGGGGAAGCTGTATCCACACGGTTAACCATTACGCTGTAGAGTTCCCATGCTTCAAGCCGTTTAATCTCTTCATCTGTGGCAATTTTTAGTTTTACTGCCCGCGCCAGTGGTGCAATGGCTGATTCAGCCTCAGCAAGGCGGCGAACTTTTTCAGCTTCCGCCTTTTTACGCAGCTCTTCCGGCGAATAAACCCGTTGAACGACTTTACTGTCTTTAAACTGCCAGCCGCCTGAAATATCAGCGCGACGGTTTTCATCCGTATCAGGTAGCTCCGCCACGCTCTGGCCAGCAGGCCATAAACCGGAAATATCGCGCGTAATACACGTAATAACATCGTTATCGTCGTAGGTAATTTTCAGCGTGTCTTCTGAAAATAATTGCTGGCATGCATACCAGTCCTGACCATCCTCTGATTGTAGATGCGCCGCACCGGCGAATAATGTGTCGTCTGGTTCCGGTGTATACGGAATGAAATTTTTAATATTTAAAAACTGCTTGTTCTTTTTATTTTTTGCCGTTGTCATAATTATTGCTTCTTATACACTTGGGGCTGTCACCCACGTATCACCAACCAGATACTGAATGGGACGGTAATAAACCTTGTCATCACCACCTTCCATTTCCCAGCTACCGTCAGTATGGAACCCCGTCACCACCTGTCCGCCGCCAAGCTGAAAATCACGCCACAGACCGCCAGAAAGCGCCACGGGGCCAAGTCTGACCGCTTTTACTACATTGTTGTGAATCCAGGTACTTAACCAGCCATTTCCCCATACCGAACCAAAGATATCACCGTTATTCTGATAAATAGCGCCACCTATATTTAACGCGTTACAGTAGACAATACCGTTAACAGTAAATGAAATACTTCCGTCCGTATTTCGTTGACTGTATAAATGCCATCCCTGTTCATCGCTCAGCTCAATGACTGTTGGACGTTCTCCACCTCCCCACAGACTTAAACCAGCATTCAGTGCAGAATTGTTACCACTCGATAACGTCAGTGTTTTTCCGTTGCCGGCACGCACGACACCAGTAGCGCGAATATCTGCCAGCATGTGCAGCCCGGAATTGTCGATATAACCGACCTGGGCATTATTGGCATAAATACCCAGAACGCCGTCACTGTGCCACTTAAACCCTGTATCGTTATCGCCGAATACAATAGAATTACCGCCCAGTGCATTGTCAGTACCAATACCTAAAGCCCCATTAATCCGCCCCCCTGTAATCGGCAATGCACCCACATCACCGGCAGTGGGTTTATTTATGGTGTTGAAATCACGTCGCCAGCCCGGAGAATATCCATCGCCGTTATTGATATAGGTAAACTGAGCGCTGGCAATTCCGTAACCAGACGTTGTGGTGGTCGTTGTCACCCGAATAGTCATCGCGCCACGCACTCCCATTACCTCAATCACTGCGCCAGCCAGACAGATATTGCCACAGCCCGTGTCGGTGATAACTTTATTTAAAGCGTAAGACCATGTCCCTCGGCACATCCAGTACGGGTGATTGAATGCGCCCTGCGACTCCAGCCAGACGATAAATTCCGCCGTCGTCCACGGATTATCATCACCGCCGATAGTCACCGCGCCATCAAACGCTCGCGCGGCACCGATACGACGTACAAACAAATCCTTGTCAGGAATGTCGCTGCCATTACTGTTTTTCTCCAGTCGTCCGTTCGCATTATCCATAGCCGCTTTAACCGCTTTCGGCGTTGCGGCCAGCATCTCCGAATCGCTGTTTGTTTCACTGCTTAACTGCACAAACCCTTTTTCGCGGGTTGTGGCGTCCGGATGGTTACGGGATTGTTCATGTTTTCTCAGCGCATCGCTGGCCTGCTGCTCATTCAGCGTCCCTTTCGGGCGTAAATCCGTAATATTGCCGTTTTCATCAATACCCGCCACCGCAAACACATAATGCTGTACGCCGTTCTGCACATAATCCGCCAGGTTGTCAGCAACCGTAATACGGGACTGCACACCCCACACGCTGGTAAGCGTTCCTGTCCAGCATACATCCAGCCAGACTTTGACCGGCCTGGTTGTCACGGTAATATTCAGGTTTTCTGCAAGCGTTGTGCGCAGCCCTGCCACATAGCCGGTACCTTTGGTCACATAAAACTGATTCCCGCTTTTCCCGACCAGATAGCCGTCACCAAAAAACGCCGCCGCCCCGAAGATGTCGATATTTTCCAGGCGCAGGCGCTCATCCATTCCGGCCATACGTGCGGTAAAGTCAATCTGCCAGGTCTCAGCAGGCGTATTAATTCCGGTTTCAGCCTGTGCGCCGTTATATTCCATCAGAAACGAGCGCGTAAGCACGTTCCCCTGTTGCCCTTCAGCTGTTTTAAGTTTTTGCTGTAATGGCGCATGAACAATCATTGCCAGCGTACCGCTGGCTTTATTCAGCAATCCAATCCAGTTAAAGGAAAAATCCCCCACATCAGCCCCCAGTACGACGGAATGCACCACAGCGTTGTCATTCACCACGCCCTTACGGCTGACGGCCTGCCGGTGAACAATCTGTTCAGCCGGTGGCAGGGTTTCATTGCGGTCAACCGGCTGATCCGGGTCAAGTGCCGGCACATTAGCGAACACAAATTCATCCAGCAGAACAGGCTCCCCCGTGGTGCCCTGCTGCGCTTTCCACTGTTCAAATGCCAGTGTAATTGCTGTCTGTGACATATAATCCCCTTATAACCCTGCGCTGTATGTCGCGTTGCTGGTTTCCGTACCGCTCAGTGCTGCCGGATAAACCACATATTCCCCCTGATCCCATCCCGCCCGGATAGTCAGCCGTTCGGACGTGATCACTTCAAACTGGTAACGGCGGCATGTCCGCCCGTACTGCCGGATAATCTGGATCATCAGCTGCGTGTTATCCGCAATCTGGCTGTCCGTGACGCGAACCTGAATCACATCCCAGTCAATTCCCGGCTGGCGCTCCAGCAGTTCGACGTACCCGATCCCCATACGCTCAAAGATACTGATAAATCCCTCAACAGAACCGGCGTCACGCGCATTCACGAAGGCATACGCCACACGCCTGCGGAACAGTTCCAGCGGCTCCCCGTCAAAGCGGGAAATGTCCCGGTCATACGCCAGCAGGTTAAGTAATGCCGGTGTACAGGTCAGCGGATCAAACTGGTTCAGTGGCCACGTCACCCAGCCGTACACCTCCGCCCAGAATCGCCGCGCCGTTTGCAGCAGTTTTCGCGGCTCGCCCCTGTCCATCCAGGAGGGAAGTACCATTCCGGCCAGTTTTTTCATGAACTCATTCATTCTCAATACTCACCACAAGCGATTTCAGGCGCGGCACATTCAGCTCACTGGCAATGTCATCCAGCGAAAAATTCAGCGATTCCGTTACCGGAAAATTTTTATGGATTTCGCGCCCCAGCTGCGAGAAGGAGAACCGTGAATACGGCCACGTCCTTCTGACGTCATAGTCCGTATTTTCCCGGAAGGCGCACCGGATCAGGTTTTCAATACCGTCCTTCAGGCGCTTCTGTTCATCATCACTGATGTTGTTCAGGTTCCTGACCCAGACAGTGACCGCCAGATCGTGCAGGGTTTCCGGCATGGCATAACACTGCATATCGTCCCCGTGGCCGTGATGCCCCTGCGTGTTGATATAGTCATTCACGGCATCCACAAACGGCGCAGAAGCCACGCCGCTGTCCAGCAATAAATAGGCGTTGGCCGTCCCCGGCCCCCTCGGTGCTTCGTGCTCAAAGAAAATCCGGTCAATGCTCAGTCCGGCAACACCGGCAATCATCGACCGGTACACCGCGTCCGTGTGGTAGTTGCCCACCAGGTTAAACTGGTTACGGCAACGCTCACGCAGTTCATCATCGCTTTCCTCATCCGCGCCCGGTACGGTCAGCCAGTTTTCTTCACTGGCCACATGGCTGATGCCGTCCACGGCCACCGGCAGAATGCGGTAATATCCCGGCGCAAGGTTATATGCGCCGCCCGTTCCCGTTGCCTTTACCGGCAGCAGTGCGCTGGCGGTACCGAAGGCAATCACCACATCTTCCGTGGTGGCCAGTTCATACACCCTGCCGTTAATACGTTCTGTCTGTATCACCGTTCCGGCCTTCACCGTCACCACGGCGCTGGCGTCTTCCTTGTAAAAACGGATAACGCCCTGTGCAGCGCTGGCGGGCTTCGGCGTGATATTCACCGCCCATGCCAGCAGCCGTAACATGCTTCCACTGGCCGTGGCCACAAACATATTGGCCAGTACGGTGGAGATCAGAACCTCCTTCAGCCACATCACCGGCGCGGTTACAATGGCCGTGACCAGTCGCCAGAACGGAGACATACGGGAGGTATTCGTGATAATTCCCTCCTCCGTCGCAATGGCATTAAAGCGATCGCGAATCTCTTCTTCCGTCACCGGCATACCGCTGGCTTTCACCACCTCTTCAAAGTCAACCTGTGGCTTTTCCGTCATAAATCCACCTGTACCGATATTCCGCCGAAGTCATAAGTACTGGCCGTGATCCACAACCGTGTCCGGCTTTCTTCACCGATTTCCACTGTTCCCGGAACGATACGTTCATCATCCTCAATCAGTAATTCCATACGGGTAAAAATATCTGCCCGCATGGTCGGGCTTCTCTCGGCAATTAATTCCGTCGCCAGACCGCTTTCAATAATGGAATGAATAATGTCCTGCCCGATACTTTTACGGTTATTACATAATTCAGGTTCATTACCGGTATTCAGGACAAAGTCATTTCCCTGAATTAATAAATCAACATACAGGATTTCATTCATACGCCCAGCTCCTGAAACTCCATTAACTGCCCCGGCGTTATCATTTCTTTTGGATAGATATTGACAGTATTAATTTTCCGGCTGTTATCCGTCACAGACCTTGAGTTATTACTGACAGATTTACTGATACCACCTTTATCAATTCCTTTTAGCTCGCCACCTGTAGATAAATTATTTACTGTTAATGGTGGCGAAGAGGTTTCATTAGCCATTGAGATATCAACGCCGGGTATTTTATTCAGCTTCTCAACAATCCAGTTCCACGATTTCAGAAAACCACCTTTAACGGACTGCCAGACATTATCAAACATGGATACAATACCCGACGCCAGTCCACTTAATGCCTGTGAGGGTGAAAACCCTGTTAATAGCGCAATAAAACTGTTCCAGCCTTCACTGATAAATTGCCATGCTGTGGAAAACACCCCGGCCAGCCACGCCACCACCCTGGCACATGCCTGAAACGCGGATGTTTCCATAACAGCTGCTTTCACCGTATCCCAGTGTTTAATCAGCAACCAGCAACCCGCCGCAAGCAACGCTATCGCCCCGATCACAAGCAAGACCGGCCAGCTCATAAGATTAATACCGATTCCGGCCATGATTGCCGCCATACGAACGGCCAGCAACGCTCCGCGCAAAAATTTAAGCGTCGCATTCCAGGCGATAACAGCAATTTGTGCCAACCATACCATTGCCGTATATGCTTTCGTGACGGCGGTAATGGCAACCCAGATCCCGCGTAAACCTGCCATGATGAACTTAGAAGCGCCCATCACAATATTGGCAACCGCGCCCACTGCCGCAAACCCCAGCAACGCCATAGCGGCGTAGCCGATAACACGGGCAATGTTGGGAAATAGCTGCATCCATCTGGCAAATGTCTGTCCCATATCCGCCAGACGGTTCAGCACCGGATACAATACCGGGATTAGTGTCAGCCCTATTACGGTCTGAATGGCTTTCAGGATTTGTACAAACCGATCCCACGGTTTCACCAGTTTACTGGCCATCTCCTGCGTACGTTTCAGACCGTCAGATCCGCCCAGTTCGGTGATGTTCCTCTGGAGAAGCGCCACATTACCGTAAAGGTGTTTGACCACAGCCGAACTGTCACCGAATGCCGCATCCAGTTCCGCCTGGGCTTTCAGATTCCCTTCCAGGCTCTTGCCGTATTTGCCCTGCAATTTAATCAGCATCTCAGGCATGGACAGCATTTTTCCGGTGGCGTCAGTAAAGGACAGACCCAGTTTTTTTGCCCCTTCAACTGCCCCCGTCATAAAGCCTTCATAGGCGCTGCTGGCTTCCGTTCCCAGCGTGCGGTTAAGCTGCCCCAGTACCGCCAGCTGTTCATCCAGTCCGACGCCGTAGTTGGTACCGACGCCCCGCGCCCCTTCCATCAGGTCTTTGATAGTGCCCATTTCGGTACCGAAGACCTTGCGCATATACACCATTTTTCCGGCCAGCTGCTCAGCGAACTGAACCTTGCCCAGACGCTCCGCATCGGCGGAAAAATTACCAAACATCTGCCCCATAAATTCCGCCGTTTCTGCGGCGGTGGATTTCAGGGCAAACGCCAGGGTATTAGCAACTTTTGTCACTTTCGGCAGTTCATTACCGGTCAGCCCGGCAATAGCGGAATTAATACTTTCAGTGGACTGAACAAATTCCACCGCACTGGCGCCATAAGTTGTACTGAAGCGCAGCGCATCCCGCTGTACGGCTTTTAATGCCTGATCATCAATCCCTTTTGATGCTGCATCATTCAGCGCATCATACATTTCAATTGCCGGTGATAACGCACCCCGTATGGCCATTCCTGTACCCGCTAAAGCCAGCACACCACCGCCAATCTGCATAAAGGCCGCTTTTGATTTTTCCGCAAAGCCGGTGACGCTGCTCTGTGCCTGTTTTAACGGGCGGGACAACTTATCAATCAGGCTTAATGTAAAATCTAACTGTTTCATTCTGTGCCTTTAAATGCTTTAGCCACACCATTGGCTACAGCAATTCCTGTATATTCCCAGTGACGGTTATCCAGCCAGATAGCGGCGGCAATATCGTCAACGGAATCCTGACCATGTGGTAAATAATGACGGCGAAGTATTAAATATTGTTCGAGTCCGTTCTGTTCAATTGCCCGGACTCGCTTTGTCAGTTTTTTACTTCAATTTCCAGTTCAGGGGCGTAAATATCATTAACCTTACTGACAAGCTGAAGCGCAGCGCCCGGACGTTTTAATATTTCAGCTAAAGCTTCCTTGCTTTCCGTTGCAACAATACGCATCAGGTAGTTATGCGCAGGTGCCACTTTATTGTCCATTGCCATTTCATTAATAAACTTATTATAGGCGGTCTGATTTGGTTCAAAAATAATATCAGTCCCACAGACACACAGTTTAATTTTTTCCATATAAAAGGCTCTCTCTACGATTAATTTCATCTATTAACTGATTATGGCGTGCTGCGCACTGACCATAAATTTCAAGATACGCATTCAACAGTTCCGCAGCATCTTTACCCGTAGTCCCTTTCAGGCGTGGCAGCTGCGTGACGCATTTAGTTTTCAGGTTTTCCTGATAACGCACGTTCGGTACTGGCGGTGGCGTCGTTGTACATGCGGACAAAGTCGTCAGACAGGCACACGTTAGTAAACACCGGTTTAACCACCTCCGTACGAATTTCACGCGGCGGTGCATTTTTCAAAGCCTCCAGTTGTTCTTCCAGTTTTCGCCCGGATTCACTGGCCATGCTCGCCAGCGTTTCCCCGGTAGCGCTGGCTGACCGGCTGATGGCCAGATCGATACTGTCACGCTGCCAGTTAGCCGCCTTCCAGCCTGCCCAGAAGGCCAGAACAACCGTCACAAGCCAGCCCGCCACCACACGATCCATCAGCGAACCCCGTCATGTTCCAGACTGAAATGATTACCATCCGGCCTGGATTTGAAGCGCCCGCCCCAGCTGCCGCCCAGTGACTCCCAGTATTCGCCCAGCGGCAGGTAATCCTCTGTGCGGGTCTGGTACTGGCCGTTAACAAACAGGTTAAAATCCACTGCCAGACGCCGGGTATGCAGACTGTTGGTAATACCGCTGCCCTTTTTCGCGTTCAGCGCCGCCTGTTCCGGCGTGCGGTACGCCTCCCCGAACGTCAGCCGGTAGCCGTGTTCTTCTGCCCAGTGGATCAGATTTGCCACCATAACGGTAAACAGCTGCTGTTTTTCACTCAGTGTCATTTGTCAGCCCCCTTCCCCAGAAAACCGATCCCTTTCTTACGTAGCCAGGCTTCAACACCATTAAGGCCAAGAATCCCCAACGCTGAACCAATGCCGGCAAGCGCAAGCGGATGGATATCCGGTACGAAGTAAAGCGCCACCCCTGCCGCTACTGATAACGCGCTGCCCACAATGACACGCCCCAGAACCAGACGTGCCGTGATCGGCTCGTCACTGTTCAGCATCTTGCCCAGGGCAATCAGCGCCCCCATAATTGCCAGCGCAATAAACCCTTTTTCGTAGTCCTGCATCCCTTTTCCTTACCCGATCAGATTTTCCGTAGCTTCCGCTTCCAGATACGGAACCCCGTTGATGTTGACGAACTTCGGACTGGTCACGAAGTATTTAATTTTGTGCGTGGATACGCTGCCGCCTTTTGGATCAATATCCAGCAGATTGCTTAACTGCAATTTATTGCCGAACGTCTCGACCTTCACTTCTTCACTGCCTGCTTTGGCGTAGAAAAGAAAATCCAGCGGTTCAATACCTCGCCACGAACCTGCGGCGCGGGCTTTGGCTGTCAGTACCTGAAGCACTTTAGAACTGACTTCAATTTCTCCCTCTGCGGCCACATCACCATCAACATGACCGTCCGGCACACCACGGGTCTGGGCGGCGGCGCTGTTATCCGTGATATCCAGCGAAATTTTTTCTATATGGATCAGTTCACCATCGATGTAGGCATCAAATGACATGCCTGAAATACGTTTGGTCATGCTGCGGCCTCCAGACTGGCATCCAGTAACAGGCTGATAGTGATTTGCAGCGGCACTTCATACGTGCGTACCACAATGTAAATATCCACCGCCTTTTTGCTCTTCCAGACAATAGAGACATCTCCATCCTGCGGCGGCTTCACCTCTCCCGGAAACGACACACCGTTAATGTTGGCCGCCGTGGACATTTCGCGCAGTGGGCGGGCAAACAACGTCTGGTGTGCCGCGATGCTGCCCGGCGTACTGTTCAGCGAACGATCGGCAATTTTACCGATAGCCAGCAGGCGGACACGACGGGCGGCCTTGTCCACAATACGTAGCGTCTCAATGGACTGATAATCACCCCCTTCCACATCCAGCGTACGTCCGTCAGCCCAGTAAAAGCCGTCATAATCCGGATACCACATCGGCACGCTATAGCGCTGCGCTTCCAGCGCTTTAAGGGTGGCCAGCTCCAGTGTTTTCCCGGTGCCATCTTCCGGCAGTTCACCGCTGCCCAGATTAAGCAACGCCCCGGTTTTCACCCTCGCCGGACTGTCAGCAACCGTCACCGCCCGGTTACACAGGCGACCGGCCAGCACGCCCGGTTCATTCCCCCACAGACGCGGAACCAGCTGAACCGCTTTCTCTGCAATACCCTGCTGAAGGGTGGACAGACGTTTCAGATAATCCGCCTGGGCTTCATCCTCCTGCATTCCCTGAACCGCCAGGATGAACCACACCCAGCGCCCGTATTGCGCAATCAGTTCAGATCGCAGCGTTGCCGCCTGGTTAATCTGTTCTTTTGCCGCCACATCATCCGACAGCACCACGCCTTCCACCGAGCAGGAAACCTGTGCAGCTTTGACGGCATCCACCCACGCGCCCGGCTCACTGTCTGCGGCCAGTACATGAACAAATCCCCACCAGTTCTGGCCGGCGTTCGCCATTGCCGCCAGTACATCGCTTTTTAACGGGCTGTTCCCCTCGCCCAGTAGTGCGTTAAAGTCACTCTGTGCGTTAACAGCCAGCGTTTTACCCACATTTTTGGTACCCGTACCGATAAACAGCAACGTGCGCTCCACCTCGTTGGTTTCACCCAGTAACTGGTTTACCTGGTTAACGGTCACGGTTGGCCAGGTCATGTTTTCCCCTTAATATCCTGCGCCTTTACATTCCAGCCAAAGCCTATAGCCTGAAGCTGACGCGCCAGCGCTTTATCAAATTCATCGTCATTCATGCCCAGAAATACGCGGGCAGGAAGATCCACAGTCCAGCTGGTTTTCACTGCTTTACCACTCAGCTTTCGAATCAGTAATCCGGCCTGGCTGTATGGCATCGTCCGCGTGATATCGCCCAGCGTGGGCTTTTTCCAGCGTTTTCCGGTTCTCACCCGATACCCCAGCGCACGCAGTTTTTTAGCCTGGGCAGGTGTCGCCATTTTTCCGGCGTCCGCCTTACGTGGCTGACTGCTGCGGCTGACCTTTACCCGCATTCCGTTTTGTTGCGCATAACCTACGGTTCCTGCCGGAACCGGCGTTTCCCCGTTCCGGTACCCGCCGCCCTGCAAATAGATCCGTACGGCCTGAATCTCAGGCATTTCACGGATATGAAGTAGCTTTGGCAGGTTACGCAGCATCTTCCCTTTGCGTTTTGTCTTACGTCCCGGCCATTTCTGGCCGTCCGGGGATTCCTGGTTACGAACATGTCTTTTTGCCGCAGCAATTACGCCATATTTCGCCAGACGCCAGATCAGCCGCTGGCGCTTCTGCGGTGGCAACTCCATACTGGCCAGCGCCTTACGTAATTCAGTCAGCTGTTTTTTATTCAGCTTGCCACCGGCTATCATATTTCCCCGCTCACCGGCGCCCCGGTTTCATCCACACTGAAAATGCTGGCAGTTAACGCCGTCCAGATTTCAGGATCTGCCAGTGACCAGCGTTCACCACGCCACGGAATAGCCCCGTTTTCGTCCTGCCTGATCACCAGTTCTTCCACCATCGGAACGGTCAGCACCACAGTGGCGGTTTCCTCATCTTCCACCGACACATCCCAGTCAGGTTCGGCTTCACTCAGCCCGACTTCATCCAGCAGGTCTCTGTCTGCATCGTCCAGCCACGCCGCCAGTAAGGACATAAGTAACTGCGGCGGACACAGGCGATAGGGAAAACGCGCCCAGCTCAGAACTGCGTCATACCGAATAACCGCCTGGCGATATTGCCCCAGCCCGTAATCCTTCGCGGCGGGGATGAACTTCATTTCATCCAGTACGCTGTCAAATGACTGCATCGCCCGCGGCGGAACGTTCTCCTGAAAAAAAGCGGTCAGGCTTTGGATCTGCGTCTGGCTCATACTTTTTTCACCGTTGCCCGTTTAAGCCCCTTCATGCGACGGATCACCACGGACGCCTCAGCCAGTAACCCGGCCCGTGTCTCCTGGCTTTCCTGCCCCGGATGGGTATCACGCCGTCCGATAGTGGCGAACTCACCCAACAGATCCGCTTTTGCCCTGGCAAAAACGGCTTTCATGTACTGGGCGCACAGGCTGTTAAGTCCGCCCATCTTTACACCCGGCACATCTGCCGCCAGCGTATGGCCTTTCGCTTTCCAGCTGGCCTCCACGTTTTCCAGCTCGGCATTCACCTCCGCGACAGCGGCAAGCAGCGCCTGGCTGATGGTGTCAGCGTCAATATCTGGCGGTAGTGACCGCTGCGCCTGAAAATCCTTCAGATTCAGATCCGGCCAGAAACCATTATTGGCCAGCGGCTCGTCCTGATAATCCAGCGGTTTTCCACTAAACATAAATCCCCCGAAAAAGGCGGACTGACCGGTTTCCACGGCGCAATGACACACAAGGTGTTTTGCCCTCCACCGCGTCCGCCTGGCGTACGGTAGTCTTTACCCCTGCGTCAGTTTTCGGACACGGGCGGCAATGGTCTGCCGCGCTGTTCTGACGCCAATTTTTGAGTAGTGTTTTTCTGCGATGGCCAGTAAATGATCGGCTTTTTCCAGCGTTTCAATATCATCCACACCCGCAGCAGTTTGCTGGCCATCCTCATTGCGCAGCAGCTCCAGCCCCGCAAATTTGTACCACTTGGCTGTTACCTGCTCATGCAGTCGCCATACCCCTGCCACACGTTCAAACGTACGGGAGAAATACGGCTCAATACTTTCTCCGCGCCCGGCGCTTTCCTGCGCCCATGCCAGCATCGTATCGGCCACAAACGTGGGAAAATTGCTGCGTAACTGATCCGGTGTGGCCTGTTGCTGACTGATTGCGATATCAGCCCATTCCAGCGCCTGATCCAGCTCGCCCACGTCAAACAGCCAGATAACACACCAGGCAAATACCGGATTGGCGTACACCTGCTTGCTTTCCAGATACGCTTCAACAGTCGGTACCCAGCGCGGCAGCAACACATCCCTTTTAAACTCAATGCGATCCGCGATTGTCGGCAGGCTGCGTACGTGCCCCACATCCGTTTCCAGCGCTTTGACCAGAAGGTGCATACTTTCCGTGGTTTCCAGCGCCTGGCTTCGCTTCAGCTTTTGTTCCATCGCAATGCGCTGGCTGTGACGCTGCGCGGGAGAAAGTGCCATTTATCAGCCCTCCGCTGGTTCGGAAACCTTGCCGATAGTTACGGCGGATTCATCAATGGCCGCATACAGTTCCGGCACTTCCACCGCATATCCTTCATTGCGCAGGTATTTGTTTTCGAACTGCTTACGGTCTTCCACAAACTCCGCCTTACGCATACGGGTATTGCGCTGGGTATAGATGTGCAGATTTTTCAGCGGCGTCACCACCATGCGTTTTCCCGGCATAAAAGGCGGGATAATGGCCGGACGGCCAGCAATGGTATTCCCCAGCAACTGCGCTGCGATTTTTTCAGTCGGACGGTCTGCGGCCTGATACAGACGATACTGTTCAGCAGCAACCAGATCAGCCCCCACCAGAACCACCAGACGCGGGTCATTGCGGAACTGCGCCGGAATTTTGGCGTTAATCAGGTCTGACGCCATTGCATCCAGTGATTTGTAATCCCCGGCTGCATCCAGCACCACCGGATCGGTCATAATCTGATTGCCGCCCAGCAGCGTTTTCATGCGCTCATGCCAGCCGATATTCACATCTTCACCGTTCGGGTTAGCTTCGGGATCAGTGGTTTTTGCGCGGCTCTTACCGTTAAAGCCGATACGCAACATGTCCAGTGCAAAAGCCTGCGTGGTAAATGCCTGGACAAGGTTGTAAAACTCGTTTTCATCCTTACCGGCGTTTGCCCAGACCGAAAGCAGATCCCAGCGCAACGCGGCGCAGCTGTCTGTTTCAACCAGTGAATAGTCGTTTCCGTCCACACCAACCTGGCGAATAAAACGGCCACTTTCACTACGTCCTGTGTGTAATACGGAAGAACCAACGGAAATCACCTGGCCACTCAGCTGATCAACATCCAGACAGGTAAGCATGTCCAGGAATTCGACGGACTCCAGCAGCGCAAGACGCAGCGCATTTTCCTGCGGGTTATTCAGGGAAAAATAACGGCTGGCATCACGCGCCCCAAACTGCTGCGCCATGCCCGCCGAATATCCGTCCAGTAATTCCCGCGCACGGTTATTAAGGTGCATAAAACTCCCTCGCGATTAAGCGATAATAAAAATATTTGAAACTAATCAGCGCTAAAGTGAATTACAGGAAATTAAACTTTCCAGCTTTCTCTGAAATTTTGCGGCCTGGTGTACGGACTGATTTATTTCCCAAATCGTTAAAACGCTTAACGATATCTTTTGCATTATCACGAATGGCGGCAAATTCTTCTGTATCCACCACTTCCGCAATAGTATCCACATCACCCTGAACATCATTCAGTTGATTTTCAATTTTGGCCACACGGCCTTCCAGTTCGTTTACCGCGTTTGCCAGTGCCTGTAACTTATCATCACCCTGCGTGGTATCATCTGGCGGCGTTTCATCTTCAAACTTCGGTTTAATACCAAACATTTTTTGCCAGTTCTTCATTCTTTCTTCCTGTATTATTTTTCCATCACGGGAAATTACACAGCCGTAATAACCCTGCTTAGATAATTTTTTGCGCCGACTGCTAAAGCGCAGCCGTGTGGTGCCAACACTGGCTGGCGTGTCTGTTACTGCCAGTCCTTTCAGGTAAGTCCGTCCGCTACCACGCCAGTTTTCTTCCGGCTCAATGGAGAAGAACAAAAGCTGATCTTCATGATTGGCGAAAATCAGACGTATATTCGGGCATAAACTGACATACAACCGCGCCAGTCCATCTTCACCATCATTCCATGTGGCCTCCAGAACTTCGCCAAAATTACCGTAATCGTCCTCATGCTCTGGCCAGATTAAAGCGACATAGTGGTTATAGTCATAGGTTTCCCCCATATCGATAATCCACTGGCGTTTAATTATCCTGCCGTCAACGGTATCTCCTTCAGTAGCAACACACAGCCAGTCAGTTTTTAAATGTGACATATCCCCCCTGTTCCACTTCCTGACGCTGCAAATCAATTATTGCCAAATAAAACCATTGCTGCATTACGTTTTATTCTGAACAGTTCGGATATAACGCTTTACCGAATGCAGACGAATTATCACCACCGTTTTTTTATTACAGCCACGGCATAATTACCGCATGGCTAAATACTCTAAATACTCTGAAGAATTAAAAGGCGTTGTCCGCGCACTTTATCTGCGCCGCTATACGCCAAAAGAAATTGCATCTGAATTAAATCTGCCGAATGCGCGGATAGTTTACTACTGGGCTGAAAAATACAGCTGGGCTGATTTGCTCAGTTTTGAAAGCACTGAAGAGGCTATCGAACGCCGCTACCAGCTACTGGCCAGCCGGGATAACAAAACCGATCTCGACCTGAAAGAAATGGACATGCTCATTGCTCACGCCACAAAGCTACGTGCGCAAAGCAATAAGCATAAAGAAAAGATGGCCAGCGGTCAGAATTCCGGGCAGGCAGATGCGCGGGACAGCAATGACGACGAACCCCGCCGCAAACGGAAATACAAGAAAAACGATATTTCCTCGCTGACGCAGGAGGATTTTGACGCCTGGGCTGATGAACACCTGTTTGAATACCAGAAACACCTGCGCCGGAACATTGGCCAGCTGGTCAGAAACATTCTCAAAAGCCGCCAGATTGGTGCGACCTGGTATTTTGCATTTGAAGCCTTTGAAAACGCGGTCATGACAGGCGATCCGCAAATCTTCCTGTCTGCCTCCAAAGTCCAGGCGGAATACTTCCGGTCTTACATCGTCAACATTGCAGAGCAGTATTTTGGCATCACGCTGACCGGCAACCCCATCCGCTTGTCCAACGGCGCGGAGCTGCGCTTCCTGTCCACCAACAAGAACACCGCCCAGTCCTACAGCGGCCACCTGTACTGTGATGAATATTTCTGGGTTCCAAATTTCACAAAACTTAATGAAGTGGCCAGTGCAATGGCCACACATGACAAGTGGCGTACCACCTACTTTTCAACACCGTCAGCTAAAACTCACCAGGCGTACCCGTTCTGGACAGGCGATGAATGGAAACGGGGCAGTAAAAAACGTACTGCCATTAAGTTTCCGACCTTTGATGAATTGCGCGACGGCGGGCGGGTTTGTCCGGATGGCCAGTGGCGCTACGTCATTACTATGGAGGATGCTATTGCGGGCGGCTTCAATCTGGCCAACATCGACAAGCTGCGCAACCGCTACAACACAGCCACTTTCAACATGCTCTATATGTGCGTGTTCGTGGACAGTAAAGATTCCGTTTTCAGCTTTTCCGACCTGGAAGCCTGCGGCGTGGAAGTGGATACCTGGCAGGATCATAACCCGGACGCCGCCCGGCCATTTGGTGACAGGCCAGTATGGGGCGGCTTTGATCCGGCTCGCAGCGGGGATTTGTCCTGTTTTGTGATTGTGGCGCCGCCGATGTTCGCCGTGGAGAAATTCCGCGTTCTGAAGGTGATTTACTGGAAAGGAATGAACTTCCGGTACCAGGCAAAGCAGATCGAGCAGCTGTTTAAAAAATACAACTTCACCTATCTGGGCGTGGACGTTACCGGTATTGGCCAGGGCATTTTTGACAACATTCAGCATTTTGCCATGCGTGTGGCCGTCGCCATTCGTTACGACCTGAACACGAAAAATAAGCTGGTACTGAAGGCGGCTGACGTGGTCGAAAGTCAGCGAATTGAATGGGACAAAAACCTGAAAGAGATCCCGGCCAGCTTTATGTCCGTACGCCGCACAACCACACAAAGCGGCAATGCCATGACCTTTGTTGCAGACCGCAGCCAGGACACAGGACACGCCGAAGCGTTCTGGGCGATAACCCACGCCCTGCATAACGAACCTCTGAACTATGAAAATAAACCTAAATCACGCTGGAATTTAAGGAACAAGGCAGCATGAGTAAAAAGAAACACTTCGTTAAGCGCGACCAGCGCGGCGATAAGTCAAAAAAAATGAGCATCATTACGTTCGGCAAACCGGAACCTGTTCTGACCACCGGCACCGACTACCGGGATATCTGGTACGACAATGCCGCCGATCACTTTACCCAGCCAATTGACCGGCTGGCACTGGCACAGCTGATTAACCTTAACGGTCAACATGGCGGTATCATCCACGCCCGTAAAAACATGATTGTGTCTGATTATCTGTCTGGCGGCCTGACTTACGACCAGCTGGAAGCCGCAGCTTTTGACTACATCACATTTGGGGATATTGCGCTTGGAAAAATTCGTAACGGATGGGGAGACGTGATCGGACTGGAACCCTTACCCGGCCTCTATATCCGACGCAGGAAAGACAGGAACAACGCAACTGATCAACCTGGTGATTACGTGGTGCTACAGGAAGGCGAACCGCAGATATGGCCTGAAGAAGATATTATCTTCATCAAAATGTATGACCCGCAACAGCATATTTACGGACTGCCGGACTACATCGGCGGCGTACATTCTGCATTACTCAACAGCGAAGCGGTCATTTTCCGTCGCCGTTACTACCACAATGGCGCCCACACTGGCGGCATTCTCTACACGCGCGATCCCAGCATGACGGATGAAATGGAAGAGGAAATTGAACAGCAGCTGCGTGACAGCAAAGGGATCGGCAACTTCTCCACCATCCTGGTAAACATTCCCGGCGGAGACGGTGACGCCATCAAATTCATTGAAATGGGGGATATTTCCGCTAAGGATGAATTTGCCAACATCAAGAATATCAGTGCCCAGGACATTCTGAACGCGCACCGTTTTCCTGCCGGGCTTGCCGGCATTGTCCCGCAAAATACTGCCGGACTGGGTGACGTAGAAAAGGCCGAACGGATTTATAAAAAAAGCGAAGTCGCCCCTGTTCAGCGCCGGTTTATGATGGCCGTAAACAATGATCCAGAAATACCGGAAAACCTGCACCTGAACTTTGATTTAAGTTACACAGAATCAACGGATAAGGGTGCGGTATGAGGCAAAAAAGGCTAAAATCCAGGCATCATTTAACAGCTGGAGCATGGAATATGCGAGTTCTGAAAATCGAATGCCCGGAATGCGGCTCAAAAGCTGTTATTCGTAAAACGAACCGGAAACACCGGCAGATTGCCGATATTTACTGCGCCTGTTCAGATGTTGAGTGTGGCCACACGTTTGTCATGAATCTGACGTTCTCCCACACTCTCAGCCCAAGCGCTAAAACAGGTGATGCTATGGTACAAAAAATACTGAATGCCCTTTCACCCGATCAGCGTCAGATGGCATTAGACTTACTGAAAGCGACTCCCGCCGCCTGACAATCCCCCTTTTTGGGGGCTTTTCATCGCTTTACTAACCTTTTCCCGCATTTCTCCTGCAATCTCTCCAATCCAATACAAAGCTATCGTTTTCTCTCTTTGGTTACTTTCGTAAATATGGGCAATCTTGGCCAACAACTCAATGCGTTCCAGCTGTGCCGACGCCTCCAGAATATCCATTTACCCTCCCATACAAACAATAACTGTATAAACATACAGTACACCTTTAAGCACTAATTGTGAAACATATTTTTCTGTTAACCAGGTGACAAATAGATATGTTTCACAGAGTTACAGCGTCATAACCATCCCGGCCAAAGCTCCTGCATTGGCTCGTTTTGCTTCTCCTGTAGTCGTCCGTTCCGGTAAATGAGTGCTGACTGACCGAAACGAAGCCCTCCCCCTCGTTTCAGTATGTCTATTTCTTCATCAGAACCATCGAACCCCCGGCTTCTTAATTCCAGTTTTAACCGTCTGCGGGTTCCACCCTCCGTACAGTTATTGACAGAACTCCAAGGGGCGGCGTTGCCGCCAGAAAAACCCGCCTCCGCTGACGCTTCGGCCAACTTCGCAACCTTCTGCCACTTAACCAGACGGGTGCAGACCTCTGAATCTGGAACCAAAGGAGAATAAACACCCTGTACGCGCTGCACGTCCTCCGCATATTCGTTACCCTGTTCCGTAATTTTATAGGCCAGACGAACAACCAGATCACGGCGGGCAACCAGCGCGCCGCCCTGCGCCTGGGTATATGCAGCCCAGTCCCCGACATCAGCAGCAGCCAGAACCGCATCCATTCTGCGATCGGTCAGCACCTGATCCCGCAACCGACGAAGCTCACGCCAGACCGTCACCGGCGCACCACCAATCTGCTGAAACTGGCGAATACGCCAGCGTGAAGCCCATGCAGAAACGGATTTGGCCATATCCCGCAGGTTTTCGCCGGTTTCTTCGTCCTGCTCGCCATCCAGCGCAAATCCATCAATGTTTTTGGAAATGTATTTGGCGATGTAGCCCGTCGCTGACCCCTTAGCGGGATCGATAGCTTCAACATGGAAACGTGCCTTTAGCGCATTTTGCGTTTGCAGTTCTTCGGAATCGGTAATTCTGGCGTGATAACAAAGAATATCGCGCACCGTGCCCACGTCCTGCGGGCGCATGAACAGCAACATATGCCAGTGCGGTGTCCCGTCATGGTGAGGTTCGACAACCCTGAACCCAAATACATGGATACCCGCACGCGAGATCGCGGCGCGGGCTTTTGCCCATACGCCACATAAATAGCGCTGGGTATCCTGCGGCGTACTTCCATCCCATTGCGATACAAAGCCCCCTTTGCTGTGTACCGCATGGAAACGAGATGGCGCGGTGATAGTGTAAAACTCACCGGCCAGCCCTTCTTCATTGGCCATATCTTCAAATCCTCGCATTCTTACCATTAGTTCACAGCGACGGATCGCCGGATTTGCAACGCTGCGGTGTACCATGCTGTCCAGTGCAATGCGCAGCCCTTCATCATTCAGCAGATCAAACTTTTTAAAGAACTCCAGATTTCGCTTTTTCTGTTCTATCCATTCCACCAGGGTTTTACGGGATACATAAGCGCTGGCCGCTTTCTGCACCTGCCCCACGGCTATGGCCATATGCTCACGCTGTACGTCACGCGCTCGCTTCAGGCGCAGATACCACCATTCAGGTGCCATCATGCGAAGAATGCCGGATTCAGCCTTACGTGTTTCCAGTTGCCCGGCATTAGCTTCATGTTCTGCCCAGTATGGCGGCTGATTATTCAGCATCAGGCTGTACGCACAAAGATAGCGATAAGACTCCATCGTTCGGCGGTGCAGCTCTTTAGTGTCATCAGTGCCGGAATCAAACCGTTCGGTGAAGTCATACAGCGACTGGGAGATCCAGCCAGATATCTGGCCAGCCAGTTTTTTAAGTTCCGGGCGGTCAAGTGACGGCAGGCGTTCCAGCGACTTGCCAAAAGGAAGGTCTATTGCATCAGCGGCCAGCTTATAATGAGCAGCCACTTTGCGCAGACGTGGCAATACATTCCCTCCAATAGTCTGACGCAGGAATGTATTGGCACGGCGACGCCCGTCAGGGCCAGTAAAAAGCTTTTCGTAACGACGACCAAAATACCCGGCTAACCAGTCGGGTATTTCATGCAGGTATTGAGCACGCCATTTATGATCCTGCGGGTTTATAGCCCACAGGCGGCGCTCCGTGATTGTCACGTCTGCCGGTGTACCTGGCGCGAAGGTTTCACGCCGCCAGGCATCAACGGCGTAACAATCTTCGTTTATTGCCAGCGTCATGCGCTGGCCTCAGGAGTCGCCGGTAAAGGCCATTTAAGAATCAGTTCTGCCGCCATTTTCGGGCTTGCAGCTGCCGCACCAACACTACGCGGCGCATTAACCCTTACCGAGTTAAAACCTGCGTAAAGGTAATGCACCATTTCCAGATCGCTGTTTGACGCGACTACCTGAATTCCACGTTCAGCCAGGCGCCGCAGCTTACGCGCCAGCCGCCCCTGATCCATATGCGAAAAACCACGCTCATGGTAAGCGGTGAAATTATCACTATCAGTCAGATAAGGCGGATCGCAGTAAACAACGTCATTCCCGTCCCGAACCAAATCAAGCGTTTCTAAATAGTGGGCAGTAATGAATGTTGCGCGCTTTGCTTTTTCAGCAAAGGCGCAGATTTCATCAGCAGGGAAATAAGGCTTTTTGTACTTACCGAACGGAACATTGAACTGACCGCGGCGATTGTACCGGCACAGGCCATTAAAGCAGTGCCGGTTCAGGTACAGGAAACGCGCAGCAGCTTCTACGGATTCCGAACCAAAGGATTTACCTGACAGGTTGAACGCATCACGCACCGCGTAATAGAAAACCGCTCGGCTTTCTTCGTCACCTAACGAACCGGCAGTAAACAGACTCTCCAGCTCATTAAGCAACGCATCTGTGTGATATGCCATCGCTTTATAAAGATTAACCAGATCAGGATTCACATCTGCAATCAGATACTCGTCATAATCCGTATTCATCATGACGGCACAGGAACCGGCGAACGGTTCAACCAGGCGCTTTCCTTCCGGCAAATGGGGACGTAATTGCGGCATAAGGCGGGCTTTGCTGCCCACCCATTTAAGCGGAGCTTTTATTGCCATGCCGCACCGCCTTTGCTGCAAATCGCTGCGGCTTCTTCGCGGATCAACTCAACGATTTCCGTTGCGCTTAAACCTTCATTGGTTGCATGGGTGGCCAGCTTATCCAGGCGGGTGGAACACAGATCAGCAGCAGCGGCTTTACCTTCCTGCGTGGCTTTGGTGAGCATGTCCTGCCACACGGAAAAAGCAGACTCAATCTGATAGTCGAATTGTTTTCTGGCAAATATTTCTCTTTCTTTATTCATTTTCAGTTCCTTAAGGCAAAAGAATCCCCGGCCACCTAAACCGTGGCCAAAAATTCGGGCTGTTAATTAGTGAAAAGTGGGGGGTACTGTGGCGGCTGAATAATTCGGTGCCGGAATAAGGTGAAGCTCATAGGTTGTCCGCCACCACGCCTGGATCAGCGCCTTTATCTCGCCAACACCCAGCGCCCCGGCTGTATAGAAAATTGCGCGAATCCCCGCCAGTGCTTCAATCTGTGCCTCTTTGCTCTCCGCCTCGCGGTACACGCAGCACCAGAAAGCGGCATTGATCGCCAGCCAGTGGCGCGGGTTAGTCATGTGTTCGGTGTCATTGAAGAAGAACGGATGCAACGCAATGCGGCCATTTTTACTGGCGCTTTTCTCTGCAAACGCTACCGCGTAGTTATGCGGGACTCCCCACACAGCCAGTTCAGCCCCCAACGATTTACCCTCTACAGAAATAATGCTCATCAGTGATTCCCCTGCTGCAATTTATGGACAATATGAGGTGCGATAATCATCTGCACTTTGTTCCTGGTATTAATGGGATGGACGATTTTTACTGGACGTTCAGCGGTTCGTCTGGAGAAATCACTGTCCCGTAAACTCCCGAATCCGCTAAAAGTTAAACGAGCACGGGAAATTCCCTGACGCAGCTGTATCATGTCCCGATACTCCAACCGCTCAAAAAGTTCGCGCCAGCAACAATTACTTAAGCTGCGTTTAAAAACGCCGGATCTGGAATTGATTGCAGCAGCATGAAGAACCACCCCGCGCCATTCTGGTGTCAGGTTGTCCCACCATTCAGCGGCTTCACTGCTAGTACTGAAATATTTGCGCCGAATCTTTTTTAGATGATCCAGCCCACGCTTTTGCTGTTCCTGGTTAATTGCCATAACACCCCCCAACCATTCCCAGCAGGCGGCGGGTTTTAGTCGTCAGGAAACGCAGAACAGAACCGCCCTTCATCTGGACAGACTCATGTGCATTAAATTTATATGTGTGGCCAGGATTCCAGCGCTGGCCGTTCGGCAGTTCTATCCAACCGGTTGAACCACTGGGTAACTGCATAGCCGGTGATTCTTTTTTCAGGTAAGTCACAAACGCTTTCATAATGTTCCCTCACATCAGGCCAGTGGCATTCGTCGTGACCAGATCCACCGCTGCGGCTAAAACCGGCGCAGAATGGATACGGCTTTCAACGGTGTAAGCCAACACGGAAAGGCTACGGATAGCATCGCGAGCGCGATCAAGAATTTGTGTACGGCGGGCGGCGGTCATGTGACCAGTTGATACGGCTTCCCCAGCAATTGCGCCTACACTGGCGGTGGCGCTAAGAGCACACAGTTGCATGTTGGCTTCTGTAGCATTGTTCACCGGCACGGATGGAAGGCAGTTAATCTGCCCAAGCATCCCATCCAGTAAACGTGCATCTTCGGTGTAATCCGTAATGGCTAAAAGCTCGTCACAGGTTAAGCGGTGCGGTTGTGCTGGGTTCAGTTTGTTACGCAGGATTTGTGGTTTCATACCAACGGCAGCGGCCACATCTTCCAGATTGTGCTCAACCGCAAATGCTCGGCAAGCCGCATCAAAGTGCGCATGTTTAGAGGTCTGGTAATCAAACATTGTTTGCCTCTCCCTAATCCGTAGGATTAATTACGCGTTAAGCGAAATATTGCATTCGCTTAATGCCTGAACGGTCAGGGCTGCCATGTTGATATGCACGCCGCTCATAGGTGCATCTTTCTTACCTCGAATTGGCAAACGACCATCACGAACCATATCGCGCGCTGTTCCCTCAGGGGTTCCAGTGAGGCGACAGTATTCCTTTAAAGGAAGGTATGGCGTAGGGATGGTGATTGTAATGTTAGGACGCATAAGGCAAACTCCTTTGTTCAGTTGAATGCAGCAACATTCAATAATATTCGTAAAAAACAACACCGGGATGAATACTATCTCGTAAAAAAGAAGCTTTCAACAACAATGTTGTAAAAAGCGAGAGAGCAGAACATGTCCAAGTTTTCTTTTACACAATCCGGGAACAGCGCTGAAGTATTGGATCGCATCATTGATGCTTACGGATTCAGCTCCAAATTAGCCTTAGCAGATCATTTTGATATGGCTTCAAGCAGCCTTTCAGGTAGATATCGACGCGATAATTTCCCTGCCGATATGGTTGTTCAGTGTTGTGCTGAAACTGGTGTGTCCCTCGAATGGCTGGCCACAGGGCAGGGCAAGAAGTTTGACGACGAGCAGTTAGACATCATGAAGTTTTCTAAAAAGAAACTAGTTGATGGCCAGCTCTATGATTCAGGCTTTGTGATGTTTGACAAGGTTTTCTTTAAGGCAGGAACCCCGCTACCGACAGACCCAATCTGTGTGCAGGATGAAAAGGCGCAATACATCCTTGATCAAAAATACGCTGAAGTATTTGATGGAGAATGGCTGGTGAATATCGAAGGAAAAACCAGCATCAGAACACTGACACGCATCCCGGTAAAAAAGGTGCGCATCAGTGGTGTCGGCATGGCTTTTGACTGTGGGCTGGAGGATATCGAAATTATCGGCCGCGTGGTCATGACGATAACAAACGCATAATGGGCATCAGAAAACAGCCGGACGGGAAATGGTTGCTGGACTTTTACCCGGAAGGGAAACCCCAGGGAAAAGCCAGCAAACGCATCCGTAAGACGTTCTCCACCAAAGGCGAGGCGCTAGCCTACCAAAATCACATTATGGAAAACGTCCATGTAAAGCCCTGGCTTGACGGTAAAGAGGATCGGAGAAAGCTACGCGACCTTGTAAACCAGTGGTTTGATGAACACGGCGTTACGTTGGACGATGGTGAAAAGCGCAAATCCACAATGGAATTTGCCTGTGAAAGTATGGGCGATCCACTTGCTCATGAATTCGATGCAACCATGTTTTCCCTGTATCGGAAAAAACGCCTTTCTGGGGAGATATCCCGGACAACTCGCGTCAAACAAGTTTCCCCCAGGACAATGAATCTTGAGCTGGCCTATTTCCGCGCGGTGTTTAATGAGCTGAAGCGACTGGGGCACTGGAAACTTGATAACCCGCTAATAAATGTCCGCGCTTTCAAATCAGAGGAAGCCGAACTGGCATACCTTGAACATGAAGAGATTACGCGGCTGTTAGAAGAGTGCATGAAAAGCCGTAACGACAGTACATACTGGGTAGCTTGTCTTTGCCTGGTAACTGGCGCACGGTGGGATGAAGCAGAGTCGATAACTACAAAACAGATCAAAAATCTTAAAGTTAGTTTTTTCAAAACAAAGGGAAATAGAAACAGAACTGTGCCAATTAGCCAAGAATTCTTTGACGCATTGCCAAAGCCAGAGAAACCGGGGCGCTACTTTAAATCATGTTATTCCGCATTCCGTAAAGCTGTTGAGCGCGCTGAGTTAAACCTTCCTGATGGACAACTTTCACATGTTCTGCGTCATACCTTTGCAAGTCATTTTATGATGAACGGCGGAAATATACTTGTTTTAAAACAAATATTAGGACATACCGATATAAAAATGACAATGCGGTATTCTCATTTCGCTCCTGATCACCTTGAAGAAGCTATTAAATTTAACCCTCTGAGCACGACAAAATACCTATGAAACCAGAAAATTCCGTATATGAAATATTTAAGACATCACGAGATGTTCCTGCGAACTATGTTCAAAGAACTCATGTTGATGATGTTTTCATTGAAACTCTTTTACAAGAAAACCATATTGTTATCTATGGAAGTTCGAAACAAGGAAAAACGTCTCTTCGCAAACGACATTTAGAAGAGCACGATGCTGTAGTAATAACATGCGATAATAATTGGGGCATTGCAGACTTGCAGTTAGCCATATTAAAAAAAGTTGGATTTACCATCGAAGATTCAAAGAATGTAAAAATTGATGGTTCCTTAAAAATAAAATTCAAAATACCAGGGCTTGCTGAAGTTGAAACAGGAGGAGGTATTTCCCATGATAAAAAAACACATGATTACGCAATAAATGCCAATGATGTGAACGACATTATTGATGTTATAAATAAAGTTAATTTTAAGAAGTATATTATCTTAGAAGAGTTTCACTATCTTCCAATTCAAACTCAAAAAGATTTCTCAATCACACTAAAAGCTTACCATGAGCTATCTAGAGTATGTTTCATTATTATTGGCGTTTGGCTAGAGAATGATAGAATAACATCAGCCAATGGTGATCTAACCGGACGAGTTAAATCAATTAATGCTGATTTGTGGAAAGATGAAAATATCAACGAACTATTTGTCAATAGTGAACGTCTTCTTAATATCATTTTTGATGAAAAATTTAAAAAAAATCTCATTCGCAAAGCAAATGGCAACGTTTTCCTTGTACAAAAAATATGCTTAAAAGCATGCGAATTAGATCAGGTTCACTTCAAACAGAAAGTAACAAAAACTGTAGGCACAAATATAGCCCTTGATTCTGAAATTAAAGAAGAACTGGACATGCAAAACGCAAGATTCAGACATCTTTTAATGGATTTTAGCAAGGGGTTCGGTAAAACAGAGTTAAATTTATACAAATGGATTCTTTATGCCTTATTAAAATTAGACAAATCTACTCTTGAAAGTGGAGTATACGAAAAGGTATTAAGGGAAACTATTAAAGAAGCACACCCGAATAAATTCAGCGTAACAACGAGAAAATTAGCTAAGGCCCTTTCTAAAAGCGTTGAATTACAGACTAGGCATGGTATAAAACCGATTGTCTTTGAATATGATGAAAATAAAACAAAATTAAAAATTCTTGATAAGTATTTTATTATGTGGAGAGAGTATCAAGACATTCAGGAGTTGTATGAGCTTGCTTCTATATTTTCAGACGACGATTTAGATTGACTTCATAATGGGGCATTCACCACCTTTTTAATGCCCCCTTTTTGTCCCCTCAGAACTCAAACATCCAATAACACCCAATAGCATCCGTTGTCTAACTTTTTGATTTAATTGTAACTTATTGATTTAACTAAATAGTACATCGTTCTCATAATCGCTTGGTCGCTGGTTCAAGTCCAGCAGGGGCCACCAAATTTTAGCTTTAAAATCATATAATTAAGCCACTCTAAAGAGTGGCTTTTTTGTTTCTGACAGGGCTCGCCCCATACCGCTATTTACGATGCCAATAGGCTGCCGCACGTACCAGGTGTGGATCAAACCCCTTTTCAAAGCACTGACTTAAACGTTTTACCGTTTTGCCTTCGCCAGTAATCCAGATGAAATAGTCTGATTCTGGTATTGCCAGCTGCGACAGGCGCGTTTGCAATGCCTGTTCATCGCCGCCAACAACATATTCCACAGTAATATCCGTCAAATGGGCGAGATAATCGCGATATGCCGCATCCTGAATGCTCACCAGCGCGGTTACCGCAGGGCGCGCAGGCAGACGGCTAAGCGATTCCAGACGACGACGTAGCGCAGGCATACCGGACTCATCGCAGACATAAACCTGACAAGCATAATCTTCCGGCACCACCAGCGAACCGCGCGGCCCGCCAATCGTCAGTGTATCGCCTTCACGGGCTTCCATTGCCCAACGGCTGGCTACGCCGCCATCGTGGATAAAGAAATCCAGCGCCAGCTCGCGACGCGCCTCGTCATACAGCGGCGTGTAATCCCTGGAGACCGGACGAACGCCCTCCCCCCAGATAATGCCTTCCTCAGTGACTGTCGGGGGCGTAAAGCGACAGCCTGGCTCAGGGAAAAAAACTTTCGTGTGATCGTCAAAGCCCAGGGAGGTGAAACCGTCCAGCGCCTCGCCGCCAAGTACGATCCGCTGAAATCCTGCGCTAATACGTTCTACCCGCAGAACGGTCAGCTCGCGAAAACGCAGTTCATTACGAACACGCTGTGGATAGCGTGCGGATGATGTCGTCATTTTTTGCCTTCGTGAAGTAATACGATATATCTAAATTAAAGTTTTAAATGATAATGATTGTTAATCAATAAAAATGCAACTGTTTTTTGATAGTGTTCTGGCAACGCGTCGCTAACTATAACCTTAGAATAAAATGTTATAAATTAATAGATTATCGCAACAATGGCTTTTACCCTTGCTAAAACCCATTATTTAGATATAAATTAGATATATCTAAATAAGCAGGAGGCAATGATGCAAAATCAACATGAAGGGTGTTGCAAAAACCGGGATCATAAGCACGATGGTTGCTGCAAAGATCGAGAACATCAGCATGAAGGCTGCCATAGCGCGCATCAGCATGAGAACGCCAGTTGCGGCGGCGAACACCGTCACGGACACGGCTGTGGTCGTCATGGACAGGGCGGTGGTCGACGCCAGCGATTTTTTGGCCACGGGGAACTTCGGCTGGTCATTCTTGATATCCTGACCCGGGACGCCAGCCACGGCTATGAACTGATTAAAGCGATAGAAAACCTGACGGGGGGCGGCTATACGCCAAGCGCTGGCGTGATCTACCCTACGCTGGATTTTTTACAGGATCAGCAATTTATCACGATTAGCGACGAAGAAGGCGGGCGGAAAAAAATCGCGATTACCGCGAACGGCGCGCAATGGCTTGATGAAAATCGCGAACACCTGACGCATATTCAGGCGCGGCTAAAAGCCCGTTGTGTGGGCATGGAGTTACGTAAAAATCCGCAGATGAAGCGGGCGCTGGATAACTTCAAGGCCGTGCTGGATCTGCGGATAAACCACAGCGATATCAACGACGCGCAAATCAAACGCATTATCGGCGTGATTGATCGCGCGGCGCTGGAAATCGCCGAACTGGATTAAGCGGGCTGCGTGTCCTCTTCGCGGACGCGGAACACGTTAACCAGCTCTTTTAAATGTAACGCCTGTTCGTTCAGCGACGCCGCGGCGGCAACAGACTCTTCCACAAGGCAGGAGTTTTGTTGCGTGGCGGCGTCAATCAGGCCAATCGCGCTGTTAATCTGCGAAATACCGTCAGTTTGCTCGCGGCTGGCCTGCCCAATCTCACGTAATATCACATCCATCTCTTCGACGTTATCCACCATGCCATTAATCAGGGCGCTGGCTTTCTCCACCAGGTGCATCCCTTCCTGAGTCTGACTGGTTGAATCTTCAATCAAATTACGGATTTCACTGGCTGACGAGGCGCTCTTTTGCGCCAACTGGCGAACCTCTCCGGCGACAACGGCAAAACCACGCCCATGTTCGCCCGCGCGCGCCGCTTCAACCGCCGCGTTCAGCGCCAGAATATTGGTCTGAAAGGCAATGGAATCAATGATATTGATGATATCCGACATACGATTTGCCGTGTCGTTAATGACGCGCATTTTCTGCGTCACTTGATTCATCATCTCCCCATTGTTTTTCACTACGCTGGCGGCGCTGGCAGAGAGTTTGGTCGCTTCACTGGTATGGTCAGCCGTATTTTTAACCGTGGCGGTAATCTGTTCCATCGACGCCGCCGTTTCTTCAACCGAGCTGGCCTGCTCTTCCGTACGCGCCGCCAAATCCTGGTTACCGGCGACAATTTGCGCCGCCGCTGTGGAGATACTTTCCGAACCGTTTTGCACTTCCTGTACGATATCCAGCAGACGCGTTTTCATCGCCATTAACGCTTGCAGTAGTACGCCTGTTTCATCTTTATAGTCGGTGGTGATATGACGAGTCAGATCGCCATCGGCAATCGCCTCGGCAAAGCGTACTGCGTCATCAAGCGGCCGGGTAATAGAACGCACAATATACCATCCCATTACGCCTCCGGCGGCGATGCTTATCAGCGCCAAAGTGATTAACAGCGTCCGATTATTTTTAAAATCCTCTTTGACCTGCACGCTCGCTTCATGCATCTGCGCGTCCTGAACGGCGATAAGTTCCTGGACTTTGTCCTTATAGACTTTTTGCACCTGCACCGTTCTGGTCATCATCTCCTGAATGGCCGCCTGACGATTATTGCTTTGAATATCTTTCAAAATACGGAATCTGGACTCCAGGTATTGCTGGCGCGCTTCACGGATCTCATTAATGATTTTCTGTGAATCCGCATCGTGACTATTTTCCCTGGAAAGCTCATCCAGTAACGCCGAAATGCGCTGGCTTATCTCACTGAGTTCTTTCTGCGAGCTCTGGCTCCAGCGCCCCTCTTCATCCAGTAACATGAGCTGCTGCGCGATGATGAAATCATTAAAATTATCGATTAACAGATTGGCTTTTACCGTGGTGGGATAATCATTGGTAATAATGTCCTGCATACCCGTATTAGCCCGATCAAGGCTAAACAAAGACAGAGCGGAACTCACCACCATGAGAACAATGAATAAGCCAAAGGCCATAAATAATTTTGAACGTATTTTAATGTTATGCAAAAACATATTTTCTCCCTGGGATTGCATATCCTCATACAGGAAGATTTATCGGCAATAATGTTACTAACTTTATGATATTGATCGCTTTTTATTTCAGAACATTATTAGTAAGTAATTTTTATTGTTCACAGAAAGATGAACCAAAAGTGACATAAATTGGCACTAATAATGAAAGAAATACGCTAAAAGGTTAACCATTTCTTATTTATTAACTGAGTTTATACCTATTAATAGGTAGACAAGGGAGAAGGAATAAATATCACATTATTTTTAACATCACAGGCCACTGGTACTCTCTATGATGGCAGGCACCGCCTTCTATCAGAGCACATCCGCCCGGTAAGCTTGTTGCTACCGAGCGGATGTCATTACCGTTGCTACCTACAAATAAACTTAATGCAGTACCGTGACCGCATCCTCCAGCCGGCTGGCACGGTGTTTTACCATCGCGGAGACTTGTGCGCTCTCTTCCACCAGCGCCGCATTCTTCTGGGTTATGCGGTTCAACTCGTCCACGGCGCGAGTCAGGCTGGAAAGCCCATCTGTCTGTTCCTGCGTCGACTGGCTGATCCGTGCGATAAGCAGGGTGACATTTTGCACCTGGGCTACAATGTCATCCATGGTACGGCCTGCGGCGTGAACCTGCTCGGAGCCTGACTGCACCTTTGTTGCGCTGGCGTCAATTAATTTACGAATATCGTTCGCCGCGTTAGCGCTGCGGCTGGCAAGATGGCGTACCTCGCCAGCAACCACGGCAAACCCTTTCCCCTGCTCGCCCGCTCTCGCCGCTTCTACCGCCGCATTCAGCGCCAGGATATTCGTCTGAAAAGCGATATCGTTAATTAGCGTGGTGATCGTCCCGATACGTTGCGTACTGTGAGCGATATCATCCATCGTTTTAATCACCGTATCCATCGCCTCACCTCCCTGAGTCGCCGCGCTACTGGCCGCCATGGAAAGCTTATCCGCAGCGGAAGCCGTCTCGGAATTGAGCTTCACGGACTCCGCCATCTGGTTCATGGTCGTTACCGTTTCCTGAACATTCTCCACGGTCTGACGGGTGTGTTCGTTCAGATCATTATTACCCTTCGCCAGCCTTTCACTGCCGTTTCTGACGCTGGAAACCTGACTTGATACGTCATTGATCAGCCAGCGGCACATCAAGCCAAGCTGCCCCACGGCCCTCAGCGTCAGCCCCAACTCATCGCTACGATTAAGGTGTTGTACGCTGTTGCGTTCGCCGGTCGCCACTTTCAGCGCCTGCGTCGCCACATTTTCAATGGGACGCACAATTTGCCATTCCAATAGCGCCGTACCTGCCAGCATCGCCAACGCGCCCAACAGCAACGCCTGCCATGAGGCATCCGTACCGAACAGCGCCAACGCCAGCATTACGGCCATTAGCCCCATAATGCTACGCACTCGCCAGCGAACAGGCATAGCGGGCAGTTTGCCCAGCAAACCCTGACGAACCACCAGGCCTTTATGAATACGTTTACTACACCGCCCTTCATTTAGCGCCTGATATAAAGGCTCGACGGCGGCAATCTCATCATCCGTGGCGCGGGTACGGATCGACATATATCCCGTCACACGCCCTTCACGTATCATCGGTACCGCGTTGGCCCGCACCCAATAATGGTCGCCGTTTTTACGCCGGTTTTTCACAATGCCGCTCCACGGTTCGCCCTGTTTTAGGGTGTACCACATATCTGCGAAGGCAGCTTTCGGCATATCCGGATGACGCACCAGATTATGTGGCTGCGCCAGTAACTCGTTTAACTGATAGCCGCTCACCTGGACAAAAGTGTCATTGGCGTGAGTGATATAGCTTTCCAGGTCGGTCGTAGACATCAGAGTGGTATCATCATCCAGCGGGGTATTTAGCTGGCTGACGTAGGGATGAGAAGACATGATAGCGTCCTGTGCAGGTTATCTGGATGTTAATTTTTCGCTCAGATGTTATTTCGGCGCTAATCTATTTATCTTTAGTTGTTAAAATTGCTCTGGATCGCAATTTGCGATTAATCCTTAATATTTGTACGATTTTCACCTCATCCTGCGCCTTATTTTCATTATGAAATTGTTTAGCGTGGACAACCTTTTTCTTTAAAATCTGCCCTGGCTCACCTTTTTCTCACGCCGCCGCTAACGCAACACACCGTAAACCGTAAAACAAGATCTGCTCAAAATGCATCCAACTGTTAACACACAATATTAAATGTTGTGTAAATGTGATTATTACTGGTGTTTATCCCGATTTTCACTATGGGCTTAGACCCCCGCTAATCCCTGCAATACTTAATTCAGTATCATGTGATACACGGCCCTCTGGAGCTCATTTTGAACAGGTTACCTTCCAGCGCATCGGCTTTGGCCTGTAGCGCGCACGCACTGAATCTCATCGAGAAGCGAACGCTAAACCATGAGGAAATGAAAGCACTAAACCGAGAGGTCATTGACTACTTTAAAGAGCATGTAAATCCAGGATTTCTGGAATACCGGAAATCTGTTACCGCCGGCGGGGATTACGGAGCCGTAGAGTGGCAAGCGGGCAGTTTGAATACGCTTGTCGACACCCAGGGGCAGGAGTTTATCGACTGTCTTGGGGGGTTTGGCATCTTTAACGTGGGGCACCGTAATCCTGTTGTGGTATCCGCCGTCCAGAATCAACTCGCAAAACAACCTCTCCACAGCCAGGAGTTACTTGATCCCTTGCGGGCGATGCTGGCAAAAACGCTGGCGGCGCTGACACCGGGGAAACTCAAGTACAGCTTTTTCTGTAACAGCGGCACCGAATCCGTCGAAGCGGCGCTAAAACTGGCAAAAGCGTATCAGTCGCCGCGCGGCAAGTTTACCTTTATCGCCACCAGCGGCGCATTTCATGGCAAATCATTGGGCGCGCTCTCCGCCACGGCCAAATCCACCTTCCGCAGACCCTTTATGCCTTTACTGCCGGGCTTCCGCCATGTGCCGTTTGGCAATATCGACGCGATGAGCATGGCATTTAGCGAAGGCAAAAAAACGGGCGACGAGATAGCAGCCGTGATTCTGGAGCCTATTCAGGGTGAAGGCGGCGTGATCCTGCCGCCGCAGGGATACCTGACAGAGGTACGTAAGCTCTGTGACGAATTCGGCGCGCTGATGATTCTGGATGAAGTACAAACCGGCATGGGGCGTACCGGCAAGATGTTTGCCTGCGAGCACGAAAATGTGCAGCCTGATATTCTGTGTCTGGCGAAAGCCCTGGGCGGCGGCGTGATGCCGGTTGGCGCCACCATCGCGACTGAAGAGGTGTTTTCGGTTCTGTTCGACAACCCCTTCCTGCATACCACCACTTTTGGCGGTAATCCGCTGGCTTGTGCTGCCGCGCTGGCGACCATTAACGTCCTGCTGGAGCAAAATCTCCCGGCCCAGGCGGAACAAAAAGGCGATACGCTCCTGGATGGTTTTCGACAACTTGCGCGTGAATATCCCAATCTGGTACACGATGCTCGCGGCAAAGGTATGTTGATGGCCATTGAATTTGTCGATAACGAAACGGGCTACCGTTTTGCCAGTGAGATGTTCCGTCAACGCGTGCTGGTCGCTGGTACGCTGAATAATGCGAAAACAATTCGTATTGAGCCACCGCTCACGCTAACCATTGAACTGTGCGAACAGGTATTGAAATCAGCGCGTAATGCGCTGGCGGCGATGCAGGTGAGCGTTGAAGAGGTTTAAAAACGATGCCGGATAGCACTATGCTTATCCGGCCTGTTTTCCCCGGGTCGCGGCCTCTTTTTTGAATCCCATCACAATCACCACATTCCCCTTTTCCCTTTTACCTCGCGACGGCTACAGTAGTAACTCATCCGACCACATAACAATAATTTTACATACTGGATACGCTTATGAGCTACCCGTCGCTGTTCGCCCCGCTCGATCTGGGCTTTACTACTCTCAGAAACCGTGTGCTGATGGGATCGATGCACACGGGTCTGGAAGAACATCCTGATGGCGCTGAACGCCTGGCGGCATTTTATGCCGAGCGCGCGCGACACGGCGTAGCGTTAATCGTCACTGGCGGTATTGCGCCCGTTCCCTCCGGGGTCGTGATGACCGGCGGCGCGATGCTGAACGATGCCAGCCAGTTAACGTCTCACCGCGTGGTGACCGATGCCGTACATGCGCAAGGCGGTAAAATCGCGCTGCAAATTCTGCACACCGGACGTTACAGCTATCAGCCGCACCTGGTCGCGCCGTCGGCAATTCAGGCGCCAATCAACCGCTTTATGCCGCATGAACTGACGCATGATGAAATCTTGCAGTTAATCGACGACTTCGCGCATTGCGCGCAACTGGCGCGGGAAGCAGGCTACGATGGCGTAGAGGTGATGGGATCAGAGGGCTATCTGATTAATGAATTTCTCACCCGGCGAACTAACCATCGTGATGACGAATGGGGCGGCGACTATGCCAGCCGTATGCGCTTCGCGGTTGAGGTAGTACGCGCGGTACGCCAGCGGGTAGGGAACGACTTTATTATTATCTATCGCCTGTCGATGCTCGATCTGGTGGAAAATGGCGGCACGTTCGACGAAACGGTACAACTGGCGCAAGCCATTGAAGCCGCAGGCGCAAGCCTAATTAATACCGGCATTGGCTGGCATGAGGCGCGAATCCCGACCATCGCCACGCCAGTACCGCGTGGCGCCTTTAGCTGGGTGACACGGAAACTCAAAGGTCATGTGTCGGTTCCGCTGATCGCGACCAATCGCATTAACGATCCGCAGGTCGCCGAGACGATCCTGACGCGCGGCGATGCCGATATGGTGTCGATGGCGCGTCCCTTCCTTGCCGATGCTGAATTCCTGACTAAAGCGCAATCCGGACGCGCAGATGAGATCAACACCTGTATCGGCTGTAATCAGGCCTGTCTGGATCGGATCTTCATCGGCAAAGTGACCTCCTGTCTGGTGAACCCGCGCGCCTGTCACGAAACCCACATGCCGATAACGCCGGCCATACGCAAAAAGAATCTGGCCGTTGTCGGCGCAGGCCCGGCGGGGCTGGCTTTCGCGATTAACGCCGCGTCGCGCGGCCATCATGTCACGCTGTTTGACGCCCAGAGTGAAATTGGCGGTCAGTTTACTATCGCCAGGCAGATCCCGGGTAAAGAGGAGTTTTACGAAACGCTGCGCTACTACCGTCGAATGATCGATGTTACTGGCGTTACGCTGAAACTAAACCAACAGGTGCACGCAGAGGATCTTCAGCCGTTTGACGAAGCGATCCTCGCCTGTGGAATAGTACCGCGCCGCCCGCCGATAGACGGTATCGATCATCCAAAAGTATTGACCTACCTGGAGGTATTGCGCGATAAAGCGCCGGTTGGTAAGCGAGTGGCGATCATCGGCTGCGGCGGGATCGGTTTTGACACGGCCATGTATCTGAGCCAGCACGGCGAATCCACCAGCCAAAATATTGCTGAATTTTGTACGGAATGGGGAATTGATACCAGCCTGCAACAGGCAGGAGGTCTGCGCCCGGAAGGCCCACGCCTGGCACGTAGTCCACGGCAAATCGTCATGCTGCAACGCAAAGCCAGCAAGCCGGGCGAAGGATTAGGAAAAACCACCGGCTGGATCCATCGCGCGACGTTACTGGCGCGCGGCGTGAAGATGATCCCGGCGGTCAGTTACCAGAAGATCGACGACGACGGATTACATCTCTTGATCGGCGGCGAACCGCAGTTGCTGGAAGTGGATCATGTGGTGATCTGCGCCGGACAGGAACCTCGCCGTGAACTGGCGGACCCGTTACGCGCCGCAGGTAAAACGGTACATCTTATCGGCGGATGCGATGTCGCGATGGAGCTGGATGCCCGACGGGCGATTGCCCAGGGCACCCGACTGGCGCTGGAGATTTAACGACTTTGCCTGATGGCGCTGCGCTTGTCGGGCTTACGCCGTCATACCGGTTTTATAGGCCGGTATGACGCTTGAGCGCCTTATCGACGGCGTCCCTGCTTCACCGCTTTCAAAATAACAAATTTATTGTTGGTTGCTATCGTCGCGCAATTACCGAAAATCTTCTTCAGCTTGTGGAAATAGTCCAGATGGCGGTTCGCCACAATATACAGTTCGCCGTTGATTTTCAGGCAGCGGCGGGCATGATGGAACATCTCCCAGGCGATATTATCCGTCAGCGCATGTTTCTGGTGGAACGGCGGGTTGCAGAACACAGCGTTAAAACGGAACGGCTCCACGCCGGAGAGCGCGTTGTTGATCATAAATTCGCAGCGCTCGAACGCTTCCGGCAGGTTCGTTTCTACATTCAAACGGCTGGAATCTACCGCCATCGGCGATTCATCGACAAATACCACGTTCGCCTGCGGATTTTTCGCCAGTAAGCTCAGGCCAATCACCCCATTGCCGCAGCCGAGATCGACAATCTCCCCGTCGAGGTTTTCCGGCAAATGCTGCATAAAGAAGCGCGCGCCGATATCCAATCCGGTACGAGAAAACACATTCGCGTGGTTGTGAATCGTCCAGCCTGTATCTTCCAGTTTCCAGCTTAGCGTTTGCGGCGCGTCGGCCAGTTGCGGATGACTGAAGGTACAGTTAATCAGGCGCGCTTTCTTCCACGCCAGCGTCGTCGTGGTTGGGCCCAGCACTTTTTCAAACAGTTCCAGCGTAGAGGTATGAATATCTCGCGCTTTCGCGCCGGCGATAATACGCGTTTGCGCCGTAACGACCTTACGCAAAGCGCGTAACTGCTGTTCCAGCAACGCCAGCGTTTTCGGTACCTTAATCAATACCACGCCCGGCGCCTGCGGGTAGTCAGCGGTACTGTCGAGAAACGTTACGCTGGACTCCGCGATGCCGTTATGGCGTAAATTCTCTCGCGTACCCAGTTCGCTTAAATACGAATCGCCAATACTGTATGGCGAATGCTCCGCCAGCGCACAGCTTAGCGCGCCAAACGTATCATTCAGGATCAGCACCGGGCCGCGAATTTCCGTCTCATCCAACTGTTGCAGCAGATACTCATCGGCCGCCTCCCACGCCAGAAGCGGGTTAACATCATCCGTTTGCGGAAAACGTTTCAGCGTCAGTGAACGGAAACCATCGTCTACGTGGCTCATTAGGCCTCCTGAATGGTAAAATTGCGGCGTTATCCCTGAAAAGGGTGCGTGAGTATACACTTTTTATCAGCAACATGGAGCTTTGATGACCTCACTAACTTACCTTCAGGGGTATCCGGAACATCTCCTTGCCCAGGTGCGCGCCTTAATCGCCGAGCAGCGCCTGGGGGCGGTGCTGGAAAAACGTTATCCCGGCGCGCATGATTACGCTACTGACAAAGCGCTATATCACTATACTCAGGAACTGAAAAGTCAGTTTCTGCGCAATGCGCCGCCCATCAATAAAGTGATGTATGACAGCAAGATCCATGTGCTGAAAAATGCGCTGGGACTGCATACCGCTGTCTCGCGCGTTCAGGGCGGCAAGCTCAAGGCAAAGGCGGAGATCCGCGTCGCCACCGTGTTTCGCAACGCCCCGGAGCCATTCTTACGGATGATTGTGGTTCACGAACTGGCACACCTGAAAGAGAAAGATCATAACAAAGCGTTTTATCAGCTCTGTTGCCATATGGAGCCGCAGTACCATCAACTGGAGTTTGATACGCGCCTGTGGCTGACGCATCAGGCGCTGTCGGCACAATAAATTCTGAAAATGCCCCTTCCCCCGTATCTTTTTAACGGCGTGGGCATAAAATCGACGCGTTCACATTTCGCTCATTGCCTGCCGCCACGTCAAGGATGACGATCTGTAGAGGGTATTTTTTATCCACCGCCAACGGAACCGCGCAACAACCATGCTCTCACAATGTGCCCGTTTTATCCGCCGCCTCTGTTTTACACGCCGGGCGTTAACAGTGGCGTGTTTTCTGCTTGTCGCAGCAGGCGTCGCGCTTTTCTATTCCAACTGGCTTATCGTCAACGCCTCACAGCATCTGACATGGAATGACATTCAGACCGTTCCCGCCCGCAACGTCGGGCTGGTGTTAGGCGCTAAACCCGGCAATCGGTATTTTACCCGGCGGATTAATACTGCCGCCGCGTTGTATCACGCCGGTAAAGTGAAGTGGCTGTTAGTCAGCGGCGATAATGGCAAAAAAGAGTACGATGAACCTTCGGCGATGCAGCAGGCGCTGATAGCGAAAGGTGTGCCGGAAGCGGCCATTTTTTGTGATTATGCCGGATTCTCCACGCTGGACTCCGTGGTTCGCGCCCGGAAAGTGTTTGGCGAAAGCCGCATTACGATTATCTCGCAAGCATTCCATAATCAACGGGCGATCTGGCTGGCGCAACAATATGGCATAGACGCTATCGGCGTTAACGCGCCGGATCTGAATAAAAGGCACGGAACCTACACACGACTTCGGGAAAAGCTGGCGCGGGTTAGCGCGGTGCTGGATGCCAAAATTTTGCACCGTCAGCCTAAATATCTGGGCGCTGGCGTCACTATTGGGGCTGATAGCGCACACGGGTGCCCTTCTCGCCAGTAAAATGCCAGAGTGCGTCGCAGCGCACTGGCAAGGGCGGAAAGGCGTGCTACATTGACGAAAAATCCCTTTCTGGAGTCCGCTGACGTTTATGATACGTTTCGCTGTAATTGGGACTAACTGGATCACGCGCCAGTTTGTCGACGCCGCCCATGAAACCGGCAAATTCAGGCTCGCCGCCGTTTACTCCCGTAGTCTTGAACAGGCGCAGTCTTTCGCAAATGATTATCCCGTCGAGCATCTGTTTACCTCGCTGGAAGCGATGGCGCAAAGCGACGCGATTGAGGCGGTTTATATCGCCAGCCCGAATTCCCTGCATTTCTCCCAGACGCAGCGCTTTTTGCAGCATAAAAAACATGTCATGTGCGAAAAGCCGCTGGCTTCTAACCTGGCGGAGGTTGATGCCGCTATCGCCTGCGCGCGCGATAATCAGCGGGTACTGTTTGAAGCCTTTAAAACCGCCTGCCTGCCCAACTTCCTGCTGCTGCGGGAATCGTTGCCGAAAATCGGCAGAATGCACAAAGCATTCCTAAATTACTGCCAGTACTCTTCACGTTATCAGCGCTATCTGAACGGTGAAAATCCGAATACGTTTAATCCGGCCTTCTCCAATGGTTCGATTATGGATATCGGGTATTACTGTCTGGCGTCGGCGATCGCGCTATGGGGCGAGCCGCGCAGCGTTCAGGCGTCGGCGAATTTATTGGAAAGCGGAGTAGATGCGCACGGCGTCGTGGTTATGGATTACGGCGATTTTAGCGTCACGCTACAGCATTCCAAAGTCAGCGACTCGGTACTGGCCAGTGAAATTCAGGGCGAGAGGGGATCGCTGGTCATTGAAAAGCTGTCGGAATGCCAGAAAGTGTGTTTTGCGCCGCGCGGCGCGCTGATGCAGGATCTGACCCAGCCTCAGCATATTAATACCATGCTGTATGAAGCCGGGGCGTTTGCCCAGCTTATTGAAAACCACGCCGTGGAACATCCGGGGTTGTCGCTAAGTCGCGCCACGGCAAAATGGCTGACAGAAATACGCCGTCAAACCGGGGTCATCTTCCCGGCGGACGATCTGACTCATCCCCTTACTGCGTAAAATTATGTAAATCATATGTTACAGGTCATTGACTCTACGCGTGGCCTGTCATACTTTGTTACGCGCAAAGGGGAGTAACTTCATTGCCGGTCGATCGTCATTACGATGTGTGCAAAACCACATCCGGTCACCGGGCAGCCATAAAGGAATGCGTCAGCGTATTCCTTTATTGTTGTAAGTGAGACCTTGCCGAATGGCAAGGTCTATGCATAAAAGCAACGGCTAATGCCATTCGGCGTTAGCCGTTTTTTTTTTGCATAGGGAGAAATAATGAATACTGTTGGTACGCCATTATTATGGGGTGGATTCGCGGTTGTTGTGGTGATAATGCTATCCATCGACCTGTTGTTGCAGGGACGCCGCGGCGCACATGCTATGTCGATGAAACAAGCAGCAGGATGGTCAATCCTGTGGGTAACGCTCTCGCTACTGTTTAACGCCGCTTTCTGGTGGTATCTGGCTGAAACGCAAGGGCGCGAAGTTGCTGACCCGCAGGCATTAGCGTTCCTTACCGGCTATCTGATTGAAAAGTCGCTGGCCGTAGATAACGTCTTTGTCTGGCTGATGCTGTTTAGCTATTTCTCCGTCCCTCCGGCTCTGCAACGCCGGGTGCTGGTGTATGGGGTTCTTGGCGCGATCGTGTTGCGTACTATCATGATTTTCGCCGGTACCTGGCTTATCACTCAGTTCGAATGGCTGCTGTATGTGTTCGGCGCCTTCCTGCTGTTTACCGGCGTAAAAATGGCGCTGGCGAAGGAAGACGAATCCGGCATTGGCGAAAAACCGATGGTGCGTTGGCTGCGCGGGCATCTGCGCATGACTGATACGATCGAGAACGAGCACTTTTTCGTACGTAAAAACGGCCTGCTGTATGCCACGCCGCTGCTGCTGGTGCTGATTATGGTTGAGTTCAGCGATGTGATCTTCGCCGTTGACAGTATTCCGGCGATCTTTGCGGTCACTACCGACCCGTTCATCGTACTGACCTCTAACCTGTTTGCCATCTTAGGACTGCGCGCGATGTACTTCCTGCTGTCCGGCGTGGCGGAACGCTTCTCGATGCTGAAATATGGTCTGGCGGTCATTCTGGTCTTTATCGGCATTAAGATGCTGATCGTCGACTTCTACCATATTCCTATCGCGATTTCGCTGGGCGTAGTGTTTGGCATTCTGACCATTACGCTGGTGATTAACGCCTGGGTTAACCATCAGCGCGATAAGAAACTACGAGCGCAATAATCTTTTATCGGGGTAAACCTGCCCCATCAAAAACGCCCGGCAGCGCACACCTGCCGGGCGTTTTTGTTTAACATGTCACAATACTGTTAATATAAAGTTATAAAACATGATCACAGCAAAAAATCCAGGATATTTCGCTTCCCGAACCTTCAACTTTCCTTATACTCAACCAGGCAAACACTTTGTTACATCCTGAAAGATGCGCCGTAAGAGCGTGCAGGGGATGACCAGCAACACAATACAAGGAATATGAAATGGCTACGCAACGAGCATCAGGGCTACTGCAGCGTTTAGCGCAAGGCAGTCTGGTTAAACAAATTTTAGTGGGTCTGGTACTGGGGATTTTACTGGCATGGATTTCTAAGCCTGCGGCGGAAGCGGTTGGCTTGCTTGGCACCCTGTTCGTCGGCGCCTTAAAAGCGGTCGCCCCCGTTCTGGTGCTGATGCTGGTAATGGCCTCGATCGCCAACCACCAGCACGGTCAAAAAACCAATATTCGCCCTATTCTCTTTCTTTACCTGCTAGGCACCTTTTCAGCCGCGCTGGCGGCCGTTGTGTTCAGCTTCGCCTTCCCTTCAACGCTGCATCTGTCCAGTAGCGCCCAGGATATCGTGCCGCCGTCCGGCATTGTAGAAGTCTTGCGCGGTCTACTGATGAGCATGGTGTCGAACCCCATCGACGCGCTGCTGAACGCTAACTATATCGGGATTCTGGTGTGGGCCGTCGGTCTGGGATTTGCCCTGCGTCATGGCAATGAAACCACCAAAAACCTCGTGAACGATATGTCTAACGCCGTGACCTTTATGGTGAAACTGGTGATCCGTTTCGCGCCAGTCGGTATTTTTGGTCTGGTTTCATCAACGCTTGCAACCACCGGCTTCTCCACCCTGTGGGGCTATGCGCACCTGCTGGTCGTCTTGATTGGCTGTATGCTGCTGGTCGCGCTGGTGGTCAACCCGCTGTTGGTATTCTGGAAAATTCGTCGCAACCCTTATCCGCTGGTGTTCGCCTGCCTGCGTGAAAGCGGCGTTTATGCCTTCTTTACCCGCAGCTCTGCCGCCAATATTCCAGTGAATATGGCGCTGTGCGAAAAGCTGAATCTGGACAAGGATACTTACTCCGTTTCCATTCCGCTGGGTGCCACTATCAATATGGCCGGCGCGGCAATTACCATTACGGTTCTGACGTTGGCGGCAGTCCATACGTTAGGCGTCCCGGTGGATCTGCCTACAGCGCTGCTGCTGAGCGTGGTGGCCTCGCTGTGTGCTTGCGGCGCCTCCGGCGTGGCAGGCGGTTCATTGCTGCTGATCCCGCTGGCGTGCAACATGTTTGGCATCCCGAACGATATCGCGATGCAGGTAGTAGCGGTCGGCTTTATTATCGGCGTATTGCAGGATTCGTGTGAAACGGCGCTGAACTCATCTACCGATGTTCTGTTCACTGCGGCAGCCTGCCAGGCAGAGGACGAACGTCTGGCGAATAACGCCTTGCGTAGCTAAGTGATTATTGATGCCGGATGGCGTATGCCATCCGGCGTAACGATAGATCTGAATCTCCCAATCCATAGGCTGTGACGGAAAGCGAATTGATGTTCACGCGCGACATCCTCGCGTAACGTTATATGTAGATGGCGTCTGCCGCGGCGCTCGGTCAGCGTACAGTATAAAGTGTCAGCCTGTGTAAATCCTCTCGCCACCCTCCTTTGCGATAAGCAAAATCAAAGCTCAACGACGCGTAATTTCTATAACGGACTTCGTTGACCTTTGTTACAATTAGATGCATTTTGAATTTTTGTGTGTTAGTGCTTGCTTACTTCACAACTTAACAAGGAATAGTTCAGGCCGCGAATTTGCCGTTTCCGCAACGCTGATAAAAACTCCAACTCTGTTGCGGCAGTGCAAACCTCAGATCACCGGCGTGACGTTAACCGATTCTCCAGGAATACTGAATGGAACTACTGACTCAATTGCTGAATGCCCTGTGGGCTCAGGACTTTGAAACACTGGCCAATCCTTCCATGATTGGCATGTTATATTTTGTGTTATTTATGATTTTGTTTCTGGAAAATGGGCTGCTCCCTGCCGCCTTTTTGCCTGGCGACAGCCTGTTGATCCTGGTCGGCGTGCTGATCGCCAAAGGCGCGATGGGTTTTCCACAAACCATTTTGCTGCTTACCGTCGCGGCCAGCCTGGGTTGCTGGGTGAGCTATATTCAGGGCCGCTGGCTGGGGAATACCCGCACCGTGCAAAACTGGCTCTCTCATCTCCCCGCACATTATCACCAACGCGCCCATCATCTTTTCCATAAACACGGCCTGTCGGCATTATTGATAGGCCGTTTTATCGCGTTTGTCAGAACGCTGCTGCCCACCATTGCCGGCATATCCGGCCTGAATAACGCGCGCTTTCAGTTTTTCAACTGGATGAGTGGCTTGTTGTGGGTGCTTATCCTGACGTCGCTGGGCTATCTGCTGGGCAAAACGCCCGTCTTTATGAAGTATGAAGATCAGCTAATGTCATGCCTGATGCTGCTGCCCGTGGTGCTGCTCTTTTTTGGCCTGGCGGGTTCACTGGTCATGCTGTGGAAAAAGAAGTATGGGAGCCGGGGATAACTTATGCTTAAACCACGCATAACTGCCCGACAACTCATTTGGATCAGCGCTTTTCTGCTGATGCTGACCATACTCATGATGGCGTGGTCAACGCTGCGTCAGCAAGAGTCGACGCTGGCCATTCGCGCGGTTAACCAGGGCGCCAGTATGCCAGACGGCTTCTCAGTTCTGCATCATCTGGATGCGAACGGCATTCATTTTAAAAGCATTACGCCTAAAAATGACATGTTGCTCATTACCTTCGATTCCCCTGCGCAAAGCGCCGCAGCAAAAACGGTACTGGATCAAACGTTACCACACGGTTATGTCGTCGCTCAGCAGGACGATGACAACGAAACGGTACAGTGGTTGTCCCGCTTACGGGAAAGCTCACACCGCTTTGGCTAACCTCCAGGAATCCGAATCATATCACTCACTTTGGTGATTTCATTGTTTAATGACTATGATTAATAAAGCGGTGCTTAACCCACCGCGTTATTATCGGGATCACCGCCCCGGACAACGGGTCCGAACATAAGGGAAAGTTCAGGAATGAAATACCGCATCGCTTTGGCTATCACGCTTTTTACGCTTAGCGCCGGCAGCTACGCTAATTCGCTTTGTCAGGAAAAAGAGCAGGATATACAAAAGGAAATTAGCTACGCTGAAAAGCACAACAATCAGCGCCGTATTGAGGGTCTGAACAAGGCGCTCAGCGAAGTACGCGCCAATTGTACTGACAGCAAGCTGCGCGCCGAGCATCAGAAAAAGATCGCTGAGCAAAAAGAAGAGGTAGCCGAACGCCAACGTGATTTAGCCGAGGCAAAAGCAAAAGGCGATGCGGATAAAATAGACAAACGTGAACGTAAGCTGGCCGAGGCTCAGGATGAGCTAAAAAAACTTGAGGCCAGAGACTACTAAATTAACGCCGAATGTAAATACTCACTCACCTGGAGAAAACTATGTCGAAAGATAACACTACGGAACATCTGCGCGCTGAGTTGAAATCCCTGACCGATACGCTCGAAGAAGTGCTGAGCTCTTCGGGCGAAAAGTCGAAAGAAGAGTTGAGTAAGATTCGTAGCAAAGCCGAGCGCGCGCTGAAAGAGAGCCGTTACCGCCTGGGAGAAACGGGTGATGTGATTGCCAAACAGACTCGCGTCGCCGCCGCCCGCGCCGATGATTATGTGCGCGAAAATCCCTGGACAGGCGTAGGCATTGGCGCCGCTGTCGGTCTGGTGTTGGGCGTACTGCTGACGCGTCGTTAATTATGGCGGACTCTCGACAGGCACAAGGACCAGGCAAAAGCGTACTGGGTATCGGGCAGCGGATTGTCACCATTATCGTTGAGATGGTGGAAACCCGGCTGCGACTGGCGGTAGTAGAACTGGAAGAAGAGAAAGCGAACCTCTTTCAGCTTTTGCTGATGGTAGGTCTTACCATGCTCTTCGCGGCGTTTGGCTTAATGAGCCTGATGGTTCTGGTCATCTGGGCTATCGATCCTCAGTACCGTTTGAACGCGATGATCGCTACCACAGTTGTGCTGTTAGTGCTTGCGCTAATCGGCGGCATCTGGACTTTGCGCAAAGCGCGTCAGTCCACGCTATTGCGCCATACGCGGCACGAACTGGCTAACGATCGGCAAATTCTGGAGGACGATCAGTCGTGAGCAGCAAAGGCGAACGCGAAAAACGTAAAGCGCTGCTTCTCAGTCAGATCCAGCAGCAACGGCTGGATCTGTCCGCCAGCCGTCGCGACTGGCTGGAGACCACCGGCGCATACGATCGCGGCTGGAATACGGTGTTAAGCCTGCGCTCCTGGGCGCTGGTCGGTAGCAGCGTAATGGCCATCTGGACCATCCGTCATCCTAATATGTTGGTACGCTGGGCGAAACGCGGCCTGGGTATCTGGAGCGCCTGGCGCCTGGTAAAAACTACCCTCCGTCAACAACAGCTCCGCGGTTAATATCTTTTCTTTTATAGCATCGCGCCATCAGGTTATCACCTGGTAGCGCGATACTTTTATGCATATCGTCTCTTTAGCAATCACTCAAATTTTTTGAAAAAATTTGGCAATTTTCCTTGCTAACAATTCCTGTACGCCACGTTTATGATTCTCTCCAGCGATAACAATGACGCGCTAAACCGCGTCATTGCTCATGAAAATAGCAGCAGCAGCCGAATCGGCCTCCTGGAGAATAAAATGAAAAAATTAGAAGATGTTGGTGTACTGATAGCGCGTATTTTAATGCCAGTTCTGTTTATTACCGCAGGATGGGGAAAAATTAGCGGCTATGCGGGCACACAGCAGTATATGGAAGCGATGGGCGTACCAGGATTCCTGCTGCCGCTCACCATACTGCTTGAGTTCGGCGGCGGTCTGGCGATTCTGCTGGGGTTCCTCACCCGCACCACTGCGCTTTTCACCGCAGGTTTTACGTTGCTGACGGCATTGATCTTCCATAGCAATTTTGCAGAAGGTGTAAACTCGCTGATGTTTATGAAAAACCTGACCATTGCCGGCGGATTCTTATTACTGGCGTTAACCGGGCCTGGCGCGTTCAGCCTTGACCGTCTGCTGAATAAAAAGTGGTAAGCAATCTATACTCAATTAAAAAAGCGAGGGAATAGCGCCTCGCTTTTGTCATCTGAAGGAGAGAGACATGGGACAACTGATCGATGGCGTCTGGCACGACACCTGGTATGACACCAAATCTTCCGGGGGGAAATTTCAGCGTTCAGCGTCGGCTTTCCGCAACTGGCTTACCGCTGACGGCGCGCCCGGACCTTCCGGCGAAGGCGGATTCGCCGCAGAAAAAGATCGTTACCATCTGTACGTTTCCCTTGCCTGCCCCTGGGCGCATCGCACGCTCATTTTCCGTAAACTGAAAGGTCTGGAGCCGTTTATTCCGGTTTCCGTCGTGAATCCATTGATGCTGGAAAACGGCTGGACGTTTGATGATACTTTTCCGGCGGCCACCGGCGATACCCTCTATCAGCATGAATTTCTCTACCAGTTGTATCTGCACGCCGATCCACACTACAGCGGCCGCGTCACCGTACCGGTCTTATGGGATAAAAAAAATCATACTATCGTCAGCAACGAGTCCGCCGAAATCATTCGTATGTTTAACTCCGCTTTCGATGGGCTGGGCGCTAAAGCCGGGGATTACTATCCCCCCGCGCTGCAAAGCAAAATTGACGAGTTAAACGGCTGGATTTATGACAACGTTAATAACGGCGTTTATAAAGCAGGCTTCGCCACCAGCCAGCAAGCGTATGATGAAGCGGTAGACAAGGTATTTACTGCGCTGGCGCGCCTGGAACAGATTCTCGGACAGCACCGCTATCTGACGGGCGACCAGTTGACCGAGGCGGATATCCGCTTATGGACGACCCTGGTACGCTTTGATCCGGTTTACGTGACTCATTTCAAATGCGACAAATACCGAATCAGCGACTACCTGAATCTGTACGGTTTCCTGCGCGATATCTATCAAATACCGGGCATTGCTGAAACCGTTAATCTTGACCATATTCGTCACCACTATTTCCGTAGCCATAAAACGATTAACCCCACAGGTATCATTTCTATCGGACCGTGGCAGGATCTGCTCGAACCTCACGGGCGCGACGTACGCTTTGGCTAATTTCAGGCGTCCTTCGGGACGCCTTATTAATAAATACCACAAATATTTACCAACATTTCATTCGCGGCTATTCTTAGTTTGATTACTTTAAAAACAAGTGATTGAACCATTATTGAGGCGAAAATGGATTGGTATTTAAAGGTTTTAAAAAATTATCTGGGATTTGGCGGCCGCGCGCGACGCAAAGAGTACTGGATGTTTATTCTGGTCAATATCATCTTTACCTTTGTGTTGGGCCTGCTGGACGCCATGCTTGGCTGGCAACGCGCCGGGGGTGAAGGCGTTCTGACCACCATTTACGGCGTTCTGATCTTTTTACCGTGGTGGGCCGTGCAGTTCCGTCGTCTGCATGACACTGACCGCTCCGCATGGTGGCTACTGTTGCTACTTATCCCCATTATCGGCTGGCTTATCATCATCGCGTTCAACTGCCAGAATGGTACGCCGGGCGACAACCGCTTCGGCCCCGATCCGAAACGTTTTTCCTGATGGCGGCGCGGCGCCGCTTTTAAAGCGCCGCGCGCTATTTATTTTCCGGCGAATAGCTTAGGTATTTCCCGCAGGCACCAGGCTTTTGCCTCCCCCATACTGTCGCGCCGCCAGGCCATAATAATATCGATTTCGCTGGTCGATTCCGGGCTGACCACGCGTAGCCGCCCTTCGGCAATATCCTGTTCCACCATCGAATATGGCATGGTCGCGACGCCAAGCCCGGCCAGCAGCGCCTGACGTTTATCTTCAATCGTGCTTACCGTCAGACGTGGCTGCTTATCCAGCAGTTGCACCGTTAATACCGGCCGCTCGCGCGCGGTATCCGCTACCGCTACGCCGCGGTATTTAACCCGCGTCACTTCCGAAAGCGGCTCCGGCTCCTGATGAATAGGGTGGTCAGGCGCGGCGACATACACATTCATTAACGTATACAACTTACGGGAGTTAATTTCCGACGACGATCGAAAATGCATATCCGGGGCGATAACGATATCCGCCCGTCCCTGCTCAAGCCGCTCCCATGCGCCAGCCAGTACTTCGGTAATCAATGAAAGCTGCGTATTGGCTTTAGCGGCCAGCCGGTCGATCAGCGGAAAAAAAGCAGGCGTCGGTACCAGAGCTTCAGTGACCAGCGTCAGATGCGTTTCCCAACCGCGGGCCAACGCTTCAGCATCCGTCGTTAACTTGTCTGCCGCTTCCAGCAATACCCGCCCGCGTTCCAGCAGCATACGTCCGACGTTGGTGAATTTTGTACGATGGCCGGAGCGATCGAACAGTACAACGTCCAACTCTTCTTCCAGCTTCTGCATGGTGTAACTCAGCGCGGAGGGCACCCGCCCCAACTCATCAGCCGCTGCGGCAAAACTGCCCCGGCGGTCAATGGCGTCCATCACACGCAATGCTTCAAGCGTCAGCGCTCTCTCTTTAGCCATAACGTTCTCATTCAGGAAATTTGAACATACCGGGCAGAATATCTGGCTAACAATGCAGCGTCCAGCCCCTTAACATAAAAGGAAGTAAAGAGAGGTTAATAACGATGATTACGACCCGAACCGCCAAACAATGTGGACAGGCAGACTACGGATGGCTACAGGCCCGCTATACCTTCTCCTTTGGACACTACTTCGACCCTACACTGCTGGGCTACGCGTCGTTGCGCGTACTGAACCAGGAAGTGCTGGCGCCGGGCGCCTCTTTTCAGCCTCGAACTTATCCAAAGGTGGATATTTTAAACCTGATTCTGGACGGCGAAGCGGAATACCGCGACAGCGACGGCAACCATGTACAGGCTAAAGCGGGCGAAGCGTTACTGCTCGCCGCGCAGCCGGGCATTAGCTACAGCGAACATAATCTCAGCAAAGTTAAGCCGTTAACCCGAATGCAACTGTGGCTTGACGCCTGTCCTGAACGGGAAAACGCGCTGGTACAAAAAATCCCACTCCTGGCGGCGCAACAACAGCTTCTTGCCTCGCCCGACGGTGAGCAAAACAGCTTACAACTGCGCCAACAGGTATGGGTACATCATATTACGCTGGAGAAAGGCGAATCGCTTAATTTCCAGCTTCACGGGCCACGCGCCTATTTGCAGTCGATTCACGGTACGTTCCACGCGATGACGCACAACGAAGAACGCGAGGCGTTAACCTGCGGAGATGGCGCATTTATTCGTGATGAACCTAACATTACGCTGGTTGCCGATACGCCGCTGCGCGCATTACTGGTAGATTTACCGGTGTAGCCAGCCAGAAAAGGAGTCGCAAGATGAGCAAAAAATCGGCGAAGAAACGTCAGCCCGTGGTAAAACCTGCCGTACAGGAGGCGATGAGCGCCACTGTGCCGCTGGGCTATGAAGAGATGCTAACCGAACTGGAAGCCATCGTGGCGGACGCCGAAGCCCGGCTGGCAGAAGAAGAGGCCGCAGCCTGAAATCATGCCGGATGGCGGCGCAAGCGCCCGCTCCGGCTGATAACAGATAGACCCGATAAGCGCAGCGCCATCGGGCAACACGCTGCCCCGACGTCATGCCGGGGCGTTATTATTAATGCGCTTTACTGGCCATAATCTCGATGATCTGCTTGTCTGTCTGCTGCATTGAGCGACACGCCAGCGAACACAAATTCGCAATAGATTGTTCGACATTGTGCGCCACAATCCCTTCGTTTCCGGTCACCGCCGTATCATCCAACGCCATCAGTACGGCTTTCCACGCCGCCGACGCGCTGGTAGAGACTTTCATCGCGCAGCTATTCGACGCGCCATCGCAAATCATCCCGCTGACATCACCAATCATACTGCTGATAGCCATTGCGATAGTGTCGTAACGACCATCTATCAGCCACGCCATACCCGCTGCCGCGCCCATCGCCGCCGTAGTTGCCGCGCACAGCGCCGACAAACGCGGAAGCTGATGGTGAATATAGATAGCGCTCAAATGCGATAACATTAGCGCGCGCGCCAGACGCTCGTCATCGGCGCCGACATGTTCAGCAACCACCATGACTGGCACCGTGGCGGTAATCCCTTGGTTGCCGGAGCCGGAGTTGCTCATCGCGGGCAACGTGGCACCGCCCATTCTGGCGTCTGACGCCGCGCTGGTACGGATCAAAATCGCCGTGGAGAGATCTTTCGCCAGCAGACCGCGATCGCACTGTTTGGCCAGCGTCGAACCAATATGCAGCCCCCAGGAACCACGCAGTCCCTCCTGCGACAACGCGCCGTTTAGCCTGGCCGCATCCAGAATAAAGCGGATAGCGTCAAAGGGCACCGCATTCACAAACGCCAGGATCTCTTCCAGCGAGGTATGAGACAGCACTCCCAGTGGCGAGGTTTTTTCTTCTTCCTGCGCATTATCGGCCTGGGTAAATACCACGCCCTTGTCGGTTTCTATCCGCACAATATTTGTATGATCGCCGACGATCGTGACACATGCCCAGCTATCGCCGCTATACACTTTCGCCCGTGAAAACAGGATATCGTTACATGGCTCCTGCAACATCACTGCAACATGTCCGGCGGCCAGCATCGCTTTTGCATCGGCAACGGCTTTAGCGGAAGCGTCTTTTAACACCTCCAACCCGGCTTTCGCATCACCACCCAACGCGCCAAGCGCCGCGGCGATCGGTAGCCCTACCATTCCCGTTCCTGGAACGGTAACGCCCATACCATTTTTCATCAGATTAGGCGAAACCCACGCGTCAATGCGTTCAACTGTGCCGTCAAGTTCAGCCGCCGCCGCCGCTGCTGCCAGCGCCAGTGAAATTGGCTCAGTACACCCCAGCGCCGGTTTTACTTCTTCCTGTACGGCCAGGATAAAACTTTGCCACAATGGATTTATTTTAGATTCAAACATAACAACAACCTTAATCTCAGGTATATCAAGAGAATGCCAGGAACGGAGAAACGCATAGCAGCAGACCGGTAATAATAATCAGGTACAACGAAGCGCCTTTATATTTGTGCAATGCGGGAACCTTGTAGACCAACCATGCCGGAATTAAACAGCCCACCATACCGAAGATAGGGCTACAAATAGAGGTGAAGCTCAGTACCGGCGCATTGAGCACAATGGCGCTCCAGGCCAGCAAAATAGCGAAAATCATAATGCCGCGCTGTACCAGATTTTCCTTAATCTTCTCGGCGGGCATTTTGCGGCGCAGGATATTCATCACAATGCCTTGCGTCGCTTCGCGGAATCCTAAATAAACGCCAAAGAAGGCGGTCATGACGGCAAAGATGTTCAGAATTACGCTAACCACTTTGACCCAGCCAGCGCCATCGCCGCTAATAAATTGCGCGGCGATCGCCAGGGCGGAAATATTCTGCTCGTAGGCTTTCACCGCTTCGTCATGCCCCATCGCCAGGGTGAAGGAAACCGCATAGAAAAATACGGTAACGAACAGGATGCCAAACGCGATATTCATGGCACGCAGCGCTTTATGGCGTGCGACCTCAATAGATTTTTCGCGTGAACGGTAAGAGATCACCATTGGGCTTAACGTCTGGATAAATAAAATCGAGGTCAGCGTAAATGGCAGGGTAATAATGGCGTTTTTAATCAGCAGGGCCATCGGCGGCAGCGCGCCAATGTTATACAGATGCCACATACCCACCATAGAGACGCCCAGCGCCGCCACTACCAGTAGCTTGGTCAGCACCATGCCGGTGGAGATTTTGAACAGTAATTTTTCACCGCGTGAGGAAATCGCTACCAGGATGCAGATCAGCACCAGACCATAAAATGGACTATCGGAAAGTAATCCTTCCGTTACGCCGAAAGTATGCAGATAAGAGGCGCTGTCGTTAGTAATCGCCGTAGAATAGACGAACATCCAGATGACGAGCATTACAAAGTACAGAGCGCCTAATAAAATACCCCAGTTTTTGCCCAGATAGCCGCTGATCACGCTGGGGTAGTCTTTACATTCCGGGGATTCCGCCAGCGTATTAATAAACAGCCGCTGGAACAGGTACATAGCCGGATAACCAATAATAGAAGAGAGTAAAAAGACCCAAAGTCCCATCAGGCCAACCTGGACAGGAAGAAAAACGATCCCTGCGCCGATCGCCATCCCGATACTCATAATGACCCAGCCGGTGTCGGTACTATCAAATTTGATGGCTTCACGCCATTCGCTTTCTGTCATCCCTGCCCGACGCGCCGGGGCTGATGCGTCGAGGATTACGCTGGTATTACTAGCCGATTCCATAAAATTCTCGCTCAATGTGTAGGTAGAGGTTTTTTTATTTTTCGTGCCGCAGCAAGGCGATATGCAGAACGTGAGGTGCAGGTACTTTCTTGTAATAAGAAAATCATACGCGCACGATAAGAGAAAAACTTACCAATAAAACACCTGCATTTCTTGTGGGTTAAGAATTCTTTTCTATTTACTATTGGTTTAATGTTGTTATTTTCTCTATTTGACGCACATCACAACAAAAAAGGGCGCACATTGGTGCGCCCTTTTCTCAGCTTCTGTCTTCTGCGTTGTCCCATAGCCTGCTCACTCTGCGCCTGTCGGGCCTATCCACAAACGACTTTAATCGCCAGACCGCCGCGCGACGTCTCGCGATATTTGTCGTTCATGTCTTTACCCGTTTCGTACATGGTTTCGATCACTTTATCGAGCGAAACCCGCGGCTCAGAGGTACGGCGTAGCGCCATTCGCGCCGCATTTACCGCTTTAACGGCGTTAATCGCATTACGTTCAATACAAGGGATTTGTACCTGACCCGCCACCGGGTCACAGGTGAGGCCAAGGTTATGCTCCATCGCAATTTCCGCCGCAATACAGACCTGCGCCGGGCTGCCGCCCAGCAGTTCTGTCAGCCCCGCCGCCGCCATCGAACACGCGACGCCAACCTCACCCTGACACCCCACTTCCGCGCCGGATATCGAGGCGTTCATCTTGTACAGCATGCCAATCGCCCCCGCCGACAGCAGATAGCGGGCGATAGAGTTGGCATTGACCGGACGACGGAATTTGTCGTAATAGGCCAGCACCGCGGGAATAATGCCGCACGCGCCGTTGGTCGGCGCGGTGACCACTCGCCCGCCCGCCGCGTTCTCTTCGCTCACGGCCAGGGCGAACATGTTAATCCAGTCGATGACGTTCATCGGATCGCGGGAGAGATTATCGCTGGAGACCAGCAGACGCCGTAACGCTACCGCGCGGCGTGGAACGTTCAGCGGCCCCGGCAGCACGCCCTCAGTATTCATGCCACGTTCAATTCCGGTCGCCATCACCTGCCAGATGCGGGCAAAGCCAGCGTCAATCTGCTCTTTGCTCCGCAACGCCAGTTCATTTTGCATCATCAGGCCGGAAACCGAGAGCCCCTGTCTTTCACACAGCGTCAACAGTTCGCTGGCGGAATGAAAATCATACGGCACCGATTTTTCTACGTCGTGCGACTGACCAAAACGCTCCTCTTCGACAATAAAGCCGCCGCCAATAGAGTAATACGTTTTGTGTAAAAGCGGCGCTTGTCCGTTCCAGGCGGTAATACGCATACCGTTTTCATGGCGCGCCAGGGTTTCAGCGTGAAAGAGAATACTGTCGGCGACGGGAAAATCCACCACATGCGCGCCACCCGCCACCGATAAACGGCTGCTGCGGGCAACCTCCTGGATAAACGCCGGAATGCTATCAATATTGACATCCTGCGGCGTATTGCCCGCCAGGCCCATAATGACGGCGGTATCGGTCGCGTGGCCTTTGCCCGTCAGCGATAGCGATCCGTAAAGATCAACCGTGATGCGCGTCGTTCGCGGCAGGTCGCCGCTGTCGATCAGCCGATCGATAAAACATTTTCCTGCATTCATTGGCCCTACGGTATGGGAGCTTGAAGGTCCAATGCCAATCTTAAAAATATCAAATGCGCTAATCATATCTCCCCCTAAGATTACCGTTCAGTGAAGATCCGTCGCGGGGCGATCCACACGATCGCCCCGTTCACGTTACATCGCCTGAGTAAAGGTGCGCGAAATAACGTCCTGTTGCTGTTCACGCGTCAGCGCATTGAAGCGCACGGCATAGCCGGAAACGCGGATCGTCAGGTTCGGGTAGTTTTCCGGATGTTCAATCGCATCCAGCAACATTTCACGGTTCATGACATTGACGTTCAGATGCTGCCCGCCTTCTACCTGTGCTTCATGATGGAAATAACCGTCCAGCAGGCCGACAAGATTGGTTTTCCGCACCGCATCTTCTTTCCCGAGCGCCGCAGGCACAATCGAGAAGGTGTACGAAATACCGTCTTTGGCGTAGGTAAACGGCAGTTTCGCCACCGACGTCAGCGAGGCCACCGCCCCTTTGCGGTCACGACCGTGCATCGGGTTCGCCCCCGGCGCGAACGGCGTTCCGGCGCGGCGTCCATCCGGCGTATTGCCGGTCTTCTGCCCGTACACGACGTTCGAGGTGATGGTCAAAATGGACTGCGTCGGCACCGCATTGCGATACGTTGGCAACACGCTAATTTTTTGCATAAAGCGTTTCACCAGGTCGCAGGCGATGCTGTCCACGCGCTCATCGTTGTTGCCGTACTGCGGATACTCGCCTTCAATAGCAAAGTCGATGGCAAGGCCGTTTTCGTCGCGGATCGGCTTCACCTGAGCGTACCTGATGGCGGACAGGGAATCCGCCGCCACCGACAGTCCGGCGATGCCGCACGCCATCGTCCGATACACATCACGGTCGTGCAGTGCCATCAGCGAAGCTTCATAGCTGTACTTATCGTGCATGTAGTGAATGATGTTCAGCGCGCTAATGTACTGCACCGCCAGCCAGTCCATAAAGTGGTCGAGGCTCTCCATTACCGCGTCGTAATCCAGCACCTCATCCATTAATGGCGCGGTTTTCGGCCCAACCTGGATTTTCAGTTTCTCATCAACGCCGCCATTGATAGCGTACAGCAACGTTTTGGCAAGGTTGGCGCGCGCGCCGAAGAACTGCATCTGCTTACCGATGACCATCGGGCTGACGCAACAAGCGATGGCGTAATCGTCGCTGTTAAAGTCGGTACGCATTAAATCGTCGTTTTCATACTGCAAAGATGAGGTCACGATGGAGACCTGCGCAGCATATTTCTTGAATGCCACCGGCAACGCTTCTGACCACAGTATGGTCAGGTTCGGCTCCGGCGCTGGCCCCATCGTGTGCAGGGTATGCAGATAACGGAAAGAGTTCTTCGTCACCAGCGTGCGGCCATCGAGCCCCATCCCGCCAATAACTTCGGTGGCCCAGATCGGATCGCCGGAAAAGAGTGAATCAAATTCCGGCGTGCGCAGGAAGCGCACCATGCGGATCTTCATGATGAAATGGTCGATCAGTTCCTGCGCCTGCTGCTCTGTCAGAAGGCCCGCGTTGAAATCGCGCTCAATGTAGATATCAAGGAACGAGGCGGTTCTTCCCAGCGACATTGCACCGCCATTTTGCGATTTTACCGCCGCCAGATAAGCGAAGTAGAGCCACTGTACCGCTTCCTGCGCGTTCCGCGCCGGGCGGGAGATATCATAGCCGTATTTCGCCGCCATCTCCTGCATTTGCAGCAGCGCGCGACGGTGCTCCGCCAACTCCTCACGCAGGCGAATCGTCGCCTCAAGATTCTGTCCCTGCTCCAGATTCGACTGCAGGTCGGCGAATTGCAGCTCGCGTTCGCGTACCAGATAACGGATGCCATACAGCGCGACGCGACGATAATCGCCAATAATGCGCCCGCGACCATAACCATCCGGCAAACCGGTTAATACGCCGGATTTACGGCAGCGCAGCATATCCGGCGAGTAAACATCGAATACGCCCTGATTATGGGTTTTCCGCAGGTCGGTAAAGGTATATTCAAAATCGGCGTCCATTTCGCGACCATAGGCGTGGAATGAACTTTTGATCATGTTAACGCCGCCAAACGGATGCAAAGCGCGTTTAAGCGGCTTATCCGTTTGTAAACCGACGATTTTTTCCAGCTCTTTTTCAATATATCCCGCATCGTGCGCGGTAATCGTCGTCGCGATATTGGTATCGAAATCCACCGGCGCATGGGTCGCATTCTCGATACGTATTCCCGCCATCACCTTTTCCCACAACGCCGTGGTCGCTGGCGTCGCGTCGGCGAGAAAAGATTCATCCCCCTCATAGGGCGTATAGTTATGCTGAATAAAATCACGGACATTAATTTCTTCTTTCCAGTCCGTACCTTTAAAATCACGCCATGCTTCGGCATACAGCATATCGCTGGTATCGATATTTACCTTCATGAAAAATAATCTCTCTACAGAACAGCCGTTAAGTTATGCAAATTCCACTGGTGCTTTCACGTTGCCTAAATGAATGGCATCAAGGGCAATCATTTTCTCTTCATTCGTGGGAATAACAGCGCAAATAACCTGAGAAGGGTTAGCGGAAATAATGCGCTCGCCGTGAGAATTCGGCTGCTTATTCATTTCAACGTCTAACGTAAGCCCCAGTACGCCCAAATGTTCAATTACCAACTGGCGAATTAATACTGAATTTTCACCAATACCGCCGGTAAAAATAATGCCATCCAACCGATGTAACGATGCCGCGTGTCCGGCAATATGACGGGCGATACGGTGGACAAATGTTTTTATCGCTAACCGGGCGCGCTCATGTCCTTCGTGCCAGGCTTTTTCCAGGACTCTAAGGTCGGATGACAACCCGGAGATGCCGAGCAAACCGGACTCTTTATTCACCACTCGCTCCAGATCGCTCAACGTCTGCCCGGTTTCTTTGGCTATCCACGCCATCGCGCCGAAATCAACGTCGCCGCTGCGAGTACCCATCATCAGCCCCTCAAGCGGCGTCATCCCCATTGAGGTATCCACGCTCTGACCATTGCGTACCGCGCAGATAGACGCCCCATTGCCCAGATGCGCGACAATCAGACCCGAGTTTTTTTCATCGAGGTCAAGCAGTTCATACGCGCGCCGCGAAACATAGCGATGCGACGTACCGTGAAAGCCGTAGCGACGCACACCCAGACTGGAAAAATACTCCCACGGCAATCCGTATAAATAGGCTTCCGGTGCCAGCGTCTGGTGGAAACTGGTATCAAATACCGCCACCTGACACACGGCCGGGAAAAGGTGCCGCGCCGCGTCAATGCCGCTTAAATTAGCGTAATTATGCAGCGGCGCTAAAGGCGATACCCGACGAATATTATCGATAATCTCATCGGTAATAATGACGGACTGCGTAAATAGCTCTCCACCGTGCGCGATACGGTGACCAATTAATGCCACGCTATCCGTTAAATCACGTTTTTCCAGCTCAAAGGCAATGGCTTTTAACGCGTCCTCATAATTAGAGTGCGCGAGGTTTATCGGCTTATCGCCATTAATAGATAAAAAGGCGTTTTCAGTATTCATTCCATCTGCTATTCCCGCCATTAAAACATCACAGGTAGCGACATCCAGTACAGAGAATTTGATAGAAGATGATCCGCAATTAATGACCAGAACGACCGGAAATTCATTCATGTAGTGCCTCCGTCGATGTCAGCCTGCGTCCGCGCCCTGGGGCGGAACGCAGGCTAAACGTGAGGATTAGAACAATTTGTAGACAATATTCAGGATGGTCAGCAGACCAATCAGGGTGACGAACACGTTATCCAGACGACCACGGTACTTCGCCAGCGACGGCGCTTTACGAATGGCGTACATCGGCAGCAGACATAACAGCGAGGCGATAATCGGCGCGCCCATCGCTTCAATCAGGTCCAGAATGTTCGGGTTTGCGTAAGCTACGACCCAGGTAGACCCCATAATGAAGATCATGCTGATGGTATTAAGCTTGCCCATAGAGACTTTGGTTTTATCGCCTTTATAACCGAATTTCAGCACCAGGCCGTTCAGCCCTTCCAGCGTCCCCAGGTAGTGACCGAAGAAAGATTTGAAAATAGCAACCAGCGCGATGATAGACGCGCCATACTCCAGCACCGTTGCAAAAGTAGATTTTGTCCCCGACAAAGAGGCGAAATGGTTGGCCAGGTAGGAAAGTACCGGAATGTTCTGCGCTTTCGCATCCGCCATGTTCTGTGGAGAGAGCGTAAACAGGCAGCTAAAGGCGAAGAACATCACCACGGCGACCATCAGCATACTGGCGCGCGAGATGATCTGTGAACATTTACGCTCGGTAAATTCGCGGCCAAACTCTTTCTCATACTCTTCCCGCTTAGACACCACGAAGGAAGAGACGATGGGCGAAAAGTTAAAGGAGAACACCATAATAGAGATGCCCAGCCACACCGTAACCAGTATGCCATCGTGCCCGGTCAGCGCGATATTACTGAGATCAACCTGATCGATAACCGCCGAGTTCCAGTAAGGAATCAGCGATAATGAGATTAGCACCAGACTGGCGATAAACGGCCATACCAGGTAACTCATCACCTTAACCATCAGATCTTTACCAAACCAGATCACAAAGGCCATCAGCAGCAGCAAGAACAGCGCCACGAAACCGCGATTCAACGCTGGCATCTGCAACTGGTTTTCCCAAAACGTCATGAACGTGTTAGTGATGGTGACGCCATAAATCCACAGCAGCGGACAAATCGCAAAGAAGTAAAGGAACGTGATAACTACCCCGCCCGTTTTACCAAAGTGCTCTTCGACCGTTTCCGTAATATTGCCGGACGGATTAGATCCGGATAAACACAGACGCGCCAGCGCCCGGTGACAATAGAACGCAATGGGGTAAGCTAAAACCAGCATCAGCAGAATGGGGATAAGCCCGCCAAACCCGGCGCGGATAGGGAAAAACAGCACCCCGGCGCCAATGGCGGTACCAAATAAACCCAGCGTCCACGTCGTGTCCGATTTACGCCATGACGACTGTTTTGCCTGGCTGGATACAATGCTATCAGTAGTACTCATATCCTATCCTCACGAAAAGATTAAGCGTCAACTAAACCCGTAATTTGTGATACACGAGAAAGATCGATATTGCCGCCAGAAATAATACTGACCGTTTTTCTGTTCTGAATATGGCTATCTAATTTCCCGCTTAATAGTGCGGCGCAGGCCAGTGCGCCAGCGCCTTCAGTAATAACCTTATTGCGCTGAATTAAAGCGATCATGCTGTTACGAATTTCATCTTCGCTAACCAGAACAATGTCATCGACTAATTCACGAACAATTTCATAGGTTAAATTACCCGGGCGGGAGACATCACAACCATCCGCCAGGGTGCCGGTCGTTCGGTGCGCGGTTATTTCGCCAGCGTAATAAGACGCCGCCATACCGTGAACATTTTCGGCCTGTACGCCGATAACTTTAATGGTCGGGTTAATCGATTTAATCGCAATGGCAATACCTGCAATTAAACCGCCGCCGCCAATAGGCACGATGACATTATCGACATCGTACAGATCTTCCATAATTTCCAGACCAATAGTACCCTGCCCGGCAATGACTTTTGGATCGTCGTAAGGCGGAATAAAAATGCGGCCTTCGGTTTCGACAATTTCACTCACCTTAGCAATGGTGTCATTGAAGTTGTCACCGTGGAGCACCACTTCCGCCGAATAATCACAGGTGGCCGCCACTTTTGACTTTGGCGCGCCCTTCGGCATCACGACTTTGCCGTCAATACCCAGCATTGCGCAAGAAAGAGAAACGCCCTGTGCATGATTACCTGCGGAACAGGCCACGACGCCTTTACGTTTTTCCGCCTCCGTTAACGAGCTAAGTTTGTTAAAAGCGCCACGAATTTTAAATGAACCCGTACGCTGCATATTTTCAAACTTGAGAAATATTTCGCCTTTGCAACGTTCACTAAAATAGTTAGAGCGAGGCATTCCCGTTTTATATATCTTCCCCGCCAGTCTTTTTTTCGCTTCGAGGATATCTTCAATTGCAACCGGGAGATCGTATGTAATGTGCATTATAACCTCTTAACCTGGGTATTAAAAATAAGTTACCGTTGCCCACTGTTCAAAAGAAACAGGTGACGTCAATTTCGCTAAATATGTTTATTCCATATCATTTAATTTCTATTAACTGCCTGCGTCTGCATCCATTATATGATGAATATTGCTTAGCCAATTCTACTAATACTGAAGCGGCTTTTTTGATACGATAATTTTTAGACCATACCGCCGCATAACGTGCGACGGGTAACGTGTCTTTTATGGGTATCGTGATAAATTGATTAGAGCCAAAAGGCGTGGTCATATCGCAGGGAATAACAGTTAAGAAATCAGCATTGAGAACAAGATTATATATTGTGACAACGGAATCTGTTTTAACAATGTTTTCGATGCTGATGCCATTTCGTTGTAGAGTGGTGAGTAATTCGCTGTAGTAGCCCATATTCGTTTGCGGCAACACCCACTGTTCGTCTTTTAACGACTCCAGTGTGATGGTGCCGGTGCATGTTCGGGACTTGCTGGCTACCAGGACAAACTCTGATTCAAACAGCGGCTCGACATGCAGATCCTGTAGCTGCATTTCATTACTGAGCGTACCGATAGCAAAGTCCAGCCGCCCGTCGCGCAGGGCCGGCAGGAATGAAGAGAGCTGGGCTTCGTACATGGATACCTGCGCTTTTGGAAATACCTCTTTGAACTTATGAATCATATCGGACATGAAGGTAAAGCCAATCAGCGAAGGAAAACCAAACGAGACGTCGACAACGGTATTGCACGTCATACTGTTCATCTCGTTGATCATGTTTTTCATTTCGCGGGTGATAGATTCAGACCAGGAAAGCAGTACCTGTCCCGCTTCGGTCAACGTAACGCCGGTATTTTTGCGTACAATTAGCTCAACGCCAAAATAGGCCTCAACATCGCTAATGATTTTACTGACGGCGGGTTGGGTTAACCCTAACGATTTTGCGGCAGAACCGATAGAACCACTTCTAATGACTTCCTGAAAGACCACCAAATGCTGTGTTTTAGGGAGAACAAGAGTATTCATATCTACCGCTCTGAAATAACATTGTGAACGGCAGGAAGTGTAGCAAATTAAATCTTAAAGGTTATGTGCGACCACTCACAAATTAACTTACCACAATTTTTACATGGTCTTTATTAAATAAAGAAAACCCATTAATTCAATGAGTTACAAAAACAAAACAGCAACTTAGCCTGATTTCAATCAAAAAATAGGGTCGGGATAACGATATATTATGGCGATAACCAGCCTATTTTATCTCCTATTTTCGACATCCCATGAAGACGATATTTCAATCAATTACGGGACATTTTATCGGCAATTCCAGCGTTAAATTTAAAGCGTAATTTCTCAAATTTAAGTATAAACCGAAGGTAAATGCGCTTAAAAACCGTTACGCGTCACATTTTTTTACCTTATTTGTTTGTAAAGAAACATTTAATAAAATTTTAACCAAAATATTTCATACATTTAATTTTCATTTACAACAAATAATTTACACCGCTTTCTTGCTGTTTTGCAGGATGTAATTTTGTGAAAGAAATCGATTGCTTTTCACTTCAACTAAAAAGAGCGCAATCCATAGCGTTTTGTGTTTCTCATCACAAAAACGAATAATATTATGTCACCACGGCTGTCAATTAATTGCCGGATAGTGACGCTGGCGTCTTCTGCAACCTCTATACCCTTCACCGGCCTGATAAGCAAAAACCCGCCGAAGCGGGTTTTATGAAGAGATGAAACTGACCGATAAGCCGCTTTCTTTTGGGTATAGCGTCGTGGACAGTCATTCATCCTGCCGCCCTGTAAAAGCAAAACCCCGCCAGCTTACACTGACGGGTTTTATGAAGAGGTGAAACTGACCGATAAGCCGCTTTCTTTTGGGTATAGTGTCGTGGACAGTCATTCATCCTGCCGCCCTGTAAAAGCAAAAACCCGCCGAAGCGGGTTTTATGAAGAGGTGAAACTGACCGATAAGCCGCTTTCTTTTGGGTATAGCGTCGTGGACAGTCATTCATCCTGCCGCCCTGTAAAAGCAAAAACCCGCCGAAGCGGGTTTTATGAAGAGGTGAAACTGATCGATAAGCCGCTTTCTTTCGGGTATAGCGTCGTGGACAGCCATTCATCCTGCCGCCCTGTAAAAGCAAAAACCCGCCGAAGCGGGTTTTATGAAGAAGTGAAACTGACCGATAAGCCGCTTTCTTTTGGGTATAGTGCCGTGGACAGTCATTCATCCTGCCGCCCTGTAAAAGCAAAAACCCGCCAGCTTACACTGACGGGTTTTTGCATGAAGAGGTGAAACTGACCGATAAGCCGGGTTCTGTCGTGGACAGTCATTCATCTAGGCCAGCAATCGCTCACTGGCTCAAGCAGCCTACCCGGGTTCAGTACGGGCCGTACCTTATGAACCCCTATTTGGCCTTGCTCCGGGTGGAGTTTACCGTGCCACGGACTGTTACCAGCCGCGCGGTGCGCTCTTACCGCACCCTTTCACCCTTACCTGATCCCACTTACGTGGGCCATCGGCGGTTTGCTCTCTGTTGCACTGGTCGTGGGTTTCCCCCCCAGGCGTTACCTGGCACCCTGCCCTATGGAGCCCGGACTTTCCTCCCCTCCGCCCGTCTCCCCGAAAGGACGACGACGAAGCGGCGACTGTCTGGTCAGCTTCGGCGCGCAGTATAGAGGGTTCGCGCGACTTTGTCACCCTGCGCTGCGCATTCCTATCGCCAGAGCGGCAGCAACATTTCTGGATGCCCGATAAATATTGTCAAAAGCGCCCCGAAAAGCCTCCTCCAGCGTCACGATGCGCGTGAGTACGCTAAAGACAGCGTCGATGCCATAATGATGCACTATCCCTACATCGTGCGTCAGGCTGCCGGCAATGCCAATCACTGGCTTATGATATTTTTTCGCCACATTCGCGACGCCAATCGGCACTTTACCGCGAATACTTTGGCTATCAATCCGCCCTTCTCCCGTCACCACCAGCGTACAGTCGTGGATATGCTCCTCCAGGTTCAGTGCCGCCGTGACAATTTCGATCCCGCTGCGTAATTCCGCACCGAGAAAAGCCATTAACGCCGCCCCCATACCGCCTGCCGCGCCTGCGCCGGGCGCCGCCTTTACGTCGACATTCAGCGATTTTTTTATGATGTCGGCATAGTGAGCAAGATTTCTGTCCAGCTCAACAATGTTCTCTTCGGTCGCGCCTTTCTGCGGCCCAAAAATTCGTGATGCGCCGTTGTCGCCGATCAGAGGATTAGAGACATCGCAAGCGACACGAATAGCGCAGAGTTTTAAACGGGGATCGAGCTCTGAAATATCAATGTCGCTTAGACAATGAAGGCTTCCGCCACCGTAACCGATATCCGCGCCGTTTGCATCGCGCAGTTTTGCGCCTAACGCCTGCATCATCCCTGCGCCGCCGTCATTTGTCGCGCTGCCGCCAATGCCGATAATGATATTGCTTGCGCCGCTTTCCAGCGCCTGCAATATCAGCTCCCCCGTTCCCCGCGAGGTAGTAATCAAAGGGTTGCGTTTTTCTGGTGGAACCAGCGCCAGTCCGCTGGCCGCCGCCATTTCAATAAACGCGGTTTTACCATCCCCGGACATTCCCCAGCAGGCTTTCACTTTTTCACCCAACGGCCCGGTCACCCATGCGGTGCGTTCAACGCCCTGCGTCGCGGCAATCATGGCTTCGACCGTTCCTTCGCCGCCATCGGCAACCGGAACAGAGACATATTGCGCATCGGGGAAAATTTCCCGAAATCCTTTTTCTATCGCCTGCGCTACCTCGGCGGCAGAAAGGCTTTCTTTATAGGAGTCGGGGGCAATTACGATTTTCATAGTGGTAGCCTGTTACTGCACAACGCCGGATGGCGTTTCACTTATCCAGCCTGAAATTCAGGCCCGGATCGCTACACGCCATCCGGGCACAACGTCGTTAGCGAGTGACTTCCACTTTCGCCAGTTTTTCGTAGTAGCACGCCAGCGCGCTATGGTCGTCATTACCGTGTCCATCCGCGCGTAACGCCTGCATCATTTCCATAACGGCGGCGGTCAGCGGGAGCTGCGCGCCAACGCCGTGGGAGGTATCCAGCGCATTCGCCAGATCTTTAATGTGCAGATCGATACGGAAACCTGGTTTAAAGTTTCGGTCCATGACCATCGGCGCTTTCGCATCCAGTACCGTGCTGCCAGCCAGACCGCCGCGAATCGCCTGATAGACCAGATCCGGGTTGACGCCCGCTTTAGTCGCCAGCGTCAGCGCTTCAGACATGGCGGCGATATTCAACGCCACGATCACCTGGTTAGCCAGTTTTGTGACGTTGCCTGCGCCGATATCGCCGGTATGCACCACGGAACCCGCCATCGCTTTCATCAGGTCGTAGTACTTGTCGAAAATGGCTTTATCGCCCCCCACCATCACCGACAGCGTGCCATCAATCGCCTTCGGCTCGCCGCCGCTGACCGGCGCATCCAACATCTCAACGCCCTTCGCCTTCAGCGCATCGCTGATTTCACGGCTTGCCAGCGGCGCGATAGAACTCATATCAATCAATACGGTTCCCGGCTTCGCGCCTTCGATGATACCGTTCTCGCCCAGCGCAACCTCTTTCACATGCGGAGAGTTAGGCAGCATCGTGATGATGACGTCACACTGTTCAGCGATCGCCTTCGCCGTAGAGGCCGTTTCCGCGCCTGCGGCAATGACGTCAGCAATCGCTTCAGGATTACGATCGGACACCACCAGCGAATACCCTGCTTTCAGTAAGTTTTTGCTCATGGGCTTACCCATGATGCCTAAGCCAATAAAGCCAACTTTCATCGTCATAGCGTTCTCTCTTTCCATACCAGGATTATTTTTTAAAGGTGTCGGCAAGCTTCTGCGTGCTGGCGCGGAATGCGCCTAAATCGCTGCCAACGGCGACAAAGGTCGCGCCCCATTCCAGATAACGGCGGGCATCCGCCTCTACCGGCGCCAGAATGCCGCACGGTTTACCGTGCGCTTTAGCGCGGGCGAAAATATGTTGAATCGTCTGCTGCACGTCAGGGTGAGAAGCATTGCCGAGATGACCCAGCGCGGCGGCCAAATCGCTTGGGCCGACAAAAATGCCATCAACGCCTTCCGTTGCGGCGATGGCATCAACATTGTCGACACCCAACTGGCTTTCGATTTGAACAATAATGGTGATGTTTTTGTTCGACTGCGCAAAGTAATCAGGCACCGTACCGAACATATTCGCGCGGTGAGAAACGGAGACGCCGCGAATGCCTTCCGGCGGGTAACGCGTCGAGGCGACGGCGCGAGCCGCTTCCTCTTGCGTTTCAACAAAGGGGATCAGGAAATTATAAAACCCAATATCCAGCATCCGTTTGATAATGACCGGTTCATTGGTTGGCACACGTACCACAGGCGCGCTGGCGCTGCCTTTCAATGCCATTAACTGCGGAATTAAGGTGGTCACATCGTTCGGCGCATGTTCGCCATCCAGCACCAGCCAGTCAAATCCCGCCAGACCGAGAACTTCGGTGGTGATTGGGCTTGCCAGTGCAGACCAGCAGCCAATCTGCACCTGTTGCGCCGCCAGCGCCGCTTTAAACTTATTCGGGAAAATAGCGTTATTCATCGCTTATACCTTCGCTTATTTCTTTAATTCTCTACATGTGATGCCGCCACCATAACTTATAGCAACGACAATAAAATGCTTATCTGAAATCAGAATGGGTCTCCGCATTCTATTTCTAATGTGGTACACATCCTGTAGCACAATATACCGTTCTGATATCTTTATCGTCTTTTATTATTATCATGGTATTTTCAAATAACTCGTCAGATACACTGAATTCGCCATTCAGTATAAACAGCCTATGGCGGATAATCATTGTGCAAACGCTCATTAAAAAGGGATTATTTAACGCTTATTTTTGAGCATACGCCCATGATACTGGGCGCTAATGCACACATTTACGCTTTACCCGGCCTGCATAAAAAATTTCATAATTTGCGGTGATCTGGATCACATTCTTATATTTATACTCCTGTCATTCTTATTTCATTATGCATGAACTTTATTTCTTATATTGAGATTTAACGATTTAACCATAACCAAAATAGATAATCCTATTTCTATCATCCAGGCTGGAGAATGTTGAACAATGGCCAATATCGAAATTCGCCAGGAATCGCCATCGGCGTTTTATATAAAAGTACATGAAACCGATAATGTCGCAATTATTGTTAATGACCACGGTCTTAAAGCCGGAACACGTTTTCCGGATGGCCTGGAACTGACTGAACATATTCCGCAAGGCCATAAAGTCGCTCTGACGGATATCCCCGCTCACGGCGAAATCATCCGTTATGGCGAAGTCATCGGTTATGCGGTACGCGACATCCCGCGCGGAAGCTGGATCGACGAGTCGCTGGTTGAACTGCCAAAAGCGCCGCCGCTGAATACGCTACCGCTGGCGACCAAAGTACCGGAACCGCTGCCGCCGCTGGAAGGCTACACGTTTGAGGGCTATCGTAACGCCGATGGCAGCGTCGGCACCAAAAATCTGCTTGGCATTACCACCAGCGTGCACTGTGTGGCGGGCGTGGTCGATTATGTGGTGAAAGTGATTGAGCGCGATCTCCTGCCCAAATACCCGAATGTCGATGGCGTTGTAGGGCTAAACCATCTGTACGGCTGCGGCGTGGCAATCAACGCGCCGGCGGCGGTCGTGCCGATTCGCACAATTCATAACATCGCACTCAACCCCAATTTTGGCGGCGAAGTGATGGTGATTGGCCTCGGTTGCGAAAAACTGCAGCCGGAACGACTGCTGGAAGGCACCGAGGATGTTCCCGCCATCGCCGTTGAAAGCGCCAGTATTGTGCGTTTACAGGACGAGCAGCATGTCGGCTTTAAATCAATGGTCGACGATATTTTACGGGTCGCCGAACGCCATCTGACGAAACTGAACCAACGCCAGCGCGAAACCTGCCCGGCCTCCGAGCTGGTCGTCGGGATGCAGTGTGGCGGCAGCGATGCGTTTTCCGGCGTCACGGCAAACCCGGCGGTGGGTTATGCTTCCGATCTGCTGGTACGCTGCGGCGCGACCGTCATGTTCTCGGAGGTCACCGAAGTGCGCGATGCCATTCATCTTCTGACGCCGCGCGCCATCAACGAAGCCGTGGGTAAACGCCTGCTGGATGAAATGGCCTGGTACGATAACTACCTTGATATGGGGAAAACCGATCGCAGCGCTAACCCGTCCCCTGGCAACAAAAAAGGCGGTCTGGCGAACGTCGTGGAAAAAGCGTTGGGCTCTATCGCTAAATCGGGTAAGAGCGCCATTGTCGAAGTATTGTCGCCGGGCCAACGCCCCACCAAACGCGGCCTGATTTACGCCGCGACGCCCGCCAGCGATTTCGTCTGCGGCACGCAGCAGGTCGCTTCCGGCATTACCGTACAGGTCTTTACCACCGGACGCGGCACGCCGTACGGGCTGATGGCGGTGCCGGTCATTAAAATGGCGACGCGTACCGAGCTGGCGAACCGCTGGTATGACTTAATGGATATCAATGCAGGCACCATCGCCACGGGTGAAGAGACAATCGAAGATGTGGGCTGGAAGCTGTTTCACTTTATTCTCGATGTCGCCAGCGGCCGGAAAAAGACTTTCTCGGACCAGTGGGGCCTACATAACCAACTGGCGATATTTAACCCGGCGCCAGTGACCTGATCCAGTCAGTACCCTTCTCCGACCAGGGTATAACCGCATAATCTGTAGACCGGGTAAGCGCCAGCGCTACCCGGTATTTTTTCGCCCTTAGTCTGTAGCCTGAAGTATGTCTGCCCGACATGCTTTTTTTACTCCTGACTTTCGATAACTTCCATTTTATTTCGAAACTTTCATTTATCAGATCAAAATCACAAAAAAACATTCCGAAAGCCTATAAATTCTTTCAAAGAAAACAAACGAAAGATTTCGGAGGAAGGATGTTTATCATTTCAGGCAGAACAATGCTAAAGAAGGCGCAGCAGGAAGGCTATGCTGTGCCGGCGTTTAACATCCACAACCTGGAGACATTGCAAGTGGTGGTGGAAACCGCCGCAGAATTGCGCTCTCCGCTGATTGTCGCCGGTACGCCAGGCACCTTTAGCTACGCAGGCGTCGGTAATATCGTGGCTATCGCCGCAGAACTGGCGAAAAGCTGGAACCATCCTCTCGCGGTACATCTCGATCATCATGAAAAACTGGCCGACATCAAAATGAAAGTCGCCGCCGGGGTACGCTCGGTCATGATCGACGGGTCGCATTTCCCCTTTGCCGACAATATTGCGCTGGTGAAAAGCGTGGTTGATTACTGTCATCGCTACGATGTCAGCGTTGAAGCTGAACTTGGGCGTCTCGGCGGGCAGGAAGACGATCTTATCGTTGACGGTAAAGATGCGTTTTATACCCATCCGGAACAGGCCCGGGAATTTGTAGAAAAAACGGGTATCGACTCGTTAGCCATTGCTATCGGCACCGCTCACGGCCTCTACACCGCTGAACCAAAACTTGATTTTGAACGACTGACGGAAATTCGTCAGCGGGTTGATGTCCCCTTAGTCCTTCACGGCGCCTCTGGCCTGCCGACCCGCGATATTACCCGCGCTATTTCGCTGGGCATCTGCAAAGTTAACGTCGCCACCGAGCTTAAAATCGCCTTTTCTGGCGCGCTTAAAAACTATTTAACGCAACACGCAGAGGCCAGCGATCCCCGCCATTACATGATCCCGGCGAAAGCGGCCATGAAAGAGGTTGTACGTAAAGTGATTGCCGACTGCGGTTGTGAAGGGAAGCTCTAAAGCCCCCGGATTTAGCACGGCAAAGGGCGTTTTCATAGCTGGATCACGAAAGCCATTATTATCCTTTGCCTTCAAACCAAAAATATTATGAAGATAAACAAAAGATATCGGAGCCAGAAGTGAAAGAAATAATTTCTCGTCACAAAGCAGGGGAACAGATAGGGATCTGTTCCGTATGTTCAGCACACCCGCTGGTGATTGAATCCGCATTACGTTTTGATCTGAATAGCGGGAACAAAGTTCTGATCGAAGCGACCTCTAACCAGGTTAATCAGTTTGGCGGTTATACCGGCATGAAACCGGCTGACTTTCGTGATTTTGTCTATGGCATCGCCCAGGAAGTGGGTTTTCCACGCGAACGGCTTATTTTAGGCGGCGATCACCTGGGACCTAACTGCTGGCAAAACGAACCTGCAGATACGGCGATGGAAAAATCTGTCGAACTCATTAAGGCTTACGTCGCTGCCGGGTTTAGCAAAATCCATCTTGATGCCTCTATGTCCTGCGCTGACGACCCGACGCCGCTGGACCCAATGGTTGTCGCTAAACGCGCCGCCCTGCTTTGCCAGGCAGCGGAAACGACGGCGACCGACGAACAAAAACGCCATTTAACCTATGTTATCGGCACTGAAGTTCCGGTTCCGGGCGGGGAAGCCAGCGCCATTAACGCCGTGCATGTTACCCGCGAACAGGATGCGGCCCGCACGCTGCAAACGCATCAGGCTGCTTTTCGCGCCCTGGGGCTGGAGGAGGCATTGAACCGTGTTATCGCGATTGTCGTACAGCCGGGCGTTGAATTTGATCATACCCAGATTATTCATTATCAGCCGCAGGCGGCACAGGCGCTCTCCGCATGGATAAAAGAAACGCCGATGGTCTATGAAGCGCATTCGACTGATTATCAGACGCGACAGGCCTACCGTGCGCTGGTACGCGATCATTACGCCATTCTGAAGGTCGGCCCGGCGCTCACTTTCGCGCTGCGCGAAGCCATTTTCGCACTTGCGCAAATGGAAAACGAGCTGATCTCCCCGGAACAACGTAGTCGGGTACTGGAGGTCATTGATGAAGTTATGCTAAACGAACCGGGCTACTGGAAAAAATACTACCGTCCAACCTGGAGCCAGGCGATGGTCGACATCCACTTTAGTTTGTCTGACCGTATTCGCTATTACTGGCCGCACCCGCGTATTCGTCAAAGCGTAGAGAAGTTAATCGCCAATCTGAATAACGTCACATTGCCGCTGGGATTAATTAGCCAGTTTATGCCCGTACAGTTTGAACGCCTGTCTGAGGGCGTGCTCCCCCCCACGCCGCATAACCTGATTATTGACAAAATTCAGGATGTTCTGCGCGCTTATCGCTTCGGTTGCACGCCGGATGTCGCCTGAATAATGGAGAATTTATGAGCCAACTATTTGTCCGAACCGGAATCACATTCGACTCGAGCCAACAGGCGCTGGCGCACATTGGCAAAGAGATGCTGGCGAAAGGCGTGGTACATGATAGTTATCCGCAGGCGCTGGTGGAACGTGAAGCGTCTTTTCCTACCGGCATTGCGCTGGAGCGTCACGCCGTCGCTATCCCTCATTGCGAGGCGGTTCATGCGAAATCACCCGCTATCTATCTGATTCGTCCAGATAAGCCGGTCATGTTTCAACAGGCGGATGATGACGAAGAGATTGCCGTTTCGTTAATCATCGCCTTAATCGTTGAAAACCCGGCGGCACAGCTAAAACTTCTGCGCCGCCTGTTTAGTGAGCTACAGAACCCAAGCACCCTCGATGCCCTGTTAAGCGCGCCGGATGCCGAACTGGCGATACGCTTTCAGGAAACCATCCTTGAGCCTGAGCAGTGCGTCCAGGTTTGATAATAAATTGATAATAATGAGGAATACCCTATGAAACGTAAAGTAATTGTGGCCTGTGGCGGTGCGGTTGCAACCTCAACGATGGCTGCGGAAGAAATTAAAGAGCTATGTGATGCCAACCATATTGAGCTCGACTTAGTGCAATGCCGGGTCACCGAAATCGAAACCTATATGGACGGCGCCGATCTTATCTGTACCACTGCCAGGGTCGATCGCGCCTTCGGCGATATTCCCGTCGTTCACGGTATGCCTTTTGTTTCCGGCGTGGGTATTGAAGCATTACAGCAAAAAATTCTGTCCATTCTCATGGGGTAACGTATGTTTAGCGAAATAATGCGTTATATCCTCGACTTAGGCCCAACGGTGATGTTGCCTCTGGTGATCATCGTGTTCTCTAAACTGCTGGGAATGAAGCTTGGGGATTGTTTTAAATCGGGTTTGCATATTGGTATCGGCTTCGTGGGTATTGGTCTGGTCATCGGCCTGATGCTGGATTCTATCGGCCCCGCGGCGAAAGCCATGGCGGAACATTTCCAAATCAATCTCCACGTTATTGACGTCGGCTGGCCGGGTTCATCGCCCATGACCTGGGCGTCACAAATCGCGCTGGTCGCGATCCCTGTCGCCATCGGGGTTAACGTCCTGATGCTGGTGACCCGCATGACCCGCGTGGTGAATGTTGATATCTGGAATATCTGGCACATGACCTTCACGGGCGCCATGCTGCATCTGGCGACCGGTTCATACTGGCTGGGGATTCTGGGCGTTGTGGTTCATGCCGCCTTTGTCTACAAACTGGGGGACTGGTTTGCCAAAGATACCCGCGACTATTTTGGCCTCGAGGGGATTGCTATCCCACACGGCTCATCCGCGTACCTGGGCCCCGTGGCGGTGCTCGTTGATACCATTATCGAGAAAATTCCGGGTCTCAATCGTATTCACTTTAGCGCAGACGATGTCCAGAAACGCTTCGGACCGTTTGGCGAGCCGGTGACTGTCGGCTTCGTGATGGGGCTGGTGATTGGTGTACTGGCAGGCTACGACGCCAAAGCCGTTCTGCAACTGGCGGTCAAAACCGCAGCGGTGATGCTGCTTATGCCACGCGTCATTAAACCTATTATGGATGGCCTAACGCCTATCGCGAAACATGCGCGTAAACGTCTACAGGCTAAATTTGGCGGGCAGGAGTTCCTGATAGGCCTTGATCCAGCGCTACTGCTCGGTCATACCTCTGTTGTCTCCGCGAGCCTGATATTCATTCCGCTGACCATCCTGATTGCCGTCTTAGTACCGGGGAACCAGGTGCTGCCGTTCGGCGACCTCGCCACCATCGGTTTCTTTATTGCGATGGCGGTCGCGGTACACCAGGGCAACCTGTTCCGCACGCTGATTTCAGGTGTCATTATTATGGGTATCACCCTGTGGATAGCCACCCAGACGATTGGCCTGCATACCCAACTGGCTGCCAATGCCGGAGCGCTAAAAGCTGGCGGACAAGTCGCCTCGCTGGATCAGGGCGGTTCCCCCATCACCTGGCTGCTGATTCAACTTTTTACCTGGCAGAATATCGTCGGCTTCGCCGTCATTGCCATTATCTATCTGGCCGGTGTACTGCTGACCTGGCGTCGCGCCCGACAGTTTGTCGCGGCTGAGAAAGCCACGGCGCTACAGCAAAGTCAAATCGCCTCTTAATTTTAGGGGAGCAATCGCTCCCCTCACCTTCCTGGAGAATGTTATGAAATCAGTGGTTATTCACGCTGAGGGAGACGTGCGCGTTGAAGAACGCCCCTTACCACAACTGCAAGCCGAGGACGATGTGTTGGTCAAGGTCGTTAGCTCAGGGCTTTGCGGGTCGGATATCCCGCGTATTTTCGCGCAGGGCGCCCATTATTATCCTATTACGTTAGGTCATGAATTCAGCGGCTACGTTGAATCCTACGGCACAGGCGTAACGGATATGCAGCCCGGCGATGCCGTCGCTTGTGTCCCGCTTCTTCCCTGCTTTCACTGTCCGCAATGCGAACGCGGTTACTTTTCTTTATGCAAACAGTATCAGTTTGTAGGATCGCGCAGCGAAGGCGGTAATGCGGAATATGTGGTGGTCAAACGGGCCAATCTTTTCCGCTTGCCGTCTGATATGCCAATTGAAGATGGCGCGTTTATCGAACCGATTACCGTGGGCTTACACGCCTTTCATCTGGCGCAGGGCTGCGAGGGGAAAAACGTAATTATCGTCGGGGCCGGGACAATTGGCCTGTTGGCCTTACAGTGCGCGCGGGAACTGGGCGCGCGAAGCGTAACGGCGATTGATATCAATCCGCAGAAACTGGAACTTGCGAAAGCGCTCGGCGCAACGCATACCTGTAATAGCCGGGAAATGACCGCCGACGACATCCAGACCGCGTTGTCCGACATTCAGTTTGATCAACTGGTTCTCGAAACGGCAGGAACTCCCCAGACCGTCTCGCTGGCTATCGATATCGCCGGGCCGCGCGCGCAACTGGCGCTGGTGGGGACGTTACATCACGATCTCACCCTGACAACGCGTACATTCGGGTTAATTTTGCGTAAAGAGCTCACGCTCCTCGGCAGTTGGATGAACTACTCCGCGCCATGGCCAGGAGAGGAATGGGAAACCGCAGCGCGCCTGTTGGCTGAAAAACGTCTTCAACTGGCCCCTCTCATTGCCCATCGCGGCGATGCGGAAAGCTTTGCAGAAGCAGTCAAAGCGCTTAATGGCGCGCCCATGCAGGGCAAAATTTTACTTCAACTTTCCTGATGGTACGAGCCAGCAACCTGCGCTGGCTCACATTTCCTTTCGAAATTTAGCGTTCACCTTTCGCAATCCTTCGTTTAAACTAGTTACAGTTAATTATCAGGCAAATCAATATGAACTCATTTGAGCGAAGAAATAAAATTGTCGACCTGATTAATACGCAAGGCAGCGTGCTAGTGATGGACCTTTCAAATACCTTTGGTATTTCTGAAGTGACTATCCGTGCTGACCTGCGTCTGCTGGAAGAGAAAGGCCTTGTCACCCGTTTTCATGGCGGCGCGGCAAAACCGGGAAGTCATCTGGCGGAAGGCGACAATCAGGAAGTCATTCTGGAAGATCGGTATCAACTCGCCAGCGATCCGAAAAAGCGGATTGCCCAGGCGGCTGCGGCAATGGTTGAAGAAGGAATGACCATCATTCTGGATAGCGGGAGCACAACATTACTGATTGCGGAAGCGCTCGCGCGAAAAAGCAATATTACGGTGATCACTAACAGCTTGCCTGCCGCTTTTACGCTATCAGAAAATAAAGATCTCACGCTGGTGGTCTGCGGCGGTACGGTACGGCATAAAACCCACTCAATGCACGGCACGATTGCAGAACGATCGCTACACGGCATCAGCGCCGATGTCATGTTTGTCGGGGCGGATGGCATTGATGCGACAAACGGTATTACCACGTTTAACGAAGGTTATTCCATTAGCGGCGTCATGGCGGCGGCGGCACACAAAGTTATCGCGGTACTGGACGCGACCAAATTTAACCGTCGCGGCTTTAACCAGGTATTACCGATGGACAAGATCGACTGTGTGATAACCGATGACACCATAAGCAAACAGGATAAAGCGGCATTAGCGAAAACAGGCGTGGAATTAATGATCGTCTAAAAAGGAGTCGGTTATGCGTTGCTGATCGCGAGAGTAAGCCCGAAGGAAAGGTCCGGCCCGCTATCACCGCCCAATGCCCCCATCAATTTACCCACATCAATCACCTGATTGAGTATTAACGCGATGGCGATAAAAGGCGGTTCCCGGGCGCTCGCTTTTATTCTTCCTGCTGCTCCAGCGCATACTTATACAGCGCATTTTTCTTCACGCCGTGAATTTCTGCTGCCAGCGCCGCCGCTTTTTTCAGCGGCAGTTCTGCCTGTAGCAGCGCCAGCGTGCGCAGCGCGTCGGCGGGCAGGTCGTCTTCTTGCGCTTTATGGCCTTCGACAATCAGCACCATTTCGCCTTTGCGACGGTTTTCATCTTCTTTGACCCACGCCAGCAGCTCGCCGACCGGCGCGCCGTGAATGGTTTCCCAGGTTTTGGTCAGCTCACGCGCCAGCACCACATAACGGGATTCTCCCAATACCGCGACGATATCTTCCAGGCTATCTAACAGGCGGTGGGTTGACTCATAAAAAATCAGCGTTCGCGGTTCCGTTTCAATGGCTTTTAGCGCATCACGGCGGCCTTTGGATTTCGCCGGTAAAAAGCCTTCATAGCAGAAACGGTCGGATGGCAGGCCAGCGGCGCTCAGGGCGGCAATCGCCGCACACGGCCCCGGTAGCGGCACCACGCGAATCCCCGCTTCGCGACAAGTACGCACCAGGTGGTAGCCCGGATCGTTAATCAGCGGCGTACCGGCGTCGGAAACCAGCGCAATGTTCTGCCCTTCTTTTAGCTTCGCGACCAGCGTTTCCGCTTTTTGTTGTTCGTTATGGTCGTGCAGCGCGAACAATCGGGCATTAATCCCAAAATGTTGCAGCAATAAACCGGTGTGACGAGTATCCTCGGCGGCAATCAGATCTACAGCCTGTAACACCTCCAACGCACGCTGGGTGATATCCGCCAGATTACCGATAGGAGTAGGTACAATAAAGAGTTGGCCCTGAGAATTATCCGCCGATTCGTTTTGTTTCATTGTGTCGTCCGTATTGCCGATTTAATATTGAGCATTGCGTAAAAAAATATCACTGGATACAGTATGGTACCCTCAACATTTTCTCGTTTGAACGCCGCACGTGCGCTGCCTGTCGTCCTGGCTGCGCTACTTTTCGCCGGGTGCGGCACCCAGGCGCCAGATCAAAGCGCAGCCTATATGCAGGGTTCAGCGCAAGCTGACTCCGCCTTTTACCTGCATCAGATGCAGCAAAGCGCAGATGATAGCAAGACCAACTGGCAATTACTCGCCATTCATGCACTGCTGAAAGAAGGAAAAAGCCAGCAGGCCGTCGACCTGTTCAACCAACTCCCGCAAAATCTGAACGATACCCAGCGTCGCGAACAGTCTTTATTAGCGGTAGAAATCAAACTGGCGCAAAAAGATGTCGCAGGCGCGCAGGCCTTGCTGGATAAACTAAAACCCGCCGACTTTGCGCCACATCAGCAAGCGCGTTACTGGCAGGCGCAGATCGTTGCCAGCCAGGGACGCCCGTCGCTTACCCTGTTGCGGGCGTTAATCGCCCAGGAACCGCTACTGGCGGCGAAAGATAAACAAAAAAATATCGACGCCACCTGGCAGGCGCTCTCCGCCATGACGCCGGATCAGGCCAGGACGTTAGTTATCAACGCTGATGAAAATGTGCTTCAGGGCTGGCTGGATCTGCAACGCGTCTGGTTTGACAACCGCAACGATCCGGACATGCTGAAAGCCGGGATCGCCGACTGGCAAAAACGCTACCCGCAAAATCCGGGGGCGAAAATGCTGCCGACGCAGCTCGTCAATGTACAACGTTTTAAACCAGCTTCCACCAGCAAAATCGCTCTGCTGCTGCCGCTGAACGGTCAGGCTGCCGTGTTTGGCCGTACCATCCAGCAAGGTTTCGAAGCCGCGAAAAACCTCGGCACCCAGGCGGTAGAGATGCAGCCTGCCGCCGCGCCTGACGCGCCGGTCGAACCTGGCGTGGAGGAGACGCAGCCACAAATGACCAACGGCGTCGCCAGTCCGTCGCAGGCCTCGGTGAGCGATCTGACTGATGACGCTCCAGCCCAGTCCGCTACGCCAGTCAGCGCGCCACAAACTCCCCCTGCTACAGCAAGCGCGCCGGCGGATCCCTCCGCTGAGTTAAAAATCTACGATACCTCTTCCCAGCCGTTGGATCAGGTGCTTGCTCAAGTTCAGCAAGACGGCGCCAGTATCGTGGTCGGGCCGCTGTTGAAAAACAATGTGGAAGCGCTGATGAAAAGCAACACGCCGCTCAACGTGCTGGCGCTCAACCAGCCGGAAACGGTACGTAGCTTCCCTAATATCTGCTATTTCGCGCTCTCTCCAGAAGATGAAGCCCGTGACGCGGCGCATCATATTTATGACCAGGGCAAGCAGTCGCCGCTGCTGTTGATCCCACGCAGCACGCTTGGCGATCGCGTGGCGAACGCCTTCACCCAGGAGTGGCAAAAACTGGGCGGCGGCATCGTGTTACAGCAAAAATTCGGCTCCGTAGCCGAGCTGAAAATGGGCGTGAACGGCGGCGCGGGTATCGCGTTGACGGGCAGTCCGGTCGCCGCCAGCGTGCCTGCGCAGCCTGGCGTCACCATTGGCGGTCTGACTATCCCTGCGCCGCCGACCGACGCGCAAATCACCGGAGGCGGACGCGTAGACGCGGTCTATATTCTGGCTACGCCGGAAGAGATTGGCTTTATCAAACCGATGATCGCCATGCGTAACGGCACCCAGAGCGGCGCGACGCTGTATGCCAGCTCTCGCAGCGCGCAAGGCACCTCCGGCCCCGACTTCCGTCTGGAAATGGAGGGTTTACAATACAGTGAAATTCCTATGCTGGCAGGCGGCAATATGCCGTTGATGCAGCAGGCGCTGAGCGCTGTACATAACGACTATTCTCTGGCGCGGATGTACGCCATGGGCGTGGATGCCTGGACGCTGGCGAACCACTTTTCGCAGATGCGTCAGGTGCAGGGATTTGAGATCAATGGCAATACCGGCGCATTAACCGCCAGCCCGGATTGTGTGATTAACAGGAAGTTATCATGGCTCAAATACCAGCAAGGGGAGATTGTTCCCGCCAGCTAACGCGTAAACAGGCTGGCGACGCGTGGGAAGCTGCCGCGCGTCGCTGGCTGGAAAGCAAAGGACTGCAGTTTATCGCCGCCAACGTGCGCGAGCGCGGCGGCGAAATCGATCTGATCATGCGCGACGGAAAAACGACGGTTTTTGTTGAGGTCCGCTATCGGCGCTCCGGGCTTTATGGCGGCGCAGCGGCTAGTGTGACCCGCAGCAAGCAACACAAATTATTACATACTGCCCGCTTGTGGCTCGCCCGCCAGAATGGGAGTTTTGATACTGTGGATTGTCGGTTCGATGTGTTAGCCTTCACCGGAAATGAGATTGAGTGGTTTCGGGATGCGTTTAACGACCACTCATAATTGAAGATTTTAAGGATTAGCGTGCTCGAAAGAATCAAAGTTTGCTTTACAGAAAGCATTCAAACTCAAATTGCTGCGGCGGAAGCGCTTCCGGATGCCATTTCCCGCGCCGCCATGACGCTGGTTCATTCCCTGCTTAACGGCAACAAAATCCTCTGTTGTGGAAACGGGACGTCCGCGGCCAACGCACAGCATTTTGCTGCCAGCATGATTAACCGCTTTGAAACGGAGCGACCCAGTTTACCCGCCATTGCACTAAATACCGATAATGTGGTCTTAACTGCGATCGCTAACGATCGCTTGCACGATGAAGTTTATGCAAAACAAGTCCGGGCGCTGGGACATGCAGGCGATGTTTTATTGGCGATCTCTACGCGTGGTAATAGTCGCGATATCGTAAAAGCCGTTGAAGCAGCCGTCACACGTGACATGACCATTGTGGCGCTAACCGGGTATGACGGGGGTGAGCTGGCCGGACTATTAGGGCCGCAGGATGTCGAAATTCGTATCCCTTCACACCACAGCGCGCGCATTCAGGAAATGCATATGCTGACGGTAAACTGCCTGTGCGATTTGATCGATAACACGCTTTTTCCTCACCAGGATGATTAAGGAGTACACATGAAGGCATTTTCGCCGCTCGCAGTCCTTATTTCTGCGTTGCTATTGCAAGGTTGCGTCGCCGCCGCGGTAGTGGGTACGGCAGCCGTCGGCACCAAAGCCGCAACCGACCCGCGTAGCGTGGGCACCCAGGTGGATGACGGAACGCTGGAACTGCGTGTCAGCAGCGCGCTGTCGAAAGATGAGCAAATCAAAAAAGAGACGCGCATCAATGTCACGGCTTATCAGGGCAAAGTTTTGTTAGTGGGGCAGTCGCCAAACAGCGAACTCTCCGCACGCGCTAAACAGATAGCGATGGGCGTTGAAGGCACCACCGAGGTCTATAACGAGATTCGCCAGGGTCAGCCTATCGGCCTGGGGACCGCCTCTAACGATACCTGGATCACCACGAAAGTTCGCTCACAGCTACTGACCAGCGATCAGGTAAAATCGTCAAATGTGAAAGTCACCACCGAGAATGGCGAAGTGTTCCTGCTGGGCCTGGTGACTGAACGTGAAGGTAAAGCGGCAGCGGACATCGCCAGCCGGGTGAGCGGCGTGAAACGCGTGACCACCGCCTTTACGTATATTAAGTAACCGGTGTGCCGGGTGGCGATAAAAATGTGTAAACCGCGTCGCCATCCGGTAAATCATCCGGCTTCGCTACCCCGCTTTTTCCCGCAGTTGCGATGAGGTCAGAATCGTCACGCCTTCTTGTGCTGGCGCCAGCGCTTCCGCCAGCATGGCCCGCGCCACATCCCGCGCATCGATCGATTTCCAGTTTCCTGGCAACAGCCGAAATAGCGGAGCGAAAAGCGTTTCATTCACCCGCCGCGTTGTTCTGTCGCCGAACAGCATAGAAGGCCGGGCAATCGTCAAACGAGGCCAATTTTGCGCGATTAACGCCTCCTCCATTTCTCCTTTCACCCGATTGTAGAAAAACGGAGAGTGCGCGTTTGCTCCCATTGCGCTGACCACCAACATGTGCTGCGCGCCCAGTCGACGCCCGGTCAGCGCGGTATCAACCACCAGCGTATAATCCGCATGAATAAACGCCGCTTTACTTCCCGCTTCACGCCGGGTCGTGCCCAGGCAGCAAAAAACAATATCCACCGGGTCGGTCACCTGAGCTAACGCGTCGGTAAGCTGCGGATCGTGAGGGTTATAAACGCCGACAATATCCGTCAGCGGACGACGCGTCGGCGCGGCGATAGCGCTCACCTGCGGCGTGTTGATTAACATTCTCAGCAGATGTCCGCCGACCAGTCCGGTCACGCCGGTAATCAGTACCTGACTCATCCTCGCTCCTTTACAGATTTGTCCACCTTGCACTCTCGGCCCTATCGACCAGGCTTAATAGTCTACGAGGTAAGTATCCATCATTGTGGAAAATTTGCCTTACCCGACGCCACCACTGCGGAGGAAACGCATGAGTAAGAAAATTGCCGTTTTGATTACCGATGAATTTGAAGATTCAGAATTTACCTCGCCGGCAGCAGAATTCCGTCAGGCCGGCCATGAGGTCATCACCATCGAAAAAGAGGCGGGTAAAACGGTGAAAGGAAAAAAAGGCGAGGCCAGCGTCACCATTGATAAGGCTATTGATGACGTTCGTCCCGACGAGTTCGACGCCTTGCTATTGCCGGGAGGTCATTCGCCGGACTACCTGCGCGGCGACAGCCGTTTCGTGGATTTTACCCGCGATTTCGTTAACAGCGGTAAACCGGTTTTTGCCATTTGCCACGGCCCACAGTTGTTGATCAGCGCCGATGTCATTCGTGGCCGCAAACTCACGGCGGTGAAACCGATTATTATCGATGTGAAGAATGCGGGCGCGGAATTTTACGATCAGGAAGTCGTCGTCGATAAAGATCAGCTGGTGACCAGCCGCACGCCTGACGACCTGCCGGCATTTAACCGCGAGGCGCTACGCCTGCTGGGCGCGTGAGTCGCGTAACCAGTGCAGTTTTTTACCAAACCCCAGCGTGTTGTCGGTGAATTTAATTTCATCCAGCCGGATTTCCCATACCGGCGCTGGCAGCACCCTGGCGACCGGGAAGCGACGAAGGTAAGCTTTACGCGCGGCGTCGCTCTCCTGCCCCTCCAGACGGCGAATTTCCCCTTTAAACTGCACGCCGCGAATGCGCGCCACCGTTTTCGGCTGACCATTGACCGTTCCCGCAACTGGCGCGCACGCGCCGGACATTTGCGCATGCCGGGTTTTATCATCCGTTAACAGATACAGCGCGACGTTTTGCGCATCAAACAAATAAAACGCATTGGCGCACCACAGCTCTCCCTCATGGTGTACGCACCAGGTCACCACGTGTTGTTTCGCCAGCCAACGGCCAATAGCGGTAAGTGTGTCCATCTTTATTCTCGCTTATACTGGGAACCTGAAAATTATCATGCTGATGGCGACAATGACACCCTGGTATCTGTATCTGATTCGTACTGCAGACAATGCGCTTTACACCGGAATAACCACCGATGTGGCGCGTCGTTACAGGCAGCATCAAACGGGAAAAGGCGCAAAAGCATTACGGGGAAAAGGCGAGTTAACGCTGGCGTTTGCGGCGCAGGTCGGCGATCGCTCGCTGGCCCTGCGCATAGAGTATCGCATCAAACAGCTCACAAAGCGCCAGAAGGAGCGCCTTGTGACGGAACGCGAAGCGTTTGAGGCGCTGCTGTCCAGCCTGCAAACGCCGGTGCTTAAAAACGATTGAAGTGGTCGTGATACTCCACCAGCCCCGTCACGCCTTCCAGCGCATCCTCAGCCAAACGGTGTACCTGGAAAGCGCTTTCCGTACCGGGCCAACGGCAGTGAAGATCGTAATGCGCGGCCAGTTCAAAACCGAAGCGGCTATATAACGCCGGGTCGCCCAGCGTCACGACCGCCGCGTAGCCGAACTCGTTGAGCGAATCCAGCCCTTCATACACTAACTGGCGCGCCAGCCCTTGCCCGCGATACTTTTCATCGACCGCCAGCGGCGCCATGCCGACCCACTGTAAATCTTCGCCCTGCACATCAACCGGGCTAAAGGCGACATAGCCCACCACCTGGCCTTCATCATCCGTGGCCACCAGTCCGAGCGTCAGAAAACCATCTTCACGCAAATCGTGAACCAGCTTCGCTTCCGCATCGCTTTCGAATGAACGGCGTAACAGCGCATCAATACCAGGCGCATCAATGGGAATTTCTACTCGAATTAGCATGGTTCACCTACCGAGGTCTGTTTGGTTTCCGGCGAGTTTTTCATACCCGCCTCAACAAAATCCGCCAGTTGCAGCAGCATAACGCGTAACGCTTTCGGCATCTGCTCCAGTTCGATGGCGTCCATCAGATTCTTCACATACAACCCTAACTCAGTATCGCCTTCAATGACCAGTCGACGCTGGAAAAAGAGCGTATCCGGGTCCTGTTTACGGGCGGCAATCATTAGCAGATCGCTGGCGTCGGCGCTAAAACTGACGTCGGCATCCGCCTGCTGGCTAACGATCAGTTTTTCATTTTCAACCGTGGTATACCATTTTAAGTCGATGTCACGAACATGAATGCTTAACCAACGACCTTCGAGGAATTCCAGCTCTCCATCGGCCAGCGCCTGACGAAACTGCCAGCTCAGAACCTGTTCCAGAACCTGGCGCTTTAGCGCAAAGGGCGTCAGTTTAACCGGTACACTCATCAGAGACGGGCCAGCATGGACTAAGCGTGAACGCAGTTTATCTAACACGAGCTTTACTCCCTGTTTCAATAGTCCTGTTATTTTGCCATATCCAATAAATCACATGGCGGCGTAAATCAACAATTGGGTCTGATTTTCTACCCCATTATTGGTGTTACCAATACGCCTTTAACTGCCTTAAATCAAAAATTGTCGCAGCAAGGTTAACTAAAATCCCTGTTCGTTAACAATTTTGCGTCTCAGACGTAACCCTCAGGATAAATTATGGAGCTGCTCTGCCCTGCCGGAAATCTCCCGGCGCTGAAGGCGGCCATCGAAAACGGCGCTGACGCCGTTTATATCGGGTTAAAAGACGATACCAATGCCCGTCATTTTGCCGGCCTTAACTTTACCGAAAAAAAATTGCAGGAAGCGGTGAGTTTTGTTCACCAGCATCGCCGCAAATTACACATCGCCATTAATACTTTTGCGCATCCGGACGGCTATGCCCGCTGGCAGCGCGCCGTGGATATGGCGGCGCAGCTTGGCGCCGACGCGTTGATTCTCGCCGACCTCGCTATGCTGGAATATGCCGCAGAGCGTTACCCGCATATTGAGCGCCATGTTTCCGTTCAGGCCTCGGCAACCAACGAAGAGGCGATTCGCTTTTATCACCGCAACTTTGATGTCCACCGCGTAGTACTGCCGCGTGTACTGTCGATTCACCAGGTAAAACAACTGGCCCGCGTCACGCCGGTGCCGCTGGAGGTATTCGCGTTTGGCAGCCTGTGCATTATGGCGGAAGGTCGCTGCTATCTTTCTTCTTATCTGACGGGGGAGTCGCCCAATACCGTCGGCGCCTGCTCGCCCGCCCGCTTTGTCCGCTGGCAGCAAACGCCGCAGGGGCTGGAATCGCGCCTGAATGATGTCCTGATTGACCGTTACCAGGATGGCGAAAACGCAGGCTACCCAACGCTGTGTAAAGGCCGCTATTTAGTGGACGGCGAGCGCTATCACGCGCTGGAGGAGCCAACCAGCCTGAACACGCTGGAACTGCTGCCGGAGCTCATGGCGGCGAACATCGCTTCGGTGAAGATCGAAGGCCGCCAGCGCAGCCCGGCCTACGTCAGCCAGGTGGCGAAAGTGTGGCGCCAGGCGATCGATCGCTGCAAAGCCGCCCCGCAAAACTTCGTTCCACAGCGCGACTGGATGGAGACGCTCGGCGCGATGTCCGAAGGCACCCAAACCACGCTTGGCGCATATCACCGTAAATGGCAGTGAGAGGAGCTATGAAATATTCCTTAGGACCGGTGCTTTATTACTGGCCGAAAGAGACGCTGGAAGATTTTTATCAGCAGGCCGCAAAAAGCAGCGCTGATGTCATTTATCTGGGCGAAGCGGTGTGCAGCAAGCGTCGCGCAACCAAAGTCGGCGACTGGCTGGAAATGGCGAAATCCCTCGCCGCCAGCGGTAAGCAGGTGGCGCTCTCCACCCTGGCGCTGGTACAGGCGTCATCTGAATTAAGCGAGCTGAAACGCTATGTGGACAACGGCGATTTTCTGCTGGAAGCCAGCGATCTTGGCGTGGTGAATCTGTGCGCCGAGCGCAAACTGCCGTTTGTCGCCGGCCATGCGCTGAACTGCTACAACGCGGTCACGCTGCGCCGGTTGCTGAAAGAAGGCATGGTACGCTGGTGTATGCCGGTGGAGCTGTCCCGCGACTGGCTGGTGAATTTGCTTAATCAGTGCGATGAACTGGGCATCCGCAATCAGTTTGAAGTGGAAGTGTTGAGCTACGGGCATCTGCCGCTGGCCTACTCCGCTCGCTGCTTTACCGCCCGTTCGGAAGACCGCCCGAAAGATGAGTGCGAAACCTGCTGTATCAAGTATCCAAACGGTCGTGACGTGCTCTCGCAAGAGAATCAGCAGGTGTTTGTGCTTAACGGTATTCAGACCATGAGCGGCTATGTCTATAACCTTGGCAACGAACTGACGTCGATGCAGGGATTGGTCGATATCGTGCGGCTGTCGCCGTTGGGTACGGAGACATTTGCCATGCTTGATGCCTTTCGCGCTAACGAAAACGGCGGCGCGCCATTAGCGCTTGCCGCGCATAGCGACTGCAACGGCTACTGGAAGCGGCTGGCCGGGCTGGAGCTACAGTCCTAGCCGGATGGCGGCATCAATACCTTATCCGGCCTACAAATAGCGATCCCGTAGGCCCGATAAGCGCAGCGCCATCGGGTATTGTTTTTGCCGTCAGTCTCATAAAGCTCACTTTGTTAACAACATTCGCTAATCTTTAATGCAGTATTAAAAGATTAACCGGTAACAAAGTGAGCCGTTATGACTGACAAAACTATTCCGTTCTCGGTGCTGGATCTGGCGCCGATCCCTGAAGGATCTTCGGCAAAAGAAGCCTTCACGCACTCGCTGGATCTCGCACGGCTGGCTGAAAAGCGCGGTTATCACCGCTACTGGCTGGCAGAACATCACAACATGACCGGTATCGCCAGCGCGGCGACCTCGGTATTGATTGGTTATCTGGCGGCCAATACCACAACATTACATCTTGGCTCCGGCGGCGTGATGCTGCCTAACCATTCACCGCTGGTGATTGCCGAGCAGTTCGGCACGCTGAATACGCTCTATCCGGGACGTATCGACTTAGGGTTGGGACGCGCGCCGGGTAGCGATCAGCCGACGATGCGCGCGCTACGTCGCCATATGAGCGGCGATATCGATAACTTTCCACGCGATGTCGCAGAGCTGGTGGACTGGTTCGACGCTCGCGACCCTAATCCGCATGTGCGCCCGGTGCCCGGCTACGGCGAGCAGGTCCCGGTCTGGCTGCTGGGCTCCAGCCTGTATAGCGCGCAACTGGCGGCCCAGCTTGGTCTGCCGTTCGCCTTTGCTTCGCATTTCGCGCCGGATATGTTGTTCCAGGCGCTGCATCTGTACCGTACCCAGTTCAAACCTTCAGCGCGGCTGGAAAAACCGTACGCGATGGTGTGTATCAATATTATCGCCGCCGACAGCAACCGCGACGCCGAATTCCTGTTTACCTCCATGCAGCAGGCTTTCGTGAAGCTACGCCGTGGGGAAACCGGCCAACTGCCGCCGCCGATTGAGAATATGGAGACCTTCTGGTCGCCATCCGAGCAGTATGGCGTGCAACAGGCGCTGAGTATGTCGCTGGTCGGTGATAAGGCGAAAGTGCGACACGGGCTGGAGGCTATCTTGCGTGAAACCCAGGCTGATGAAATTATGGTTAACGGCCAGATTTTTGATCACCAGGCGCGGCTACACTCATTTGATTTGGCGATGGATGTGAAGCAGGAATTGTTGGGGTAGTACAATTTGTGCCGGATGGTGGCTGCGCCTTATCCAGACTACTCAATCTCTGTAGGCCCGGTAAGCGTAGCGCCACCGGGCAATTTTTCTACTGGTACACTGGCAGCAGGTTAACGCTCGACAGGATATGGATAACCGCATTGCCGACACCGAAGACCAGAATCAGGGCAATCATCGGTTTACCGCCCCAGACACGGAATTTCGGGCTGCCGAAACGTTCGCGGGATTTACGTGCCAACAGCGCTGGCACAATGGCAGCCCAGATAGTTGCAGCTAAACCTGCATAACCAATGGCGTACAGAAAACCGTTCGGCCACAGCAGGCCACCGACAATTGGCGGGACAAACGTCAGCAGTGCCGTTTTGAAACGCCCCATTGCCGAGTCATCAAAACCAAACAGATCCGCCAGATAGTCAAACAGCCCCAGCGTCACGCCGAGGAAGGAACTGGCGACCGCAAAGTTAGAGAACACCACCAGCAGCAGATCCAGGCTGCGGCTGTTCAGCACGCCGCTCAACGCCTGTACCAGCACATCAATATTGCCGCCTTTCTGCGCAATGCCGATAAATTCCGGACGTGGGATGTTGCCCATCGTCCCCAGCAGCCAGACGGAATAGAGCGCCAGCGCCAGTAACGTCCCATAAATCAGGCATTTCACGATGGTGCGCGGATCTTTGCCGTAATATTTCATCAGGCTCGGTACGTTACCGTGATAACCAAAAGAGGCCAGACAAAATGGCAGCGTCATCAGCAGGTACGGCGTATATGACGCGTGGCTTTCAGCCACGTTAAACAACGTGGCAGGCTGAACGTGCCCTAACAGGCTGCCGAAGGTCAGGAAGAAAGTAATCACTTTCGCGCCCAGCACAATCGCCGTCATCCGGCTGACCGCCTCCGTACTCAGCCACACAACAAACGCCACCAGTAGCGCAAAGGCAAAACCTGCCGCTCGCGCCGGAACGTTCAGTGACATCTCAGCAAAGGTATGATGCAGAATCGAGCCGCTCGCCGAGATATAGGCGTAAGTCAGGATGTAGAGCACAAAGGCAATAGAAATGCCGTTAACAATGTTCCAGCCTTTCCCCAACAGATCTTTGGTGATGGTGTCGAAACTGGAGCCAATACGATAGTTCAGGTTGGCTTCGAGGATCATCAGCCCGGAGTGCAGCATACAAAACCAGGTAAAGACCAGCGCCGCCATCGACCAGAAGAACCACGCCCCGGACATGACCACCGGCAGGGAGAACATCCCCGCGCCAATGATGGTGCCGCCGATAATCACCACGCCGCCAAGCAACGAAGGTGACGTTTGGGTGGTGGTAAGTGTTGCCATTCAGCTCTCTCTCCAGTCATTTATAATGTGACTATCTCTCAATACGTTGCACTGTACCAGTACATGAGTACAAAAGAAATAAAAAAAGCCCCGATTGTGACGATCGGGGCTGTATATTTTACTTTACGCTGTGAATGCGCAGGTCAGCGTGAGTTACGCATCACCGCCGAAACGACGGCGACCGGTAGAGTCATCACGACGCGGACCACGGCTTTCACGACGCTCGCCGCTGAAGCGACGACCATCACCACGACCACCTTCACGACGTTCGCCGCTGAAATTACGACCGCCTTCACGACGTTCGCCACTGAAGCTACGACCACCGCCGCGACGTTCGCCGCCCGCGTGCGGAACCGCATCACCCAACAGCTGCATATTCATCGGCTTGTTCAGAATGCGGGTACGCGTGAAGTGCTGGAGCACTTCGCCCGGCATACCTTTCGGCAGCTCGATGGTGGAGTGAGACGCGAACAGCTTAATGTTGCCAATGTAACGGCTGCTGATGTCGCCTTCGTTAGCGATAGCGCCCACGATATGACGAACTTCAACGCCGTCATCACGGCCCACTTCAATGCGGTATAACTGCATATCGCCAACGTCACGACGTTCACGACGCGGACGTTCTTCACGATCGCCACGCGGGCCACGGTCATTACGCTCGCGCGGACCACGGTCGTCACGGTCACGGAATTCACGCTTAGGACGCATCGGCGCATCCGGCGGCAGAATCAGCGGACGCTCGCCCTGCGCCATTTTCAGCAGTGCGGCGGCCAGCGTTTCGAGATCCAGCTCTTCACCTTCAGCAGACGGCTGGATTTTCGCCAGCAACGCACGGTACTGATCCAGATCGCTGCTTTCCAGTTGCTGCTGAACTTTCGCGGCGAATTTTTCCAGACGGCGTTTGCCCAGCAGTTCTGCGTTCGGCAGTTCCACTTCCGGAATGGTCAGCTTCATGGTGCGTTCGATGTTGCGCAGCAGACGACGCTCGCGGTTCTCAACGAACAGCAGCGCGCGACCGGCGCGACCCGCACGACCGGTACGACCGATACGGTGAACGTAGGACTCGGAGTCCATCGGGATATCGTAGTTCACCACCAGGCTGATACGTTCAACGTCCAGACCACGTGCCGCAACATCGGTGGCGATCAGGATGTCCAGACGACCATCTTTCAGGCGTTCCAGAGTCTGCTCACGCAGCGCCTGGTTCATATCGCCATTCAACGCGGCGCTGTTGTAGCCGCTACGTTCCAGCGCTTCTGCTACTTCCAGGGTCGCGTTTTTGGTACGCACGAAGATAATCGCCGCATCAAAGTCTTCCGCTTCCAGGAAACGCACCAGCGCTTCGTTTTTACGCATACCCCAGACAGTCCAGTAGCTCTGGCTGATGTCAGGACGGGTAGTCACGCTGGACTGAATGCGCACTTCCTGCGGCTCTTTCATAAAGCGGCGGGTAATGCGACGAATCGCTTCCGGCATGGTGGCGGAGAACAGAGCGGTCTGATGACCTTCCGGGATCTGCGCCATAATAGTTTCAACGTCTTCGATGAAGCCCATACGCAGCATTTCGTCGGCTTCATCCAGCACCAGACCACTCAGTTTAGAGAGGTCGAGGGTGCCGCGTTTTAAGTGATCAAGCAGACGTCCCGGCGTACCGACAACGATCTGCGGCCCCTGACGCAGGGCGCGTAACTGCACGTCATAACGCTGACCGCCGTACAGGGCAACCACGTTTACGCCGCGCATGTGTTTAGAGAAATCCGTCATGGCTTCGGCAACCTGTACCGCCAGTTCGCGGGTTGGCGCCAGCACCAGAATCTGAGGTGCCTTCAGCTCAGGATCAAGATTGTTGAGCAGCGGTAAAGAGAACGCTGCGGTTTTGCCGCTACCGGTCTGGGCCATGCCCAGCACGTCGCGACCGCCCAGCAGATGCGGAATGCACTCTGCCTGGATTGGAGATGGTTTTTCGTAACCCAGATCGGTAAGGGCTTCAAGGATAGGAGCCTTCAGCCCCAGATCTGCAAAAGTGGTTTCGAATTCAGCCATGTAGTACGTGTGCCTCAAAATTAATGGCGGCCAGTCTACATAACTCATCATGAAATTGATCTGCAATTTTCATTGAAAAGTGTGAACCGGCTCAAAGTAGGTGTATTAACGAACAACAACGCCCTCACCCGCGAAGGTGATGGCAATCAAAAAGATTACGGGCTGATATGTTCGTCAGCTATTGCTGGTCCGATTCTGCCAGGTCATCTTGGTCCTGGCCCAGGAGCGATAATTCCAACAATGCGTATCGGTGCTCAACAAAGTTATGAACGTTGTTGGCCACCGCCAGTTTGAACAGAGCCGTGGCGCTGTCCAAATCCCCCAGACTTAGGTAATACTTACCTAAATAGAAGTTGGTTTCACTGAGATGCTCAGCGAGCGAGGTGTTATCCGTTGCGTCCGCCTTGAGCCTTTCCATCAGCGTTGCTTCGCTAATGTCGCCCAGGTAGAACTCGACAATGTTCCATCCCCATTGCTCTTTATCCGATTTTTCGAAGCGTGCTTTTAACGCTTCTTTCGCCTGCTTCTCATTAAGCTTCTGCTCAACAAGATACAGCCACAGGCTGCGGTAAGGATCATTGGGATCGTCTTGATAAAACGCCAGCAGATCATCTTGCGCTAACTTATCACGGCCGCCGTAATACAATGCGATACCGCGGTTTAAGTGCGCGTAGTTGTAAGTTGGATCAAGCTCTAGTACAGAATCAAACGCTTCATAGGCAGCATCAAAATTGCCTGCCTGCGTTAAATAAATGCCTAAGTAATTGAATACTTCAGGCATATCCGGTCTGATTGCCAGCGCTTGTGAAAAATCATTTCGCGCTAATGCCCTCAAACCAAGACTATCATACAACACTCCGCGCTCATATAAAAGCTGTGCGCGTTCGTCATCGGTTAAAGCCCGACTGGCAAGAATCTGTTCCATACGCGCCAGAATCACTTCCTGCTGTAAAGTCGGTTGCAATGGTACTGCGAGGACTTCACTTTTACGCCAAGCGGAATTACTGCATCCTGCAAGCGTAAGTGCTGTCGCAACGAAACACCAGCGCAAAAAAGGCTTCATTTCCCACTCCCGAAGACAACGATTGAATGAACGTCCTGTTCCCCGGTGGCTCAACAAGGCGTCCAGCCAGGTCTAAAGCCCTCCGCACTGCGGAGGGCAAAAGGCTACCTTACTCGGCCTGTTCGCTCGCCGGAGCTTCCGGCGCAGCCGCAGGTTGAGACTGCTCGGTTGCTTCTTTAATGCTCAGACGTACACGGCCCTGGCGGTCAACTTCCAGAACCTTAACCGGGACTTCCTGACCCATCTGCAGATAGTCGGTCACTTTCTCTACACGCTTATCCGCGATTTGAGAGATGTGAACCAGACCTTCTTTACCGCCGCCGATGGCAACAAACGCGCCAAAGTCAACGATACGGGTCACTTTACCATTGTAGATACGGCCGACTTCGATCTCTGCGGTGATCTCTTCGATACGACGGATAGCGTATTTCGCTTTTTCACCGTCGGTCGCCGCGATCTTCACAGTACCGTCATCTTCAATTTCGATGGTGGTGCCGGTCTCTTCAGTCAGCGCGCGGATCACAGAACCGCCTTTACCGATCACGTCTTTGATCTTGTCCGTACTGATCTTGATGGTATGGATACGCGGCGCAAATTCAGAGATATCGCCGCGCGGCGCGTTGATCGCCTGTTCCATCACGCCCAGGATGTGCAGACGCGCACCTTTAGCCTGGTTCAACGCAACCTGCATGATCTCTTTGGTGATACCTTCAATTTTGATATCCATCTGCAGCGCAGAGATACCGTCGCGGGAACCCGCCACTTTGAAGTCCATATCGCCCAGGTGATCTTCGTCGCCCAGAATGTCAGACAGTACAACGTAGTTGTCGCCTTCTTTCACCAGACCCATAGCGATACCTGCTACGGCGGCTTTAATTGGCACGCCAGCGTCCATCAGCGCCAGAGAAGCGCCGCACACGGAAGCCATAGAAGAAGAACCGTTGGATTCGGTGATTTCAGACACCACGCGAACGGTGTACGGGAATTTATCCATGTCCGGCATCACTGCCAGCACGCCGCGCTTCGCCAGACGACCGTGACCAATTTCACGACGCTTCGGAGAACCGACCATGCCGGTTTCGCCTACGGAGTACGGAGGGAAGTTGTAGTGGAACAGGAAGCTGTCAGTGCGCTCGCCCATCAGTTCATCAAGCACCTGCGCGTCACGGGCAGTACCCAGAGTCGCGGTAACCAGCGCCTGCGTTTCACCACGGGTAAACAGAGCGGAACCGTGAGTACGCGGCAGTACGCCAGTGCGCACGTCCAGACCACGGATCATGTCTTTTTCACGGCCATCAATACGCGGCTCGCCTGCCAGTACGCGGCTACGCACCACGTTTTTCTCGATGGCGTGCAGGATTTCGCCCAGCTCGTTAGCATCCAGAGTTTCATCTTCTGCAATAAGCTGCTCGATGGTTTCGGATTTGATTACGTCAACCTGAGCATAGCGCTCTTGTTTATCGGTAATGCGGTACGCGTCGCTCAGACGAGATTCAGCAAGCGCAGCAACACGCGCGTTCAACGCGTCGTTGACGGCTTCCGGCTGCCAGTCCCAACGCGGTTTACCGGCTTCTTTCACCAGATCGTTGATCGCCTGGATAACAACCTGCTGCTGCTCGTGACCGAATACCACCGCGCCCAGCATAGTGTCTTCGCTCAGCAGTTCAGCTTCGGATTCCACCATCAGCACAGCCGCTTCGGTACCGGCAACCACCAGGTCCAGCTTGCTTTCTTTCAGCTCGTCCTGGGTTGGGTTCAGCACGTACTGGTCATTGATGTAACCTACGCGCGCCGCGCCGATTGGGCCGTTGAACGGAATGCCGGACAGCGACAGCGCAGCGGATGCGCCGATCATGGCAACGATGTCTGGGTTAACCTGCGGGTTAACGGAAACGACGGTCGCAATAACCTGCACTTCGTTAACGAAGCCTTCCGGGAACAGCGGACGAACCGGGCGGTCAATCAGACGCGCAATCAGGGTTTCGCCTTCGCTTGGACGGCCTTCACGACGGAAGAAGCTGCCCGGGATACGACCAGCAGCGTAGGTACGCTCCTGATAGTTAACGGTCAGTGGGAAGAAGTCCTGGCCTGGCTTGGCTTTTTTCTGGCCGACAACGGTAACGAATACGGCGGTGTCATCCATGCTTACCATAACAGCGGCAGTGGCCTGACGCGCCATCATGCCAGTTTCCAGCGTAACGGTATGCTGACCGTACTGGAATTTACGAACGATCGGATTAAGCAAAATAATATCCTTTCCAATTTTTGACGGCATAATACGCGCCGTCGTTAATACCCGATCTTCTGCGCATCCTCGCGACTAATGACAACCCTAACCCTGATATGGGTAAAGCCTCTCATTAGCCGCGCGAACCTCTGCAACGGAAGATCATTCATAGCAACAATACATTAGTTTCCAGCGAATTGCTGCCATCTGCTGGAAAAAAGGGGCCATGAAGGCCCCCTCTTTCTGAAACTCGAAAGAATTAGCGACGCAGACCCAGACGCTCAATCAGCGCGGTGTAGCGTGCAACATCTTTACGTTTCAGGTAGTCGAGCAGTTTACGACGCTGAGAAACCATACGCAGCAGACCACGACGGCTGTGGTGATCTTTTTTATGCTCTGCAAAGTGACCCTGCAGGTGGTTAATCTGTGCAGTCAACAGAGCAACCTGAACATCGGTAGAACCGGTGTCGTTTGCGTCACGACCGAACTCAGAAACGATTTTAGCTGTAGCTTCAGTACTTAGAGACATTTTAAAACTCCAAAGTATTTAAGAATGAGAGGACGCCGATCTCTAATTCAGCGATCCCAGTGTACGCCGCGTAAACTGTTAAATAATTTACGCGACGTTAAGCGGCGGTATTCTACTCGCAGCGCTCTCTTATCGCAAGACGAAGCGACATTACGCCGGGTACTCTACTACCAGCCGACGAGGCGCGACACGGCCTTCGTCGTCAATTTCGCCCATACCGATAAATTTATCGTCTTCACCTTCCGTCACACGAACCAGTCCCTTCAACGGCGCGCCCGTGGTACGAACCGGGTTGCCATTTTTGAAGTATACCGAAGATGTTAATGGCAGATTAACAACAGGATAGTCCGAAGCTGGACTGTCCATTGGCATCAATAATGGATCGAGCAACTGCGCCGCCGGAACGCCCTGCTGTTCCGCCTGTGCTACCAGCGTCTGCAAATGCTCCAGCGTCACCATACGATCCACCGGATACTTGCTGACCGTCAGACGACGCAGGTACGTTACGTGCGCGCCACAGCCCAGTTTCTCACCTAAATCATCAATAATGGTACGAATATAGGTGCCTTTGGAGCAATGAACTTCCAGCTCCAGCTCGTTACCTTCATGGCGAATAAACAGCAGCTCATAGACGGTAATCGGGCGGGCTTCGCGCGGCACTTCGATACCCTGGCGGGCATATTCGTACAGTTTCTTGCCCTGATACTTCAGCGCCGAATACATCGAGGGAATCTGTTCGATATCCCCACGAAAGGTCTCCAGCGCGCTCGCAAGCTGCTCAGCGCTGAAAGTCACCGGACGCTCCTGCACGATTTGACCATCGGCGTCAGAGGTATCCGTGCGCTGCCCCAGACGGGCAATAACACGATAGCGTTTGTCAGAATCCAGCAGGTACTGCGAAAATTTTGTCGCTTCGCCGAGGCAAATCGGCAACATGCCGGTCGCCAGCGGGTCCAGCGCGCCGGTATGCCCGGCGCGGTTGGCATTGTAGATGCGCTTAACTTTCTGCAGCACGTCATTGCTGGACATACCCTGCGGCTTATCCAGCAGCAGAACGCCGTGAATGTCGCGGCCACGACGACGAGGACGACTCATCAGTCCTCCTTGCTGTCGTCCGGGTTCACACGACGTTCTTCGTCATGTTTCACCACGTTAGTCACCAGGTTGGACATACGCATCCCTTCCACCAGCGAGTTGTCGTAGAAGAAGGTCAGTTCCGGTACGATGCGCAGACGCATCGCTTTACCCAGCAAGCTGCGGATGAAACCAGACGCTTCCTGCAACGCTTTGATGCCCGCTTTTACTGCGTCTTCATCTTTGTCGTTCAAAAAGGTGACAAACACTTTGGCATAGGCCAGGTCACGGGACATTTCGACACCGGAGACGGTAGTCATCATGCCCAGGCGCGGGTCTTTAATTTCGCGCTGCAGGATGATTGCGATCTCTTTTTGCATCTCTTGCGCTACGCGCTGAGGGCGACCAAATTCTTTCGCCATAATAAATTCTCCAGAATAAAGACAAAAAAGGGGCCATAAGCCCCTTTTTAAATTTCTTGCCGGGTGGCGCTTCGCTTACCCGGCCTACGCCTAATCATCTTCTAAGGATTTTGGATTGCAACAAGGCGGCAAGCTCGTAAATCCCCGGGAGCATAGATAACTATGTGACCGGGGTGAGCGAGCGCAGCCAACGCCGTTGCGGCCCAAAAGACGACGAAGATTAAGCGATGGTACGTTGGATCTCGATAATTTCGAATACTTCAATCATATCGCCAACGCGAACGTCGTTGTAGTTCTTCACGCCGATACCACATTCCATGCCGTTACGGACTTCGTTAACGTCATCTTTGAAGCGGCGCAGGGATTCCAGCTCGCCTTCATAGATAACCACGTTGTCGCGCAGTACGCGGATTGGGTTATGGCGTTTAATCGTACCTTCGGTAACCATACAGCCCGCGATCGCGCCGAATTTCGGCGATTTGAACACATCGCGCACTTCAGCCAGACCGATGATCTGCTGTTTCAGTTCCGGAGACAGCATACCGCTCATCGCCGCTTTCACTTCGTCGATCAGGTTATAGATGACGGAGTAGTAACGCAGATCCAGGCTTTCAGATTCGATCACTTTACGCGCAGAGGCATCGGCACGAACGTTGAAGCCCACCAGAATGGCGTTGGACGCCGCAGCCAGGGTCGCGTCGGTTTCGGTGATACCACCTACGCCAGAACCGATGATCTTCACTTTCACTTCGTCGGTAGACAGTTTCAGCAAAGAGTCGGAGATCGCTTCCACAGAACCCTGTACGTCGGCCTTCAGCACGATGTTCACTTCGTGAACTTCGCCTTCGGTCATGTTGGCGAACATGTTCTCGAGTTTAGATTTCTGCTGACGAGCCAGTTTAACTTCACGGAATTTACCCTGACGATACAGAGCCACTTCACGCGCTTTCTTCTCGTCGCGAACCACGGTCACTTCGTCACCCGCAGCCGGAACGCCGGACAGGCCGAGGATTTCCACCGGAATGGACGGACCCGCTTCCAGCACTTCCTGACCCAGTTCGTTACGCATCGCACGCACGCGACCGTATTCGAAGCCACACAGCACGATATCGCCCTTATGCAGCGTACCTTCGCGTACCAGAACGGTAGCCACCGGACCACGACCTTTATCCAGGAAGGATTCGATAACCGCACCGCTCGCCATACCTTTGCGTACCGCTTTCAGTTCCAGAACTTCGGCCTGCAGCAGGATAGCGTCCAGCAGTTCGTCGATACCGGTACCTGCTTTCGCAGACACGTGAACGAACTGGCTCTCGCCGCCCCACTCTTCCGGCAGAATGCCGTACTGGGACAGTTCGTTCTTAACGCGATCCGGATCGGCTTCCGGCTTATCGATTTTGTTCACCGCAACCACGACCGGCACACCTGCCGCTTTCGCGTGCTGGATAGCTTCGATAGTCTGCGGCATCACGCCGTCGTCTGCCGCTACCACCAGAACCACGATATCCGTTGCCTGCGCACCACGAGCACGCATAGAAGTAAACGCGGCGTGGCCCGGGGTGTCCAGGAAGGTGATCATCCCGTTGTCAGTTTCAACGTGGTAGGCACCGATGTGCTGGGTAATGCCGCCCGCTTCGCCAGAGGCCACTTTCGTGGAACGAATGTAGTCCAGCAGAGAGGTTTTACCGTGGTCAACGTGGCCCATGATGGTCACAACCGGTGCGCGCGGTTCAGCCGCAGCGCCGGTATCACGGTCGCTCATTACCGCTTCTTCCAGTTCGTTTTCACGACGCAGGATAACTTTGTGGCCCATCTCTTCGGCAACCAGCTGTGCGGTTTCCTGGTCGATGACCTGGTTGATGGTGGCCATGGCGCCCAGCTTCATCATCGCTTTGATGACCTGAGAACCTTTCACCGCCATCTTGTTCGCCAGTTCGCCAACGGTGATGGTTTCACCGATCACCACGTCGCGGTTAACGGCCTGAGCGGGCTTCTGGAAGCCTTGCTGTAAAGAAGATCCTTTACGCTTGCCGCCTTTACCGCCGCGAACCGCAGCACGCGCTTCTTCGCGATCGGCTTTAGATTCGGCATGTTTGCCTTTTTTCGCCGGACGCGCCGCTTTTGCATTACGGCCACGACCACGACCGCCTTCTACTTCACGATCGTTTTCGTCTTCGGCCTGGCGAGCGTGCTGAGAAGTGGTGACATGATAGTCACTGGTGTCTTCTACTGGCTCAGGCGTTGCGGTCCATTTGTTTTCTTCCGCCATGCGGCGAGCTTCTTCTGCTACACGACGCGCTTCTTCTTCGAGTTTGCGACGTGCTTCTTCTTCCGCTTTACGCTTCAGCTCTGCAGCTTCATTCTCACGGCGGGCTTTTTCGGCCTGGGCGGTTTTGGTCATATCGTCAGTCTGTTGATTGCTCACTTTGTCTTTTTCCGCAGCTTCACGTTTCGCTTTTTCAGCGGCTTCACGCTTAGCTTGTTCTGCGGCCTCGCGTTCAGCTTTTTGTTGCGCCTCGCGTTTGGCCTGTTCTTCTGCCTCACGACGGGCTTGCTCTTCCGCTTCACGCTGCGCCTGCTCTTCCGCGGCCAGGCGTTCAGCCTCTTGCGGATCGCGTTTCACAAAGGTGCGCTTCTTGCGGACTTCGATTTGTACCGATTTACTTTTTCCACCGGTACCTGGAATGTTCAGGGTGCTGCGCGTCTTACGCTGCAGCGTCAGTTTATCGGGACCAGAAACCGCTTCGCGGTTCAGGTGCGCCAGTAAAGTCTGTTTTTCTTGTGCGGACACAGAGTCGTCAGCAGATTTCCGGATACCTGCATCAGCAAACTGCTGTACCAGGCGATCCACGGAAACCTGTCTCTCTGCGGCCAGCGCTTTTAGGGTTACATCTGTCATGCTGTTCCTTCCTGCTACAGTTTATTACGCTTCGTCGCCGAACCAGCAAATATTACGGGCAGCCATAATCAGCTCACCGGCTTTTTCGTCGGTCAACCCTTCGATATCAGCCAGATCATCAATGCCCTGGTCGGCGAGATCTTCCAGCGTACAAACACCACGAGCCGCCAGTTTGAAAGCCATATCGCGATCTAATCCTTCCAGATTCAGCAGATCGTCAGCCGGTTTGTTATCACCGAGGCTTGCTTCCTGGTCCTGCGCCAGAGTGGCCAGTGCGTTTTTAGCACGCTCGCGCAGTGCTTCAACGGTCGGCTCATCAAGGCCGTCAATTTCCAGCAGTTCTTTCATTGGCACATAGGCCAGTTCTTCGAGCGTGGAGAAACCTTCTTCTACCAGAACGGTCGCGAACTCTTCATCAATATCAAGATATTTAGTAAAGATCTCGATAGCGGCATGTGCTTCAGCCTGATGTTTAGCCTGCAAGTCATCAACGGTCATTACGTTGAGTTCCCAGCCGCTCAATTGCGAAGCCAGGCGGACGTTCTGACCATTACGTCCGATCGCCTGCGCCAGATTACCGGCTTCAACGGCGATATCCATGGTATGTTTATCTTCGTCCACCACGATAGACGCGACGTCTGCCGGCGCCATCGCATTAATGACGAACTGCGCCGGGTTATCATCCCACAGCACGATATCGATACGCTCACCGCCCAGTTCGGTAGAGACCGCCTGAACGCGCGCGCCGCGCATCCCCACGCAAGCGCCGACCGGATCGATACGTTTATCGTTGGTTTTCACTGCGATTTTCGCACGAGAACCCGGATCGCGAGCCGCCGCTTTAATTTCAATCACTTCTTCGCCGATTTCCGGCACTTCAATGCGGAACAGTTCGATCAGCATTTCCGGCTTGGAACGGGTGACGAACAGCTGCGCGCCACGCGCTTCCGGTCGAACAGCATACAGCACGCCGCGAATACGGTCGCCCGGACGGAAGTTTTCGCGCGGCAGCATATCTTCACGCAGAATCACCGCTTCAGCGTTACCGGCCATCCCTTCGGATTTAATTTCCAGAGAGATATTGTCGCGGTTCACTTTCTTCACCACGCCAGTGACGATTTCGCCTTCCTGGTCGCGGAACTGATCGACAACCATCGCGCGTTCAGCTTCACGGACCTTCTGTACGATAACCTGTTTCGCAGTCTGCGTGGTGATACGGTCAAAGGTGACAGATTCAATCTGATCTTCAACATAGTCGCCGACATTCAGGCTTTCGTCTTCAAAACGCGCCGCTTCCAGCGTAATTTCCTTCGTCGGCATGGTCACTTCTTCAACGATCAACCAACGGCGGAAAGTATCAAAATCACCGCTTTTACGATCGATTTCTACACGAACATCGATCTCCTGCTCATATTTTTTCTTTGTTGCTGTCGCCAGCGCACTTTCCAGCGCTTCAAAAATTTTTTCGCGTGGCAGCGCTTTTTCGTTGGAGACGGCTTCAACAACAGCCAAAATTTCTTTGTTCATCGCGGGCTTTTCACCTCATCCAGACTGTTAAAAGTGGGGAACCAGGTTCGCCTTCTGGATATTACTCAGCGCGAACACTTCATCTTTGCCTTCGACTGTGACGGTAATCATTTCACCGTCCACCGCTTTGATAATGCCCTGCCACTTGCGACGGTTCTGTACCGCCATGCGAAGAACCAGCGCGACTTCTTCACCCTGGAAACGCGCATAATGATCGGCAGTGAACATAGGACGGTCGAGACCCGGTGACGAGACTTCAAGGTTGTAAGCCACGGAGATAGGATCTTCAACGTCCAGCACCGCGCTTACCTGGTGGCTCACATCAGCACAATCATCAACATTGATGCCATCTTCACTATCAATATAGATGCGCAGTGTGGATGTGCGACCGCGAATAAATTCGATGCCGACCAGCTCGTAGCCTAAGGCTTCAACTGGCGCTGTAATCATCTCTGTTAATTTTTGCTCTAATGTGGACAAGCCCACCCCCAAGACATAAAAAAAGGGCCTAAAGCCCAGTTATTCTGTAGTCAGATAACAAAAAACCCCGATAAATCGGGGCTTTAGATAACTGAACCCTATAACCGCAACGGCGGTCTGGTGTACCTTCCGAAAGAATTTTTTTCAAATCCAGCTACGAAGGACATAATCTTCACAGTATATTTGAAAAAGAACTCTAAGGGAAAGTGGTTGCGGGGGCCGGATTTGAACCGACGACCTTCGGGTTATGAGCCCGACGAGCTACCAGGCTGCTCCACCCCGCGCCTGAAACGTGGCAAATTCTACTCGTTTTGGGCAAAATTTGCAAATACTGCTGGGATTTGGTACCGAGGACGGGACGTAAAATCTGCGCACAGTATAGTGACCAGGCATGAGTTATGTCAACCCTATTCCCAATATGCAGATGAATGAATATCACTCTTCGTTATACTCATCCCACCTCTCCGGCTTATACACGCATTTCACAACGTTATTTCAGTAAACCTTCACTAAACGCTTCCTGTCTCTGCTAAAAGATGATTAAATGAAAACTCATTTATTTTGCATAAAAATGCAATAAAGCAGAAACCGATCTCATTATCAGTCAATCAAGCAGGGTTCTATTCTATGACGACGATTCTTAAGCATCTTCCAGCAGGTCAACGTATTGGTATCGCTTTTTCCGGCGGTCTGGACACCAGCGCCGCGCTGCTGTGGATGCGACAAAAAGGAGCTGTCCCATATGCCTATACTGCGAATCTGGGACAACCGGATGAGGATGACTATGACGCCATTCCTCGTCGCGCAATGGAGTATGGCGCAGAGAATGCTCGCCTGATTGATTGCCGCAAGCAGTTGGTTGCAGAAGGGATCGCAGCGATTCAGTGCGGCGCTTTCCATAATACGACTGGCGGACTGACCTATTTCAATACCACGCCGCTGGGCCGTGCCGTAACCGGCACGATGCTGGTCGCCGCGATGAAAGAAGACGGCGTGAATATCTGGGGCGACGGCAGTACCTATAAAGGCAACGATATTGAACGTTTCTATCGTTACGGCCTGCTGACGAATGCTGAATTACAGATTTACAAACCGTGGCTGGATACCGACTTTATCGATGAGCTGGGTGGTCGCCATGAGATGTCTGAATTTATGATTGCCTGCGGTTTCGACTATAAGATGTCAGTCGAAAAAGCCTACTCCACCGACTCCAACATGCTCGGCGCCACGCATGAAGCGAAAGATCTGGAGTTTCTTAACTCCAGCGTCAAGATCGTCAACCCGATTATGGGCGTGAAGTTCTGGGACGAGAGCGTGAAGATCCCGGCAGAAGAGGTGACCGTCCGCTTCGAACAGGGTCACCCTGTTGCCCTGAACGGTAAAACCTTCAGCGATGATGTTGAGATGATGCTGGAAGCGAACCGCATCGGCGGCCGTCACGGCCTGGGCATGAGCGACCAAATTGAAAACCGCATCATTGAAGCAAAAAGCCGCGGTATTTATGAAGCCCCTGGGATGGCGCTGCTGCACATCGCTTACGAGCGTCTGTTGACCGGTATTCACAACGAAGACACCATTGAACAGTATCATTCTCATGGTCGTCAGCTGGGTAAACTGCTGTATCAGGGCCGCTGGTTCGACTCGCAGGCGCTGATGCTGCGTGACGGCCTGCAACGTTGGGTCGCCAGCCAGATTACCGGTGAAGTGACGCTGGAACTGCGTCGCGGCAACGACTACTCCATCCTGAACACCGTGTCAGACAACCTGACCTATAAGGCTGAACGTCTGACCATGGAGAAAGGCGAGTCCGTATTCTCACCGGACGATCGTATTGGCCAGCTGACCATGCGTAATCTGGACATTACCGATACCCGCGAGAAACTGTTCGGCTACGCGAAAGCGGGTCTGTTAACCGCCTCTTCCGCGACCGGTCTGCCGCAGGTTGAGAATCTGGAAAACAAAGGCAAATAAGCCCGCATCGTTGATGCAACAGGCCGCGAAAGCGGCCTTTTTTGTGAATATCACCCCAGGTTGATGCAAATGGCTGATTTGCCGGTTAATCTAACTGGACAACATTTCGCACCCTGTCAAAGCATTGTGCAGCCATGTCTTTTTCAGTCATCATTATATAGTCAATGCCCCCGCCAAAATCCGGCCCAGCGACAGCCAGTAATGCTGTTGTAGAATGAATTTCTTCATCCCAGCTAAAAAGCTGTCGCCACCTTGTATCATTTTGATTCAGTTCATCTTCCACACTACGTTGGAGAGGAATTGTCCACCCTCCCAGAAGATCGCCGGAATAGCAGGCATCAACTCGATACGGGTTGTCCTGTTCGTAATCACTTAACGCGTCATACCATGATTCATACGCTTTCTGCTGCGTAACGCTTAACCCCTCGCAGACTGACGAAACACTGATAACGGAAAGAGGTTCCAGGCACTCAACCTGTGTACACAATTGCCATGGTTCACGAAATTCAATCTTATTGTAAAAAGCCAGCAAGTCATCTGGCACAGCTAGCGTGCTTAATGTATCTACCTCAACATCGTGCCAGAAAACAAAGGGCTGCCGATCTTCCCAGGTAACATCGACAAAGAAGCTCAATAACCCCCGCCTGGGAAGCAGTGGATCAAACCCCGGGAGTAACGCCAGGTCACTCAAGTTTAGTTGGGCAACGAAAGCAAGCGGAAAATCAACCAACTGATTCTCTATGCGGATGTCAATTTCGGTTAATAACCGCTGCTGCACTAACCGATACTTTTCCTCGTCAAAATCTTCCGCTGGCTGCCCAAGCAGCTTACGCCCTTCATTGAGCAGCTCATAACTCATTTTCATTTCATGAACAAACCTGGCATTTCGCGTTTTTTCAGCTTTCAGCTTTAGTACGCGAGATGTGGCATTAACCGATTTTTTTCGTATAGGCCAGCTTTGTCCTAATGGCCAGTCGGGTAGACCGCCCAACCGCGATGCCCCCACCTTTACTGTTTCCATATCCCGCAGACAACGTTTAAATGCAATAGCAGCACGTGCCTGTTGCACGACTTTCTCCTGAATAGCAGAGCTCAAATTGGATGTGCGCAATTCAGCAATCAATCCAGCACGATCGAAAAATAAACTCATTAATCTCTTCCTTAGATATTCGGCTCAGTGCAAAGGAAGATTAGATAAAACTACTTGAGCAAAAGATATGGAGGGGGATAACAGATACAAGCATTTCAGATTATAGCTGAGCAACTACTGGCTTCAATGAACGAAGATGATCTCGTAATCGGTGGAGTGAACCTGACGCAGGGAGATCACCAGAGAGGACATACATGAGTATGTATGTAGGGCTATCTCAACGTATTGACGGGGCCATGCCAGGGACGCGTGTAAGCGTGCTTCAACCTCCTCTCTGAGAGCAGTTTCAACAGACGAAAAAAAAGACGCTTTTCAGCGTCTTTCTTTCGGAATATTGGTACCGAGGACGGGACTTGAACCCGTAAGCCCTATTGGGCACTACCACCTCAAGGTAGCGTGTCTACCAATTCCACCACCTCGGCACGGATACTGCTATTAGCGCGGGATATCGCTGGTCGGCTGGGCCGGTGCAGCAGGTTGAGTCTGCTCGGTCTTCGCCGGCGCGCTCAGATTTTCCCACTCGCTTCCTTTATTGGTTTTGTTGCTATTGATATTACCCAACACCAGACTGATGATGAAGAACAGCGTCGCCAATACCGCCGTCATTCGGGTCATGAAGTTACCAGAACCACTTGAACCAAATAGCGTAGCGGAAGCGCCTGCTCCGAAGGAGGCTCCCATATCAGCGCCTTTACCTTGCTGCAGCATGATCAGACCTACAAGGCCAATTGCCACAATAAGGAAAACAACTAAAAGAGCTTCGTACATAATCAACCTGTTCCTTGCGGAGTTGCCGCGTACCAATGCTTCTACCAATAAAGCGGGATTTTTACTGTTTCCCACTGAAGCGGGTGTGAATACTAACCAAAGCGAATGACCTTCGCAAGGGCAATTTAAGCGCATTGTATCAACTGCGGAAAAAAACAGCAAAAGCGTTGTTTTTTGCGGGCCGTAAGGCGGCAACCGCCGCCTTTTTAGTCACTTAAACGCTTAAACGGCTTTTACCGCATCCGCGATACGATGGGCGAATGCCGTAACCTGCGCTTCATCCTCGCCTTCCACCATCACGCGAATCAGCGGTTCGGTACCGGATTTACGTAGCAGTACCCGCCCACGATTGCCGAGCGTGGCTTCTACGTCCGCCGTTACCGCTTTCACCGCTTCATTTTCCAGCGGATCGCCGCTACCGGCGGTGTAACGCACGTTAACCAGAATCTGCGGGAACATTTTCATACCGCTGCACAGATCGTGCAGACTCATATGATTACGCACCATCGCCGCCAGAACTTGTAGCCCCGCTACAATACCGTCGCCAGTGGTCGTTTTATCCAGCAGAATAACGTGACCAGAGTTTTCCGCGCCGATGCGCCAGCCTTTTTCCTGCAATTTTTCCAGCACGTAGCGGTCGCCCACTTTCGCCCGGGCAAACGGAATGCCAAGCTGCTTGAGCGCCAGCTCCAGCCCCATATTGCTCATCAGCGTCCCCACCGCGCCGCCGCGCAGTTGCCCCTGGCGCAGCCCTTCGCGCGCGATGATATACATGATCTGATCGCCATCGACTTTATTGCCTTCATGGTCAACCATGATGACCCGGTCGCCGTCGCCGTCAAGCGCGATGCCGAGGTCCGCCTTCTCCGCCAACACGCGCGCCTGCAACGCGCGCACGTCGGTCGCGCCCACTTCTTCGTTAATGTTGACGCCGTTTGGCTCACAGCCGATGGCGATAACGGTCGCGCCCAGCTCGCGCAGCACATTCGGCGCGATATGGTAGGTAGCGCCGTTGGCGCAATCCACAACCACTTTCAGGCCATTGAGGCTCAGTTCGTTCGGGAAGGTGCCTTTACAGAACTCAATATAGCGTCCGGCGGCATCGACGATGCGGCTCGCTTTACCCAGCTCAGCGGAGTCTACGCAGGTGATCTCTTTTTCCATTTCGGCTTCGATGGCTTCTTCCACATCGTCAGGCAGTTTCGTACCGTCGATAGAGAAGAATTTAATGCCGTTATCATAGAACGGGTTATGCGAAGCCGAGATAACGATACCCGCCTCCGCGCGGAAAGTCCGCGTCAGATAGGCGACGGCTGGCGTTGGCATAGGTCCGGTAAACGAGGCCGACAGTCCCGCAGCGGCAAGGCCCGCCTCCAGCGCGGACTCCAGCATATAGCCGGAAATACGCGTATCTTTACCGATAATGATTTTACGCGAACCATGACGCGCCAGCACTTTTCCGGCAGCCCAACCCAGTTTAAGCACGAAATCAGGTGTAATGGGGGCATTGCCTACACGTCCGCGAATCCCATCGGTACCGAAATATTTACGATTACTCATAGCGTTTGTTTCCCTTTGCAGACAGAGTGGCTTCCACCACCCGCATCGCCTCTACGGTTTCTTTGACGTCATGGACGCGAATGATCTGCGCGCCCTGCATCGCGGCAATTACCGCGCACGCAAGGCTGCCGTTCAGACGGTCTGATGGTCCCACGTTAAGTAACTGACCAACCATCGTTTTACGTGACATGCCCACCAGCAGCGGCAGGTTAAAATGATGAAACTCACCCAGCCGCGCCAGTAAGGTATAATTGTGAGAGAGATTTTTACCGAAACCGAATCCGGGGTCGAGCAACAATTTCTCTTTTGCGATGCCGGCCTTCTCACAACGTGCTATTTGCTCAATAAAGTAGCGATTCACCTCGGCAAAGACATCGTCATATTTCGGCGCCTCCTGCATGGTTTTGGGGTTGCCCTGCATGTGCATAAGACTGACCGGCAAGCCGGTTTCCGCTGCCGCTTCCAACGCGCCGGGTTCGGAGAGTGAACGGACATCATTGATAATATGCGCGCCCGCCCTTGCCGCTTCACGGATCACCTCGGGTTTAGAGGTATCCACAGAAATCCACACTTCAAAACGTTGCGCGATTGCTTCCAGTACCGGAATAACGCGATCCAGCTCTTCTTCCACGCTCACTTCTGCCGCGCCTGGTCGCGTTGATTCCCCCCCCACATCAATAATTGTCGCCCCGGCATTCACCATTAAATTCGCATGTTTCACCGCCTCAATCAGCGTGTTATGCGCGCCGCCGTCGGAGAAAGAATCCGGCGTTACGTTCAGGATCCCCATAACATGCGGATGAGTGAGATCGAGCGTGGCGCCCTGAGCGAAGAGTTTCATGGTCAAAATCCCTGTTTTATTTATGGTGAGTTAAAAAAAGAAAAACCCCGGGGCAAGCCCCAGGGTTTCGGTGAGCGCTAAACATAATGTTGTACAACAAACGCTTATTTGTCGCCCAGCTGCTCTGACATCGTGTTGCCCGGGTTCGGCGTGCGTGGTTCATCAACCGGACGCGGCGCCTGAGGCGTACCATTGCTGTCAGAGTTATTGGTGCCGTTTGGATCTTCCCAGCCCGCAGGCGGACGCACTTCACGACGCGCCATCAGGTCATCAATCTGCGGCGCATCGATGGTTTCATATTTCATCAGCGCATCTTTCATCGCGTGCAGAATATCCATATTGTCAGTCAGGATCTGACGAGCGCGATTGTAGTTACGTTCAATCAGCGCTTTCACTTCCTGGTCGATGATACGCGCAGTTTCATCAGACATATGTTTCGCTTTTGCGACGCTACGGCCGAGGAACACTTCGCCCTCTTCTTCCGCATACAGCAACGGACCGAGTTTCTCCGAGAAGCCCCACTGGGTGACCATGTTACGCGCCAGGTTAGTCGCGACTTTAATGTCGTTCGACGCGCCGGTGGAAACATGCTCAACGCCGTAGATAATCTCTTCCGCCAGACGGCCGCCGTACAGCGTGCTGATTTGGCTTTCCAGCTTCTGACGGCTGGCGCTGATCGCGTCGCCTTCAGGCAGGAAGAAGGTCACGCCCAGCGCACGACCGCGCGGGATAATCGTCACTTTGTGCACCGGATCGTGTTCCGGCACCAGGCGACCGATAATCGCGTGGCCCGCTTCGTGGTACGCGGTCGACTCTTTCTGCGCTTCCGTCATCACCATGGAGCGACGTTCGGCGCCCATCATGATTTTGTCTTTCGCTTTCTCGAACTCAACCATCGACACAACGCGCTTGTTACCACGAGCTGCAAACAGCGCCGCTTCGTTGACCAGGTTCGCCAGGTCCGCACCGGAGAAGCCCGGCGTACCGCGCGCAATGATCGCCGCATCAATATCCGTCGCTAACGGTACGCGACGCATATGCACCTTCAGAATCTGCTCACGACCGCGCACATCCGGCAGGCCTACCACCACCTGACGGTCAAAACGGCCTGGACGCAGCAGCGCCGGGTCCAGAACGTCCGGACGGTTAGTTGCGGCGATAACGATGATACCTTCGTTACCTTCGAAGCCGTCCATCTCAACCAGCATCTGGTTCAACGTCTGCTCACGTTCATCGTGACCGCCGCCCAGACCTGCGCCACGCTGGCGACCTACGGCGTCGATTTCATCGATGAAGATAATGCACGGCGCCGCTTTCTTGGCCTGTTCGAACATGTCACGCACACGAGACGCGCCGACACCGACGAACATTTCCACAAAGTCAGAACCGGAAATCGTAAAGAATGGCACCTTCGCTTCACCCGCAATGGCTTTTGCCAGCAGGGTTTTACCGGTACCCGGCGGGCCGACCATCAGGACACCTTTCGGAATTTTACCGCCCAGCTTCTGGAAACGGCTCGGTTCACGCAGGTATTCGACCAGTTCCGCCACTTCTTCTTTCGCTTCGTCACAACCCGCAACGTCAGCAAACGTGGTTTTGATCTGATCTTCCGTCAGCATACGCGCCTTGCTCTTACCGAACGACATGGCGCCTTTGCCACCGCCGCCCTGCATCTGACGCATGAAGAAGATCCAGACGCCGATCAGCAACAGCATCGGGAACCAGGAAATGAAGATAGAAGCCAGCAGGCTTGGCTCTTCAGGTGGTTCGCCAACAACCTTGACGTTTTTAGTCAGCAGGTTATCAAGCAGCTTCGGATCATTAATCGGAATGTAAGTCGTGTAACGGTTACTATCTTTCTTGGTAACGTTGATCTCACGTCCGTTGATACGCGCTTCGCGAACCTGGTCCTGATTGACCTCTTGCAGGAAGGTAGAGTAATCCACCTTACGGCCATTAGACTCGCTGGGCCCAAAGCTCTGGAATACTGACATCAGCACAACGGCAATGACCAGCCAGAGTATTAGGTTTTTCGCCATGTCACTCAAGGGATTAACCTCTTATTACAACTGTGTTAAAAACAGCGTCAGGATACTCTATATCCAGTTTCTTTCAAACCTTACGTCTGAAATCTGCCGGTTATCACTTTCGCCCGGTCGCTACAATGTACACTTCACGCGAACGCGCACGCGAAGAGTCCGGCTTACGAACTTTAACCTTCGTAAACAGGGAGCGAATTTCCCTTAGATACTCATCGAAACCTTCGCCCTGGAACACCTTCACTACAAAACTTCCGCCTGGCGCCAGCACATCGCGGCACATCTCTAACGCCAGCTCCACCAGATACATGGAGCGGGGGATATCCACCGCCGGTGTTCCGCTCATGTTTGGTGCCATATCCGACATGACAACTTGTACTTTACTGTCACCCACGCGTTCCAGTAACGCTTTCATGACAAGTTCATCACGAAAATCGCCCTGAAGAAAGTCCACACCAACGATAGGATCCATAGGTAAAAGATCACAAGCGATGATGCGGCCTTTGCCGCCAATCTGCGTGACCACATACTGTGACCAGCCTCCTGGCGCAGCGCCGAGATCGACTACCGTCATTCCCGGCTTAAAAAGTTTGTCACTTTGCTGTATTTCATCAAGTTTAAACCAGGCACGGGAGCGTAGCCCCTTTTTCTGCGCCTGTTGAACATATTTATCGCTAAAGTGTTCCTGAAGCCAGCGGCTTGAGCTGGCAGAACGCTTTTTACCTGTCATTTAACTTTCCCGTCGGGGCAGTTCATCGTAGCCAATGGCGTAAATTTCTACACGCCTATTTGGCGATATAAGGGAGATGGCGGTAGAATGACCCGTTTTCAATCCCAACGTAAGCAAAAATATACGATGAATCTGAGTACTAAACAAAAACAGCACCTAAAAGGTCTGGCACATCCGCTCAAGCCTGTTGTTATGCTTGGCAATAATGGTTTGACCGAAGGGGTACTGGCCGAGATTGAACAAGCGTTAGAGCACCATGAACTTATCAAGGTGAAAATCGCCTCGGAAGATCGCGAAACAAAAACCTTGATCGTGGACGCTATCGTGCGCGAAACCGGCGCCTGTAACGTACAGGTCATCGGTAAAACGCTGGTGCTGTATCGCCCAACTAAAGAGCGTAAAATCTCGCTGCCGCGTTAAGGATATCCTAAAGTCGAACACAAAATCTGTGTAAAACGAGGGGTTTTCCACGAGCAGGAGAGCAAAATGCCACGCTCTCTCCGTTGATAAAAGGCCGCTATGCGGCCTTTTTCCTTTCTTTACAATACACCAACAATTTGCGTATTGAGTACTGCTTAAAGGTATTCCACTTTAAGCACTTCGTATTCCACATCGCCGCCAGGCGTTTTGATCACCACGACGTCATCCTGCTCTTTGCCGATCAGACCGCGAGCGATTGGCGAGTTTACCGAAATGAGATTTTGCTTAAAATCCGCCTCATCATCGCCAACAATGCGGTAGGTCTGCTCTTCGTCGGTGTCCAGGTTCAGCACCGTGACGGTAGCGCCGAAAATTACGCGACCATTGTTCGGCATTTTAGTGACATCAATCACCTGCGCATTCGACAGTTTTGCTTCGATATCTTTAATGCGCCCTTCGCAGAAACCCTGCTGTTCGCGTGCAGCATGATACTCCGCGTTTTCTTTTAAATCGCCATGTTCGCGCGCTTCGGCGATAGCGGCGATGATTTCAGGACGGCGCACAGATTTCAGAAAATCCAGCTCTTCGCGCAGTTTTTCGGCTCCGCGTAAGGTCATCGGAATAGCTTGCATTTGTTATACCTCTTGAACATTCCTGTAGGGGGCAATGAACTCTACCCCGGCTGCTAAGCCAGCCCCGGCATATGCCATACCAGGGTCAGAAGCAAAAAAACACCAACCCGGGCGCGCAGTCCCAGGTCAGCTACAATTTCCTCTTTGATAACCATTTTACCCTGGAGTTCCCTATGGGTCATCGTTTACTTTTTAGGGCGTTGCGCCGTAGTATGACGGCTTGTTTCCAGGGTGTTAGCGCGAGATTATGCGATTTTCCAGATTTATCATCGGATTGACCACCAGTATAGCGTTCAGCGTTCAGGCCGCGAATATTGACGAATACATCAAACAGCTTCCGGCCGGCGCCAACCTCGCGCTGATGGTGCAAAAGATTGGCGCGCCCGCGCCGGCTATTGATTATCATAGTCAGCAGATGGCGCTTCCCGCCAGTACCCAAAAAGTGATTACCGCGCTGGCGGCGCTGATTCAACTCGGCCCGGATTTCCGTTTTACGACCACGCTGGAGACTAAAGGCAACGTCGATAACGGCATCCTGAAAGGTGACTTAATTGCGCGCTTCGGTGGCGATCCAACGCTAAGACGTCAGGATATTCGCAATATGGTCGCGACGCTGAAAAAGTCCGGCGTCACGCAAATCGACGGTAATGTGCTTATCGACACGTCGATTTTCGCCAGCCACGATAAAGCGCCAGGCTGGCCGTGGAACGACCTGACGCAGTGTTTCAGCGCGCCTCCCGCCGCCGCCATTGTTGACCGCAACTGTTTTTCTGTGTCGCTTTATAGCGCGCAAAAACCAAACGATTTAGCCTTTATTCGCGTGGCCTCTTATTATCCGGTAACGATGTTCAGCCAGGTACGGACTCTGCCGCGCGGTTCGGCAGACGCGCAGTATTGCGAGCTGGATGTTGTGCCTGGCGATTTGAACCGTTATACGCTTACCGGCTGTTTACCACAGCGCGCCGACCCGCTGCCGCTGGCCTTTGCTATTCAGGACGGCGCCAGCTACGCGGGCGCGATCCTCAAGCAGGAACTGAAAGAGGCCGGGATAACTTACCGCGGCACGCTGCTGCGCCAGACGCAGGTTAACGAGCCCGGAACGATCGTCGCCAGTAAACAGTCGGCGCCACTGCACGATCTGCTTAAGATTATGCTGAAAAAGTCAGACAACATGATCGCCGATACTGTTTTTCGGATGATTGGTCATGTCAGGTTTAACGTGCCTGGCACCTGGCGGGCGGGATCGGATGCCGTTCGCCAGATCCTACGCCAACAGGCGGGAATTGATATCGGCAATACCATTATTGCCGACGGTTCCGGTCTTTCTCGCCATAACCTGATCGCTCCCGCCACGATGATGCAGGTGCTGCAATATATCGCCCAACACGATAACGAGCTGAACTTTATCTCTATGCTGCCGCTGGCGGGCTATGATGGTTCATTGCAATACCGCGCCGGGCTACATCAGGCGGGCGTAGACGGTAAGGTTTCGGCGAAAACCGGGTCACTGCAGGGCGTGTATAATCTGGCGGGCTTTATTACCACCGCAAGCGGGCAACGGATGGCATTTGTACAGTATTTGTCCGGCTACGCGGTTCCACCTGCCGATCAGCGTAATCGCCGAATCCCGCTGGTACGCTTCGAGAGTCGGTTGTATAAGGATATTTATCAGACTAACTGAGTGCATTATTGCCGGATGGCGGCGCTAACGCGTCTTATCCGGCCTACAACGAACATAATAAAACGGGCCGCAAATGCGGCCCGTTGGCTTTTATAGCTACCGTCTTGAACGTCAAGCGGTAGCTACATAATTTTCATCCCACGGAAGCCGCGTTTTCAACACGCCAAAGCATAAATGCACCAGTTTGCGCATCACTGCTCCCAGCGCGGCTTTCTTCGCCTTGCCCTTTGCGACCAGCCTTTCATAGATAGCCTTCGCCTGTTTGTTCCAGCGGCTCGCGGTCAGCGCTGCAACATACAGCTTAGCCCGCACTCCTGACGGCCCTGTTTTTGACATATGTGGTCTGCCACGCACTGAACTCCCCGACGTTTTCTCTACCGGTGTCAGCCCCAGATAGGCCGCTACCTGTGAGGCGCTTTTGAACATTCCGTCTTTCAGCAACGCCAGCATCTCCCGCCCGACCTGATCTTTCACTCCCTTGATTGATTTCAGTAAATCGAGATCAGCCTTCAGCCCCGGATCGTTATCCGTATGATCGGTTATCAGCTTCTCTATCCGGGCCAGTTCCTCGTTCAGCCAGCTCTTTGTTCGCTCAAGTGAACGGATGACCTCCTGTGGTGTGGATGTGGAATTCGCTTTTTCCAGCCGGTTCACCGTACGCTGTACATCCTCTCTCAGCGCATCCCGCTGGCGCAGCAATGCCCTCAGCTTACGTACTTCAGGCGAAGGCGGAACCCAGACAGCCGGGGACTTCAGCTCTCCATAACAGGCCAGCACGAAGGCATCGACAGCATCATTCTTGTTGAGGATATCCATCCCGTGGGCAAATTCACGGACACGACAGGGGTTGGCCATGCAGACGCTGACACCAGCCTCATGCAGGCCATACGCCAGATTTTCATGGTAAATACCCGTCGCTTCCAGTACGACAGTCACGCTTTCAGGAACGCATTTTTGTGCGTTCAGCCAGTCGACAACTTTACGGGCAACGGCGGGTTCGTTAGTCAGAACCTTGTGCTTTTTTTTACCGCCGGGGCCGGCAGTAAGCAGACAAAGATCGATTTTATTTTTACTGACATCAATACCGAGAGTACACACAGAACACCTCCT
>NZ_JAGESA010000011.1:0-148283 GCF_017572835.1 Salmonella sp. 32120201201600049SM | reverse complement strand
CATCCCATACACACAAAAAGCAAATACGCCCCAATGAATAAGCGTGTTAAGAACACCGATCGATGTGTACTTAGCGAATAACTTCAACATTATGAAAATCAGCGGATTCGGAAAGGTCTGGAGTGTAGCACTACAAATTGATTTGATCGATAAAGACGATCAATAATCTAGTGTTTGATAGCTTACAACTATCATACACATTAAAATCGATCGTTGCAATCGATAGGTTGATATTGGAAAATGCTGTGAGTTACAGCGAGTTTGATGATTACCTGGTGATTTGGGGCATACAAAGCTTTGTATGTTTCTCGAAGGTGGGTCATGTGTTTGCATTGATAACAGGATAACTTGTTGGCTTAAACGGCGGTTACAGAAACTTCTAAGTCGAGGGTTCCAAGTTCGAATCCCGCAGATTAATAATTTTATAATCAACTATTTACTCTTATTTTAGTATTTTTATTCCACTGTCTATTGGGGATTATGTGCTGCTGGCATGCAGATCATCAGGGGAATGTCGCTGCGTTTTTCAGGGTGTAGATAAAACCGGATTAACAGATGAGAGAGACACTATTGCAGTGGCCTCTACCTATGCGTAGAAATGTATCATCGGCCCATGAGATGCGACTAAATTTGGCACCATGCCGAATGCCGGGAGTACATTTGAGAATAAGCAGTATATTGAGGCTACAGAAAGCGTTAAAAAATGTATTTTGCCCGTCGCGGAATATTACTCATCAAAAATCTCTCTAGTGCACCGTTGCATCTCCGAAATTGGCGGTCATGCGATATTACGACAGACAGGCACGGATATCACTGCCTGATCATTTTTGTCTATTGAGACTATCACGTGGCCGGATGTGAGAATCATCGGCGGGGTTATCGAGAACCTAGATATCTACCAGTTAACCGAAACTACAGCCATTTACTCCAGTTCCACACAGAATTGCAATGCTGATAATGTGCGCACGTTTGGTGGATATAACGGGATTTTCTTCATGCCGCTGGCAACAGGAACTCAAGGGGGCAACTTTGACGGGGTTTCCAATAATGTCTGTCGATTGGAGACGCGTTTCATTGGCCCTGTAGAAGAGAAAGAAAAATAAAACAAGGTGCATCTACGTTTTGTTGAGAGACTGTAATTTAAATTGTGTATCTGCCTGTTTTTGATATATTCATTCCGATAACGAGGACAGGTAAATTGCGGTGATGGCGAGATTGAACTGAACACGCCGCGTGACCGTGAAAACACCTTCAAACCTCAGTTGATTAAGAAGAACCAGACGCGGCTCACACAGATGGACAGCCAGATTTTATCGCTGTATGTCAAAGGCATGGTCACGCGCGAAATCTCCGCCACCTTCAAAGAAATGTACGACGCCGATGTGTCGCTCACATTGATATCCAAAGTCACAGCATCATAAACAAAGCCGTCTTCCTCGCGCTGGGTATCAACACCGAAGGCCAGAAAGCGCAGCCGGGTATATGGCTGGGCGAAAATAAAAATAGAAGACTTTCGCTTTCACGGCCTTAGGCACACATGGGCAAGCTGGTTAATTCAATCAGGAGTTCCACTGTCAGTGCTTTAGGAAATGGGGGATGGAAATCTATTGAAATGGTTCACAGATATGCTCACCTTGCGCCGAACCATTTAACGGAACACGCGAAGCAAATTGACTCGATTTTCAGTGATGGTGTCCCAAATATGTCCCATATGGAAAATAAGGAGGGAATTAAAGAGGCATAACCAGTTGATATATAATGGCGCGCCCTGCAGGATTCGAACCTGCGACCCACGGCTTAGAAGGCCGTTGCTCTATCCAACTGAGCTAAGGGCGCCTTGTGAAGTGAAGACTTCGTGTAGACGAAACGCGAGAATTATACGGTCAGGTACTCCTGAGTCAATGGCTTTTGTTCTGGTTGCTGACTAAGTGTACGAATATCGTCTTTTCTGGCGCAATGCCAGGTTCCAGGAAATCGCCTGGACACATCTCAGCACGCATAAAGTGGGAATTAAGGCCGCCAGTATTTAGAAAATCAATAAGTTTCTTTAATATTTCACCATGATTCACCTGCCGTGTAGGATATTTTTTATGCTGAGTATCGCTATTAAGGAACAAAACAGTCACTTTGAGCATGGTTTGAAAATCATCATGACGCGTCTGGCGAATCAATGGCAGCAGAAAATTGACTTTCTGCCGCCAGAAGAGATAGATAATGCCGATATCGCTTTCCTGGCCCTGGATGATGATTGGTTCAGCGCAGGCTGTTACCAGATACCTATGCATACCCAACATCAGCTACGGGTGATTATTTGTAATAAATGCGATAAAGAAAAGCTCATGTTCAGACCATGTCTGTATATGCTGCCGCATATTTATCGGGAAGATGATGTTGAAGAAATTACCCGGAAAATGATATTGATCTTACATAAGCGAGCGCTTCGACATAGCGTCCCTTCTGGCATTTGCCACTACTGCACGACTCGTCATTTTTCAGTAACAGAACGTCACCTGTTAAAACTGATCGCCAGCGGTTATCATTTAAGCGAAACGGCTGCTTTACTTTCACTTTCTGAAGAGCAGACAAAGTCACTCCGCCGGAGCATTATGCGCAAATTACATGTTAAAACGGAGCAGCAGTTTTTAAAGTATATTAGAGTTAACCTTCATTTCTTACTCAGTAAGTAAACTCACTTAACTTTTTACAAGGCTTACGAAATATCTCACCAATAATTAAGTAACGATACCTACAGGCATTTTTTTAACGCTGCCACAATGATGCCCATAATATCCTGATAGATTCAGGGGTCGAAAATATATGGCTGCATCATAAATGCCTGGAGGAGTGTTTGGTGGCACAGGGTACTTTATTAAAGGAAAGGATAAATCCCCCACACCTGGCGTCTTCACCCACACGTCATTCATATCTCAACAGCAGATTGTTAAAATCTGAGCCAATCGTTAATCTCTCAACTGCGCAATTAATCGGCTATGAGGTCCTGACGCAACTTCCGTCAAAACATGATAGCGAAGTTTTTTTTCAGCAGTTAATGCTGATGGAAGGCATTGAAACATCAGAGCAACGAAGCATTGCTTTTTACGCTGGTGCAACGATGGGACAAGGTTATTTATGGCCAGCCATATTACCAGATATATATTAGAGCAATGGAAAAAGCAGGATGCGCAGCGTACCACGCAGGGAAAGACACCGCCGTTTAAGAAATGCCAAAGACTGCGCCTGCCGTTATCACTCTCCAACGCCGCAGATATTTGATCGCCTTGAGTTACTGGACCAACAGCTTAATTATGCCTTGCCGGTTGGTATCATTTCCCAGGCAATAATTACAACTGATAACTACCTCGGCTATTCATTGAGTCACTACTTATTTTCCGGAAAACGTACCGCTGCATTCCGCTCATTAGATGACATTTCTTTGTGGATTGAAAAGGGGTCGCTCAGACAACTGATTGTAGATATGGAGGCGCTACCTGTCTCCTGTATTGAGGCGCTTAACCAGCTACGCGCGCTCAGTTGGCAACAAAGCGATATCCAGATTTACCTGCTGGTATCAGATAAAACCCCCGCTATAACACAGTTTATCCGTATGGCTGGGAGTTTTTTTGTTCTGTCACGACAACAAAACCTGGCCTCAGTACGCGAAGCCTTGTTATCAGCCGCCAAACCTCGCTTATCGGAAAGCTTTAGCCGTACTGACTGGTTGATGATTGAAACTTTAGCGCAAGGTGCCTCTTTAAAAGAAATAGCACGTCAGCAAAGCGTACCTTATCATCGTGTAGTTTACCGGCTTAAACAACTTATCACCCTCCTTAACCTTCCCCACAGGCAAAGCTTTCTTCGGCTGATCCAGCAGTTAAACGTTACTTTCCACGACATTTTTTAACGAACTAACGTTTTGGTGAATAAGATTTTTTAAGAAATTACTTATTTTCACTTCCATTAAATGTAAATATTTCACATAAAATTAATATTTACAACTCGTCCTGGTAAGCGATAAAAATTTTTTTCTTACATCGCCCCCTGTCCCTCCTCGTTTTTTGAGGTCTCCAGCGTCAACATCTTTCTGTTATTACATAACAAATACTAAACAATTAGTCTTTCATATTATTTTTATACTTAAAAACAACAGTTTAAACTACTCAATGTCAACTCTAAAGAAAATAACTCTACCACGAACAAATTTTCTATAACGCCACAGAACATCCTACCCGCTATCCATAATTCGCATTTCGCAAGACTTTTCCGAGAAATCAGACCAGGTATAATCCATATTGTTTTTACTTAATCAGAAATTTCTTTTTTGTTGGTGCGAAATGGATATTCCACATATTTATTACTCTTACGCAAAATAGCCAGTCAACAGGGAGGTCTCATTCTTTATTATTGCTCCACTGTGTGGTGTGTAGATCTGGCTATTTCACAATCTTTAAGGTGTCTGACGCTTATTCTAAAACGAAGGACGCATAACAGTCTGAGGCATACAACAATGAAACCTGCATCTGTTATCATTATGGACGAACACCCTATTGTAAGAATGTCGATCGAAGTTTTACTCGGTAAAAATAGCAATATTCAGGTTGTCCTGAAAACGGATGATAGCCGAACAGCGATAGAGTATCTTCGCACTTATCCTGTTGACCTTGTCATTCTGGATATTGAATTACCGGGCACCGACGGCTTTACCTTACTTAAACGAATCAAATCTATCCAGGAACATACCCGGATACTTTTTTTATCGTCAAAATCAGAGGCTTTTTATGCCGGAAGAGCAATAAGAGCGGGCGCAAACGGATTTGTAAGTAAACGCAAAGACCTCAATGATATTTATAATGCGGTAAAAATGATTTTATCCGGCTATTCTTTTTTCCCATCTGAGACGCTTAATTTCATCAGTAATACCCGTACCCCCAAAGGCGGGCACCATGATATGCCACTATCTAACCGCGAAGTTACCGTGCTGCGCTATCTGGCCAATGGAATGTCTAACAAAGAAATTGCCGAGCAACTTTTATTGAGTAACAAGACTATCAGCGCGCATAAGGCCAATATATTTTCTAAACTTGGCCTTCACTCTATCGTTGAGCTTATCGATTACGCCAAATCACACGAATTATTGTAAAGGTACTCCCGACGAATTATCGTTCGGGAGCCACAATAACGGACACTAATTGTAATTGATCAGGAAGGTCGCATCCGCGTTAGCAAGTCCGGGCTGCACGCCATCGGCTAAGGCGATATAGTTCGCATAGAATTTCAGGGTAGCATTGCCGTTGTTGTCAATATCGACGGCCTTGCTGGCCTGTTCAAGCGGCAATCGACGTTGATCGCCATCGCGAATTTCAATCGCCAGTTTTTGCGCCATTGCCGTATCAGCAAGCGCCAGTAATGCCGTGCCGGGCGCTGGCGTCCCGGAAAACGTTATAGACGCCGACCCCGGCGGGCAGCCTTCAAGTTTTAGGCTAAAGGCTACCGGTTGCGTGGCGTCACCGGCGGCGTGAAGCTGTTTTGTCGGCCAGGTGCCGAGGTTAACCGATTTGTTACTGTCGCCCGCAACCACGGCGCAGGTAAAATCCACCACGTTACCGCGCAGTTCAATATTCACTTCGCCCAGAGATGAGTTGGCCTGACTCAGCGGGCTGAACAAAACACAACCAATAGCGATGAAAACGCGCCGAAAGATCATTATGCCTCCTTAATCATAATCGACTCGTAGATAGCCGCGCGCAGTAAACGGCCCTTCCACCGGTTTATTCCCCGTCACGCTGATCGGCCAGGCGCGAATACCTACGCGAGCGGCGGCGTTATCATCAAGATGAAACGGAATTTTACTCGACAAATTATTGGGTGTGAGCGGCGTACCGTTGCTATTAGCAACCACAAAGCCTAAATCCGGATTATCGGACACCATCGCCTGCCCTGAGGCCTTTTCGGCTTCAAGCCGCATAGATAAATAGGCCTGCGCCGCGACGTTGGTACATTTGATAGCAATGGTTTTCGTTTGCGGCGTGACGCCTTGCGGACGATTACCCGCCCCCGCCTGACTAAATAACGACGCGCCGATATCGCCGAAATCAAACTCCACGACCTGTCCGGCATTCACTTCACAGTTTTGCGGTACTTCCACTTTGCCGCTGTAGCTAATGGTATACACCGGCGTGCTCAACGCGTCGCCGGTAGAGGTCGTCACATAGACGGTAAACATTGTCTGGCGGGGGATCGTCACCATATTAATAAAAGGCCGTATCACTTTTAATTTAAAAACCAGCTTTGAGTCCTGCACGCCAAACGGCTTTTGCTGCGACACGTTAGAGTCGACGCCCATGCGAATATAGTTACGGGGCGGATAAAATACGCCAGCGACACTATCGGTGATGCTCATCGCGCCCAGAAGGTAGTCATTCAGCTTGAGGTATTTAAAATTTCCTTCGGTGCTTTGTACCGGTAATTCTGATACATAGCTTCGGTAGGTATAATTTACCGTTGTCCCCGCCGGGCACGTCGCGTTTACGCCGACCCAACCAGATTTTTCCGGCAGCGTAACCACCTGTCCCGGCTGATTATTGCCGCTGGTGAAAACATCTGACAGGTCGTAAAAGATATCGGTCACCGTCCCGTTTGAATTGCGGCAAACCGTCGCCAGCGCGGGATGTGTGAAAAAGAGCGCGGTCCCCGCCAGCAATAGCGCTGAGTATATTTTCATCTCTATTTTTCCTTTTATGACGCCGGACGGATACAGGTTGCGCTGGCTATCGTAATCGCCTGCTTCAGGCTATCCTCCGCCAGGGCGTAAGGGGCGATACAACGCGCGTTTTTCCCCTCTCCCCACTGGATGAACAGTTCACCTTTTAGCGGCAAGCCGCTCAGATAAATTTGTCCGTCATCGCCGACCATACTGGTAATGCCGCTGGCGGTTTCTCGTACTATCGCGCCAAACGGTAACGGACGTCCGCCAAGCCTCGCGGTAATGATTGCCCTTACGCCTATCCGCGTATCAAAAGCGGCCCGCACCAGCGCGCCCTCTGTCGGCACTACGCTGCTGACGTTATTTTCGACATCGGTATGGTTGTCCATCGTGTTGGTATCTAACGCGACGCGGTTATAGCGATATACCGTGGCGTAGGGCATTACCGCATAGCCCCGCCAGTCCGTTTTCACGCCGGTCTGGTTTTCGATGCGCACGCCTTTCGCTCCCGGCGCTTTAATCAAGACATTGGTATCGCCCAACGGTTGGCTAAACGTAATACCATCCGCATGACCGACCACGCCGCCGGAAAGTTGCCAGTTATAGTCATGCTGATCGCGATCGTAGTTATATCCCACGCCCAGCGTGCCATACGTCGCCTGCCAGCTAGCGCTGGCGCTGCCGCTATAACTATTGGTACTGCTACGACCCTGCGTCACGCTGTAGCTCAGATTACGTCCTTCCAGAAGCGTGCCACCCACGCCGGTCTGCCAGCTATTGTCGCCGTCGCGGTTGCGGTTGGCGTTAAACGTGGCATAAGTACGATCAAGAAGAGTGTCGCGCGCATAACGCCGTCCGGTCAGAACGCTAAACGGAACGGACATATTGAATGCCAGAATGCGGTCGGCGCCTGAGATCCCCACCGATTCGTTCCACGACCATGACAGCGAATAACTTATGCCTTGCCATCCACTGGCGTATCCCAGTTGATACCAGGTATTGGTATCCGCCGTATTCCAGTAATTTTGTTGACTGCCGGAAAGATACAGTGACCCGTAATCCCCCAGATTTTGCGAAATATTGACCTGAAAGCGGCCTTTTTTGCTGTAACGGAGATTGTGGTAGCTCTGCGCCACCGGCACTTTATGGCGGCGTCCGTCGCTATCGTATTCGTAGTCGTACCCTTCCATACTGCGGTATGCCACATCATCCAGGGTGTAAAATCCGCGCGTGGAATAGCGGTAACCCAGCAATTGAAAATTAGTCCCGTAATTATTCAGCGATTTGGCGTACAGAAAACGCAACGATTGCCCCTGATGGGTGCTGTCATCTGCCAGTTGGCTACGCGCATGTGTGACATCGACCGACACGGCACCCCAGTCGCCCAAATTTCGCCCCGCCCCGACCACCACGGCACGGTAACGATCGGCAAGTTGCGTACCACCGTAAGCCGTCAGCCCCGCAGGCAGGCCGGCAATCACCGTTCCCTGGAAAAAGAATGGTGAAGACTGCTGACTATTGCCGCTGCGAAAATCCCCGGCCACCAGGTCATACTTCACCCTGCCCTCACGCTGCAATAGCGGAACGGTAGAGTAAGGCACCGTGTAACGTTGTTGGCTACCGTCTTTTTCATCTACCGTCACCTCAAGGTCGCCGCTGGAAGAGGTAGGATTAAGATCGGTAATCGCAAACGCGCCCGGCGACACATAGCTTTGGTAGATAACATACCCGTTCTGTCGTATCGTCAGCTTTGCCGCCGTCCGGGCGATTCCTCTAACCGTGGGGGCGTAGCCCTGCAGGCTATCGGGATACATATTGTCAGAAGAGTACAGCCGCGCTCCGCGAAAGCCGACGCTGTCGAAAACATCGTTCCCGGTATTGCTGTCCCCTATGACCAGTTCGCTTTTTAGCGGAATGATGGCACGCTGTACCCAAGTGCCAATGTTGTTCCAGCGTTGCGAATGATAGCCGTCCCCTTTCGAATAATTCCAGGCTCCGTTATTACGCAGCCGCCAGGGGCCATAGTTCAAACCACTCAACAGACTCAAAAAATAGCTATCGCTGTCTGTTCCGCGGCTACCGGTAAAACTGTAATTAATGAGTGCGGCGGGTATCCCTTCATCCCACTCTTCCGGCGGGATATAGCCACGCGCGCTGTTGAGCAATGACGCCTGCGGCAAGCTAATATTTAAGCGCATCAACGCGAAATCGAACGCGACCTCCGCGCCCGGGATTTTCTCAGGAAGGTGAATACACGTGGTATCGACGCCTTTATCTGAGACAGGGAACACCGCGGTATTCACGCCCAGCCGTTTAATCCACTCCGGTGTAAAACAAGGCATCAGGCCGCCGGATTTATCGCCGGCGCCCACGGCGCCCGCCTCAAAACGAATATCCTGCGTCGCTACGAATTCGTCGTTACGCCAGATATCCACCCGGTAAATACCGGGAGGCTGATGATTACCTTTTTCAAAGCGAGATAAATCCGCCACGGACGCGGTATCCGCCGACAAAAACGCAGGGTTGAAATAACTTTCGCCGCGGCTTGTCAGCGGACACAGCGCCGCCAGCACCGACAGCGCCACGCCGCTTAACGGTGATACATAGCCGGGAAATCGCCCTGCAAACCAGGTTGTCTTCTTCATCGTGTTCTCGTGTGGCTTCACGCTCTCTGCTTAACCGAGACTGGCCGTTGTCGCCGACGTCAATGCGCCGTAATCATTGACGGACTGAAATGTCACGCTGCCCTGCGCGCCAGTCGGTAAGGGAATTTGCATGTCGCTTTTTGGCGCGATCATCACGTTATCAATCTTTTTCGCGCCCACGCTGATATTGACCAGCGTGAGGTAATAAGCAGATGGGTTGGTTATCTTGAGATGGTTGCCGACACGGGAAAATTTCAGCAAGGTCGGCGCGTCTTCCGGCGTCTGCGGCAAATTCGCCGGACGCACGAACAGTTTGATGCGCGACAGAATCGCCAGTTGCAGAACGTTTTTTCCTTCAATATGACTTTTATCGACCGACGGGATGGCTTTCACGTTCATCCAGAATAACGACTCCCGATCCCCGGGTAGCGGTTGCCCGGCGTAGATAATACGCAGCGTGTTTTCGCTTTTGGGTTCGCTGACGAATAAAGGCGGCGTAACGATAAACGTTTTTTCTTTCTGCCCGGCGCTATTTTCGATCCATGAATTGACGAGGTAACGTTCTTGAGTATCGCTATTACTGATTGCCAGAGAAGTCTGCTTCGCCGCCGAGGGATAAATAACTCGCGTGGCGCCTAATGCAATCCCCCCCGCTGCCTGTACGTTCAGCGAAGTAAATAACGTGAGAAGAACAAGAAAGCCTAATTTTATACTATTCAGCATGGTAAAAAATACCTTTTGCATTGAGTCACGTCGGCAAGAAAATTCATGGGTAAACCAGCGTAAACCACACTTCTGAATGAATTCGTCCCGGCGTCATATTTTCTGAAATTGCCCGATAGCGGGCAGTAAAATGCAAAGTCATTTCTGACGTTAAAATGGGCGTGTAATGAAGCGGTAACGTGTTAGGTATGATTTGCCGCTGCTGGTCATCAAATAATGCCAGGCCGATTCCGGCATTACCGATACCCTCGCCGCTGGCCAGAAAAACATGGGGATCTTCCGCAGGCGTAACGCCGGCAAACGCAATGCCGACATGACGCCAGACCTCCGCGCTACAGGAGATTAACCGTAACGAAAATGGAACGCTGACGGGAGCGAAGCTGCCAGGACCGGTAAACGCATTCGTGCGGTACTGTCCCATCAGTACGCGCAAATCCTGGCTTTCAGTGGCGACAGCGCAGCCGCCATTGACCAGTTGTCCGCGCAGGTGAACACGCCCGCTCTCCACCATTACCGGCTGCGCAATAACGGGCGACATCAAAACAAGCCCCACTAGCGCCGCGCCTTTCCTTATCATCTGCTATGTTCTCTTTTATCCCCGATAGCCTCTTCCGTTGAGGCGCCTCCCTTCCCTGGCGTTCCCAGACTGGATTATTCGTATTTCATGATAAAGGTGGCGTCGGCATTAGCCTGGCCTGGCGTCGTGGCGGCGGCGGTTGCCTTATAGCGTGCGGTAAAACGCAGCGTATTGGTGCCTTCACCCAGCGCCTGCTTCGCCGAGAAGGTCGCGCCGTCCGGCTTCAACGGTGAAGAGGTATTATCAAGAATCTCAATCCCGACGCCGGTTGCGGTAGTGCTATTGTCCGCAGAGGAGACAGCCAGCAAATTAGGGTTTGTGTTATCTGCCTGACCAGAGAAAGCCACGGCAGCGGTGGCCGCCACTTTCGGATCGCAGTCATTCAGGACGATGGAGAAAGGCACCTGCGCAGTCGTATTACCAATCGCCGTAAAGCTGGCGGTACGGTATTGACCCAGCGTCACCGTTTGATCGGCGGATTTAGTGCTGACGGCACAGGCTGCATTAACCAGTTTACCTTCGAAATGAATAGTACCGCCACTCACGCTCACCGGAGTAGGATCAGCCGCAACCGCTGCGCCAGCGACAAACATCAGACTCGCAATAGTAGAGGTCATTAATTTATGTTTCATGGATTTCCCTTGAATTACACACACCCGGTTTCGGCATCCTGTCGGCTCCGTTTGAATTATTATCGACATAGCATGTCAGAAAAGTTATCTCTGCATCCTGTAAAGATAGATATCGCAGATTAATTAGTTTTCTGTTTCTCCCCTGAGTATCAGACGCAGTAATTAATCTTTGCGAATATGACATTTCGTCACGGTAATAAATTAAACATTTCGCTAAATAAAAAATAGCCGCAAACTCTTTTAATGACCTAAGCTAATTCTTATTGGGATATAAGAAGGGTCTAATCTTATTTTGTATAAAATGTCGCATTATGCCGCCCGATGCTATTAACGACGAGGATTACGGTAACCATAGCCAGGGTGATGAATTGTTTCTTTTTGGTTAATCATGGCGCGCTTACGGGTCACGTCTCAGCATCGGCAACGAACGGGGGAGACATCGCGTTTGCATCGGAAACACAAACGTTAACTGACAGCGAGGCCCGCTTCTGACAAAATAGCGTCATCCCCTTTGACTTGAAGTAACAGATGGAATCTTCTCTCTGATGGCAGCAAAGATTATTGACGGTAAAACGATTGCGCAGCAGGTGCGATCTGAGGTTGCTCAAAAAGTTCAGGCACGCGTCGCAGCAGGACTTCGCGCTCCCGGCCTGGCTGTGGTGTTGGTCGGCAGCAATCCGGCCTCACAGATTTATGTCGCAAGCAAACGTAAAGCGTGCGACGAAGTGGGATTCGTCTCCCGCTCCTATGACCTGCCAGAAACCACCAGCGAAGCCGAACTGCTGGCGCTTATCGATACTCTGAATGCAGATAACACGATCGACGGTATTCTGGTGCAGTTGCCTTTACCGGCAGGTATCGACAACGTTAAAGTGCTGGAGCGTATCGCGCCAGATAAAGACGTAGACGGTTTCCATCCTTATAATGTCGGTCGTCTGTGTCAGCGTGCGCCACGCCTGCGTCCCTGTACGCCCCGCGGTATTGTGACGCTGCTTGAGCGTTACAATATTGATACCTACGGCCTGAATGCGGTGGTCATTGGCGCGTCCAATATCGTTGGACGCCCGATGAGCATGGAGCTGCTGCTGGCTGGCTGTACGACTACCGTTACGCACCGCTTTACCAAAGATCTGCGTCACCATGTCGAGCATGCTGATTTGCTCATTGTCGCCGTAGGTAAACCGGGCTTTATTCCCGGCGAATGGATTAAAGAAGGCGCAATTGTGATTGATGTCGGTATTAACCGTCTGGAAAATGGCAAGGTCGTTGGCGACGTCGTGTTTGACGAAGCCGCGGCGCGCGCGTCATATATCACGCCAGTACCGGGCGGCGTCGGCCCTATGACGGTCGCCACGCTTATCGAAAACACGCTGCAGGCGTGCATTGAATATCACGATCCACAAGGAAAATAACATGGCGACATTCTCTTTAGGCAAGCACCCGCACGTCGAGCTGTGCGATCTGCTCAAGCTGGAAGGCTGGAGCGAAAGCGGCGCGCAGGCGAAAATCGCCATTGCCGACGGGTTGGTGAAGGTTGATGGCGTGGTTGAAACGCGTAAACGCTGCAAAATTGTCGCCGGGCAAACCGTTAGCTTTGAAGGCCAAAGTGTGAACGTCGTGGCCTGATACAAGTGCCGGATAGCGACGCAAAGCGTCTTATCCGGCCTGATTACGCTGTCTTTTCAGATAATCATCCACTTAATCCTCTGCGTTCCAACTGCTAGCATGGCTATTTCCCTGTGAACCATCGCTATGCCTACCGTTATCACCCACGCCGCCGTTCCTCTGTGTCTTGGCGCAGGCTTAGGCCTGAAAGTTATCCCTCCTCGCCTGCTGTTTGCCGGTGTTGTGCTGGCGATGCTCCCCGATGCCGACGTGCTGGCCTTTAAATTTGGCGTCGCCTACGGCAACGTGTTCGGCCATCGTGGATTTACCCATTCTTTACTTTTCGCATTCGTCCTCCCCCTGTTGTGCGTACTCGCGGGACGACGATGGTTTCGAGCGGGGCAGGTGCGCTGCTGGCTGTTTTTAACCGTTTCATTGCTGTCGCACAGCCTGCTGGATTCGATAACCACGGGTGGGAAAGGCGTCGGCTGGCTGTGGCCGTGGTCGGATGAACGTTTCTTTGCGCCCTGGCAGGTGATTAAAGTCGCGCCGTTTGCGCTTTCAAGCTACATCACGCCGTATGGACACCAGGTCATTCTCTCAGAATTGCTGTGGGTGTGGTTGCCGGGAAGTATTTTAGTGTTATTTCTATGGGTACTTAAAACGCATATTAAAAGGAATCAATATGAATAAAATGACATTCGCCGCCGCGGTCGTCTGTTTCTCATTTTCCCACGCCAGCTATAGCGAAGAAATGTCTGCCACTGGATGGTATGCGGCATCGTCTGCGGTTGTCAGCGTGGGCAGTTCCGCACTGGTTAGCGGAATTATACTCTCCCCCGTACTGCTGCCGCTCAACCTGAGTATTGGATCTGTTGTCGAAAATAAAAAGCAAAAAACCGCGCTGTTAACCACTAAGTCCCCCGATAACAAAGACATTAAAATGCAAGTTCCGCTACATGTCGTCAAAGAAGGCAACCTCAAAGCAGGTGATAAAGTCACTCTGGAAAAAACGCAGGAAGGCACCGGCGCTTATTTGAAAAAAGAGGGCAAAGTCCTTGCCCATATGGTAAATCAGGACGACGCAGGACTTTCCAGCAACCAGACGGTACCGGCCAAATGAAGCGGTTCGCGTTTGCCCTGTGGCTCAGCGCAATCTCGCTCAACGCTTATGCAGACAGTGCTAACTGTCACCAAAAAGCAAACACGCCGGAGAGCATCGCAGCGACAATGGATCAGGCGCTACAGCTCAAACAACAGCTTAACAGTCAATCCGATCCGGTCGTCATTCTGGTTCGCCAGGGGCAAGATATGTCGAGCCGACATTTAACCTGGTCACATGCTGGCTATGCCATGCGCCAGCCAAACGGAGACTGGCGGGTTTACCATAATCTGAATACTTGCGGAACCGCTGAATCAGCGCTCTATATACAAGGTCTGTATGAGTTTCTGGCTGATGACCTGGTGAATCAGAGCATTGCCGTTTTGCGCCCGCGTTCAGATATCGCGACGGCATTACAAACGCTCTTACATAGCGCTATCAAACTCAATCTCTTCCACAGTCCCCGCTATAACCTGATTGCGTGGCCTTTTTCCGGCCCTTATCAGAATTCGAATGGCTGGCTTCTCGAAGTGTTTGCGCGAGCAAACGATGCGCAGATTTGGTCACGTAATGATGCCCGCCGCTGGTTGCAGCTTCAGGGTTATCAACCCTCTATCGTTAGTGCTGGCACTTTTGAACGATTAGGCGCAAAACTGTTCACCCCTAACGTTTTCACCGACGATCAGCCAGCAGAATTGCTGCGAAAAGGAAATGTGGGGCTAAACAGCGGCGACAGCGTCATCCGCTTTATTGCCCATTACAGCCGGGCAATGCCCGGGTGTGAACATCAGAATCTGGGGGAGTCGGTGTGTGTTTATCTTTCGCCCGGCGCGAAAAAATAAAAAAACAGGCCGTTCTATGCAAATAGAGCGGCCTGTAAAAGCGCTTACTTACGTCGCCAGGTGGTGCCCTGCGGGCCATCCTCCAGAATAATACCCATTTCAGTGAGACGATCGCGCGCCGCGTCCGCCGCCGCCCAGTCTTTCGCTTTACGGGCATCCAGACGCTGTTGAATCAAGGCTTCAATTTCCGCAACTTCACCGTCATCCGCCTGCGCGCCGCTTTGCAGGAAAACATCCGGCTCCTGCTCCAGCAGTCCCAGCACGCCGGAAATCTTCCGCAGATGAGACGCCATCGCATTCGCGGCGGTCATATCTTCGCCCTTCAGACGGTTGACTTCACGCGCCATATCAAACAGGACGGAGTAGGCTTCCGGCGTGTTGAAATCGTCATTCATCGCCTCCACGAAACGCGCTTCAAACGCCTCGCCGCCCGCCGGGGCCGCTGATTTATCCGTTCCACGCAATGCAGTGTATAGCCGCTCCAGCGAAGCGCGCGCCTGCTTGAGGTTCTCTTCGCTGTAGTTCAGTTGGCTACGGTAATGCCCGGACATCAGGAAGTAGCGCACAGTTTCCGCATCGTAGTATTTCAGCACGTCGCGCACGGTAAAGAAGTTGCCCAGCGATTTGGACATCTTCTCGCGATCCACCATCACCATACCGGAGTGCATCCAGTAGTTGACGTATTCGCCGTCATGCGCGCAGGTAGACTGGGCAATCTCGTTTTCATGGTGCGGGAACATCAGATCGGAACCGCCGCCGTGAATATCAAAATGGTTGCCCAACTGCTTGCAGTTCATCGCCGAACATTCAATGTGCCAGCCCGGACGCCCTTCGCCCCACGGCGACGGCCAGCTCGGCTCGCCCTCTTTCGACATTTTCCACAGCACGAAGTCCATCGGGTTACGCTTCACGTCAACGACATCCACGCGCGCGCCCGCCTGAAGCTGCTCAAGATCCTGACGGGAAAGCTGCCCATAAGTCGGATCGGTCGGTACATCAAACATCACATCGCCGTTATCCGCCACATAGGCGTGCCCTTTCTCGATTAAGGTGCGGGTGAGTTCGATAATTTCCTGAATATGGTGCGTCGCACGCGGCTCGCTGTCCGGACGCAGAATATTCAGCGCGTCGAAGTCCTGATGCATTTCCGCAATCATTCTGTCGACCAGCGCGACAAAACTTTCGCCATTTTCATTGGCGCGTTTAATAATTTTATCGTCGATATCGGTAATGTTACGCACATACTTCAGCTTATAACCGAGAAAACGCAAATAGCGTGCGACAACGTCAAAAGCGACAAACGTGCGTCCGTGGCCAATGTGGCAGAGATCGTAAACGGTGATACCACACACGTACATGCCGACTTCCCCGGCATGAATGGGTTTGAATTCCTCTTTTTGGCGCGTCAGTGTATTAAAAATTTTTAACATCGAAGATTCCGTATAGACGTGTGTGGGTAATAATCTCTGTATGATACATATTATTCGTAATCGAAGCAGCACACTTTGCAAGGTGATCGCAGCTTACGGTTATGCTATAACAAGCCCCTATATGTGCCCCATTGCGGGCTAAAGCACCACTCTCTTGGAACAGGATGCATAAATGGTTACTTTCCACACTAATCACGGCGATATCGTAATCAAAACCTTTGATGATAAAGCGCCTGAAACAGTTAAAAACTTCCTGGACTACTGCCGCGAAGGTTTTTACAACAACACCATTTTCCACCGTGTGATTAACGGTTTTATGATTCAGGGCGGCGGCTTTGAGCCGGGCATGAAACAGAAAGCCACCAAAGAGGCGATCAAAAACGAAGCCAACAATGGTCTGAAAAATACCCGTGGTACGCTGGCAATGGCGCGTACTCAGGCGCCACACTCGGCTACCGCGCAATTCTTCATCAACGTGGCAGACAACGACTTCCTGAACTTCTCCGGCGAAAGTTTGCAGGGCTGGGGCTACTGCGTCTTTGCGGAAGTCGTAGAAGGTATGGACGTGGTAGATAAAATCAAAGGCGTCGCCACTGGCCGTAGCGGTATGCACCAGGACGTACCAAAAGAAGACGTCATCATTGAAAACGTGACCGTCAGCGAGTAATCGTGGCGACACTGTTTATTGCAGACTTGCATCTGCAAACGGAAGAACCGGCGATCGTCGCCGGTTTTCTGCGTTTTTTAGCCGTAGAAGCCCGTCAGGCCGACGCGCTGTATATTCTTGGCGATCTCTTCGAGGCCTGGATTGGCGACGACGACCCCAACCCGCTACATCGTGAGATAGCCGCCGCCATCAAAGCGGTGGTGAATGTTGGCGTTCCCTGCTTCTTTATTCATGGTAATCGCGACTTCCTGATTGGCAAACGCTTTGCCCGCGAAAGCGGCATGATTCTACTGCCGCAGGAAAAAGTGCTCGACCTGTATGGCCGCAATGTGTTGATTATGCACGGCGATACGCTCTGTACCGATGATGCCGGATATCAGGCGTTTCGCGCCAAAGTCCATAATCCGTGGGTGCAACGACTGTTCCTTACCCTGCCGCTGTTTATCCGCCGCCGTATCGCCGCCAGAATGCGCGCCGGCAGTAAAGCCGCCAACAGCAGCAAATCGCTGGATATTATGGACGTCAATGCGCAGACCGTCGTCGCCGAAATGGAAAAACACCGCGTACAGTGGCTGATTCACGGTCATACCCACCGCCCGGCAGTGCATGAACTTTCCGTCAACGACCAGCCCGCATTCCGCGTGGTGTTAGGCGCATGGCATCATGAAGGTTCAATGGTAAAAGTCACGCCGGACAACGTGGAGTTAATCGCCTTCCCCCTGTAAATGTTCGTCGAATCGTCCGTTACGGCGTACACGCAACCGTTTTCCTTGCCTGATTATCATGCTATTCTCTGACACCTCAAAAGCAGCGTGTCCCGCACCACAGGAGTTTTAAGACGCATGTCTTCCCGCAATAATCCGGCGCGTGTCGCCATCGTGATGGGGTCCAAAAGCGACTGGGCTACCATGCAATTCGCCGCCGAAATTTTTGAAATTCTGGATGTCCCGCACCATGTAGAAGTGGTTTCCGCTCATCGCACCCCCGATAAACTGTTCAGCTTCGCCGAAACGGCGGAAGAGAACGGATATCAAGTGATTATTGCCGGCGCGGGCGGCGCGGCGCACCTGCCGGGAATGATTGCGGCAAAAACGCTGGTCCCGGTACTCGGCGTGCCGGTACAAAGCGCTGCGCTAAGCGGCGTGGATAGCCTCTACTCCATCGTGCAGATGCCGCGCGGCATTCCGGTGGGTACGCTGGCGATCGGTAAAGCCGGTGCCGCTAACGCCGCCCTGCTCGCCGCGCAGATTCTGGCGCAACACGACGCGGAACTGCATCAGCGCATTGCCGACTGGCGCAAAGCGCAAACCGATGAAGTTCTGGAAAATCCCGATCCGCGGGGGACGCTATGAAGCAAGTTTGCGTTCTCGGCAACGGACAACTGGGCCGAATGCTGCGCCAGGCGGGCGAACCGCTGGGTATCGCCGTCTGGCCGGTTGGTCTGGATGCAGAGCCTACCGCCGTGCCGGTACAGCAGAGCGTCATTACCGCAGAGATTGAGCGCTGGCCGGAAACCGCGCTTACCCGCGAGCTGGCGCGCCACCCGGCCTTCGTCAATCGCGATGTATTTCCGATCATCGCCGACCGTCTGACACAAAAACAGCTTTTCGATAAACTGGGACTCGCGACCGCGCCGTGGCAGCTGCTGACCAGCACCGACGAGTGGTCCGGCATCTTTGACCGCCTGGGCGAACTGGCGATTATTAAGCGTCGCGTTGGCGGCTACGACGGTCGCGGGCAGTGGCGTCTACGCGCGGACGAAACCGGGCAACTGCCGGATGACTGCTATGGCGAATGTATTGTTGAGCGCGGTATCCATTTTTCCGGCGAAGTGTCGTTAGTCGGCGCTCGCGCTCATGACGGCAGTACCGTGTTTTACCCGCTAACGCACAATTTGCATCAGGACGGCATCTTGCGGACCAGCGTCGCGTTCCCACAGGCGAACGCCGAACAGCAGGAGCAGGCGGAATCGATGCTGTCAGCAATTATGCAGGCGTTGAACTACGTCGGCGTAATGGCGATGGAATGTTTTATCACGCCGGAAGGCCTGTTAATCAATGAACTGGCGCCGCGCGTGCATAACAGCGGACACTGGACGCAAAATGGCGCCAGCATCAGTCAGTTTGAATTGCATTTGCGCGCGATTACCGGCCTGCCGTTGCCCGCGCCGGTGATTAACGCCCCGTCGGTGATGATCAACCTGATCGGCAGCGAGCTGAATTACGACTGGCTGAAGCTGCCGCTGGTACATCTGCACTGGTATGATAAAGCGGTACGTCCGGGGCGAAAAGTCGGCCATCTGAATCTGACCGACAGCGATACGTCACGTCTTAGCGCCACCCTGGAAGCACTCTCTCCGCTCCTGCCGGGCGAATACGCCAGTGGCATTATCTGGGCGCAAAGTAAGCTTAAATAAACAGCGTGGGCGGCGCATTCTCTGTCGCCGCCCGTCGCGATCACAGACAGATGCAGGTTCCCGCTCTGCCCGCCAGGGTATCGTCAATACGCGACAATGCGCCAATCCATGCCGGCTTTCCGCACCGCTTCACATACCCGCTTACCGCGGTCACCTTCGGCCCCATCGCGCCATCGGCTTTAGCAAACGGCGCCAGCTCATCGGGTGAAGCCTGACGAATAGCGCGCTGCTGCGGCGTTCCCCAATGTTCATACACCGCATCCGCATCCGTCAAAATGATCAGACCATCGGCCGCTATCTGCTCCGCCAACAATGCCGCCGCCAGGTCTTTATCTATCACCGCCTCGACCCCTTCGCCCTCGCCGGCAACAGGTACCCCGCCACCGCCGCTGCAAATCACCACATGGCCCTCTTTTAGCAATAACTCAATAGCGGCGCTTTCGATAATCTGACGCGGCGCCGGGGAAGCGACGACACGGCGCAGATATTTTCCATCACGTTTCATATGCCAGCCATAAGTCGCTTCCAGCGACATTTGCTCTTCTGGCGAATAAACGGGACCAATAAACTTTTCCGGTTCAAGAAAAGCAGGATCGTCCGCCGATACCTTTATCCGCGTTAATACTGTAGTCACCGGCGGCATATCGGGTTCAAGCGCCAGACGCTGCGCCAGCATATAGCCGATCATGCCCTGACTCTCCGCTACCAGCACATCCAGCGGATAAGGCTCAACGGCTTTCCAGGCAAGGTTCTGTAAAGCCAACAGGCCGACCTGAGGGCCGTTGCCATGTACTATCGCCAGCCGATACGAGCGGGCAAGTCGCGCCAGCGCGGGCACCGCGTCAGCAATATTGCGATATTGATTCTCTGCCGTTAGCGCTTCTCCGCGCTGCAATAATGCGTTGCCGCCAAGAGCAACTACCAACGTTTTCATTCCCTATCCTTTTACTATTTGTTGTCCAAGCCAGAACCCCAGCAGCGTATCCGCGCCCGAGGTGTGCCCCAGCGCCAGCAGTCCGTCAATCGCCGTTTCTGTGCGAGCATCTCGTCGCAGCGCATGAATAAAGTGGAGTAAAGGCGACGCGAAATAACCCATAGCCGCATAGCGTAAATAGCTGACGCTCACGAGCGTCGTCGCCCGATCAAGGCTGCCGGATTGGGCAAAAAAATTACGCCCGACGCGTTCATCTATGGCGCCAAAATACCAGGCCGCCAGCAACATTCCCGTCAGCGTGTCGTCATGACTGGGCGTTAAGCCCGGCCCTTTACCCAGCCATAGCCGCCAGTCAGTCGCAGCACCTGCAAGCGCCGACTGAAAGCAGTGACAAAACTGGCGAAGTTCCGGACATAGAGGCTGAGCTGCGGCGACGGTTAACGGCCCAAACAGTCCCGTCTCCTCACTACGCTGCATGTACGTCGCGTTAAGACGCGGCGACGCAAGATAGCGTGGAACCCGCAGCGAACAGCGCCTCTCCGGCTCGCATAAAAGAAACTCGCCAATCTGAATACCGGCAGCGGTTGACTGCGGTTTTTCGCCATCGGTGAGCACATCGCGCAATGCGTCAAAATCGCCGCCGCGCAGTATCCACCCTCCCGGACTGAAGCCGCTCCCCCGACGGTGAAGCGTTAATAACTCACCGCTTTTCGCCACAAAATTAATAGAGCGACGCCATACCCCTGACATCTGCCAGGGTTGCCGATAATCCGCCGATTGTCGGCTTGCCATAAGAGGATGGATACGTTTCATGAGACGCTCTCTTAACTTACGCCCATGCTTTCCGCCAGCGCTTCCAGCGCCTGCTCGAAACAGGCCAGCGGCGCACGGACGGTTCCCGCGCCAATCTGGCCAATCCCCGCCTCTTTATGCGCGATACCCGTGTTAATCAGCGGCGTAATTCCGGTCTCGACCACGCGGCGGATATCCAGTCCCAGACAGGCCCCCTGAAAATCCCAGCCGGGGATTTGTAGCTGCATGTTGCGTTCGAGATAAATTTCAGCCATCTCTTCAGAAACAGATTTCGCCGCTTCCATTCCCCCGGCACCGACAAAACGCGTTACGCCAGGCGCGGCAATCATCGCAGCGCCGCCAATACCAAACGTTTCAGTAATGGCGCTGTCGCCCATGTCCGGGTTGGCCTGATCCTGCGAAAAACCGGTAAAAAATAGCCCCTGCGGCGTATTAACAGGCGCGGTGAACCAACGGTCGCCCAGACCGCTAACCCGAATGCCAAACATATCGCCATTACGGGTCATCGCCGTCACAATACTGCCGGCGCGAATCTGCGCGCCCGCGTCCATGGCGGCTTTACAGTAGGCCATCGCCAGATTAAGGAAGAATTGATCGGTGACGCTCAGAAAATCCATCACTTCCGCTATCTGCTGCTTATCATGTTCCAGACGGGCGATATGCGGCGCCAACGTGCGCATCAGCAATGCGGAAGAAGCGATATTGCGCTGGTGGAATTCATCTCCCATCGTAATGCCCTGCGCCATCATTGCGGTCAGGTCGAGCCCCCGCTCCAGACGTCCCAGCGCCGCGCTTAATACCGGCATCAGCACATCACGCATCCAGCGCAAACGTTGCTGAACATCCTCGCCATAGGCGCCGAAACGCATCACTTTGCCGATCCCTTCGTTGAGATTGCAGTACGCGCGATTGCCGTCGGTGATATTTTCCACGACCAGCATCGGCATACTGGCTGACGTAATACCGCCCATCGGCCCCACGGCGTTAACGTGATGGCAGGGAATAAAGTTGACCTTTCCCTGCTCTAACAGCGCGAGCGCGCTCATTTCATCTTTGGCCCATCCTTCAAACAGGCATGCGCCGATACAGGCGCCTTTCATCGGGCCGGTCATCTCTTGCCAACGCATCGGCGGCCCGGCATGAAGAAGCGTTTTCCCCTGATTGAGCACGCTAATTAATGAAGAAGCTGGCTTCACATCCAGCCAGTGCGGACGTGCGCGACGAATTTGTTCGATGACTGCAGCGTTGGCTTGCGCCACTGATGTAAACATGGGAACCCCTTATTGCAAACGTTCTAACAGACGAGCCAGTTTTTTATTACCGCCAGCGACAGGCGCCCACTGGTAGTGCACCACGGGCATACCGGCAGCCTGTAAATCCAGCGCGAAGCTACGTAACCCGGCATTAATCACCGCTACCGCTTCCAGTAACCGGGGAGCTGTTGGATGAGTGGAAGAGAGAGTGGGTCGAATCAGTTCCGCGGCCAACAGAGTGGCTTCGGGAAGAGAATCCACTACCGTGATGCCGGCATCTTCGAGCGCGGCGATTTGTTGCGAGCGGCACTGAGGATCGCGTTCCGTTCCGGTGACGGTTGCGATGGCGAACAGCGGCTGGTCGCCGGCGCGTGCGGCGCATGCCTTCTGCCAGGCCTGAATCAGCGATGCGGCGGGATCGGCGGTCGCGCCAAAACCAATAACGACGTCCACTAATAACACGCGTACCTGCGGCTGTGCGCCAAGCCCGGCGATAAGCTGATTACGTAACGCCGGGTCAATCATCGGATGTGGTCGCCCAACGGTATAAAAGTCATCGCCCAGATCGATAATCTGGTGGCCGTCAGCGTCAAGCATCATGCCATGGTGATGTTCCGTATCCGCCGCGACGCCCAGATAGCCGGCCAGCAGCCCCGCCGCTTCCGCCGCCAGCGTTCCGCCGGTATAGAGGCCACGAATCACGCCGCCTGTTGAAACCATGTCTTTACGCTGCGACGTCACGCGAGACAATAAACATGCCAGTCGGGCGGCTTCATCCAGCGTCGAGGCAAACCAGACGTTTTCCTCACGCGCAACGGGGGAGGAAAACCCTAAGAACAGCGCTACAACGGGTTTCCCGGTGGCTTTCATCGCCGCGATAATATGCTGACGAACCGCATCGGCAGGCGGTTTGGAGACAAAGGCCAGCACCTGGCTCTTTTCATCCGCGCTGAGTATGTCCAGTGCCGTTAGCGCGCTGATCCCGCCGACCTCGGCGCTCAAATCGCGTCCGCCAAGCCCGATGGCATGGGTAATCCCTTCCCCCGCCAGCGCAATCTGTGAACAGAGCTCCTGAATACCGGTGCCGGAAGCGCCAATCACCCCGATGTTGCCCTCTGGCATGATGTTAGCGAAAGCCAGCGGCGTATTGGCGATCATAGCAGTGCCGCAATCCGGCCCCATGACCAGCAGTCCTTTATCACGCGCCCGGCGTTTTAGTCTGATTTCATCGTCCAGCGTGACATTATCGGAGAAGATCATCACGTTCAACGAACGATCCAGCGCCTGCTCTGCCAGTTCCGCCGCATATTCGCCGGCCACCGATACCAGCGCCAGATTCGCCTCTGGCAGTTTCTGACAGGCGCTTTCCCAGCGTCTGACCTGGATTAACGACTGGCTGCCGCTGCTTCCCTGCGCCAACTGCTGCAATGCTTCTTCGAGCTGTTGCACAATCACCTGCGTAATGCCGTCATCTACCGCTTCGGTACGAATCGCCACGCAAATGTCATTGGGCGTAGCGCCATGAAAATCGTCATGCCAGAAACCGGTAGTTTCCAGCAGCGACTTATTCGCAGGCGTTCCCATCATTACCGATACATCATCAACATTTTCGGACTCACTCAGCTTTCGAGAAATAATCATTAAGCTGACAGAGTCCTGAAAACACCCTTTTTTAATAAAGGCGTGGATCATAACAACTCCTTAATAATTGCACCCATTGCAATTGCACGAGCAGTGTTAATGTGCGCTTCACGGTATATATCCGGGAGGGTAAATAGAGTGATTAACGTCACATCAAATTTATTAACAAAAGAATTCAAACAACGGCTAAAGGATTAGTTATGATTTTCTAAAAAAGCTTTTTATTTAAGCAAAAAGATAAAACCCGCCTGATTATCAAATAAATTCTAATTATATTTTTTTGCCTGTCTGGATCACATAATCATTTTATTTTCCCGGTATGTTAATCGCAGTCATGCTTCACACCGTCGTTAAAAAGGAAGACAGATGAAAATCAGTCGGGAAACACTCCATCAGCTTATCGAAAATAAGCTTTATAAAGCCGGACTAAAACGTGAGCACGCCGCCATCGTCGCCGACGTACTGGTTTATGCAGATGCCAGAGGTATTCACTCACATGGCGCCGTACGCGTTGAATATTATGCCGAACGAATTTCAAAAGGCGGCACCAACCGGGAGCCGATGTTCCGCATTGAGAATACCGGTCCCTGTACGGCGATACTGCATGCCGATAATGCTGCCGGACAGGTCGCAGCCAAAATGGGAATGGAGCATGCTATTGAAATAGCCAAAAAAAATGGCGTCGCGGTTGTCGGCATTAGCAGAATGGGCCATAGCGGCGCCATCTCTTATTTCGTCCGCCAGGCTGCTCGCGAAGGCCTGATTGGTCTGTCTATCTGTCAGTCCGATCCTATGGTCGTGCCGTTTGGCGGGGCGGATATTTACTATGGCACTAATCCGCTGGCCTTTGCCGCGCCGGGCGAAGGCGATGACATCATTACCTTTGATATGGCCACCACCGTGCAGGCCTGGGGAAAAGTCCTCGATGCACGGTCCCGCAATGAGTCCATTCCGGAGAGTTGGGCCGTTGATAAAAACGGCGCGCCGACACAGGATCCTTTTGCCGTCAATGCGTTATTACCCGCCGCAGGCCCGAAAGGTTACGGCCTGATGATGATGATCGATATTCTGTCCGGTATTCTGCTGGGGCTGCCGTTTGGCCGCCAGGTCAGTTCGATGTATGAAGATTTACACGCCGGACGCAATTTAGGACAACTTCATCTGGTCATTAATCCGGCGTTCTTTTCTTCCTGTGAATTATTCCGCAAACATATTAGTCAGACCATGCAGGAACTCAATGCCGTGAAGCCCGCCCCCGGTTTTAAACAGGTTTATTATCCTGGACAGGATCAGGATATTAAACAGAAAAATGCCGATATGAATGGTATCGATATTGTTGATGATATTTATCAATATCTGATTTCCGATGCCCTCTATCTCAAGTCATACGAAACAAAAAATCCCTTTGCCCAATAATTATTGAAACAGGAATTTTCTATGATAAAGCATTTTCGCCACGCGATAGAAGAAACATTGCCCTGGCTCTCTTCCATTGGAGCCGATCCTACGGGCGGAATGACGCGTTTACTTTATTCGCCTGAGTGGCTGGAAACACAGCAGCAGTTTAAAAAGCGAATGGCAGAAAGCGGTCTGGAAACACGCTTTGATGACGTCGGAAATTTATATGGCCGCCTTTGCGGCACACAATTTCCGGAGCAGGTGATTTTAAGCGGTTCGCATATTGATACGGTCGTCAACGGCGGCAATCTGGACGGGCAATTCGGCGCGCTTGCCGCCTGGCTGGCGCTCGACTGGCTAAAAGCGACCTACGGCGCGCCGCTGCGCACCGTCGAGGTAGTATCAATGGCTGAGGAAGAAGGCAGCCGTTTCCCTTACGTTTTTTGGGGCAGCAAGAACATTTTTGGCCTGGCGAATCCTGAAGAGGTACGCCATATCCAGGACGCCAAAGGCACAGGCTTTGTCGACGCTATGCAGGCGTGCGGATTTACCCTTCCCGCCGCGCCGCTCGCTGCGCGAACCGATATCCGCGCCTTTGTTGAATTGCATATTGAGCAAGGCTGCGTTCTGGAGAGCAACGGACAGTCGATTGGCGTCGTCAACGCCATCGTCGGGCAACGTCGCTACACGGTGACGCTCAACGGCGAGTCCAACCATGCAGGCACAACGCCAATGGGCTATCGTCGCGATACGGTGCATGCCTTCAGTCGTATTTGCAGTCAGTCCATTGAAAAAGCCAAACAGCATGGCGATCCCCTGGTATTAACGTTCGGCAAAGTTGAGCCGCAGCCGAATACGGTCAATGTTGTCTCTGGAAAAACCACATTTACAATCGATTGCCGGCATACGGACGCCGCGGTACTTCGCGAATTTACCGAACAGTTGGAAAACGATATGCGCGCCATCTGCGATGAAATGGATATCAGCATCGATATCGATTTGTGGATGGACGAAGCGCCGGTGCCGATGAACGCCGAACTGGTCGCGGCCCTCACCAGGCTGTGTGAAACCGAACAACTGAACTATCGCATAATGCATAGCGGCGCAGGTCATGACGCGCAAATTTTCGCGCCGCGCGTCCCTACCTGTATGATTTTCGTCCCCAGCATTAATGGTATCAGCCATAACCCGGCGGAACGTACCAACATTAATGACCTTGCTGAAGGGGTCAAAACTCTGGCATTAATGCTGCATCAACTTGCCTGGCAAAAATAAGGAGCCATCAATGGGATATCTGAATAACGTCACGGGTTACCGCGATGATTTACTGGCGAACCGCGCCATTGTGAAACACGGTAACTATGCGCTCTTAACGCCGGACGGTCTGGTGAAAAATATTATTCCCGGCTTTGAAAACTGTGACGTCACCATCCTTTCGACGCCGAAGCTGGGTGCTTCTTTCGTCGATTATCTGGTCACCTTACATCAGAATGGCGGCAACCAGCAGGGCTTTGGCGGCGAGGGGATTGAAACTTTTCTCTATGTCATTGCGGGAAATATTGAAGCTAAAGCAGAAGGAAAAACATTCTCTTTAACCCAGGGCGGATACCTCTATTGTCCACCGGGCGAGATGATGACCTTTAGCAACGCTCAAACGGAAGACAGCCAGCTATTTTTATATAAACGCCGCTATACTCCTGTCGAGGGGCATGCCCCGTGGTTGGTTTCCGGCAATGCCAGCCAGCTGGAGCGTATTCATTATGAAGGCATGGAAGATGTTATTCTGCTGGATTTCCTGCCTAAAGAGCTGGGCTTCGATATGAATATGCATATTCTGTCGTTCGAACCGGGCGCCAGCCACGGCTATATTGAAACCCACGTCCAGGAACATGGCGCTTATATCCTTTCCGGCCAGGGAGTTTATAACCTCGACAACAACTGGGTGCCGGTGAAAAAAGGCGACTACATCTTCATGGGCGCTTATTCCCTGCAGGCCGGATACGGTGTAGGTCGTGGCGAAGCATTCAGCTACATCTACTCCAAAGACTGTAACCGCGACGTTATGATTTAACGGCGGACAGCCCTCCTGATTATTTTTAATTTAGCTATGTTGGATTTTGCCACGGTGAGAACCGTGGCTTTTTTTATGCTTAACGAGTCCCGATGTCCTGGCCAAGTTTGATGACGCGGGCAATATTACAGGCGCTGTGGTAGAGATTTTGTTCACCGTTCGCCAGAACTTCCGGCAAAGGCGCCAGCCGCGGCAAAATACTGAATACCGCATCAATACCGTGGCGATGGACCACTTCCACGCCGTCGCCCAGTACGCCGGCAATGCCGATAACCGGGACGTGATGCCGTTTCGCCACTGACGCAACGCCTATCGGCGCTTTTCCTCCCGCCGTTTGCGAGTCGATTCGCCCTTCTCCGGTAATCACCAGCGAGGCCTCTTTTACCGCCTCCTCCAGCTTCACCGCCTGCATAACAATCTCAATACCGGGCTTCATTTCCGCTTCCAGGAAGACGATAGCAGCAATCCCCATTCCTCCGGCCGCTCCACCGCCCGGTATTTGAGACATGTCGCGTCCGGTCAGGGCATGTAAAACACGGGCATAATTACGTAATCCATTTTCCAGCGTCTCAACCATTTCAGGCGTCGCCCCTTTCTGCGGACCGAATACCGCCGCCGCGCCGCGTGGCCCCACTAACGGGTTATCAACATCACAGGCGACCTCAATACGACACGCTGAAATTCGCGGATCGCACCCCTGCAGGTCAATGCTCGCCAGGCGCGATAAATTGCCCCCTCCGGCGCCAAGCGGCGTTCCCTGCGCGTCCAGAAAACGCACACCGAGCGCCTGCGCTACTCCCATTCCGCCATCCACCGTGGCGCTGCCGCCGATACCCAGAATAATATGGCGAATCCCCGCGTCCAGGGCGTGACGAATCAATTCGCCGGTGCCGAAACTGGATGCCAGCAGCGGATTACGCGCCTCGGGCGCCACCAGCATCAATCCGCTCGCCGCCGCCATTTCAATAATCGCCGTTTTGCCGTCGCCGGTCAGGCCATAAAATCCGTTTACTTTTTCCCCCATCGGCCCGCTAACGTCCACAGAAACCCGTTTCCCGCCGGTCGCAGCCACCATCGCATCCACGGTTCCTTCTCCACCATCGGCGATCGGTAAACAGACATAGCGCGCATCAGGAAATACGGTTGAAAATCCCGCTTTAATAGCCTGACAGCATTTATCAGCGCTTAAGCTCTCTTTAAATGAATCTGGCGCAATTACAATCTTCATCATGTCTCCTTTTTTTCTCACGTTATTTAATGCGTTCCCACGGAATAAGATTTTCCATAAGCACTGCCAGTAAGATTCCCACCAGTAATCCGTTGCTAAGCAGAGGACGAATCATCAGTGGAAGATCCTGTAAATAGACCGGAGGAAGCCCCATCAAAAAAATGCCGACAAAAAGCGGTAATGCCAGGCGATAAATATTCCGCGCGGTAAACGTAATTTGCTGGCTAAAAACCAAACCGGAATAAAGTAAAGGTAAATAAGAGACCAGCATAACGGCGCTGCTGATCGCCAGTGGAATAGCGCAAAATAAGCGGGTTAACGGCGTTATAATGGCAACCAGCAGACACAGCGCGCTACCGCAGATAAAAGATTTGCGAGAACTGTCGCCGGTTTGCGTTAATAAACCAATGGAAGACACAAAAGGCGAAAAAGGCACGACCGCGAAAGGCACAGTCACTAACGTCATCAGTCCGGAAATCATAAAGCTTCGGCGATAACGAGAACTGCCCGACCCTTGATGCGGATAAAAGATATCGGTACCGCGGATGGCGCCGTAAGTGTTGCTGATGTTGACTAACCCCGTCATCACCGCCGTCACAATAATACCCGGCATCAGCGTGCCGTGGCTGCCCAGCGGAAACCATCGCCAGCTTAATTCACCCGGCGGTAAGTGTGATGAAGGAAAGCATAACCGCCATAGCCCCCACCCGACCACGGTCCCTACCAGTAACGCGTAACGGGAGATACGCTGTTGCAGGAAAATAATCATCGCGAGGATAAAACACATCACCGCGACCGCCAACCCAAAGGGGGCCAATTTGATTCTGGCGCTGGTATCGGCAATGCCAAAAGGCAGCCCCAGCATGCCTTTAAAAAATATTGAGGTCAGCTGCGCGCCCAAAAGCAGCATGAAAAAAACCATCACCGCCGGCGTAAACAGGCGAGCCAGACGGTGTCCTAAGCCGCTAATGCCGATAAATATCGTCACCATCGCGGAGATCGCGATCCCGACCGACAGGCTGGAGGCGATATCGTTCAGCGGCGTGCCGCGAGACGCCTCGCCAAGCGTAATCGTAAGAATAGCGCCCCACCACAGTCCTGTCGGCCCTTCCATAATGGCACGGCGATGGCCGCAAAATGCCTGAACCAGGCAGGCCAACGCGGTGGTCAAAAAAGCGTATTGTGTGAGCATTAACAAGTTATCAGCGGGAAGATGAAAAGCGGACAGCAAGGTAGGGGGAACCACAACCGTGTTACAGAAAATAAAGAAAAACCACTGAAAGCCGGACAATACACTTTCGCGGTTAATAACAGGGAACATATCCACACCTTAAAATAGAGAATGCCCGTCGTGACGACGGGCATTAAATCACACCGGATTACTGCTGATGTTTAAGGATAAACTGACCTTTTGGCGGCACAGGGAAGCCATGCTCGATGTCATAAATAACATCGCCGCGCAAAATCGTTTTGGTAATACGCGCGCCAATAGTACGGCCAACATACGGACTGACTTTATGGCGATATTCCAGATCTTCATTTTTCAGAACATAGCTGCTGTCAGGCTGAATAAAGACCAGGTCAGCATCTTTGCCGGGGGCAATACGTCCTTTATGTTTCAGACCAAAAATATCGGCGGCGTTGGTCGCCATTAATTTGCCAAACATCGGCAACGACATACCGCGTTTTTGCACCGCTTCATCAAACATGACGTCCATGCAGTTTTGCAGTCCGGCAATTCCGCCCCATGCTTGCATGATATTGCCTGCTTTCATTTCCGGAGGGCATGGAGAGTGGTCGGATACCAGGCAGTCGATTTCGCCGTTAAACAGTTTTTCCCACATCCCTTTCTGGTTTTCCTGGTCGCGAATTGGCGGAGAACATTTTGCCAGGGTGCCAATCTCTTCGAACTGATCGGTATCGAGGACAAAATAGTGCGGGCACGATTCACAGGTGACATCCTGGCCTTCCTGACGCGCGCGCGTTACTTCCTCTACCCCCTCCGGGCTGCTGATATGGCAAACGTGCAGACGGCAACCTGCCGCTTTCGCCAGATACAGCACGCGACGAATGGCTTCCACTTCAGTAAATACCGGACGTGAGGCGACATAATCATGCGCCGTTACGCGACCTTCGCGTTTAGCTTCCTCGCCCAGCTCATCGCAAATCAGAGCATTTTCGCAATGTACCAGTACCGTCTGGTCCATTTCCCCCAATTTTTGCGCGCCTTTGTAAAACTGCCAGTCATTAACGTCGCGAAAATCATTATCGATGCCACGATCGCCGCAGGTGGCGACAAAGCACTTGAAGCCGACAACGCCCACTTCGTCCAGCTCATGAAGCCGATCCAGGTTATAAGAAACCAAACCGCCCAACTGCGCGGCGTCGATGGTCAATTTACCTTTTGCCGCGTCAAACTTGAGTTCAATCGTCTCACGATCGACCGTCGCCGGCAGCTGATTGAGCGGCATCTCAATCATCGTGGTAATACCGCCTTTCGCCGCCGCGCGGGTACCGGTTTCATAGCCTTCCCAGTGGGTACGGCCCGGTTCAGAAATGTGGGTATGCGCGTCAACCATGCCCGGCGAAACGATCAATCCCGTCGCATCCAGCACATTTTTCGCTTCCCCCAGGTTCTCGCCAATCGCGGCGATTTTTCCGCCCTGGACGGCGATATCGATAACTCTCGCTTCGTTTTCTAAGATGACAGTACCGTTCTTAATAATTAAATCAAAAGACATAACAAACTCCTTGTATGGATACAGATAGTTTTTAAATAGCGCACACTTCATTAAATACGCTTAATGCTTTTTCAATATTTAACCTGCGAGTTTTTTCTCTCCTGTATTTTCAAAACCCGTGCGTTTCTTCAATAGCGCATAAGCAACGAACGCAACTATTACGCCTACAAACCAGGACACGCGGGATAAAGGCTCCAAAAATGGTATAAACTTGCCGCCTAATGACAGAATAACTGCGACCAGGGTGACTGAAAATGCAGTCAGGTTAAATCCATTATCATAATATTTGTAATCACCGCTGGCGGTGTACAGCTCATCAAGATTAATTTTTCCACGCATTACCACAAAATAATGAGCTAACATTACGCCGATTACCGGGCCAAGCATACCGCCGATAATATCGAGGAACAGATAAATACTGTCCTGATTCTCCATTAATTTCCATGGGCAAATCAGTAGACTGATAATACTGGCAATCATTACGCCATTTTTATAGTTAAGCTTTGTCGGGGCAAGCGCCGCAATTTGATACCCCGCAGGTATAATATTACCGGTGGCGTTGGTTGAAATTGTCGTCATCAGAATCACCAGCACCGCAAAGAATGAAGCAAACAGGCTGTCCCAGCGCTGCACAATATCCAGCACGTTCCAGGTATCCATACCATAATGAATACTGGCTCCGGCAATAATGCACACGCTGGCTACGGCGAATAATATATACGCTACGATAAGCCCCAGTGTTTGTCCCAATGCCTGAGCGCGAAATGAATGCGCGTTTTGCGTGAAATCGGACGCACTCACTGCTGGCGCAGCCCAGACGGCGACTACGGCGTTAATCACCACCAGGAACAGAAAGCCGCTGTGCTCTGCTTTTTGCACGCCTGAAGGCAGATAGTCCAGAATCGGGCCAATGCCGACCAGCGATATTGCCCAAATAGCCATGCCGCCAAAGACAATGTAAATACATGGATTGAGAATAGCGGTAAATTTATTTAATACTTTACCACCGCCAAAACCGATGCCAACGTTAATAATCCAAAAAATTAGAAAAGTAATTAGTCCTGGCAGTGAAAGACCCAGCAGCTTGAAATCTCCGCCTAATGTCAGAAATCCTGGCCAGATCTTCCCAATCAAAATAAGAAATGCCAGCGATCCCGCGTAACACTGTAAGCCGAACCACATAATTGCCGCGATTCCCCCTCGCAATAATCCAGGGAATAGCGCGCCGCGGACGCCGTAAGAACCTCGCAATATCATAGCAAAAGGAACGCCATATTTGCTGCCTGCCGCGCCATTCATTACCATCGCCGCCGCAATAAATAATGCGCTGATAATAATGGCCAACATGATATTAAATGTTGATAGCCCCAGTATAAAAAAACCGCCGACCATAACGTAATTTGGCACATTATGTACAGATCCCATCCATAAGGTGAAATAGTTAAATGCCTTCCAGTTTCGTTGGGTTTCTGTTTTAGGTAATAAGTCTTCGCTATAACCGCGCTGCTGGTATAGCTCTCTTTGATGTTCCATAAATCCCTCTTTTCACGCATCGGATAACGTTGTTATGGGTTTAGCTATGAGGAACAAATAAATATAAAATAAAGAATTAGTAGATATAATTATTTTTAAGCTGAAGCAATACGTTGCGTTGCTTTCTTTTTATATAAAGTGACGACAGCAAAGATCAGCGTTCCGGTGACCACTAAACATGCTGAAATCACAAAACTGATCTCTTTCGACCCCGTTACATCCGAAATAAATCCGGTCAACGTTGGGGCGACAACCGCTGAACTCATGCCAAAGAAGTTAAAAAGGCTGAAAGCTCTTCCCAGACTTTTTGCCGAAGCCTGTTCAGATACAAAGGAGATCAGGATCGGGTCTACCGCCATTTTCCCCAGCAAGCCGTATAGCGTCAGGCTGACCATCAGCATCGTGGTATTCGGGGACAAAACCGTAAACGCCAACATTGCTGCTGCCACAATTTCCAGACCGAGAATAACCTTAACTTTACTGTTACGAAATTTATCTGACAGATGGCTAAAAAATAACGCCCCCGGTACGCCAACTACCGCCACCAGCGCTGATGCCAGCCCGATAGCTCCGCCATCAAATCCTCTTTCAGTCTGTAGATAAGAGGGCAGCCAGGTCACTATCAAATAATAACCGTAGCAGGTACAGAAATAGAGGAAGTAAACGCTACACAATAAACCAGAGAATAAAGGCGCGCGTTTCTCATCTTCCGTAACGGTTTGGGTTTGCTTTTCCGCTTGCGCAGAGTCGCTTTTGGCTTTACCACGAATGACCAGCGTAAAAACGCACAGCATGATTACTAATATCGCGGCCACGATATACAGTACATTCTGCCAGGCCATGCTCATGTTTTTTACTAATACGCTGGAACCGATTAAGCCAATCCCCATCCCTATAGCCGACCCGCTGTTGATAATCGCATTGGCTAATGCCCGACGGGCCTGCGGCACGTTTGCCGAAGAGAGTGAATAAGCCGAGCTAAAGAAAGAAGCGCATCCTCCGCCTGCCATTAGCGACCCTATATAGATCATGGTCAGGCCATTGGCTTTCGCGATACAGAGTGTACCAATAATAAAAAGCGTAAATCCGGCCATCAGCATGATTTTTTGACCGAATTTATCGACCAATATTCCGCAAGGGATTTGCATACTGCAGTAAGCAAAAAAGTAAAAACTTGCAATGGCGCCTATTTCAGCATTACTTACATTGTCTAAAGATGCCTGAATTTCTGGATAAATTGGCGTAAGCACGGTGCGATAGATCCAAATCGCTACCCAGCCCAGACTCATTACGACAACAATTTGTTTCCAGTAATCAATTCCGGATTTTTTAGTTTCACTCATGTTCTTCACCTTTACAGAGTGTTCCTTGTGAACAGGTATCGCTGCAGCCGCAGCGATACACATAATTAGGACAATTTATGATTGGCCATTAATTCCAGCGCCTGTACCATTGCCGAATGATCAAGCTGGCTCCCGCCATTTGCCGCACAGGTATTGAATAATTCCTGGCAGGTCGCCGTATTCGGTAAATTCAGCGCCAGCGCTTTTGCGCTTTGCAATGCAAGATTAAGGTCTTTCTGATGAAGCGCGATTTTGAAACCAGGCTCGAACGTCCGGTTGATCATCCGCTCGCCGTGAACTTCCAGAATGCGTGAAGAGGCGAACCCGCCCATTAACGCCTGGCGCACGCGTACCGGATCGGCGCCTGCTTTTGAAGCAAACACTAAGGCTTCAGAAACCGCTTCAATATTCAGCGCAACAATAATTTGGTTAGCCACCTTACAGGTTTGCCCATCCCCATTGCCGCCCACCAGGGTGATATTTTTTCCCAGGATGTCAAAGAGCGGTTTAACGCGGTCAAAGACTTTCTGCTCGCCGCCGACCATAATCGACAGAGTGCCTTCACGCGCCCCGATTTCTCCCCCGGAAACCGGGGCATCCAGGTAATCAGCGCCCATTTCATTAACGCGCTGGGCAAAACGTTTGGTTTCGATAGGAGAAATAGAACTCATATCGACGATGGTTTTTCCCTGAAGCGATGTTTTGGCGCAACCGTGTTCGCCAAATAACACCTCTTCAACCTGCGGCGTATCCGGCACCATTATGAAGATAATGTCTGCAAATTCAGTTACCTGACGTGCAGTCTCAACATTTACCGCCCCCAGCGAGAGCAGTTCGTCCGCGACCGGACCAATAGTCGTAACGTGTAATTGATGACCGGCGCGTGCCAAATTGATAGCCATTGGCGAGCCCATAATTCCCAGGCCAATAAATCCCAGTTTCATATACAACCTCTTTTATTGCTTTCGGTGTTTCCAGATTCAGGCAACACAATCCCTTTCCAACACAGTGGAAAAAAAAGCGCTGCCCGAATTATTCTGCGTTTTAACGGTACTGATTAATCCACGATAATCCCGCTTCCGTGGTAGTCAGTGGTTTATATTCACAGCCAACCCAGCCATCATAACCAGACTGTTTAATGACATTAAAAATAAAGTCATAATTAATTTCCCCGGTCCCCGGCTCGCCGCGACGCGGGTTATCAGCAATCTGTAAATGGCCTATTTTATCGGCCCATGCCGTCATGGTTTGCGTTAATTCCCCTTCCATGCGTTGCATGTGATAAATATCATACTGAATTTTGATATTATCGCTGCCGATATCCTTAATTAATGCTAACGCCTGTTGAGTGCCGGTGAGATGGAACCCCGGCATATCAAAGTGATTAATAGGTTCGATAAGTAATAAAATGTCTTCTTTCGCCAGCATATTTGCCGCATAGCGCAGGTTTTCGACCAACGTGTCGTGGATCTCCGTTGCGGAGAATCCTGACGGCGTTTTACCCACCAGACAATTTATTTTCTTATTGCCTAACGCACGTGCATAGCGGATTGCGGCCGCTACGCCATCGCGAAACTCTTCTTCGCGCCCAGGAATACAGGCAATTCCACGTTCGCCAGCCGCCCAGTCGCCAGCCGGTAAATTATGTAACGTATGTTCCAGATTATTATCCCTGAGCTTACGTTTTAACACTTCGATGTCGTTATCGTAGGGAAACATGAATTCCACGCCGCGAAATCCCGACAACGCCGCTTTATCAAAGCGTTCCAGGAAATCATATTCCGTAAACAGCATAGAAAGATTGGCAGAGAAACGTAACATCGATTACCTCCCTGACTCATATTTCATAAAACAGGTTTCTGTTGGCGCATCTTTCGCACTATCCGCAACTTCTTCAAACTCGGTTACGTTATCCAGTTCGCTGCCCATGGAAATATTGGTTACGCGTTCCAGAATGACTTCCACCACCACCGGAACGCGATATTGCGCCATCAGCGCTTTAGCTTGTTCAAATGCAGGCGCAATATCTTCCGGTTTAAAGACACGAATTGCTTTACAGCCTAACCCTTCTGCCACTTTTACATGGTCAACGCCATAGCCATTCACTTCGCTGGAATTGATATTTTCAAAGGCGAGCTGCACGCAATAGTCCATGTCAAATGCGCGTTGCGACTGGCGAATCAGACCAAGATAAGCGTTGTTAACCAGCACATGGATATACGGGATGTTAAACTGCGCGCCGACGGCTAACTCTTCAATCAGGAACTGGAAGTCGAAATCGCCGGAAATCGCCACCACATTGCGTTGCGGATCGGCAGCACAAACCCCTAATGCCGCCGGGATTGTCCAGCCAAGAGGCCCCGCCTGGCCGCAGTTGATCCAGTGTCTGTCTTTAAACACATGCAGCATCTGCGCTGCCGCGATTTGCGACAATCCAATGGTGGTGACATAGCACACATCGCGACCAAAGGCTTTGTTCATCTCTTCATAGACGCGCTGCGGCTTCACTGGCACGTTGTCAAAGTGAGTTTTACGCAGCAAAGTCCGTTTACGCTGCTGGCATTCGTCCACCCAGGTCTTCCGGCATGGCAAACGCCCCGCCTTTTGCATCTCCTGCGCGACATCGATCAGCAACGTTAGCGCCGCTTTGGCGTCCGAAACGATGCCCAGATCCGGGCACAACACGCGGCCAATTTGCGTCGGTTCAATATCGATATGGATGATTTTTCGCCCCTGAGTATATTTCTCAACGGACCCCGTATGACGGTTGGCGAAACGGTTACCGATGCCAAAAACCATATCAGATGCCAGCAGAGTGGCGTTGCCGTAGCGATGCGCCGTTTGCAGGCCGACCATCCCCGCCATTAAGGGGTGATCGTCCGGGATACAGCCCCAGCCCATCAGAGTAGGGATCACCGGTACGCTGGTCAGTTCGGCAAACTGCTGCAGCAGTGGCGCGGCGTCGGCGTTAATAACCCCGCCGCCCGCGACAATTACCGGACGCTCGGACTGAATCAGCATCTCCAGCGCCTTTTCAATCTGTACGCGGCTGGCGGCTGGCTTATATACCGGCAGCGGCTCATACATATCCGGATCGAATTCGATCTCCGCAACCTGGACATCAAACGGTAAATCAACCAGCACAGGACCTGGGCGGCCTGAGCGCATCAGATGAAAAGCCTGTTGTAATACGCGCGGCACCAGCGCCGCCTCACGAACCGTCACTGCCATCTTGCTGACTGGTTTTGCAATCGCTTCAATATCGACTGCCTGGAAATCTTCCTTGTGCAGACGCGCTCGTGGCGCCTGGCCGGTAATGCATAAAATCGGGATGGAGTCGGCAGAAGCGGAATAGAGCGCGGTGATCATGTCGGTTCCCGCCGGGCCGGAAGTGCCCAGGCAGACCCCAATATTACCTGCCGCCGCACGTGTGTAGCCCTCAGCCATATGCGAAGCGCCTTCCACATGACGCGCCAGTATATGGCGAATGCCTCCATGCTTACGCATTGCAGAATAGAAGGGGTTGATTGCAGCCCCAGGAACGCCGAATGCTGTGGTGATACCTTCTTTTTCCAGCACATACATTGCCGCATCCACGGCTCTCATTTTTGCCATTTTATTGCTACCTCTTTTTATTGGAAAAAGTTTCCAACTTTTAAAAATTTTAAAAAAGTCCCGCTCCAGCGAGCGGGATGCGGCTCAGGCTACAGGGGGTTTTAGCCCAAGCGCCGTACTGATGTCTTTCGCGGTATCCCGTACCAGTTCACCCTGGCTGATAAAGCGATCTTCCGTCAGCCGGGAAGCCGGTCCCGATATCGAGATAGCGGCGACCACGCTGCCCGCATCGTCATAGATAGCGGAGGCGATACAATTCAGCCCGACAACATGTTCTTCCTGGTCGACGGTGTAGCCCTGTTCACGCGCCTGCTCCAGATTTTTAAGCAGGATAGGTAAATCCACCAGAGTGGTCGGCGTAAACCGCCGCAAACCGGTATTGACGACGATCCCCACCAGCTCTTCTTCGGTGAGCGGGTAAAGCAGCGCTTTTCCGGCGCCGGAAGCATGTAACGGCAGACGACTCCCTAAGGGCGCGCACATTCTGACCATCGATTTGCACTCCTTTTGACCGATTAACACCGCTTCATTACCGTTGCGAATCGCTACGTTGACCGTCTCGCCAGAAAGCAGCATAAGTCGGTGCATAAAGGGTCCGGCCACCGAGAGGACATCGCGATTATGAATATACGCAGAGCCCACATTAAATACGCCTAAACCAATATGCCACCAGCCAAGCTGGCTATCCTGGTACACAAAATCAGCCGCTTGCAGTACCTTTAACAGGCGAAACGTCGTAGAAAGCGGTAAATCCAGGCTGCCGGAAATATCGCTAACTGATGAACTGCCGCCGCTTCTTTCGAGATATTGCAATATCGCTATGCCCCTCTCCAGCGCCTGAGCGCCTTTCTGCGCAGTCGGCTCTGCCTGTCCTGGCCTGCCGCGTCGTCTTACTTCCGTCATATTTACGTTAACTCCGGCCCAAAATATGAGCATAAACAATGAACAATATGTTCATCTTATGCAAGAAGGCCAATAGCGTCACGCAAAACAGAGTTCATGTGTCGGGATACTTTCAACATCACAGTTATCGCTGCCACCGCGATCCACCGTCAGAAAATCGGTAACCGTCTGCCACGCAAACAGCGGGTGATGCCATACATTACGGTGATAATTGACGCCCTGCCGTCCATTGCTAATAAACGCCCGCAGCGTGGAGAGATCGGGTTTATCATCGCCGAGCGCGACAATAACGACAAAAGCCTCGCCGTTCATCGGCACAAACGCCTGCGTACCTAAAGGATGACGTTCCAGTTCATGTACCACAATAGGCATCGCGGCCGGTTGCGCCCTGTTAATACTGATCAGCGTGCGATCCTGCTCCAGAACTTCAACCTTCGCCAGGTCGTGATATCGCTCAACTAACCCGTTGTTTATATGAAAAAAGTCACGTTCCTGCGTCTCAATAACATCGCCATAAGCGCTGAACGTCTTCTGATCTAACGGTAATACCTCAAGTTTCATTATTTTTCCCTTGTAGCTCGATTCCGTTTAACCGCGGTTTGGACTCTGTCCGGTTTCAATACCATGCAATCTAAAACCTTCGGGATTTAACATCAACATAAAAGTTGGAATATTTTTCCAAAAGTAGATTTAGACCACAAATCAAACATGGCTATTATGTAAAACTACTTAAAAATCATAGGAAAACAATTCTGGTTTTATCAGGATCGTAAGGAGGCGTCTGACGATGTTTGACCCGGAAACACTGCGTACCTTTATCAGCGTTGCCGAAACGGGGAGTTTCTCCAAAGCGGCGGAGCGTCTGTGTAAAACCACGGCAACCATTAGCTACCGCATCAAACTGCTGGAGGAAAATACCGGCGTAGGGCTGTTCTTTCGCACAACGCGAAGCGTCTCGTTGACGGCGGCGGGCTCTCACCTTCTCTCTCAGGCAAAAGACTGGCTTGCGTGGCTGGACAGCATGCCTGACGAGCTACGCCAGGTTAACGACGGCGTAGAGCGTCAGGTCAATATTGTGGTGAATAACCTGCTCTATAGCCCGCAAGCGGTCGCCAGTCTCTTATCGTGGCTTAATGCGCGTTACCCTTTCACCCAGTTTCACTTTTCCCGGCAAATTTATATGGGCGTCTGGGATTCGCTCCTGTATGAAGGTTTTTCGCTGGCGATTGGCGTAACTGGCACCGAGCCGTTGGCTAATACCTTTATGCTCGACCCTTTAGGTTCCGTACAATGGCGTTTTGTGATGTCCGCGGATCATCCTTTAGCTCACGTCAGCGGGCCTCTAACAGAAGCGCAGTTGCGCCGTTTCCCGGCAATTAATATCGAAGACAGCGCACGTACGCTGACCAAGCGGGTAGCCTGGCGCCTTCCGGGGCAGAAGGAAATTATCGTGCCTGATATGGAAACCAAAATCGCCGCTCATCTGGCAGGCGTCGGTATCGGTTTTGTCCCGCAGCCGCTTTGTCAAACGCTGATCGACAAAAACGAACTGGTAAGCTGTACCATCCCTACGATGCGTCCGCCCTCACCGTTAAGCCTCGCCTGGCATAAATTTGGCGGAGGCAAAGCGGTAGAAGACATTGTGAAATTATTTACCCAACGGCAACCCGAAATAGCCGGTTTTTTATCCATTTTCAATACCGTACGCTGTTAAAAATCAAGCCACTTTGCGAATTGGCGCGTAAAATAGCGCAAAGGATGATTTAAGGTTACGTTTTACGTTATGCAAGACAGACAAAAAGCACAGGACTATCGCGCGCTCCTCCTTGCCGATACGCCTTTAATTGATGTACGCGCGCCGATTGAGTTTGAACAGGGTGCCATGCCGGGCGCTATCAACCTGCCATTGATGATGGATGACGAGCGAGCCGCCGTCGGCACCTGCTACAAACGTCAGGGCGCGGATGCGGCGTTAGCGTTGGGGCATCGGCTGGTTTGCGGCGACATTCGCCAGCAGCGGCTTGAGGCCTGGAAAGCCGCGTATCAACGTTTCCCCAACGGGTATCTGTGCTGCGCGCGCGGCGGTCAGCGGTCACATATCGTACAACGTTGGCTGCAAGAAACAGGGATTGACTGCCCGCTTATTGAAGGCGGCTATAAAGCGCTGCGCCAGACAGCAATTCAGGCGACCTGGCAACTGGCGCAAAAACCGATACTTTTAATTGGCGGCTGTACGGGCAGCGGCAAAACGCAACTGGTGCGACAACAGCCCAACGGCGTGGATCTGGAAGGTCTCGCGCGTCATCGCGGCTCCTCTTTTGGCCGCACGCTGAACCCCCAGCTCAGCCAGGCCAGTTTTGAAAACAAACTTGCCGTTGAATTGCTGAAAATTAACGCGCGTCAGACGCTAAAAAGGTGGGTACTGGAAGATGAAGGGCGAACGATCGGCGCCAACCATCTGCCTGAGTGTTTACGCGAAAGAATGGCGCAGGCCCCCATTGCGGTAGTGGAAGATCCGTTTGCGCTTCGTCTGGAACGACTGCGTGAAGAGTATTTCATCCGTATGCATCACGACTTCACCCACGCCTACGGCGATGAAGCCGGTTGGCAGGCGTATAGTGAATATCTTCATCATGGACTGTTCGCTATTCGCCGCCGTCTGGGGTTGCAACGCTTTGCCGAACTGACGGACACGCTGGATAGGGCGCTGGCAGAGCAATTATCCAGCGGCAGCACCGACGGCCATATGGCATGGCTGGTTCCGCTACTTAACGAATATTACGACCCAATGTATCGCTATCAACTGGAGAAAAAAGCCGCGAATATCGTTTTTCGCGGCCCATGGCAAGACGTTGCCAACTGGCTAAAAGCGCAATAGCTTACTTTTATTGCCGGCTGACGCTACATTGAGCCGGCTTAGTGTCTGTCGCGCTTGTCGGCACGTTTTGCCAGCCAGTCGCCCAGCATCTGAACGACCTGAACCAGCACAATCAGCGCCACTACGGTAACAACCATCACTTCGGTTTCGTAACGGTAGTAGCCATAGCGAATCGCCAGGTCGCCTACCCCGCCGCCGCCGACAATCCCGGCCATCGCCGAGTAGCCGATTAAGCTTACCAATGTAATCGTCAGGCCGCGCAGCAGCCCTGCGCTGGCTTCCGGCAACAGTACGGTACAGATAATACGCATCGGACTAGCGCCGAATGCCAGCGCCGCCTCAATAATCCCTTTATCGACTTCACGGAGCGCGCTATCTACCAGGCGTGCATAAAACGCGATTGCGGCCACCGACAGCGGGACGGAGGCTGCAATCGGGCCTATCGTATTGCCCAGCAAAAGCTGCGTTAGCGGCAGTAACAGCACCAGTAAAATAACAAATGGCACCGAGCGGATAATATTCACCAGAACCGAGGCGACGAGATAAATAAAACGGTTCTGCCAGAACAGATGACGATCGGTGACAAAAATCAGAAAACCGAGCGGTAGACCGCCAAGAATCGCCAGCACCGTTGAAATACTCAACATCTGGAAAGTTTCATTGAACGCCAGCGTTAAATCCGGCAATAAATCATCCACGGATCACCTCCACCTGTGCGGTACGTTGACGGATATGCTCCACGGCGGCGGCCACCGCCGTTGGATTATGCGGCGCGATTAATTGCACCACCAGAATGCCCAACGCGCGTTCGCCGATATATTCAATCTTGCCATGCAGGATATTGACCGCGACGCCAAACTTGATCGCCACCTCCGACAGTACCGGCTGCTCCGCCGAATCGCCGATAAACAAAATTTTCAGCAACTGCCCGGGCAGGTGTTCCCGTAAACGTTCCGGCAGGGTCAAATTAAGGGTATGAGACACCAGTTGCTGTGTGAAAGCGTGTTGCGGGTGGGCAAACACATCAAACACCTCGCCCGATTCCACAACCTTACCGCCCGACATCACCGCCACGCGATCGCAAATAGATTTGATCACGTTCATTTCATGGGTGATCAGCACAATAGTAATCCCGAGCTGTGCGTTGATCTGTCTGAGCAGGGCCAGAATCGTGGCGGAAGTTTCCAGATCCAGCGCGGAAGTCGGTTCATCACACAGCAAAACATCCGGATGGTTAGCGATGGCGCGGGCTATCCCCACCCGCTGTTTTTGCCCGCCGCTGAGCTGTACCGGGAAACGGTTCGCTTTATCGGCAAGGCCCACCAGCGTTAAAATTTCCGCCACCCGCGGCGCGATTTTGCTGCGTTCCCAGCCAGCCGCTTTCAGGCTAAACGCAACGTTTTGCGCCACTGTCCGGGTATGCATTAAGTTAAAATGCTGGAAAATCATACCAATACGCTGCCGCGCCTGGCGTAACGCTTTTCCGTCCAGCGCCGAAATTTCCACGCCGTTGACGTTGACGCGCCCCTGGCTGGGACGCGTTAAGGCGTTCAGGGTACGCAGCAGAGTGCTTTTTCCTGCGCCGCTGGTACCGACAATGCCAAAAATCTCGCCCGCGGCGATATGCAGGCTCACATCATCCACCGCGCGCGTGGGGGTACCGCGACCGGCGGTAAAATCGACGCAGACTTTTTCTATTTCAATCATATTCACCTCAGAAATTGGGGATGGCTACCGCTGCGATCAGGGTGTCGCGGTCATCCATTCCGGTTTCTGGAAGGCGCTATAAATATTCTTTGGATCGTCGATGACCGCGCGATAAGCCGGCGATTTCACCGCCTCGACAATATCTTTGGCAAACGGCTTATCGGCATCTTCACTGCGTACCGCAATGATATTTTTCAGATTCTCATCCAGGTGTTCCTGCTTAATCGCGCTGGAGAGATCCAGTCCTGCCGCCACCGCAAAGTTCCCGTTAACCAGCGCGCCGGTCACGCCATCCAGCGTGCGCGGTAGCTGTGCGGCTTCCAGCGGTTTGAAAACCAGTCCTTTTGGATTGCTGGCGATATCTCGTTCAGAGGCTTTGGTCGGATCGATATTGTCCTTAATCGTGATAAGCCCCAACGATTGCAGGAAGCGAAGGCCGCGCGCCAGGTTGGTCGGATCGTTGGAGAGGGTAATAATGTCCCCTTTTTTAAGCGCATCCAGACTGTTGATTTTACGTGAATAGAAGCCCATCCCGGCGGTCGGTACCACAATAAGTTTGCTGAGCTTCAGCCCTTTGTCAGCGGTGAATTTGTCAAAATAGAGGGTATGTTGAAAGAGGTTGGCGTCGATGCTGCCGTTAGCTAACGCCATATTGGGCTGGACATAGTCGCTAAACTCGCGCACCACGACCTTATACCCTTTTTCTTTTAATGTCGGCGCAATCGCCTGCTTCACCATGTCGCCATACGGCCCTGGCGCGACGCCAAATACGATCGTTTGCGGGGAACCATCGGCATGGGCAAACTGTAATCCGCAGGCCAGTAATAGCGTGCTGGCCGCAATGCGTAAACTCTGACGCAATCCCATAATTTCTCCATTTTAAATAGTGTGATGCTGTGCCGGATGCCGTTCATGCGGCATCGTCTGTTTTGGCCCAAACGAAAGGCTATTTCTTAACATGACACAGATCACAGCCTGCTGTCCTTGAAATTATTTCATGATGTTTCCTGGTGTGTCGTTAAATGTACGAGGCAGGCGCTCAGGCGTGTGTCAGGCGGGAATGGCGTAAAGGGAAATGCCGGATAAGACGTTTTAACGCCAACATCCGGCACAGGAAAACGCTTTAGAAATCGTAACGCAGACGCACCAGGTTCATATCGCCCAGATTATCAGTGCTGGAGGTGAAAACATGTTCATAATCAACGCGGAAACCATAATCCAGTTGGAAGGTGATCCCCACGCCGTTATCGGTGCGCAGATAGTCGCGGCCATTCACATATTCAATGCGGTCGCCCATAAAGTACGGTTGAATAGCTTTCACGGCATACTGACCAATCGGGAAAGCGTAACCGACAAAATATTCCAGACCCCACGCATCGCCGGCAAAGTAATCATTCACAGACACTTTTTTGGTTGTCATAAAGTTCTGATACCAACCGCCGCCTGCGGCGATAGTCCAGTTTTCCGGCGTCCAGCTTAACGCGGTACCGACAATATTTTGATCGTAAGTTTTATTGCCGTTGCCGCGCATCTCCGCACGGGTATAGTTCCATGCCGTCCCCCAGGTCAGATCGTCGGTGAGATGGTAATCCGCGCCTAAAGAACCGCCGCCTTTACGTTTGTAATTCAGGCCGTTATTGGCATTATAATCGTCGCTGAACAGATAAGACGCGTAGAGATCGACATTGCCAATGCTTTTCTTATACTTCAATGACTTACGCGTGCGGTAAGAACCATCGTAGTCGCCGTTAATCCCGTTGCCCGGCGCCTGACCTATCATGTCGTAATCCCAGATATCGGTTTTTACGCCCACCACATCGTAATAAATGCTGTTCTGTTGACCGAAGGTCAGCGTTCCCCACGTCGCGCTCTTGAAGCCGGTATACAGCATACGGCGAGTGGTATCAGTCGCGCCCTTCGCATAATGGTTATCCCAGTCAAATACCGCAGGGATATTGACGCCCAGCTCGTAATAGCTAATCCAACTGATATCATCAAACAGATAATAATCCGCGGCGAAGCGGAAACGCGTCCCGCCATCAAAACCATTACGTTTATAACCGTTCGCGCCGTCATTACCGGTCATATTCTGGAACTGCGGACGAATACTCCCGCCAACGGTGAAATTGAGTCGGCTGAGTGGATTACCCGCCTGGGGATCTTGTTTTAAAACGGTGATTTCCGCCTGAGTGGCGAAAGGCATGAAAGCCACTGCCGCGCCGATCGATGCCGCCAACGCTGTTATTTTAATTGTCATTATATTTTCCTTGATAGATAGCCAATCCAAATCATTTAGCAGGCAAATAATAACTGTTATAAAACCTTACGTGTTGTGTATTTTTTAATGATTTGTGCTACTAAAAATCAAGGAGTTAGCAATTTGTGCGACTAAAAAAGTACGCGCCGTTTTAAAAACCGGCGCGAAATTATTCACATCATGAATTATCCGCTAAACTGTCGGAATAGCGCTTTGCCTTTCAGCAAACGAACGCCAAGCCAGCCGCCGCATACGGAAAGCAGCAGCGCGCCGCAAAACGGCAGTGCGCCCCATAAACGCCAGTCCGGCTCCCAGGGGAAATCAAAAACGTTGATTTGTAAGATCGCCAGCGCCGTTTCCGCGCCAATCGCGGCGACCAACCCGGCAACTAATCCCAGCATGGCGAATTCGCACCAGAGTGTGGTACGCAACAGTTTCTTTCCGGCTCCTAACGTGCGCCACACCACCAGCTCCTGATGGCGCTGACGCATCCCGACCTGTACCTGGGCCAGTAATAGCAACATGCCGCAGAGGGTGACTAGCACAACCATCACCTCCAGCGCCCGACTGACCTGCTCCAGCACCTGTCCCACCTGTTTCAGGATCGCCCCGATATCCAACAGGCTGACGGTAGGAAACTCGCGGTTAAGCTGCGTTAACATGCCGTTGCCATTCTCCCAGCGAAAACTGGTCAACCAGCTTTGTGGTTGCCCGTCCAGCGCCCCGGAAGGAAAAATGAAGAAAAAGTTGGGCCGCAGGCTTTCCCAGTCCACTTGACGCAGACTGGTAACTTTAGCGCTAAACGCCTGGGTATCGCCCATAAAGGTTACGCTATCGCCGAGTTTGACGTTCAGCCGCTTCGCCAGCCCCTCTTCCATGGAGACTTCGCCCGGTTTTGGCGGCCAGTGACCGGCGACCAGCGGGTTATGCGCCGGGCGCGTATCCTGCCAGGTCAAATTCAGTTCACGGTTGAGCGACTCATCCTGCTGACCTTCCGTCGGATTACCGTTTATCCTGGTTAACCGCGCCCGCACAATCGGATAAAACGTCTGCGGAATCACCTGATGTTCTGCCAAAAAGGCTTTCAGCGGCGCAACCTGTTCTGAAGCAATATTGATAAGGAAATAGTTCGGACTTTCCGGCGGGAGCTGCTGTTGCCAGCGATCAAGGAGGTCGCCGCGCAGCACCAGCAAGAGCGCCAGCAGCATAAACGAAAGCGAAAACGCCGAAAGCTGACTCAACGTTGACCACGGCTGACGCAGAAGTCGGCTGACGGCCAGACGCAGCGGTAGCGACGTCAACGTCATGCCGCGCAGCACGTTAAGCAGCATCCAGCCCACCAGACCGCACAGCAGCGCCAGTATCACGGCGCCCGCCAGAACCGCCCACAACAGCATACTTCCGCCCATCAATCCGGCGAGCAGCGCCACCACGACAGCGCAGGCAACAGGCAAATAAATTTTTAACGGCCAGACGCGAGCAACAACATCGCGGCGCAGCACCCGTAGCGGCTGGGTCGCCAGCAACAATCGATAAGGCCGTAAACCGACCAGCAGAGAGATGACCGTCATCGCGCCCAGCGCCCACAGCCAGGGCCACAGGCTGGCGGGCGGCAAATCGGCGGGCAATACCGGTTTTAGCAGCACCAGCAATATGTTTTCAAACAGTAACCCAATCGCGCCTCCCGTGACGGCGGAAAGCCCCAGCACCATCAACCACTGTCCGATAATAAGTTTACGCAACTGGGCCCGGCCCGCGCCCAACGTTTTTAAAATCGCCACCAGATCGTAGCGGCTACGGCAGTAATGGCTCATCGCCACCGCGACGGCAGCTACCGCCAGCAGTAGCGTTAATAACGCCGAAAGCAGCAAAAACTGCTGCGAACGTTCGAGCGATTTCCCCAATGCCCCGTCATCCTCCTCCAGTCCGTACCAGCGATGTTCCGGTTTAAGCTGCGGTAACAGCCAGCTTTCATAGCCAGCAAGCTGTTGCGGCGTTCCGCCGAATTTATACCGCCACATCACGCGGCTCCCCGGCTGTATCGCACCGGTTTTTTCCACATCGGCCATATTCATCATCAGACGCGGCGCCATCTGAAAAGGGTTAAACCCGGAATCCGGCTCCTGCACCACTTCACCGGCAATACGCAAGGTCACGTCGCCGACATCAATGGTATCGCCCGTTTTCAAATTAAGCAGCGCCATCAGACGCGGCGCCAGCAGTACGCTACCCGGCTGCGCTTTCACTCCGCCTGGACGGGTTTGCAATTCGCCGTACATCGGATAAACGCTATCTACCGCCTTCACGCTGGCCAGTTGCGGCGTATCGCCGGCAAACGTCATGGTCGCAAAGGTTAACTGCTCGCCCACGTTAAGGCCGCGTTTACGCGCCTCTTCAAGCCAGGCTTTCGGTACCTCCCGCGAACTTTGCAGCGTCCGATCGCCTGCCATAAACTCGCGGCTTTGCTGACTTAACCCTTTTTCCATCCGGTCGCTGATACTGCCGAGCGCCAGTACGCAGGCCACCGCCAGACTCAACGCCAGCCAGACAATAATCAGCGACGGCGAGCGCCATTCGCGCCAGAACCAGCGGGCTATCATGCCTCCTCCTGTAACTGACCGTTGACCAACCGCAGCCGCCGGTCGCAGCGCGCCGCCAGCGCCGGGTCGTGCGTCACCAGAATCAGCGTGGTGCCGTGCTCGCGGTTAAGCGAAAATAGCAGGTCGGCGATTTTATCTCCGGTCTGACGGTCAAGGTTGCCCGTCGGCTCATCGGCAAACAGCACATCAGGACGCCCGTTAAACGCGCGCGCCAGCGCTACGCGCTGCTGTTCGCCGCCGGAAAGCTGTGCCGGAAGGTGGTCAAGCCGTTTTCCCAGTCCCAGTTGTTCGAGCAGCGCTTTCGCCCCCGCCTTACTCTGACCGCTGTTTTCACCGCGTAGCAGGGCCGGTAGCTCAACGTTTTCCAGCGCGTTAAGCGTAGGAATAAGCATGAAGGATTGAAAAACAAAACCGACATGCTGAGCGCGAAGCTGCGCCCGCGCCTCTTCGTCCATCTGGTGAAGCGGTTTCCCCACCAGACTGACCTCTCCGCTACTGCCGTCATCCAGTCCGGCGAGAATCGCCAGCAGCGTAGATTTTCCCGATCCTGATTCGCCAATCAGCGCAATGGTTTCGCCGCGTTTGACAACCAGTTCAACTCCGGTAAGGATGGAAAGCTCATGCTCACCCTGACCGACGGACTTCCTGAGACGATGAACTTCAACACTGTTTTCCGCTGGCATTTGCCCTTCCTGTTTTTGATCCTGTTAACTTTCCGTGCCGCCGCCGCAGACACCTTATTAATTCTGGGCGATAGCCTCAGCGCCGGTTACCGTATGGCCGCCAGCGCGGCATGGCCGTCGCTCCTTAATGATAAATGGCAAAACAAAACGTCGGTCGTTAATGCCAGTATAAGCGGTGATACCTCGCAGCAGGGACTGGCGCGTTTGCCGGCGCTGTTGCAACAGCATCACCCGCGCTGGGTAGTGGTGGAGCTTGGCGGCAACGATGGCCTACGCGGTTTTGCGCCTGCGCAAACCGAACAGACGCTACGTAAAATCATTCAGACGGTGAAAGCCGCCGATGCCCAACCGTTACTGATGCAAATTCATCTGCCCGCTAACTACGGTCGCCGTTATAATGAATCCTTTAGCGCCATTTATCCTAAGCTCGCCAAAGAGTTCGATATTCCTCTGTTACCGTTTTTTATGGAAGAGGTATATCTGAAACCACAGTGGATGCAGGATGACGGTATTCATCCCAACCGCGACGCCCAGCCGTTTATTGCTGACTGGATGGCGAAGCAGTTGACCCCTTTTCTCTCCTGAATCATTCGAGTTGCATGAAGGCGGCACGTAAGAGAATTTCCAGGAGCACAGATACCTATGTGACTGGAGTAAACGAACGCACAGGCAACTTGAAGTATGACGGATATAGTTAAACACGACTCTTAAATCAACGGAGATCCTGACAGGTAAAGTTATGCAAAAATCGGTCTTAATAACAGGATGTTCCAGCGGAATCGGTCTGGACAGCGCGCTTGAACTTAAACGCCAGGGCTTTCAAATCCTGGCGGGCTGCCGCAAACCTGATGATGTCGCCCGGATGAACAGTATGGGATTTACCGGCGTGTTGATCGATCTCGACTCCCCTGAAAGCGTGGATCGTGCCGCCGATGAAGTGATCGCCCTGACCGATAATCGTCTGTATGGGATCTTTAACAATGCCGGCTACGGCGTATATGGCCCCCTTTCCACCATCAGCCGTGAGCAGATGGAGCAACAGTTTTCCAGTAATTTCTTCGGTGCGCATCAGCTTACTATGCGCTTACTTCCCGCCATGTTGCCGCATGGCGAAGGACGCATTGTGATGACCTCATCGGTAATGGGGCTGATTTCCACCCCAGGGCGCGGCGCTTACGCCGCCAGCAAATATGCGCTCGAAGCCTGGTCTGACGCGCTACGTATGGAGCTACGGCACACAGGCATTAAAGTGAGCCTGATAGAACCGGGGCCGATTCGTACCCGTTTTACCGATAACGTTAACCAGACGCAGCGTGATAAACCGGTAGAAAATCCCGGCATCGCCGCACGTTTCACCCGCGATCCTGACGCGGTAGTAGCGAAAGTACGTCATGCTTTTGCAAGCGATAAACCCAGGCTGCGCTATCCTGTTACGCTGGTCACCTGGGCGGTGATGGCGCTGAAACGCATATTGCCGGGCCGGATGCTGGATAAAATTTTACAAAGCTGAGTTGAAGCGCGCCCGTCAGCCCCCATGTAAACGTGACACAGACAAAAGAGAGCGACGCCATGTCCGTACAGAACATTGTCAATATTAATGAATCCAACCTGCAGCAGACCTTAGAGCAGTCCATGACCACGCCGGTACTGTTCTATTTCTGGTCTGAACGCAGCCAACACTGTCTGCAATTAACGCCAGTGCTGGAAAGTCTGGCTGCCCAGTACCACGGTCAGTTTATTCTGGCAAAGCTGGACTGCGACGCCGAACAGATGATCGCCGCTCAGTTTGGTCTGCGCGCCATCCCGACAGTCTATCTGTTCCAGAATGGCCAACCGGTCGATGGTTTCCAGGGGCCGCAGCCGGAAGAGGCAATTCGCGCTCTGCTGGATAAAGTACTGCCGCGTGAAGAAGAGCTAAAAGCGCAACAAGCGATGCAGTTAATGCAGGAGGGCAACTACATTGACGCGCTGCCGTTGCTCAAAGACGCCTGGCAGCTCTCTTCGCAGAACAGTGAGATTGGCCTGTTACTGGCGGAAGCGCAAATTGCGCTGAACCGCTCTGAAGAGGCCGAAGCGGTGTTAAAAACTATACCGCTACAGGATCAGGATACCCGTTATCAGGGGCTGGTTGCGCAGATCGAACTGCTTAAACAGGCGGCGGATACGCCGGAAATTCAGCAACTTCAGCAGCAAGTCGCGGAGAATCCGCAGGATGCGGCTTTGGCAACGCAACTGGCGTTGCAGTTGCACCAGGTCGGACGTAATGAAGAAGCGCTGGAATTGCTGTTCAGCCATCTGAGAAAAGATCTTACCGCCGCCGAGGGACAGACGCGCAAAACCTTCCAGGAGATCCTTGCCGCGCTCGGCACCGGCGACGCGCTGGCGTCGAAATACCGCCGCCAGTTGTACGCGCTACTGTATTAATCCTCTCTTGCCTGATGGCGCGCTTATCTGGCCTACCTGTCGTCCTCAGGCCGGATAAGGCGCTTGCGCCATCATTCGGCAACTATCATGATTTCTTGAGCGGCATCACTACCAACTGATGACGCGAATTATAGAACTTCCGGTAGGTTAAATAGCAGGCAATGATGGTAGACAGGCTGGCTGTCGACAACAGCATAAACGTTACCATAATTTGATATTTAATCGCTTTTACCGGATCGATCCCGGCAAAAATCAGCCCGGACATCATCCCCGGCAGGCTCACCAGCCCAACGGTCTTTGCCGAGTCGATCGTCGGGATAAGCGATGCGCGGATACTATCGCGGATAAGCCCGGCGGAGGCCATTTTTGGCGTTGCGCCCAAACTTAACTTTTCCTGGATTTGCTGCTGCTCGCTGTGAAAACGTAGCCCCAGTTGGTTGTAGCACAGCCCTACCGCTACCATCGCATTACCGGCGACCATGCCAGCGATGGGAATCACCTGCATCGGCGCAAATTCAATCGAACCGGTAAGCACCAGTACCGTCAGCGTTAGTCCGGCGCCGACGGTGATGGCGATAAACGAGGAGAGAAATGCCTTATCGATATATTTACTGCGCTTTTGCGCGTTCCAGGCGGCGTTAAAACAGATGAACAGCACCATCAGCAGCGTCAGGGCGGCATGATTAACGCCAAAGATGTATTTCAGTACATAGCCGACAATAATGAGCTGTATCACCGCCCGGCATACGCTCCACAGAATATCTTTTTCCAGCGCCAGCTTTTCCTTGTGACTGATGAGCATCGCGACCACCACCAGCAGCATCGATAACGCCAGCGAGGTATTGGTAATATTATGCTCGTTCATAACGCGCCTCCTGCATCTCTCCGGCAGATGGCGTTAACGTTATCACCTTATCCGCGTGTTGAATTTCATCTTTATCATGCGTTACCCACAAGACAGCGACCTGCTTATCGCGAACATAGCGATGAATAATATCATTCACATTCCGTTTGTTATGTTCATCCAGCGCGCTGGTTATTTCGTCGAGTAACAGTATTTTCGGCAGAAACTGTAGATTACGAATTAGAGCAATACGCTGTTTTTCCCCGCCGGAAAGCGCGGCAATCGGTTTTTGCAGAATCGTCTCCGGCAGTTCAAAACGCGCCAGATCATCTGCGAAGGCTGTCGGCTGCGGGCGCTGATGGCGAATTTGCCAGGGAAAAATCAGGTTATCGTAAACCGTATCGCCAAATAGCGCTGGCGTCTGAGCGCAATAAGAAACCTGCTGGCGATAGGCTTCCGGACTCAGAGTAGTAATATCCTGCCCCTCAAAAAGAATCACGCCGATATCAGGGCTTATTAACGAGGCCACCATTTTCAACAACGTACTTTTTCCGCAGCCAGAAGGACCGGTAATTAACTTAAATTCGCCGCGTTGCAGCGTAAAACTGATGTTATTCACTATTTTTGTCGTCGCAGTCCGGTAACCGACCTGCTTTAACTCAAGCAACATGCTACGTTCTGTCATTTATTGCGCATCCGTTGTTCATATTTTTATAGCGATAGTGTATCCCTGTAATTAATAAGGGGGGAACATGCTTTACTGAATCAGGTATAATTCGCTTAATTCGTCAGCAAAATCGGTTTATGGACAACGCAACAGGAGGTTTAGCTATGCTCATTCTTATCCCTATTCTCATTTTCGTCGCGCTGGTGATCGTCGGCGCGGGCGTCAAAATCGTTCCGCAGGGATACCAGTGGACGGTGGAGCGCTTTGGACGTTACACCAAAACCCTGCAGCCGGGATTAAGCCTTGTTGTACCGTTTATGGACAGAATTGGCAGAAAGATCAATATGATGGAGCAAGTGCTGGATATTCCGTCGCAGGAGGTGATCTCAAAAGATAACGCCAACGTCACTATCGATGCGGTCTGTTTTATTCAGGTTATCGATGCGCCGCGCGCCGCCTATGAAGTCAGTAACCTGGAACTGGCGATCATTAACCTGACCATGACCAATATCCGTACGGTGCTCGGTTCGATGGAGCTGGATGAAATGCTCTCCCAGCGCGACAGCATCAACACGCGGCTGCTACATATTGTCGATGAAGCCACCAATCCGTGGGGAATTAAAGTTACCCGTATCGAAATTCGCGATGTCCGCCCGCCCGCGGAATTGATCTCCTCTATGAACGCCCAGATGAAAGCGGAACGTACCAAACGCGCCTATATCCTTGAGGCCGAAGGGGTACGTCAGGCGGAAATCCTGAAAGCCGAGGGGGAAAAACAGTCGCAGATTCTGAAAGCCGAAGGCGAACGTCAGTCCGCTTTCCTGCAGGCGGAAGCGCGCGAACGTTCCGCCGAAGCGGAAGCCCGCGCTACGCAGATGGTATCTGAAGCCATCGCCGCCGGGGATATTCAGGCGATAAACTACTTCGTGGCGCAGAAATACACCGAAGCGTTACAGCAAATCGGCTCGGCGAATAACAGCAAAGTGGTCATGATGCCGCTGGATGCCAGCAGTCTGATGGGCGCTATCGCCGGGATCAGCGAGCTGGTTAAGGACAGCGCCAGCGAACGGAAAAAAGCATGATAGCGATGATTCTGGTACATCCGCATATCTTCTGGCTTAGCCTCGGCGGCCTGTTGTTGGCTGCGGAAATGCTCGGCGGTAACGGCTATTTGCTGTGGAGCGGCGTGGCGGCAGTGATTACCGGCTTAACCGTCTGGCTCTTACCGCTCGGCTGGGAATGGCAGGGCGTGCTGTTTGCGGCCTTAACGTTGCTGGCGGCCTGGCTTTGGTGGCGCTGGCTGGCGCGTCGCGTGCGGGAACAGAAGCCGACCGACAGCCGCCTTAACCAACGCGGACAACAACTGGTAGGCCGCCGGTTTATGCTTGATGCCGCGTTAGTGAACGGACGGGGTCATATGCGTGTCGGCGACAGCTCGTGGCCGGTATGCGCTGACGAAGACCTGCGCGCAGGTACGCATGTCGAAGTGATCGCCGTGGAAGGCATCACCTTACGCATTCGTGCCGTTTAATCAACGTGGCTTTTGCGCCTTGTGATGACAGCAGCCGGAAAGATTATCAATAATCGGGCAGTCGGCGCTGTCATCGCCGGGACAACTCTCCGCCAGCGCCAGCAGTTGATCGCGCATTGATTGCAGCTCGCTGATATGGCGCTCGATCTCCGCGACCTTTTCCAGCGTCCGCTTTTTCACATCTGCGCTATGGCGTCGCGGATCGTTAAACAGATTGACCAGTTCGCCACACTCTTCCAGATTAAACCCCACCTGCCTCGCCTGTCGCAGCAACGTCAGCTCGTTTAAATGCTTCTGCGTGTAGGTGCGATAACCATTTTCGCTACGTAATGGCGGCGTCACCAGCCCTTTCTCTTCATAAAACCGAATGGCTTTGCTGGTTAAACCGGTTTTTTTCGCCACATCGCTAATATTCATATTTCCCCCTTGACCTTAACCTTGCTGGAAGGTTTAACCTTTATCACAGTGAGTCACTACGATTACTAAGGTCAATGAATTGATGACCAATCATAAAGGAGTTTTTACTATGTCTCAAACTATCGACCTGACCCTGGACGGTTTGTCCTGCGGTCATTGCGTTAAACGCGTGAAAGAAAGTCTTGAACAACGTCCGGATGTTGAGCTGGCGGACGTCACCGTAACCGAAGCGCACGTTACCGGTACAGCCAGTGCGGACGCGTTAATTGAAACCATCAAACAAGCCGGGTATGGCGCGACGTTAAGCCACCCAAAGGCTAAACCGCTGACAGAGTCATCAATCCCGTCGGAAGCACTGGCAGCGGTTCCTCATGAGCTTCCGGTAGCGACGGCCGATGAAGAAAGCCAACAGTTGCTGTTAAGCGGCATGAGCTGCGCCAGTTGTGTCACCCGCGTACAACATGCGCTACAAAGCGTACCGGGCGTCACACAGGCACGGGTAAACCTGGCGGAACGCACTGCGCTGGTGATGGGCAGCGCGTCCGCCGCTGATTTAGTGCAGGCGGTGGAAAAAGCCGGCTACGGCGCAGAGGCGATTGAAGATGACATCAAACGCCGCGAGCGCCAGCAGGAAACCGCCATCGCCACCATGAAACGTTTTCGCTGGCAGGCCATCGTCGCCCTGGCGGTCGGTATACCGGTCATGGTCTGGGGGATGATCGGCGATAACATGATGGTGACCGGCGACAACCGCAGCCTGTGGCTGGCTATTGGCCTGATCACGCTTGCGGTGATGGTCTTTGCGGGCGGTCACTTTTACCGTAACGCGTGGAAAAGCCTGCTGAACGGCACGGCGACGATGGATACGCTGGTGGCGCTCGGCACCGGGGTCGCCTGGCTCTACTCCATGAGCGTCAACCTGTGGCCGCAGTGGTTCCCGATGGAAGCGCGGCACCTCTATTACGAAGCCAGCGCGATGATTATCGGTCTGATTAATCTCGGACACATGCTGGAAGCGCGCGCCCGTCAGCGTTCCTCAAAAGCGCTGGAAAAATTACTCGATCTCACCCCGCCCACCGCACGCGTCGTGACAGAAGACGGCGAAAAAAGCGTCCCGCTGGCGGACGTTCAGCCAGGGATGCTACTGCGACTCACTACCGGCGATCGCGTGCCGGTGGATGGCGAAATTACCCAGGGCGAAGCGTGGCTTGATGAAGCCATGCTGACCGGCGAACCCATTCCGCAGCAAAAAGGCGAAGGCGACAGCGTTCATGCCGGCACCGTCGTCCAGGACGGCAGCGTCCTGTTCCGCGCCAGCGCGGTGGGCAGTCATACCACGCTGTCACGCATTATTCGCATGGTACGCCAGGCGCAAAGCAGTAAACCGGAAATTGGCCAACTGGCCGATAAAATCTCCGCGGTATTCGTTCCCGTCGTCGTGGCCATTGCGCTGTTCAGCGCCGCTATCTGGTATTTCTTCGGACCGGCGCCGCAAATTGTTTATACGCTGGTCATCGCCACCACCGTACTGATTATCGCCTGCCCTTGCGCATTAGGCCTGGCGACGCCAATGTCGATTATTTCCGGTGTAGGCCGCGCTGCCGAATTCGGCGTGCTGGTACGCGACGCCGATGCCCTGCAACACGCCAGTACGTTGGATACCCTCGTTTTTGATAAAACCGGGACGCTGACGGAAGGCAAGCCGCAAGTGGTGGCGGTAAAAACCTTTAACGGCGTTGATGAAGCTCAGGCATTACGTCTGGCAGCCGCGCTCGAACAAGGCTCCAGCCACCCGCTGGCCCATGCGATTCTGGAAAAAGCCGACGACGATAAACTGCCGCAGGTGAACGGTTTCAGAACTCTGCGCGGACTGGGCGTCAGCGGTGAAGCGGAAGGCCATCAACTGCTTCTGGGGAACCAGGCGTTGCTGAACGAACAGCACGTCGCCACGGATGATATGACGGCGGAAATCACCGCGCAGGCCTCGCAAGGCTCGACTCCGGTCCTGCTGGCGATTGACGGTAAAGCGGCGGCGTTACTGGCGGTACGCGATCCATTGCGCAGCGATAGTATTGCCGCGCTTGAACGCCTGCACAACGCCGGATACCGTCTGGTAATGCTCACCGGGGATAACCCAACGACGGCTAACGCGATTGCCAAAGAAGCGGGCATTGATGAAGTGATTGCGGGCGTTCTGCCGGATGGCAAAGCCGATGCGATTAAACGTCTGCAAAGCCAGGGTCGTCAGGTTGCGATGGTCGGAGATGGTATCAACGATGCGCCCGCGCTGGCGCAGGCGGACGTCGGTATCGCGATGGGCGGCGGCAGCGATGTGGCGATTGAAACCGCGGCGATTACGCTGATGCGCCATAGTCTGATGGGCGTGGCGGATGCGCTGGCCATTTCGCGCGCGACGTTGCGCAATATGAAACAAAACCTGCTTGGCGCATTTATCTACAACAGCATTGGTATCCCGGTGGCCGCCGGTATTCTGTGGCCGTTTACCGGTACCTTGTTAAACCCGGTAGTAGCGGGCGCGGCAATGGCGCTGTCTTCCATTACCGTCGTCAGCAATGCCAACCGGCTATTGCGCTTTAAACCGAAAGCGTAAAAACGCTATATCAGGCAGCATCAGCTGCCTGATATATTATTAAGCCATCAGTAATTTACCGTATCAATATATAAAAATTTAACCGCACATCCTGTAGAAAAATAAAAATCAACATTTTATAATGCTTTTTTGAATCATAAGGATGTGTTATTTATGTTTAGAAAAGCAGTTACGCTTCTTTTCCTGCTTTCTCCCGCCGTCAGTTATGCAGGGTTATTTGATTCCACTCCAGAGTTAAAATGTGGCAACGATAATGCAGTCACGGCGGCAAAAGAATGGATTTACAATGAAGCATTAGGTCGTTTACAGCAAGACTATATTAAAGAGCCCTCCACGCTTTTCTTCGATATCCCCCAGACTCAATACGAGCAGCAACTCCGGGCTATTCCTGTTCAATTCAGTGATGTAATCACGCAGAACCCTCAAGCAGAAAATGCCAACCTACGAACTTGCTCGGCTACCGTCGCCATGGGTATTCCTCAGCCATTATTTAAATTAATGAAAGACTTACCAAATACTCTATTCTATATTTCACAAGGGGATGGACAGGTAATAAACAATACGGTGACCTGGAAACAGGTTAACTACAATATTCAGCTAGCAGACAACAACAAAGATATTGTTGTCACCTCTGTGCAAAAAACCGATAAATTGGCGCGATCTATTTATGTAATGGCAAGAATGACGGTATCTGGTGATAGCATTATAAAGAAAAAAAATAACTCACTGATTGAAATCGCAGCAAAGAAATTTGAGAGTAGAGATCGCGAGCTTAATCAGGTCTGGAAATCGCTACCCGCCTCTGCCCGAACGGCATTAAAACAAGAGCAGCGAGTCTGGGTGACCAAAAAAGAGCAGCAGTGCGGCAAACTTAGCGATGCAAAATCCGAGGCCATACCTGCTGAAAAGCGCATCAGTATTTATAAATGCCAGCTTGAAATGACCATCGCCAGAACGGCCTATCTCGACGGCAGCGAATAACCCGACCGATCGTTGACGTCCCGTCAGGGCGCATTGCGCCCTTTTCTCCAACGCGCTAGCATGAGCTTTTTCAAAGGGAGCGCGTATGGAGTTATTAAATCAACTTAAACGTTTATGGCGCGCGCTGCGTGGTACCCCAAATAGTTGGCCTGCTATCGATCTCTCCCTGCCCGGCGGTCGTCATCTGCATCTGGTTGGCAGTATTCATATGGGGACGCGCGATATGGCTCCTCTTCCAGCAAAGCTGGTGAAAAAGCTACGCCAGGCCGACGCGCTGGTCGTTGAAGCGGATATTTCTGGTAACGAAACGCCATTCAGCAATCTCCCCAAATGCCCGCCGTTGGTCGAACGTCTCAGCGCCGGGCAGCTAAGCGCACTGGAAAAACGGGTCAGCGAGTTGGGTATGCCGCTGATCCATTTTGATAATCAACCTTTATGGCAGATAGCTATGGTGCTACAGGCCACGCAGGCGCAACGGCTGGGATTGCGCCCGGACTATGGCATTGATTATCAGCTATTACAGGCTGCCCGCGAAATGTCGCTGCCGGTGCAAGAGCTGGAAGGGGCGAAACACCAGCTCGAACTACTCTGCGATCTGCCCGATGGCGGGATGGCGCTGCTCGACGACACGCTGACGCACTGGCACACCAACGCACGGCTTTTGCAGGTGATGATCGGCTGGTGGCTTGAGCAGCCGCCGACCAGCGTCGGCGCTTCGCTCCCCAGAACGTTTAGCCAGCCGCTGTATGATGTACTGATGGTGAAACGCAATGAAGCCTGGCGCGACGCGCTGCTGGCACTGCCGCCGGGACGCTACGTGGTAGCCGTAGGGGCGCTACATCTGTACGGCGAAGGCAACCTACCGCAAATATTGAAATAAAAAAATGGCCAATATCGCTATTGGCCCGTCAAAGAGGAATTTCATCGTTATTATTATCCCGACGCTTTCGCTTCGGATCTTCAGATTGTCGCTCAAAGTTGCCGCAACTGCCAAGACCTAATGCACAAGATTATACTATTTTTTAGTCCGCTTTCGGGCGTATGCTGATGGCAAATCACGTCTGTAGTAAGAAGGAACGTTATGACACCCGCAGTTAAGTTACTCGAAAAAAACAAGATTCCGTTTAACATTCACACCTACGATCACGATCCGAATGAAACTAACTTTGGCGATGAAGTGGTGCGTAAGCTCGGGCTAAACGCCGATCAGGTGTATAAAACGCTTTTGGTCGCCGTGAATGGCGATATGAAGCAACTGGCCGTCGCCGTGACGCCTGTAGCCGGACAGCTGGATTTGAAAAAAGTCGCCAAAGCTCTGGGCGCGAAAAAGGTCGATATGGCCGACCCGATGGTGGCGCAACGCACCACGGGATATCTGGTCGGCGGGATCAGTCCGCTGGGACAGAAGAAACGGCTGCCCACGCTGATTGACGCGCCAGCCCGCACGTTTGCCACTATTTATGTTTCCGGTGGTAAACGCGGGCTGGATATTGAACTGGCGGCTGACGATTTGGCCGCCATACTGGGTGCTAAATTCGCTGATATCGCGCGTCGGGATTAAGCCTGCGTAAAATACATTGCCGGATAGCGGCGCAAACGCCTTATCCGGCCTACAGCAGACATAATCCGTAGGCCTTAAGGCTGCGCGCCATCAGGCAGAAATGGCTATCCGTACCGCTACAGCCAGCTCACCTCGCCTTTTGGCGTAAACGCCGCCGCATCCAGCGGTGAATTTTGCTGAATAAACTCTTTCAGCACTTCCGCGTCAATAAACCCGGTATTCACGTATCCCGGTTTGTTATCGATGCGCGGATAACCATCGCCGCCCGTGGCGTTGAAACTCAGCGTCGCCATGCGGTAGGTTTTGGCCGGATCAACAGGCTCGCCTTTGATTTTCAGCTCGGTGAGCTTGCCCTCTTTGGCGACAAAGCTCACATTGGCGAACTGTGGATAGGCGCCGGAGTCCGGTTTCATCTGTGCTACGGCGGTGAGATAATCAACCACCTCTTTGCCGCTCATATCGGCATACACCACAATGTTGCCGAACGGCTGTACCTTGAGCACGCTTTTATAGGTAATATCTCCCGCCTCAATCGAGTCGCGAATACCGCCGCCGCTCATCACGCCAAAATCGGCGCCGGTGCGCGCGATCTGCGCAGCCAGAATCACCCGTCCCATATTGGTCTGGACAAATCTGACCTTACTGCGATCGCCTTCAAGAAGGCCATTCACGCTACCAATTTTCACCTCCAGTTGCGCTTTACCTTTATTCTGGAACGGCGTTAATAACGAGAGCATTTGCGGATTTTCTGCGATTTCCGGCGTGTAAAGTACACGCTCGCTTTTCCCGTTATCCCAGGTCACTTTTTTCTTGAGATTTACCGGAATAAGCTGGTAGTTAACCATTTTCATCTCGCCGTTACGGAATTCGAAATCCGCGCGGCCCACATATTTACCCCACTCATGCGCCTGCACGATCCAGATGCCATTTTGCTTATCCGGCGCGCAGGGCGTTCCCGGTACGTAATTCACCTGTTTTTTATTTTCCGACGCCATGCATACCGGGTCTTGTGAGTGACCGCCCACAATCATCGCCAGCGAACCGGCAGGCAGGCTACGCGCCATCTCAACGTCGCCCGGCGCGTTCGAACCGTGATCGCCGTTGTCATAATGTCCCATATGCGTGGTCGCGATAATCACGTCCGGTTTTTCATTCATATTAAGTTCCTGAATCACCACCTTTGCTTCTTCAGCAGGTTTACGAAACTCAATATCGGTGAAATATTCCGGGTTGCCTATTTTCGCCGTGTCATCGGTGGTTAAGCCGATTACCGCGATTTTTATATCCTGGCGTGTAAAAATAGCCCACGGCTTAAACAGACGCTCGCCGGTACTTTTTTGATAAATATTGGCGGAAAGAAAGGGAAACTTCGCCCACTTTTCCTGCTGGCGCAATACGGTGAGCGGATTATCAAACTCATGATTACCGACGGCCATAGCGTCGTAGCCAATCAGATTCATCCCGCGGAAATCGGGCTCCGCATCCTGGAGATCGGATTCCGGCACCCCGGTATTAATGTCGCCGCCGGATAACAACAGGACGCTTCCCCCCTCTTGCGCCACCTCTTTACGGATACTGTCCACCAGCGTTTTTTGCGCCGCCAGACCATATTCGCCATATTCGCTGCGCCAGAAGTGACCGTGGTGATCGTTGGTATGCAGGATAGTAATTTTATAGGTTTTATCTTTTTCGTAAGCCTGTGCAGGCTGAGTCGTCAGCGCGAACGCCGCCAGTAACGCCAGCGCCACACCCCGTTTCAAAAATTTCATCTTTCTCTCCCTGACTCAATATCAACCGCAGAAATTACCTTTCCTTGCAATAATAGACAAATATGTTTTCAGAATTGAGACTTCCTTCAAACACATTTCACAGGTATGTTAGGCAAGTAATAATTACACATCCTACTATCTCCAACATCGCATAAAATTTAAGTGACTTTCTATGGCCATGAGTGAACCAACCCAGCCGTTAGCCGGCGCGCCCGCAGCGGCCGCTAAAGCACGTACTTCGTTTGGTATTTTGGGCGCGATCAGTCTTTCCCATCTGCTGAACGATATGATCCAGTCGCTAATCTTAGCCATTTATCCCCTGTTGCAGGCGGAGTTCTCGCTGACCTTCGTCCAGATAGGTTTGATCACCCTGACGTTCCAGCTCGCCTCATCGCTACTGCAACCGGTCGTCGGCTACTGGACGGATAAGTATCCCATGCCGTGGTCGCTGCCTGTCGGCATGTGTTTTACCCTGAGCGGGTTGGTACTGCTGGCAATGGCGGGAAGTTTTGGCGGCGTATTGCTCGCTGCGGCGCTGGTGGGTACCGGCTCGTCCGTTTTTCACCCGGAATCGTCCCGCGTGGCGCGCATGGCCTCCGGCGGACGTCATGGTCTGGCGCAGTCTATCTTCCAGGTCGGCGGAAACTTCGGCAGTTCATTGGGCCCGCTGCTGGCCGCCGTGATTATCGCGCCCTATGGCAAAGGGAATGTCGCCTGGTTTGTGCTGGCCGCGCTGCTGGCGATCGTGGTGCTGGCGCAGATCAGCCGCTGGTATGCAGCCCAGCACCGGATAGCGAAAGGCAAGCCAAAAGCGATAATCGCTAACCCGCTGCCGCGCAATAAAGTCGTGCTGGCGGTCAGCGTGTTATTGCTACTCATTTTCTCGAAATATTTTTATATGGCGAGCATCAGTAGCTATTACACCTTTTATCTGATGCAAAAATTCGGATTATCAATACAAAACGCGCAGCTCCATCTGTTTGCCTTCCTGTTTGCGGTGGCTGCCGGGACGGTAATCGGCGGGCCGGTGGGCGATAAAATCGGCAGGAAATATGTGATTTGGGGCTCTATTCTCGGCGTCGCGCCGTTTACCCTTGTTTTACCCTACGCCACGCTGTACTGGACGGGGATTTTAACGGTGATTATCGGCTTTATTCTCGCGTCGGCGTTTTCCGCCATTCTGGTGTATGCCCAGGAGCTGCTGCCAGGACGCATCGGTATGGTTTCCGGCCTGTTTTTCGGGTTTGCCTTCGGGATGGGAGGCCTGGGCGCAGCGGTGCTGGGGCTGATTGCCGACCATACCAGTATCTATTTAGTTTATAAAATCTGTGCTTTCCTGCCGCTTCTGGGGATACTGACCATATTCTTACCTGATAATCGACATAAAGCGTGATTTTATGGCGGTTAAAGGTACGCTTTAACCGCCTGTACATCCCGATGCCATCATGCTTTGCCCATCCCATACTTATCACTTTTCCGTTCCGTGCTCTTTTTACCGTCAAATTGTATTTTTTTATAAAACACAACCATTTTTTATAAACATCCTGATTGAAATTGTCATAAACTATTACCCGGAGTTTTGGAGTCCAGCAACCAAAGGAGACGGAATGCATCACGCTACCCCGCTTATCACCACCATTGTCGGCGGCCTTGTGCTCGCTTTTATTCTCGGCATGATTGCCAACAAATTGCGTATTTCTCCACTGGTGGGATATCTGTTAGCGGGCGTTCTGGCGGGACCTTTTACCCCTGGTTTTGTTGCGGATACCAAACTGGCGCCGGAGCTGGCGGAGCTCGGCGTGATTCTATTGATGTTCGGCGTCGGACTGCATTTTTCGCTGAAGGATTTGATGGCGGTAAAGTCTATCGCCATTCCCGGCGCTGTCGCTCAGATAGCGGTGGCGACGCTGTTGGGTATGGCGCTTTCCGCCGTGCTGGGATGGTCATTAATGACCGGCATCGTTTTTGGGCTCTGTCTGTCTACCGCCAGTACCGTCGTCCTGCTGCGCGCGCTTGAGGAGCGACAACTCCTTGATAGCCAGCGCGGGCAAATCGCCATCGGCTGGCTGATTGTCGAAGATCTGGTGATGGTGCTGACGCTGGTCTTGCTGCCCGCCGTTGCCGGCATGGTGGAAAAAGGCGATGTCGGCATAGCCTCGCTGGCAGTCGATATGGGGATAACCATTGGTAAAGTGGTGGCGTTTATCGCCATCATGATGCTGGTCGGACGCCGCCTGGTGCCGTGGATTATGGCCCGCAGCGCCGCCACCGGCTCGCGCGAATTATTTACCCTTTCCGTACTGGCGCTGGCGTTAGGCATTGCGTTTGGCGCGGTAGAACTGTTTGACGTCTCTTTTGCGCTGGGCGCGTTCTTCGCTGGAATGGTGCTTAATGAGTCGGAACTGAGTCACCGGGCGGCGCACGATACGTTGCCGCTGCGCGACGCCTTTGCCGTCCTGTTTTTTGTTTCCGTCGGCATGTTGTTCGATCCGTTAGTCTTGATTCAACAGCCGCTGGCGGTGCTGGCGACGCTTGCCATTATCGTCTTTGGCAAATCGATCGCTGCGTTTTTCCTGGTGCGTATGTTCGGCCACTCGCCGCGAACCGCGCTGACCATTGCCGCCAGCCTGGCGCAAATCGGCGAGTTCGCCTTTATTCTCGCCGGACTCGGCATGGCGCTCAACCTGCTGCCGCAAGCGGGACAGAACCTGGTGCTGGCAGGCGCTATTTTGTCGATTATGCTTAATCCCGTACTGTTTACCCTGCTGGAGAAGTATCTGGCGAAAACCGAAACGCTGGAAGAGCAAACGCTGGAAGAGGCTATCGAAGAAGAGAAGCAAATTCCGGTGGATATCTGTAATCATGCCCTGCTGGTGGGTTTTGGCCGCGTAGGCAGTCTGCTGGGAGAAAAATTACTGGCGGCGGGGATTCCGCTGGTGGTTATCGAAACGTCCCGTACCCGCGTGGATGAACTGCGCGAACGCGGGATTCGCGCCGTGCTGGGCAACGCCGCTAACGAAGAAATCATGAATCTGGCGCATCTGGACTGCGCCCGCTGGCTATTATTGACCATCCCCAACGGTTACGAAGCCGGCGAGATTGTCGCCTCAGCGCGGGAAAAAAGCCCTGATATCGAGATAATCGCCCGCGCGCACTATGATGATGAAGTGAAATATATTACCGAGCGGGGAGCCAATCAGGTAGTGATGGGCGAGCGAGAAATTGCCCGGGCGATGCTGGAACTGCTTGAAACGCCGCCCGCGGGTGAAGTCGTCGCCAGTTAAGGGTTTGCCGGACGGCCCGATGCGCGCAGCGCCATCGGGCAAGCCAGATTAGCGATCCCAGTACGACTCTTCCAGGCTGTCCTCACGCTCCGGCAGCCCGCGTGTCAGACGCGGAGAATGCTGGTTCAGTACCTGATAACTGACACGGTTAGCATATTTACACACCTGCGCCAGCGACGAATAGGTCAGCCAGGTAAATTTGTGCTTACTGGAGTTCGGTACGTTGCTACGATGGTAACTGTTCGCCGTAATATCGTGCAGCAGCGCCGCCAGCGCGCCATCGCCCGCGCCGTTGGTGTTCATGATTTTTTCCGGCCCGCCCATATACGGCGCAATATGCGAATAAACGCGCAGCGGATTAATACAATCTTTATGGCGCATTGCCCGGCTAAATTCATACTGGTTAAATTCAGCAATAGCTCCCGGTAGCAGCGGATGCTGGGTTTTACGTTTTGCTTCCTCTTCGGTGAAGCCCGCCATATATAACCCTATCGGCCCGGCGGTGCATAACACCAGGTCGACCCAGTCCAGCGCCTTATCCGCCGCCAGCAGCGGGTCGTTTTCGCCGGTCAGCGCTTCCGCTTCTTCTTCATTCATTGCCAGAATCGAGACATTCTCTTTGAGAAACGCCTGCCACCACTGCGGATTATCGGCGATCACAAATTTGGTGCCCAGCGTCATGACAACCGGCACGTTATGCTTTTTCGCGTATTCGATCGCTTTCATCGTCGCGTCAGGCATCGGTTCGCCAGGCTTACAGCGCACCAGATATGAGGTCAACACCAGCGCGGAGGCGCCAGCGATCACCGCTTCCGGAATACTTTCCGCCCGTAGCTGATTCATATGGCCGGGGCTGATAGCGAAGGTACGCTCGCCGGATTCGCCAATCAGCGTGAAACAGCGGCCAATCGGGCCATCTACCGCTTGCAGATAATTCAGGTCAGTACGGCTGGAAGTATTACACAGGTAGCGATAAGCGTAGCTGCCAATCTCAATGTTGCTGCACATCACGCCCAGTAACACCGAACGGTCATCCGCCAGTACCGAGTAATTATGCATCGTATTGCCTATGGTGCCGCCAGCAAACTGATGGGTGATCAGATTTTCCCGCGTCAGTTCCTGATACAGCTTCTCCGCCACCTCGTCTTCTATCACCAGAGAATGCCCGGCGCTTAATCCATAGCGTGTAATAAAATCGTCATCCACTTTCGCCTCAATATCCACCAACGTCTGGTCGATACCGACGACCCAGGAGGCATTGGTTTCCTGTTCTGGCTGAATTTGTTGCAACAACGGGTCACGCGCATTGACGGGAAAATAGTGTTTGGATTTACGTTTACCGGGAAATTTCATGATTGTGCTTACGGATGAATAACGGAGCGCTGCATGGTAGCACATTCCCCCTGCTGCGCGCGACGGACGATGGCGTTTCAATATCGGACGACGAGATCGCAGTTTCTCCAGCCGCGTTTTTTACAATGGTTCACTTTCACAAGGAGCGTTTTATGAAGCCGGAAAATAAAATTCCCGTACTCACCCGACTGTCAGACGAAATGAAAGCCGTCGTAAACTTCCAGCAACCAGGCCTTCCCCCCTGGCCTGCCGATGGCGATATTGAGACCCAGCGTCAGTATTATCTTCTTGAGCGCCGTTTCTGGAATGCCGACGCGCCGTCCATGACCACCCGCACCTGCGTCGTCCCTACGCCTTATGGCGATGTAACAACCCGGCTCTACTCGCCGCAGCCGACCAGCCAGGCCACCTTATACTATCTGCACGGCGGCGGATTTATCCTCGGTAATCTGGATACGCATGACCGGATAATGCGTCTGCTGGCGCGTTATACCGGCTGTACCGTGATCGGTATTGATTATTCGCTGTCGCCACAAGCGCGTTATCCGCAGGCCATTGAAGAAACCGTCGCGGTATGCAGCTACTTCTCTCAACATGCCGATGAATACTCGCTCAACGTGGAGAAAATCGGTTTCGCCGGGGATTCCGCAGGCGCCATGCTGGCGCTTGCCAGCGCGCTCTGGCTACGTGATAAGCACATTCGCTGCGGTAACCTTATCGCGATTCTGTTGTGGTATGGGCTGTATGGGTTGCAGGACTCGGTAAGCCGCCGTCTGTTCGGCGGCGCATGGGACGGCCTGACGCGTGAAGATCTGGACATGTACGAAAAGGCCTATCTGCGTAACGATGAAGATCGGGAATCGCCCTGGTATTGTCTGTTTAATAACGATCTCACGCGCGATGTGCCGCCCTGCTTTATTGCCAGCGCGGAGTTTGATCCGCTCATTGATGACAGCCGCTTGCTGCACCAGACATTACAGGCGCACCAGCAGCCCTGCGAATACAAAATGTATCCCGGCACGCTGCACGCCTTTCTGCACTATTCGCGAATGATGACAATCGCCGACGATGCCTTGCAGGACGGCGCGCGATTCTTTATGGCGAGGATGAAGACGCCGCGTTAACGGTACGGCGCCGTGAGTTTCAGCATCATATCAATATGTTCCGGCGTCGCGTTCAGCGCCGGAATGTACGCATATTTTTTACCGCCCGCTTCAAGGAAAATCTCGCGGTTCTGTTCCGCTATCTCTTCCAGCGTCTCCAGACAATCCGCGGCAAATCCCGGACACATAACCTGAATATGGCCAGTCCCCTTTTCACCCAACATTTTTAGCGTTTCATCGGTGTACGGCGTCAGCCACGGTTCACGGCCAAAGCGCGACTGGAACGTCATCATTACCTTTTCCGGCGGCAGTCCCAATGCGGAAACCAGTTCGCGCGTGGTATCGCGGCAGCGCTGCGGATAGTCATCGCCTTCATCCGCATAACGTTGTGGAATGCCGTGATAGGAGAGCAGAAGCACATCGGGCTCGCCGTGCCTGGCGAACGACTCACGCGCGCTTTTCGCCAGCGCATCGATATAAGCGCCGTCATCCGCGTAATCGCGAATAAATGAGATACCGGGAATACGACGTTTACGCGCCAGTATCCGCCCCAGTTCGTCCCAGACTGCGCCCACCGTTGAGCAAGAGTATTGCGGGTACAACGGCAGCACGACGATATGGTCGACGTCGCTTGCTAACAGTTCATCGACAGCGCTTTCCAGCGAGGGCGAGCCGTAGCTCATCCCCAGCGCGACGGGCGTATCTGGCAACCGCGCGGCCAGCGCCTGTTGCTGTTCGCGGCTATATACCATGAGCGGCGAACCGCCATCCATCCAGATAGATTGATAGAGTTTCGCGACGCGCGGCGAACGCAGCGGTAAAATAACGCCACGCAGCAGCGGCCACCACAGCAGACGAGGAGTATCCACCACGCGTCTGTCGCTTAAAAATTGTTTCAGGTAGCGCTTTACCGCTTCGGGAGTTGGGGCATCTGGCGTGCCAAGGTTAGCCAGCAGGATACCGGTTTTCGTCTGACGCATTGCCGCCTCTTATCTATTCAAATTGTTGATAATTGTAGCGGAAAAGTGATAAAGAAGAACTAATTGCTGCGAGAGGTAAGACGAGAATTCGCCGAATGGCGCTAACGATACCAGTAGGCCGGATAAGGCGTTCAGGCCGCCATCCGGCACCGATTGCCTGATGGCGCTACGCTTATCAGGCTTGCGGGATAATGGCAGGCCTGATAAGCGGTTCACTACGCGAAAAAAATTAACCGAGGATTTTTTCCAGCGCTGCGCGCACGTCGGCAACGGCCTGCGTACCGTCAACTTTAGCGTATTTGGTGTTGCCCGCTTCCGCTTCTTTCTGGTAGTAGCCAATCAGCGGCGCGGTCATCTGATGATATTCCACCAGACGTTTGCGAACGGTCTCTTCCTGATCGTCTTTACGGGTCGTCAGATCTTCGCCGGTGACGTCATCTTTGCCTTCCACTTTCGGCGGATTAAACTTAACGTGGTAAACGCGGCCAGAGGCGGCGTGTACGCGACGACCCACAATACGGTCAACGATCAGTTCGTCCGGTACGTCGAATTCCAGCACGTAATCCACCACAATACCCGCTTCTTTCATTGCGTCAGCCTGCGGGATCGTGCGCGGGAAACCGTCCAGCAGAAAACCGTTACGGCAGTCTTCCTGGGCGATACGCTCTTTAACCAGCGCAATCACCAGTTCATCGGTCACCAGTTTACCGGCGTCCATGATATCTTTCGCCTGTTTGCCCAACTCGGAGCCTGATTTCACTGCGGCGCGCAGCATATCGCCAGTGGAGATTTGCGGAATACCATATTTCTCCATGATGAACTGAGCCTGAGTTCCTTTACCCGCGCCCGGAGCGCCAAGCAGAATAATACGCATTACGAAAATCCCCTCAAAGGTTGTCGATATTTTTTAAAAAGCGCTAAACGATACCACCATCACGCATTTCGCTCAAGGAAGCCGCCTGATGCTGAAACGGTTAACGAAGAGAAATCCAGAAAAGAGAAGGTATTATAAAAAATGCCGGATGGCGCTGGCGCTTATCCGGCCTACAAACAGTACTCGCCCGTAGGCCGGATAAGATGCTTCACGTCGCCATCCGGCAGTCACAAAACAGTACTCGCCCGTAGGCCGGATAAGACGCTTCGCGTCGCCATCCGGCAGTCACAAAACAGTACCCGTCCGTAGGCCGGATAAGACGTTTCACGTCGCCATCCGGCAGTCACAAAACAGTACCCGTCCGTAGGCCGGATAAGATGCTTCGCGTCGCTATCCGGCAATCAGATGAGCGTTATCAGGACACCAGCAACTGGTTCATACGGCGGATAAACTGGTTCGGATCTTCCAGCGTACCGCGTTCAGCGAACAGCGCCTGATCCAGCAGCAGCTCGACCCACTCTTTAAACTGCGCTTCATCCTCGGTATCGGCAGTGCGTTTAACCAGCACATGATCCGGGTTGAGCTCAAAGATGTATTTCACTTCCGGCACGGACTGACCGGCCGCGGCGAACAGTTTCGCCATCTGGGTGCTCATTTCATCCGCATCGGTGGTGACAATCGCCGGCGTGTCGGTTAAACGATGCGTCAGACGCACCTCTTTCACGCGATCGCCCAGCAGGGTTTTGACACGCTCCACGAACGGCTCAAGCGCCTTTTCCGCTTCTTTCGCGTTTTCGTCGACTTCATCCGCCAGTTTTTCGATGGACTCATCGGCTTTAGCGACCGACTGGAATGCTTTACCGTCAAACTCGGTCAGGTAGTTCATCATCCACTCGTCGATGCGATCGGAGAGCAGCAGCACTTCGATGCCTTTCTTACGCAGCAGCTCCAGGTGCGGGCTGTTTTTCGCCGCCGCATAGCTGTCTGCGGTGATGTAGTAGATTTTTTCCTGCCCTTCTTTCATCCGGGAGACGTAATCTTCCAGCGACACGGTCTGGGCGGAAGAGTCGGTATGGGTGGAGGCAAAGCGCAACAGTTTAGCGATCGCTTCCTGGTTGGCGTGATCTTCCGCCGGGCCTTCTTTCAGCACCAGACCAAACTGTTTCCAGAAGGTTTGGTATTTTTCCGCGTCGTCTTTCGCCAGTTTTTCCAGCATTTGCAGAACGCGTTTGGTTAGGGCGCTGCGCAGATTACGCGTTACCGTGCTGTCCTGCAGGATTTCACGGGAGACGTTCAACGGCAGGTCATTAGAATCAATCAGGCCGCGCACGAAACGCAGATAGTTCGGCATGAACTGCTCGGCATCGTCCATAATGAACACGCGCTGTACGTACAGCTTCAGACCATGTTTGTGATCGCGGTTCCACAGATCCCACGGCGCCTGCGACGGAATATACAGCAGGCTAGTGTACTCCTGCTTACCTTCCACGCGGTTGTGGCTCCAGGTCAGCGGATCGGTGAAATCATGCGCGATGTGCTTGTAAAACTCGTTGTACTCGTCGTCTTTAATTTCCGACTTGTTGCGGGTCCACAACGCCTGAGCCTTGTTGATTTTCTCCCAGGAAATCACGGTTTCGCCGTCTTTTTCTTCCCGTTTTTCAATCTCTACCGGCAATGCGATGTGATCGGAATATTTACTAATAATCGAGCGTACGCGCCAGTCATCGAGGAATTCATCTTCGCCTTCACGCAGGTGTAAGGTGATTTCCGTACCACGGTCATTTTTGGTGATATCGGCAACGGTGTATTCGCCTTCGCCTGCCGATTCCCAGAACACGCCATTTTCCGGCTTGTCGCCTGCCGCACGAGTACGTACGGTCACTTTATCGGCCACAATAAACGCGGAGTAGAAGCCTACGCCAAACTGACCAATGAGCTGGCTATCTTTCGCCTGATCGGACCCCATTGATTCGAGGAAAGATTTGGTGCCGGACTTGGCAATGGTGCCTAAGTGGTCAATCACCTCATCACGATTCATCCCCACGCCGTTATCGGCAATGGTCAACGTACGCTTATCTTTATCGAAAGAGACGCGCACACGCAGCTCGCCATCTCCTTCATACAGATCCGGGTTTGACAGAGCGCGGAAACGCAGCTTGTCCGCCGCATCTGAGGCGTTAGAGATGAGTTCACGCAGGAAGATTTCTTTATTTGAATAAAGAGAATGGATCATCAGGTGCAGAAGCTGTTTAACTTCTGACTGAAAACCACGCGTTTCTTGTCCTTTCATGTGGATAGACCTCAACAAAGCCATTTTTAATGGTAAAAATACGTTGAGGGTGAGATGGGGACAAGCGGGTGTGATTTCAAGCGGAGGCCGCGAATGCCGCCTCCGTTTGTTCAGAAAATAATCTTATGGCGTCCCGCCAGCGAGTGGGACAGCGTCGTACCGTCGACCATCTCCAGTTCGCCGCCAACCGGCACGCCGTGGGCGATACGACTGGCTTCGACGCCGGCCTCCGCGCACAGCTCGGCAATATAGTTCGCGGTAGCCTCCCCTTCAACCGTCGGGTTGGTCGCGAGGATCAGCTCACTGATTTTTTCTGACGCCAGCCGCTGTTCCAGACGATCGAGACCGATATCATCCGGCCCGATGCCGTCCAGCGGCGACAGGTGGCCCATCAGCACGAAATACCGCCCGGAAAATTGCCCGGTCTGCTCAATGGCGTAGATATCCGCAGGACTCTCCACCACGCAAATCTGGCCGTTTTCCTGACGCCGCGGGTTCGAACAGATATTACAAACATCCTGCTCGGTAAAGGTGCGGCAGTCGGCGCAGTGGCCGATTTCCGACATCGCCCGGGTCAGCGCCTGCGCCAGGCGCATTCCGCCGCTGCGATCGCGCTGCAACAGGGTAAACGCCATCCGCTGCGCCGACTTAGGGCCGACGCCCGGAAGGCAGCGCAACGCTTCCATAAGCTGAGTTAACAGCGGACTGGTTTGCATCAGAATGGCATCTTAAAGCCTGGCGGCAGTTGCATACCGGAAGAGACGGAAGCCATCTTCTCTTTTTGCGTCTCTTCAATGCGGCGCGCCGCATCGTTGAAGGCCGCAGCGACCAGATCTTCCAGCATCTCTTTGTCATCTTCCAGCAGGCTTGGGTCAATTTCCACGCGGCGGCAGTTATGCGCGCCGTTGATGGTAACCTTCACCAGACCCGCGCCGGATTCGCCGGTCACTTCCAGCTGCGCAATCTCTTCCTGCATTTTCTGCATTTTTTCCTGCATCTGCTGGGCCTGTTTCATCAGATTGCCCAGACCGCCTTTTCCAAACATAAGCTCTCTCTCTTGATGGTTCACAATCGCAAGCCGGGCTTACGATCAAATGGGGCGGATACTCTCTTCATCCAGCTCGGCGTCGAAGAATCGACGCAGCGTCTGAATGTTATTATCCGCAATAATTGACTCACGCGCTTGCGCGAGTTTCTCTTCATAAATGGCCTGACGCCATTCCAGCGGCGTACGCACCGCGGGATTATCATCTTCAACGATGGTCAGTTCAACCGTCGTTCCCGTCAGATCGCTGAGCGCTTGCGCCAGCTTTTGCTGCGCGCCGCTGGAATTGAGGTGCCGCTGCGTCGAGCGCAGATGCAGACAAACCGCGTTGCCGTTCTGCTCCTTCCAGGCATTGAGCGCCACCTGCTCCACCAGCTTAGGCAAAGAAAGCTGGCTTACCTGCGCCGCCCACGGATCGCGCTCAATCGCTTCCGCCGCCAGTTTAGCCGCCAGCTCCGGCGTTTTTTCATGCTCCAGAGCTTTCTTAAGCGCTTTTGGCGTAGCCACCACTTCTTTGGTTTGTACTACCGGCGTGGTGGCCTTCCAGCGATAAGCCTCTTTCTTTACTGGCGCCGTTTCCAGCGCGGACGGCGCCGGGCGCGCCTGTACGCGCTCCGAAACCGAGGCCAGCCGCTCCAGCGCAGAGTTATTCACCGGCCGCGCGCGGGATGCGGCTGCCGGTTCACTCTTTTTTGTTTTGGTTACTCCCTGCGCGCGCTGTAGCTGATTGCGCGCCGCCAGCACCTGACTGGTAGACGCCGGCAGCGGCGCTGGCGATGTCTGCGGCGCGGGCGCCGACGGCTGCTGCACCTGCGGCGGCGTCATTACCGCCGTTGGGGCCACGGGCGCAAAAGACTGCCGCGGCGTTTCAGGCTCCGGCAAGGGCATACGCGGGTGAAACGCCAGTGCACGCAGTAACGTCATTTCAACGCCCATCCGCCGGTCCGGCGCCCAGGGCAATTCTTTGCGACCAATCAACAACGTCTGATAATAGAGCTGAAGATCGCCGGGAGGCACCGTCCGGGCAAGTTCGCGCATCCGTTGCTCGATAGCCGCCATATCGCTGCCTAACGCGGCAGGCGAAAGTTGCACCATCGCAATACGGTGCAGCAGGCTAAGCATTTCGACCAGCAGCGCTTCCCATTCAATACCGCGCGCCGCCGCCTCGTTGATAAGCGACATGACGCGTTCGCCGTTAGCGTCAACCACCGCCTCGACTAATGACAAAGCCTGGTCGTCGTCCAGCGTACCGAGCATGGCGCTTACCGCCTGCGTCGAAACCTGCCCGTCGCCGCTGGCGATCGCCTGGTCAGTCAGACTTAATGCATCGCGCAGGCTGCCGTCAGCCGCACGCGATAACAACTGCAACGCGCGGGGTTCGTGAGCGATATGTTCCTCATTGAGAATATGCTCAAGCTGATGGCGAATCTGTTCAACATCCAGCGCTTTGAGATGAAACTGTAGGCAGCGCGACAAAATGGTCACCGGCAGCTTCTGCGGATCGGTGGTAGCCAGTAAAAATTTCACATGTGCTGGCGGCTCTTCAAGCGTTTTAAGTAGCGCATTAAAGCTGTGGCGCGACAGCATGTGGACTTCATCGATCAGATAGACTTTAAAGCGACCGCGCGCAGGCGCGTACTGGACGTTATCCAGCAGGTCACGGGTGTCTTCGACTTTGGTACGCGATGCGGCGTCAATCTCAATGAGATCGACAAAACGCCCCTGCTCAATTTCCCGACAGTTATCGCAAACGCCGCACGGCGTCGCGGTAATACCGGTTTCGCAGTTCAGCCCCTTCGCCAGCAGTCGGGCGATAGAAGTTTTACCGACGCCGCGCGTGCCGGAAAAAAGATATGCGTGATGAATGCGCCCTAACGACAAGCCGTTCGCCAGTGCGGTCAGCACATGTTCCTGGCCGACGACGTCAGCAAAGGTTTGTGGGCGCCATTTTCTGGCTAAGACCTGATAACTCATTGGCAGGCTCTGAAACGCTGGAAGGTGGATTCATAGAAGGGTAATGCTAACACAACCTCGCCGATACAGCGAGGTTGTCTCTCTGGCTAAAATAGCAGTGCGAATAGCCTGAATCAATGCCCTGGAAACGGCACCAGGCTATAACAGGTAATCCCCTGCTTTTCCAGACGCTGCTCGCCGCCCAGATCGAACAAATTGATGATGAACGCCGCATCGGTGACTTTCCCGCCCAGACGACGGATCAGCTTCACGGTCGCCTCAATGGTGCCGCCAGTCGCCAGCAGATCGTCCACGACCAGCACGTTGTCGCCAGGTTTAATCGCGTCGACATGGATTTCCAGCTGATCGGTGCCGTACTCTAATTCATAGGTCTCGGCAATAGTTTCACGCGGTAATTTGCGCGGTTTACGTACCGGAACAAAACCAACGCCCAGCCCAAGCGCAACCGGCGCGCCAAACAGGAAGCCACGCGCTTCGGTGCCGACCACTTTGGTGATACCCGCATTTTTATAACGCTCAACCAACAGTTCAATACTGAGCGCGTAGGCTTTCGGGTCTTCCAGTAAGCTGGTGACATCACGGAAAAGAATGCCCGGTTTCGGGTAATCCTGAATGCTTTTGATGCTGTTTTTGAGAAACTCAAGCTGCTGTGCAGTCGCGGTCATGGATATATGCCTGCTAAGTACGGTGTTACTCACGGCGCAATACTTTTCAGTCAGGGGTAACGCTCGGTTACTCTTTGACCGCCTGCGCCTGTGCTCGAAAACGGTCGAATTTACTGGCTGTGAACGACAATTGCAACAGCGATTCGTGTGCTTCAGCGCTTTTGTTGCTTTTCATCAATCACCGGTATCCGCCACATAAAAATCAGCAGGCAGGCCAAAATAACCAACAGCAGCACCCGCACCCACATCATATTCACCAGCCACAGCGAAATACCAAAGGTCAGCAATATCAACGCGATCGCTCGCGGTTTCGCTCCCGGCGGCATGGCCCGATAGCGCTGCCAGTGGCGCAGATAACCGCCAAACCATGAGCGGTATAACAACCAGGCATGGAAACGAGGCGACGAGCGGGCGAAACACCAGGCCGCCAGTAAAATGAACGGCGTAGTCGGCAACAGGGGCAAAACCACGCCCAGTGTCCCTAATACTACCGCCAGCCAGCCAATGATGATTAAAATAGTACGTTGCATAATGCGAATCGTTATCAAACAGAAGGCTACTGTAGCACAGCCTGTCTTATTTTCATCGGGGTGTTGAATTGAAAACCGCTATGCTGTTACAGACGCTGGAAGAGAGGCTGGCGACGCTACGCCAACGCTGCGCGCCGCTGGCGCAACATGCGACGTTAAGCGCGCGCTTTGACCGACATCTTTTCCGTACCCGCAGTACTCTGTTGCAGGGATATCTGGAAGAGGCTGACACCAATCTCGCCGCGTTGCGTCAGGCGGTAAAACATGAGCAACTGCCGCAAGTCGCCTGGCTGGCGGAACATCTGGCTTCGCAACTGGAGGCGATATCGCGTGAAACCGCCGCCTGGTCGCTGCGCCAGTGGGATGCCGCTGCGCCAGGGCTGGGCCGTTGGCAGCGCAGACGAATACAGCATCAGGAGTTTGAACGTCGACTACTGGCGATGACACAGGAGCGCAAAATTCGTCTGGCGCAGGCGACCGGCCTTGTCGAACAACAAACGCTGCAAAAGGAAGTCGAGATCTATGAAGGACGGCTGGCGCGCTGCCGACATGCGCTGGAGAAAATAGAAAACGTACTGGCGCGTTTAACCCGTTAACCCTGGAGAAAGTATGTCGCTTGAAAATGCCCCTGATGAAGTCAAACTGGCCGTGGATTTAATTGTTCTGCTTGAAGAGAATCGCTTACCGGCACGAACGGTGCTACGCGCGCTGGAAATTGTTATGCGTGATTATGAAAACAAGTTAAAAAGTACGGAAGACGACTCGCAAACAGAGTAATTGCCCTCTGGTTTGTCCTCGTTGTCGCTGACAAAGTGGTCGCTACAGTCAGGCAACAAAGGACGGGGCATGGAACGTCTACCCACCACGCCGCACGATGCGGTATTCCGACAGATGCTGATGCAAAAAGAGGTCGCCCGCGACTTTCTGGCTATCCACTTGCCAGAAGACTTTCTTGCAATCTGCGATCTGGATTCACTGAAGCTGGAGTCAGGGAGTTTTGTTGAAGACAATTTACGCAGCCGCTATTCAGATATTCTCTACTCTCTGCATACCCAACACGGCCCCGGGTATGTTTACGCGCTCATTGAACATCAGAGCAAATCAGACCGGCTGATGGCTTTTCGCCTGATGCGTTACGCCATTGCCGCCATGCAGCGTCATCTGGATGCCGGCCATGATACCTTGCCGCTGGTGGTACCAATCCTCTTTTATCACGGTCCGGAAAGCCCGTGGCCCTATAGCCTTAACTGGCATAATATGTTTGTGAAACCGGATATGGCGAAGGCCTTATACCCAAAATAATTCGAGTTGCTTAAAGGCGGCAAGGGAGTGAGTCCCCAGGAGCATAGATAACTATGTGACTGGGGTGAGCGAGCGTAGCCAACACATAAGCAACTTGAAGTATGAAGGGTATATACAGTCATGAATTTGCGCTGGTCGACCTGACGACAATGCCGGATAATCAGCTTTTGCAGCATCGGCGGATAGCGATGTTAGAGCTCCTGCAAAAACATATTCGTAAACGCGATTTAAGCGAACTGCTCGACCCCCTTATCACGCTTTTAACGCAGGATCATTTGACGGACACGCAGCTCAGTGTGCTGGTCAACTATATGTTGAAAGCAGGAAACGCCGCAGAACCCGGGGCGCTGATTCGTCAACTGGCGCAGGGCGCGCCGCAGTATAAGGAACAACTGATGACAATAGCGGAATGGCTGGAAGAAAAAGGCCGAACGGAAGGGTTGCGAAAAGGCCTTGAGCAAGGGTTAGCACAAGGCCGTGAGGCCGAAGCGCGCGCTATTGCCCGCAAAATGCTTGCCAACGGGCTGGAACCCGGGCTCATCGCCAGCGTCACCGGCATTACGCCGGAAGAGCTTTCTACGCTTTCGCATTAGCGGCGCCGCGCGCACTCATAAAGCGCGCGGCCCACCGCCTTTTAGCTTGCCGTAGGCGCCAGATCGCCGCCGTTGAGATCGCGCTTCACTTCAGTGACTTCGTCACCCTTCGCGTTATGCAGATGCACCTCAAGCTGGTTAAAGGCGATATTGATATCATTTTCACGGCACAGTCGATCGATCGCGCGGTTCAGTTCATCCACCGTATGGCTACGATCGCGCAATTCACGCACATACAGACGCAGTTCATGATCCAGAGTGCTGGCGCCAAAGGTGGTGAAGAATACGGCAGGTTCCGGATCGTGCATCACCTTCGGATGCTCCATCGCCGCCTGTAGCAGGACTCTTTTCACTTTCTCCAGATCCGAGCCATAAGCCACGCCAAGCCGGATTACCAGACGTGTCGTGGTATCGGAGAGGGACCAGTTAATCAGCCGCTCCGTCACGAACGCTTTGTTCGGAATGATCACTTCTTTACGATCAAAATCGGTAATAGTGGTGGCGCGAATACGAATCTTACTGACCGTGCCGGAATAGGTGCCGATCGTTACCGTATCGCCAATGCGTACCGGACGTTCGAAGAGGATGATTAAACCCGAGACAAAGTTACCGAAGATCTCCTGTAGCCCAAAACCGAGACCTACCGACAACGCCGCCGCCAGCCACTGGAGTTTATCCCACGAGACGCCGAGCGATCCGAATACTGTCATCGCGCCAACAGCGATAATGACGTAGTTAAGGATCGTGGTGATCGCATACGAAGCCCCCTGGCGCATATTCAGGCGTGAAAGCACCAGCACTTCCAGCAGGCCGGGTAAGTTGCGGATGAGCGCCCAGGCCACCATCGCGGCAATAATGGCAAATAGCAAGCTGCCCATCGTCACGCTTTTCACCACCGCAGCGCCAGCTTCGGAGCCGTTGTAGTGCCACAGCGTGATGCTATCAAGATAGCTGAATACGGTGATCAAATCGGACCAAATCGCCCAGAACATAACGCCAAACAGGGCAAGCATTAGCAGCATCGTGATACGTAATGTTTGCTGGTTAATTTGCTCCAACGCGATGGTGGGTTCTTCCTGTGGTTCCGCCCCTTCCGCTCCCTCTTTTACCAGGTTCTGACGACGAGCCAGCGCGCGTCGCCAGGCAATCCGGCGCGCCGCTACGCTTAACCCGCGCAGCACCGTTTGATAAAGCAGGTTCCAGATAATGACCAGATAGACGGTTTCAATCCAGCGCCCCGCCAGGCGCAGGGTGGTATAGAAATAGCCGGTCGCCGTTAATACCATTAACGCCACCGGAATGATGGAAAGAATCGTCACGGTCACCAGTCGAATGCCGTGAGATTCTTTATCGCGCCAGCTTTCCCGGCACAGTGGCCACACCAGCAATGTTATGACCAGCAGATTGAGGAAAATAACCGCCTGCCCCAGCACGTCATCCATCAGATTCAGCGGCGACAACTCCGCCACCACAGACCAAAAGTGCAGCGGCAGCAATGCGAGGCTAATGCGTACAATCTGGCGACGCCAGTGGCTGGTCAACTGCGCCGGCATACCAAAATGACGTATCGCCACGCCCTCTTTTTCCAGCACCTTCCAGCACAGCCCAAAGACCAGCCAGAACATTGCGAGCTTTTTACTAAAGGCCCAGAGCAGATCGCTGATATTTAGCTGCATGGTCAGCAGGATCAGTCCAAGCGCGAGGATAATCAGACACACCGGCAGCGCGCGGATCAGATCGATCAGAATAGCTTTTGGCGTATTGAGTTGACTATCGTTACGCAGCGATCCCACGGCGGCGGCCAGCTTCTGTTGATACGCTTTTAACCATTTCAGACGCCAGCGGATTAAACCGGCGATGAGCAAGAGCGGCAACCCGGCCAAAAAAGCAATAAATACCGCGGGCCAGGCTTTTTGCCAGTTCACCGTGATTTTCATGGCGCTGAATTGCTCTTTTAACGTTTGGGGGAACGCTTTAAGCCAGTCCCAGTCCATAGGGCGGTTACTGTTCACCCAAAAAATCTGCTGCGTCAAAATGGCTTTCAGATTTTTCGAGACGCTCATCAACTGCTGCTGGTTAACTTGCAGGTTAATCGCCATCATCAGCTGGTTACCCAACTGTTTATTTAGCTGATCCAATAGCTCACGGCGCATCTCCACCACCTGAAGCAACGCATCATGAACTTCATCATTCACCTCGCTGGTATGCCCCTCCTCCAGCTTGTCGACAAAGGCATCGCTTTGGAATAAGGCATCACGCTGCTGGTTGATTTCAAACTGCTCCAGACGCAAATCCGCAATACGGTTGGTCATATCTTCGAGTTCGTCGGCGGAGGGCAGGGTTTGCTGCTGTTGATAAAGAATACGCGACAGCAACAGGCTGCCTTTTAAGACGGCAATCTGTTCTTTGATATTTCTTTCCGACTGCAGCGCGCGATCGAGCCAGTTTTTTACTTTAATGTTTTGCTGCATCAACATATTGCCGTTTTCGGTCGCGACAATCAGACGCTGGCTGAGTTGATGGTTAATATCCAGTTCCTGTTTTACCAGCGGGTTTGCCTGGATACGCGCCGTTTCGTCCGGCGAAATGGCCTCCTGGGCCGTTTTTTCCGTTAGCGTAAGTCGTTTACTGTTGACCGCCTCCTGTAAAAGTTGAAGCTGATGTTCAAGGCGATTACTGTTGGCCGTCACGTAATCCCGCTGTTTTTGCAGGGTGTCCTGCAAAACGGTATTTCCTTCAAGACTCTTACGTTGCTGGTCGATCTGCGCATTAAGCAGCGCCTGTTGTGCCTGTAATAACACCTGTTGGCTGGGGCGAAGCGCGGCTTCGCCGACGTTATTGCCGTCCAGACGGTTACGGATTTGCTGTATTTGCTGTGAGGCGGTATACATGGCGTTTTGCACGCGCTCAGGCTGGGTCTGTAGCGAAACAAGCTGGCTGTTATAAGCGGCAAGATCGTTTTGCGAATTTTGCAAATCATCCAGTACCTGCGCCACGCGCAGCTCAAGCTGACGTAGCGAAAGCGCACTCAGCGTTTTTCGCATTTCATCATCATTATCGACGTCGCTCAGCGCATTCAACGCAGCCGTCGCCTGACGCATTTTTTCAGGCGCCTGCGCCACCTTCTGCCGTAGCTGTACGGTCTCCTCTTTCACCCGCTCGATTTTATCCAGCGTAGCTAACGTATCAATAAGGTCCTGCTGGACGAGCTTATCCTGGGCGGAGAGATCTTTTTGCTTATTCAGCGTATCCAGCTGGTTTTGCACATCCGCTTTTGACGGCAGGTCGCCATTCGTTTGCCCCCGGGCAAATGCCAGAGACTGACAGGACAGCAGGATAATAAGGACGCTAATTGTAATAAAAACAAAATGCTGTGAACGTTTATAAAGCTGCAACATAGTCATGAGAATGAAGTGTCTGAACCGGCAAGCAGACCGGAAATAATTGAGTCGCAAGAATATCACGCCTGTAACAAACAGAATAGCGACACAGAAAATGTCCAGGAGTTTTCCTGGAATATTATCAGGGGGAGCCGTTGACCGTCGACGCGCGCAGCGTCGGACACAATTGATACATCTCCAGCAGGATCGTGACGTAGGCGCGAGCTTCTTTTTTTAAATCAAACGATTGCGGAGCAAATAACCAGTTTTCCATGAGCCCTGAAATAAAGCTGCGCATCAGTATCGCCGCACGACGGGTCAGCAGATTTTCAGGCAGCATTTTAGCATTAATACAATGTTTTAACGTTTGTTCAATCCGATCGTAACTTTCCAGACAAAGGCTACGTTGCGCCTGTTGAACCACAACCATTTCTCCGACAAACTCACATTTATGGAATATAATCTCCATCAATAAGCGGCGTCGTTCTTCTGTTACAGTAGCTTCAAGAATATGAACTAAAATTTCTCTTAATACAGATAGTGGATCGTCGGGGAATTTTGCCTGATACTCAATCTCAAGCTCACCAATATTGGATTCTGATAGCTCCCAGATCTCACTGAATAAATCCGACTTATTTTTGAAATGCCAATAGATTGCGCCGCGCGTCACGCCAGCAGCGTTCGCAATCTCCGCCAGCGAGGTTGCTGATACGCCTTGCTGCGAGAACAAACGCAGGGCCACATCCAGGATGTGTTGTCGTGTCTCCAGCGCTTGTTGTTTGGTTTTTCGTGCCATATGTCGGTGAATTTACAGGCGTTAGATTTACATACATTTATGGATGTATGTACCATAGCACGACGATAATATAAACGCAGCAATGGGTTTAAGGACCTTTGACCATTGACCAATTTGAAATCGGACACTCGAGGTTTACATATGAACAAAAACAGAGGGTTAACGCCTCTGGCGGTCGTTCTGATGCTCTCAGGCAGCTTAGCGCTAACAGGATGTGACGACAAACAGGACCAGCAAGGCGGCCAGCAGATGCCAGAAGTTGGAGTTGTCACACTAAAAACGGAACCACTGCAAATCACAACTGAACTTCCGGGTCGTACCGTTGCTTACCGTATCGCCGAAGTTCGCCCGCAGGTAAGCGGCATTATCCTGAAGCGTAATTTCGTTGAGGGAAGTGATATCGAAGCGGGAGTCTCTCTCTATCAGATTGATCCTGCGACCTACCAGGCGACTTACGACAGCGCTAAGGGCGATCTGGCAAAAGCGCAGGCCGCCGCGAATATTGCTGAACTGACGGTGAAGCGTTATCAAAAGCTGCTGGGTACGCAGTACATCAGTAAGCAGGAATACGATCAGGCGCTGGCTGACGCACAACAAGCGACTGCCGCTGTTGTCGCAGCAAAAGCCGCCGTTGAAACCGCACGTATCAACCTGGCGTATACCAAAGTCACCTCACCGATTAGCGGTCGTATTGGTAAGTCGTCCGTAACGGAAGGCGCGCTGGTACAGAACGGTCAGGCGTCGGCGCTGGCGACAGTGCAGCAGCTGGACCCTATTTATGTCGATGTGACCCAGTCCAGCAATGACTTCCTGCGCCTGAAGCAGGAGCTGGCAAATGGTTCGCTGAAACAGGAAAACGGCAAAGCGAAGGTCGACCTGGTGACCAGCGACGGTATCAAATTCCCGCAGTCCGGTACGCTTGAATTCTCCGATGTGACCGTTGACCAAACCACCGGGTCTATTACTTTGCGCGCCATCTTCCCTAACCCGGATCACACCTTATTGCCAGGAATGTTCGTTCGCGCACGTCTGCAGGAAGGGACAAAACCGACGGCATTACTGGTTCCACAACAGGGCGTTACCCGTACTCCACGCGGCGATGCCACGGTGCTGGTGGTTGGCGCTGATAACAAAGTGGAAACCCGCCAAATCGTCGCAAGCCAGGCGATCGGCGATAAGTGGCTGGTGACTGACGGGTTGAAAGCGGGCGACCGCGTAGTCGTCAGCGGGCTGCAAAAAGTACGTCCTGGCGCACAGGTTAAAGTGCAGGAAATTACCGCGGATAACAAACAGCAAGCCGCAAGCGGTGATCAACCTGCTCAGCCCAGGTCTTAACTTAAACAGGAGCCGTTAAGACATGCCTAATTTCTTTATCGATCGCCCTATATTTGCGTGGGTGATCGCCATCATCATCATGTTGGCAGGGGGGCTCGCGATCCTCAAATTGCCGGTAGCGCAATATCCGACGATTGCGCCACCAGCAGTGACGATCTCCGCAACCTACCCTGGCGCTGATGCGAAAACGGTACAGGATACCGTCACGCAGGTTATCGAACAGAATATGAACGGTATCGATAACCTGATGTATATGTCCTCCAACAGTGACTCCACGGGGACCGTGCAGATCACGCTGACCTTTGAATCCGGCACCGATGCGGATATCGCGCAGGTTCAGGTTCAGAACAAGTTGCAACTGGCAATGCCGTTACTTCCCCAGGAAGTACAGCAACAGGGCGTGAGCGTTGAGAAGTCCTCAAGTAGCTTCCTGATGGTAGTGGGCGTCATTAACACCGACGGCACCATGACCCAGGAGGATATTTCGGATTACGTTGCCGCCAATATGAAAGATCCGATCAGCCGTACCTCTGGGGTGGGCGACGTCCAGCTGTTTGGTTCGCAGTATGCGATGCGTATCTGGATGAATCCGACAGAGCTGACCAAATACCAACTGACGCCGGTCGACGTGATTAACGCGATCAAAGCGCAGAACGCCCAGGTCGCGGCTGGTCAGCTCGGTGGTACGCCGCCGGTAAAAGGCCAGCAGCTTAACGCATCGATTATTGCCCAAACGCGTCTGACCTCAACGGATGAGTTTGGCAAAATCCTGCTGAAGGTGAATCAGGATGGCTCTCAGGTTCGTCTGCGGGATGTAGCGAAAATTGAGCTTGGCGGCGAGAACTACGACGTCATCGCGAAATTTAACGGTCAGCCAGCGTCAGGTCTTGGCATCAAACTGGCTACCGGCGCCAACGCGCTGGATACCGCTACCGCTATTCGCGCCGAACTGAAAAAAATGGAACCGTTCTTCCCGCCAGGGATGAAAATCGTCTACCCGTATGACACCACGCCGTTCGTGAAGATCTCTATTCATGAAGTGGTAAAAACGCTGGTCGAAGCGATTATCCTCGTGTTCCTGGTGATGTACCTGTTCCTGCAGAACTTCCGCGCGACGTTGATTCCGACTATTGCGGTTCCGGTGGTGTTGTTGGGAACCTTTGCCGTGCTTGCGGCATTCGGTTTCTCGATAAACACGCTGACGATGTTCGGGATGGTGCTCGCCATCGGCTTGCTGGTGGATGACGCCATCGTGGTGGTCGAGAACGTCGAACGTGTTATGACGGAAGAAGGCCTTCCGCCGAAGGAAGCGACGCGCAAATCCATGGGCCAGATTCAGGGCGCATTGGTGGGTATCGCGATGGTACTGTCGGCGGTATTTATTCCGATGGCCTTCTTTGGCGGCTCAACCGGGGCAATTTATCGTCAGTTCTCTATCACCATCGTATCGGCGATGGCGCTGTCGGTGCTGGTCGCGCTGATCCTGACGCCTGCGCTGTGCGCGACGATGCTCAAACCCGTCGCCAAAGGCGATCATGGCGAAGGGAAAAAAGGCTTTTTCGGCTGGTTTAACCGCCTGTTCGATAAGAGCACGCATCACTACACCGATAGCGTAGGCAATATTCTGCGCAGCACCGGGCGTTATCTGCTGCTCTATCTCATTATCGTCGTCGGTATGGCTTATCTGTTCGTTCGTCTGCCAAGCTCTTTCTTGCCGGATGAAGACCAGGGCGTATTCCTGACAATGGTCCAGCTCCCCGCCGGCGCGACGCAAGAGCGCACGCAAAAAGTGCTGGATGAGGTCACGGATTACTATCTGAACAAAGAGAAAGCCAACGTTGAATCGGTATTCGCCGTCAACGGCTTCGGTTTTGCAGGGCGCGGTCAGAATACCGGTATTGCATTCGTGTCGTTGAAAGACTGGGCCGATCGTCCAGGCGAAAAAAACAAGGTTGAAGCGATTACCCAGCGGGCAACCGCAGCGTTTTCACAAATTAAAGATGCGATGGTCTTCGCCTTTAACCTGCCGGCGATTGTTGAACTGGGCACCGCAACCGGGTTTGACTTCGAGTTGATTGACCAGGCGGGACTTGGTCATGAAAAACTCACCCAGGCGCGTAATCAGTTGTTCGGCGAGGTGGCGAAATATCCTGATCTGCTGGTCGGCGTTCGACCTAACGGTCTGGAAGATACGCCGCAGTTTAAAATCGATATCGACCAGGAAAAAGCTCAGGCGCTGGGCGTGTCTATTAGCGACATTAATACCACGCTGGGCGCAGCATGGGGCGGCAGCTATGTAAACGACTTTATCGATCGCGGTCGTGTGAAGAAAGTTTACGTGATGTCCGAAGCGAAATACCGCATGTTGCCGGATGATATTAACGACTGGTACGTTCGTGGTAGCGATGGTCAGATGGTGCCGTTCTCCGCATTCTCCTCTTCCCGCTGGGAATATGGTTCGCCGCGTCTGGAACGCTATAACGGTCTGCCTTCGATGGAAATTCTGGGTCAGGCGGCGCCAGGCAAGAGTACTGGTGAAGCGATGGCGATGATGGAGGAACTGGCCAGCAAGCTGCCGTCAGGCATTGGATATGACTGGACCGGGATGTCCTACCAGGAGCGGTTGTCCGGCAACCAGGCCCCTGCCCTGTATGCTATCTCGCTGATCGTCGTCTTCCTGTGTCTGGCGGCATTGTATGAGAGCTGGTCTATCCCGTTCTCCGTAATGCTGGTTGTTCCGCTTGGGGTTATCGGCGCGCTGCTGGCTGCGACCTTCCGCGGACTGACTAACGACGTTTACTTCCAGGTGGGCCTGCTCACAACCATTGGGTTGTCGGCGAAGAACGCGATACTTATCGTCGAATTCGCCAAAGACTTAATGGATAAAGAAGGGAAAGGTCTGGTAGAAGCGACGCTGGAGGCCGTCCGGATGCGTTTGCGTCCGATTTTGATGACCTCGTTAGCGTTCATGCTGGGGGTTATGCCGCTGGTTATCAGTTCCGGCGCGGGTTCCGGCGCGCAGAATGCGGTAGGTACTGGCGTACTGGGCGGGATGGTAACGGCAACCGTACTGGCTATTTTCTTCGTACCGGTCTTCTTCGTGGTGGTACGCCGCCGCTTTAGCCGTAAAAGCGAAGATATTGAGCATAGTCATTCGACAGAACATCGCTGATTTGCTCACTGTTGATAAGGCCGCGCAAGCGGCCTTTTTTACGCAAAAATCATAAAATACGCTTATTGTTAGATTGATTATTTTTTGCCATATTAATAAAAGGTATAATCCTTACTGCGTTAAAGGCTTTTCTTAGGAAAGTTGGCCATTTCTTAATTCAGCCATTAATTAAGAAATATTAAGAATATTCCTGGCTATTTTCTCCTGTCAGAGTCTATTGTTTTAGCCTGAAAAGCTAAAAAACGTTAACCCAATGATTACACAAACAATAAAACTGGTTCCTTTTTAGGCGACCGACGATCACTGTTAAAATTCGAAAAAGTATGGCGACACACGGCTTTCACGCAATTGTAATTTTTAGTAATATGACGATGAAAAGTTTTTTAGAGTAGATTATAGTTAAATCATAAGGTGACGTGGGAAGTACCAGGTTAGTTAGTTGTATCCATCCCGAAGGTGTTCGGTTAGTTTAAGCCACTAAAAAGGGGATGCATTATGGACGAATACTCACCCAAAAGACATGATATAGCACAGCTTAAATTTCTTTGCGAAACCCTGTATCATGACTGTCTTGCAAACCTTGAAGAAAGCAACCATGGCTGGGTTAATGACCCGACCTCAGCAGTCAACCTGCAGCTCAATGAGCTGATAGAGCATATTGCAACTTTCGCGCTTAATTATAAAATTAAGTACAATGAAGACAATAAATTGATTGCGCAGATAGATGAATACCTGGACGACACCTTTATGTTGTTCAGCAGCTATGGTATTAATACGCAGGATTTGCAAAAATGGCGTAAATCGGGCAACCGCCTGTTCCGTTGTTTCGTCAACGCCACCAGGGCCAATCCTGTTAGTTTGTCTTGTTAAAAATTATTACAATCATAGGTAGAATTTATGTCTGATAAACCATTAACTAAAACTGATTATTTGATGCGTTTACGGCGCTGTCAGACAATTGACACTCTGGAGCGCGTCATTGAGAAAAATAAATATGAATTGTCTGACAATGAGCTGGCTGTATTTTACTCAGCTGCGGATCACCGTCTTGCAGAATTGACGATGAACAAACTCTACGACAAGATCCCCTCTTCAGTATGGAAATTCATTCGTTAATCACGCTACATTACTTTTTAGAGAACACGCAGGTGTTATCTGCCTCCTCGTTCTGGCTAATAACACAACGGGCTATTATAGAACAGTGATATAGATCACATACCAATAGCGGGGAACGTTCCCTCTAATACTTTATTATTGCTTCTATTGCGATAATATCCACCAAGGGGAGCGCGCGATGAGTGACGAAAAACAAAAAATGATCGCTGGGGCACTGTATTGCCCGACCGATGAAACTTTATGCCAGGATCGACTGCGGGCGCGTCAACTCATCCATCAATACAATTATACTACGCCTGATGAAATAAATAAGCGTCAGGCGATTTTACGCGACCTGTTGGGTCGATGCGAAGACGCCTATATTGAACCTTCCTTTCGTTGCGACTACGGCTATAATATTTTTCTTGGTCACTCCTTTTACGCTAACTTCGACTGCGTCATGCTTGATGTTTGCCCAATTCATATTGGCGATAATTGTATGCTCGCGCCAGGGGTACATATCTATACCGCCACGCACCCGCTGGACGCCGTCGAACGCAACAGCGGCAGAGAATTAGGTAAACCCGTCACTATCGGAAATAACGTCTGGATAGGCGGACGAGCCGTCGTTAATCCTGGCGTAACCATCGGCGATAACGTCGTCGTCGCTTCAGGCGCTGTGGTGACAAAAAACGTACCGCCAGACGTCGTGGTAGGTGGAAACCCGGCGCGAATCATTAAAAAATTGTAGTTAAAATGATAACTGTTATGCTAATTCGTGGTTAATCTGTTACTTTTTTCACGTTACACCTCCCTTTAAAATGGGCTGTTACTACCCCCTATGTCGCAGAAATCATGAAGGCAAAAGATGACAGAGATACAGCGCCTGCTTAGCGAAACTATTGATGACTTAAACGTCCGTGAAAAACGCGATAACAGGCCGCGTTTTAGTATCAGTTTTATCCGCAAGCATCCTGGGTTATTTATCGCGATGTATGCAGCCTGGTTTGCGACGCTGGCGGTCATGCTGCAATCAGAAACGCTGGTGGGGTCAGTGTGGCTGTTAGTGGTGTTATTTATCGCATTTAATGGCTTCTTCTTTTTCGACATCGCCCCGCGTTATCACTATAACGACATCGATGTGCTGGACCTCCGGGTCTGTTACAACGGCGAATGGTACAACACCCGCTTTGTTCCCCCCACGCTCATTGAGACGATTCTTCAGTCTCCACAGGTGGATAATGAACATAAAGTCCAGCTGCAAAAAATGGTTGCCCGTAAGGGCGAACTTTCCTTCTACGATATTTTTACGCTGGCCCGCGCAGAAGCCAGCCGGTAATAAAAAAGTGCGCACCCTCCCTGGTACGCACTGCTTTCCCTGAACTGTTGGTTTTTTAACGTCTTTTTTTACGCCCCTGAACCGCCTTAAAACGCGGATTTGTTTTACAAATCACGTATAAGCGTCCTTTGCGTTTGACTATCTGGCAATCCGGATGCCGTTGTTTTGCATTGCGAAGTGAGTTTAACACCTGCATTTCATTTACCCCCTTTTAGCGCCGATAAAATGACCAAAACGTTTCTGGAAGCGTGCGGCGCTACTTTCGCTATCAAACGTTTTCTGTCTACCGGTATAAAAAGGATGCGATTTTGATGACACATCAATAGTGACATACGGATATGTCACGCCGTCCAGTTCGATTTCACGTTCAGTTTTGATAGTTGATCCCACTTTCACATATTCATTTGCGCTGGTGTCGTGAAATACGACGGTGCGGTATACAGGATGAATATCAGGTTTCATTGCGCTCTCTCAATTATGTTATAACATAACAATAAAATACGCTATCAACGCTCTTTTTTCAACCGGTAAACATTCACGATCTCTTCCTGGCGGCAAAAGCAACGTGGCGTAACGCGTTAGTCTGGCCCCTGTATCTGTAAAATCGATAAAATAGCTTTATCATTCGAGGGCGCGATTTACGATCGGATATACTTTCTCTACGCTGTGTTTATAAGGACATCACTGTGACAACACGACATCTGGTCAGCCTGGTAACGGGAGTGCTTATCCTGTCTGTCCTTTTCCCGATAGGATTGAGCCTGTGGCTGGCGCACCGTCAAGTTGAAAAAAGGTTTAACGAAGAGCTGGATATCTTCTCGTCCCGGGTGGCGCTACGTACAGAAAGGGTCAGTGACCAGGCAAAAGCCGCGTTAACGCATATTGCCTCCTTTAAAGGCGAGCCCTGCAGCAGCGCCCATTTACTCGCCATGCGCCGCGTGTCTTATAGCTTTCGGTATGTCCAGGAAGTTCTGTATCTTAAAAATTCGATTCCCGTTTGCTCCTCACTTGAAAAAGAGAGCCATATTCCCGCTTTCCCTCCGCCCATGAAAATCACTCGCGACGGTTATCGCGCCTGGTTTACGGCGCAAAACGATCTGGGTATAAAACGCTATATGGCGGCGCTCGGGAGCGACAGCTATATCGTGATGATCGACCCGGCATCCTTTATCGATGTGATTCCGTTTGGCGCATGGCCGATTGACGTCGCCATTATTGGCCGGGAACGCAATACTGTGGTTGCCAGCAGCGGTAACCTTGACCCCGCTATTCTTCCGCTCATTCACCATGAGACGCCCCTGCGGCTGGAAAACCGAGGCATTCAGTATGCTATCCACCCCTTTCCGGAAATGGGCATAACTATCGTAAGCTGGGCACCGACCGCTCCGCTGGAAAGGAGCTGGTATCGACAAGCGTTTATCTGGCTACCTGCGGGCATCGTAACGGGTCTGCTGGCCGCGGCCTTTATTCTGCGTATTTTGCGTCGACTACAGTCGCCCCGCCACCGTCTCCAGGATGCGATAGACAATCGCGAAATTAACGTACACTATCAGCCTATTGTCTCCCTGAGCAGCGGAAAAATTGTCGGTGCCGAAGCCTTAGCTCGCTGGCAACAGGCGGACGGCACTTTCCTTTCGCCGGAAATTTTTATCGCGCTGGCTGAACAAACCGGGCTCACGGAGCCGCTAACCCGGCTAATCATCGACACCGTTTTTGAAGACATGGGGAGTTGGTTAAAGTCCCATCCCGAACAACATATTTCAATCAATCTTGAGGCATCCGATCTGGCGTCGGAAACGTTGCCGACGCTGTTAAGCACGCTGCTGAACCGTAGCCAAATTTCTCCGTCGCAAATCGCGCTTGAGTTAACGGAACGCGAGTTCGCCGATCCGAAAACCAGCGCGCCCATTGTCGCCAGATACCGTAACGCGGGACATTCCATTTATATTGATGACTTTGGCACCGGCTATTCCAGCCTCAGCTACTTACAAAATCTGGATGTGGATGTCCTTAAAATTGATAAATCTTTTGTCGATGCGCTGGAATATAAAAACGTCACGCCGCATATTATTGAAATGGCGAAAACGCTCAAACTTAAGATGGTCGCAGAAGGCATCGAAACGACCAGGCAAGAACAGTGGCTACGCCAGCATGGCGTACATTATGGTCAGGGCTGGTTATACAGTAAGCCCCTACCCGCTACGGCATTTATTCTTTGGGCGGAACAGCGGCTATAACGTCGCACAGCAGAAAAGAACAGTATGGAGAGGCACAAATGGGTGGGGGCCCTGCCAGCTACATCCCGGCACACGCGTCATCTGCCTTGGCTGCTTCCTTCCGGACCTGACCTGGTAAACAGAGTAGCGTTGCGGGAGAACCAACAGAGCCCCCATTGAGAGCGTTGTGAACCAACGCGCAGGCGCATTATCACTGCTATATCGTGCAATTGCAACCCATCAGGCATCGGATGCTGGTTTCTTGCGCATCCGGGCTTTCCTCCCCCCTTATTCCAGATTATCCTGAAGCATTAACGCAGGATTCTATTATGGATATTCAGGACACATTTCCTCAACGCGTCTGGCAAATCGTCGCCTCGATCCCGGAAGGATTTGTCACGACCTACGGTGATGTCGCCCGGCTTGCCGGTTCGCCTCGGGCGGCGCGTCAGGTCGGCGGAGTTTTAAAACGTCTGCCGGAAGGCAGCACTTTACCATGGCATCGGGTGGTGAACCGCCACGGCGCAATATCACTTACCGGGCCGGATCTACAGCGGCAACGTCAGGCATTACTGGCGGAAGGCGTGGTGGTGTCGGGAAGCGGACAAATCGATTTACAACGCTATCGCTGGGTGTATTAACCCTCTCCGTAACGGAGAGGGTTGGCGCAGGATTAATACTGGGTAGGCGCAGGAACGGCAGAAGACGGATTGACCTGGGTCGGCGAAGTCGATGGAACCGTCGTCGTCGCACCACCGCTGGCCTGCACAGGCACCGCCGTTTGCTGTACCGGTACCAGCGTCAGATCCGCTTTAGTGCCGCCATTGTTAATCACCGGTTTCACGCTATCGGTAATAAATACCAGCTTATTGTCAACGGTGATAGCCGCGCTCAGGAGAATACGCGCGTTAGGTTGAATATCTGATGGATTAAACGGCAACACAAAACTGAAAGGCGCCTGTTTACCTTCGGTACGTACCGCTTTTTGCGACAGCACCTTAGACGGCGCATCAGCCAGCGAAGCATCTGAAAGCGTCACGGTCAGCACCGCATCTGGCGGCAGAGCGACCTTCTGGCGGATCCAGACGGTACCGGAAACATTGGGTTGCTGAATAGTAGACTGGTTAGCTGTAATCGACATGTTAGGGTTTGGCGCAGGCGTCTGGATATCAGCGCTTTTATCAGCGCAGGCCGCCAGAGATATCGCAACCGCTAAACCACTTACGATGTGCACGAGTTTCATTCAATTCTCCTTATCATCAATGCACCAGCAGGCCTTTCCCCCCGCCGGAAGAGTGGTTAACAGAAACATAACGTGATTAAGTGTGGCACATGTCACTCATTTTTGCCTGGAATTGGTCTGTTATTCAGACTTTTGTACCCATCGGACCACTTGCAAAATTGCGTTATACTCTGCCCTACCTCGCTTCGGCATCGTTGTCACCTGGAGAGTATGTATGAGTCAGACACTGAATAATTTGCTGACATTATTGAATCTGGAAAAAATTGAAGAAGGACTCTTTCGGGGCCAAAGTGAAGACTTAGGGCTGCGCCAGGTATTTGGCGGTCAGGTGGTGGGCCAGGCGCTCTATGCCGCCAAAGAAACGGTGCCGGAAGCGCGACTGGTGCATTCATTCCACAGTTATTTTCTGCGGCCAGGCGACAGCCAAAAACCCATTATCTATGACGTAGAAGTGCTGCGCGATGGGAATAGCTTCAGCGCCCGCCGCGTTGCCGCTATTCAGAACGGGAAACCCATCTTTTACATGACCGCCTCATTCCAGGCACCGGAACCGGGTTTTGAACATCAAAAAACCATGCCGACGGCAGTCGGGCCGGAAGGACTACCGTCAGAAACGGAAATCGCGCAATCGCTGGCGCATTTACTGCCGCCGATTCTGAAAGAAAAGTTTCTCTGCGATCGCCCGCTGGAAATTCGTCCCGTCGAATTTCACAATCCGTTGAAAGGTCACGTCGCCGCGCCTGTGCGTCAGGTATGGATTCGCGCCAACGGCACCGTTCCGGATGACATTCGCGTCCATCAATATTTACTGGGATATGCCTCGGATCTGAATTTCCTTCCCGTCGCGCTTCAGCCTCACGGCATCGGTTTTCTGGAAAAGGGCATTCAGATCGCCACTATTGATCACTCTATGTGGTTCCATCGTCCGTTCAATTTTAATGAATGGCTACTTTATAGCGTGGAGAGCACTTCCGCCTCCAGCGCCCGGGGCTTTGTTCGCGGCGAGTTTTATACTCAGGATGGCGCTCTGGTCGCTTCAACCGTGCAGGAAGGGGTAATGCGTAATCACAATTAAAAAACATGCCGCTATGCGGCGTTAATGGCCTGATGACGCTGCGCTTATCCGGCCTACGGTAAACTGGATAAGCGCAGCGCCATCAGGCATGTTGCGCAATCACGCGTTATACGCATTCTCGCCGTGACTGTTCACATCCAGCCCCTCGCGCTCCTGCTCTTCCGGTACACGCAGTCCAACAAGGATATCCGCCAGTTTGTAACCAACAAACGCGACAACGCCGGACCAGACGACCGTAATAGCAATACTTTCCAGCTGTACCATCACCTGATGTCCCATCGTAACGCCGTCGACAAAGCCAACGCCGCCCAGCGAACTGGCGGCAAAAACGCCGGTCAGGATACAGCCGACTATTCCGCAAACACCGTGAACGCCAAATACGTCGCACGGATCATCTACCCGTAACAGACGTTTAAGCATGGTGACTCCCCACAATCCCGCCAGACCCGCAATAACGCCGATAACCAGCGCGCCGCCAACGCCAACATAGCCACAGGCTGGCGTCACGCCGACCAGACCGGCAATCGCGCCGGAACACGCTCCCAGCAGGGAAGGCTTACCGCGTAGCGTCCACTCGCCGATAATCCACCCCAGAATCGCGGCGGCGGTCGCCACCACGGTGTTCACAAAGGCCAGCGCTGCTATCTCGTTTGCGCTACCAGCAGAACCCGCGTTAAATCCAAACCAGCCGATATACAGAATCGCAGTACCGGTAAAGACCATCGGCAGGTTATGGGGTTTAAATGCTTCTTTCCCAAAGCCGACGCGTTTGCCAATTAAATAAGCCCCCACCAGCCCGGCGATAGCGGCGTTAATATGCACCACCGTACCACCGGCAAAATCCAGCGCGCCGTGAGCAGCCAGCAGGCCGCCGCCCCACACCATGTGCGCAATCGGAATATAAGAGAGCGTGAACCACACCACGACAAAAATCAGTACCGCCGAAAAACGAATACGCTCCGCCAGCGCGCCGACAATCAGCCCGACGGTAATACAGGCGAAAGATCCCTGAAACGCGACATGAATATACTGATAAATCGTACCCGTTACCGCCGTCAACGCGATATTCTTCAACATCGCCCCATCGGCATTACCGAAGAAATGATTCCCTTCGCCAAAAGCCAGCGAATAGCCGTACACCACCCATAAAATACAGACCAGCGCAAAGGTGACGGTCACTTGCGTTAACATTGACAGCACGTTCTTGGCGCGAATTAATCCGCCGTAAAACAGCGCGATACCCGGTATCGTCATGAACAGCACCAGCGCGGTGCAAATCATCATAAAAGCACTATCCGCTTTATCGGCAACCGCCGGCGCGGCTATCGTTAGCCCAGGCAGCAGCGCCAGTGAAGCCAGTGTGGTTTTTATCATCGCTATCTTCATTTTTTCATTTCCTGTTGCTGTGTGGCGGGTCTTACAGCGCTGCTTCGTCAGCTTCGCCGGTACGAATCCGAATAACGCGCATGAGCTCCGCGACGAAAATTTTGCCGTCGCCAATTTTTCCGGTGTAAGCCGCTTTACTGATGATATCGATCACCTCTTCCAGTTGGTCGTCGGCGATAGCCACATCAATTTTGACCTTCGGCAGGAAATTCACGCTGTACTCCGCGCCGCGGTACAGTTCGGCGTGTCCTTTCTGACGGCCAAACCCTTTCACTTCGGTGACGGTCAGTCCCTGAATGCCAATGGAAGAAAGCGCCTCCCGCACGTCCTCCAGCTTGAACGGTTTGATAATCACAGTAACCAGCTTCATAGAACCCTCCAGTCAGAATTAGGTAACGGCTGCCGCCGCGCATGGACTCTTCAGGATGGATATTGCAAAGGATGTGCCAGAAGCTGGCGAGCGAGGAAAAGCGCGGTTAGCGGCGCGTCTTTATATTGACGCGCCCCAAAATCGAAGCAGGGAAAGAAAAACGCACCATGACGGTGCATGATGGGCGAGGTTTTGCTCTGTGGCGCCAAACCTTACGCCGCAGGGCCGGATTCTTCGTGTACGCTGGCGGCTAACTCCTCGCCAACTAACTGTAATTGATACATTTGCCAGTAGCGCCCTTGCGCCGCCAGCAATTGTTGATGCGTCCCGCGCTCCACCGCCTGGCCGCGATGGAGAACCAGAATGGTATCCGCCTCCACGATTGTCGATAGCCGATGGGCAATAACCACCAGCGTGGTGCGCTCGCGAATCGCCGCCAGCGCCTGCTGTATCGCCTGCTCAGTGCCGGAATCGATGCTGGCCGTCGCTTCATCAAGAATTAATATTTGCGGGGCGTCAACCAGCACGCGCGCCAGCGCCAATAGCTGTTTTTGCCCGACGGACAGCGTATTTCCCTGCTCGCCGAGATGCGTATGCAGCCCGTCGCTCAGGCCGCGCGCCAGATCTGCCAGTTGTACCGTTTCCAGCGCCTGCCACACCTGCGCCTCGGAGACATCGCGCCCCAGCGTCACATTAGCCAGAAAGGTATCCGCCATCACTACCGGGTCCTGTTGAACCATCGCCACGCCCTGGCGTAAAACGCGATGATTAAGAGAGGCGATTTCTCGCCCATCCAGCCGAATTTCGCCTTGTGTCAGGGGGTAATACCCCATTAATAAGCTGGCGAGCGTGCTCTTCCCGCTGCCGGTGTGCCCCACCAGCGCCACAAAGCTACGGGACGGTACTGAGAGCGTAATGTCCTGTAAAACAAGATTATCGTCGCGGTAAGCAAACGACAGATGATCAATATCAATCGCCCCGCTTTGTAACGGCCTGTCGTCGCTGCCATAGCGCTGGCGCGGGCGATCCATCAGTTCAAAAACACGTTCTCCCGCCACAACCGCCTGCTGTAGCATGGATTGCTGGGTGGTCAGTTCAATGAGCGGCTCGTTCAGACGTGACAAATAGCTAATGAACGCATACAGCACTCCGACCTCAATCGTGCCGGCAGACGTAAAGCTGAAAAGCATCAACAGACCGCACAAAATGAGCGCAGAAAAGAGGCTAAGCAGCGGACGCAATAAAAAGCCGTCTAAGCGTAGTGTCTGCATCCGCGCCATGTAGTGCGAGCGGCTGGCCTCGCCCATGCGTTCGCCGAAGCGCGCCTGCTGGCGAAACTGCTGGATTACGCTCATCCCGTTGATGATTTCGTTAAAGCCGTCGTTAATATCCGCCAGGTATGCCCGCACGCGGCGTACAATCGGCGTGCTGTAGCGCTGATAAATGACCATCACGGTCAATACCGCCGGAAAAATCAAAATCGCCACCAGCGCCATCCGCCAGTCAAGGCTGAACATAGCGACCAGCATGGCGCCGATCAACGCCGCGCTACGTAATACCGTTGCGACGACCGTGACGTACAGATCGCGGATGACTTCCGTATCGTTGGTCACACGTGAAATTAATTGTCCGACAGGCTGCGTGTCGAAGGCGCTTAGCGGCTGGCGCAAGGCGGCATCCATGACGTCCGTGCGCAAGGACTGAACCACGCCAACGGCCGCCCGGTTAAATAATAAAGACTGGGCGTAATGCAGACCCGCCGCCAGAAACTGTAGCCCCACATAGGCGGCCGCCAGCCCCGCGACCTTGCCCAACGGTAAATGGTGGCGGGCCACCATGTTATCAATGAAATAGCTGATCAGCAGCGGACCGCTAACCTCCGCCGCCGCCGCAATCCACAGCATCATCACCGCGACAGAGAGCGGTTTTCGCCATGGCGAGCCATACGCCAGCAACCGTTTCAGCGTCGGCCATAGCTGTCCAAAACTACGCATTCACCGCCTCCTCGCCGCGTTCCGGCGCGTCATCCAGAGCGGCCTCCAGTTGCTGATAGCGATACATATCGCGATACCAGCCAATCTGCTGCGCCAGTTGATCGTGATCGCCGCGCTGAACAACATGACCATGTTGCATAACGATAATTTCATTGGCGTCGGTCAGCGCGGATAAACGATGCGCGCTGATGATGACCGTACGCCCTTCGCCCCACTGGCGCAAATTATGCAAAATCTGATGCTCCGTGCGGCCATCTACTGCAGAAAGCGCATCATCAAGAAGCAGAATTTCCGCATTTAACAGTAGCGCTCTGGCAATCGAGATACGCTGTTTTTGCCCTCCCGATAACATGACGCCACGTTCACCTACCTGCGTGTCGTAGCCCTGAGGCAAACGGAGAATATCCTCATGTACGCTGGCTAAACGCGCCACCTGTTCAATCTCCTCCTGAGTCGCCTCCGGGCGTCCGAGCGCAATATTATTGGCAATAGAGTCCGAGAACAAAAACGGCGTCTGGCTGACGACCGCCAGTCGGCTACGCCAGCTATCCAGTTGCAGATGCGTCAACGGCATGTCATGGAATCGGATCTCTCCCTGCGTCACATCAAAATGGCGCTGGATAAGCGACAATATTGTGCTTTTCCCCGCGCCGGTCGGACCGCATATCCCCAGCATCTGACCCGGTTTAAGACGAAAGTTCACATTCTCCAGCGCCGGATGCGTCGTTTGCGGATAGCAAAACTCACGAATGGCCGCCGTCAGTTCGCCGCGCCCCGCCGGGACCGGCTCTTCGCCATCCTTAACTACCGGCGCTTCCGCCAGCATGGCGCGGATGCGGCTGTATGCGGCGCTACCCCGCTCCACGATATTAAACATCCAGGCCAGCGCCAGCATCGGCCAAATCATCAACCCCAGATACATCATAAAGCTGGTGAGTTCGCCCAGCGTCAGGCTGCCGTTAACCACCATCCAGCTTCCGCCGCTAATCGCGAGCAGGTTCGCCATGCCAATGGCGATGTAAATGGTTGGATCAAAACGCGCGTCAATACGCGCCACGCGCATATTTTTCTTGCCGGTATCTTCGGCATCCGCCGCAAACAGCGAAGACTGGCGATCCTCCAGACCAAACGCTTTGATCATGCGGATGCTGGTCAGACTCTCCTGCGTGCGATCGTTCAGGCTGGAGAAGGCGGCCTGCGCCAGTTTGAAATAATCATGCAGCCGATCGCCGTAACGTTTGATCATCAGCGCCATAATCGGCATTGGCAACAGCGCTAATAGCGTTAGCTGCCAGCTAATTTGCGTCGACATGACAATCAGTACCGCGCAGCCCATTACCAGCGAGTCAACCAGCGTCAGAACGCCCTCGCCCGCCGCAAATACGACGCGATCCACATCATTCGTCGCGCGCGCGATAAGATCGCCCGTCCGATGGCGCTGATAAAATTCAGGATGCTGACGACTCAGCTGGCGATAATAATCCTCACGCAGTTCGACGGCTAATTGATAAGAAGCGCCAAATAGCAGCACGCGCCAGACATAGCGCAACAAATAGACCACTACGGCGATCAGGGCAATGGTGCCAATCCACATCGCTATTCGGCCTGGAGTAAAATGCTGTGCGGTTACGCCATCCACGACAATCCCCACCACTTTGGGCGGGATCAGCTGAAGCATCGCAATAAGCATAAGCAGGGCCACCGCGCCAAGATAGCGACGCCATTCCCGGCGAAAGTACCAGCTTAATTGAGCAAATAATCGCACGCGTTATTTCCTGATATGATTTCCGGCAATACCGGGAGAATTATTCAATGGGCAGAGAGGTGGTGTACTTAATCTGTTCCATCGCAAAACTGGAGGTGACGTCTGACAGTCCTGGAACGCTATTGACCAGACGTTTATAGAAGTCGTCATACCGCTTCATGTCGGCCACCTGAACTCGCATCAGATAGTCGTATTCCCCCGCCATCCGCCAGAAGCCAAGCACTTCCGGCATCTCAGAGACGACGGTCACGAACCGACAGTACCATTCACTGCTGTGGTGCTGCGTTTTTATCAACACAAAAGCGGTTAATCCCAGCCCCAGTTTTTCCGGGTCCAGCAGCGCGACCCTGCCAAGCAGGATACCGTCATCTTCCAGGCGTTTAAGCCGCTTCCAGCAAGGCGTTGTCGTCAGATTAACGGCATCCGCCAGCGCCTGCAAAGAGAGGGTACAGTCCTGCTGCAATAAGCAAAGCAGTTTACGGTCAATTTTATCTAACATACCCACTCCATAGAGAATATTTTTCTCCTTACATTGTAATTTAAAGGTCAAATAGCAACAATTTTTTCCGTACTTTTCGCTACTCTTGGCACAAAATGATAAATGGATATTAATGATGAGTAGCAATTGGGTTAAAAATGCCATTAATGAAATTAACGCTGACCACCAGCGCTCGGCGGATACGCATCTTATTCGTTTGCCCCTGCCGGCATTTCCAGGTATCCAGCTTTACCTGAAAGACGAAAGCACGCATCCCACCGGTAGCCTCAAGCATCGTCTGGCGCGCTCGCTGTTCCTTTATGGGCTGTGCAATGGCTGGATTAAAGAAGGCACTCCGATTATTGAAGCGTCATCAGGCTCAACGGCGATTTCCGAAGCCTGGTTCGCGCGTTTACTGGGACTACCGTTCATCGCCGTCATGCCCGCCTGTACCGCAAAACGTAAAATCGAACAGATTCAATTTTACGGCGGCCACTGTCATTTTGTGGAGAGCGCCTGCGAAATTTATGCCGCCTCCGAGCGGCTGGCGCATGAACTGAACGGTCACTATATGGACCAGTTTACCTACGCAGAACGAGCTACCGACTGGCGGGGCAACAATAATATTGCCGACAGTATTTTCCGCCAGATGCGCAACGAACCCCATCCGGTACCGCGATTTATCGTCATGAGCGCCGGAACGGGCGGAACCTCTGCGACGATTGGGCGCTATATTCGCTGCCAGGGCTATGATACTCAGCTCATGGTGGTGGATCCGGAAAATTCCGTCTTTTTACCTTACTGGCAGGATCGCGACGCTTCATTACGCAGCCCGGTAGGCAGTAAAATTGAAGGAATTGGTCGTCCGCGAGTAGAGCCTTCTTTTATTCCGGATGTCGTAGATGAGATGCTGCGCGTGCCGGACGCCGCCAGCGTTGCCACCGCACACTGGCTGGAAACGCAGCTAGGCCGTAAAGTCGGCGCCTCTACCGGCACGAATATGTGGGGAGCGCTGCAACTAGCGGCCCGGATGCGCGAGGCTGGAGAAACCGGCGCTATCGTGACGTTATTGTGCGATAGCGGCGATCGCTATCTGGATACCTATTACCATCCGTCCTGGGTTAGCGACCATATCGGCGATTTGACGCCGTGGTCAGCGGCCATCGAAAAATTACTTACCGGCGACTAGAAACAAAAAAAAGCCAGACTGAATGTCTGGCTTGCTGGAAGAGATCTCTCATTCGGGGGAATAAGGTAGATGCGGATTGTCCAGCCAATGCGTCAAAAAGTGTGATACCGCTTGATTACCACAATGTCCGATAACCGAAAGGTGTGGCAGCGCGGCGATAAGCTGCGGCATGGCATTGCCCATAATGAGCCCCCGCCCGACGCTGCCCAGCATTTCCCGATCGTTCATCGCGTCGCCAAACGCCATGCAATCTGCCAGTGAAAGCCCTAAATGGTTGCTCAATACCGCCAGCGCCGATCCTTTATTGCACCCCAGCGGTAGCACTTCCAGGCAGTCGACGGCAGAGAAACAGAGGTGCGCGCGTTCTTCCAGCGCCTCATTGAGCTGAATGCGCAAACGGATCAGATCGTCATGATCGCCGCAAAAACAGATCTTCGTCACCTGATGGGCCGGAATGCTTTTTATATCGATAACCTGATAACGAAAGCCGCTGTAGACGTGCGCCTGGAGTAGCGTGGGGATCTCCTGGCCTGTAAACCAGCCATTGTCATTAAACACATGCATACTGGCTCGGGTATCCCAGGCATGGTGCATCACCGTATCGGCAACCTGAGGATCGAGATCCTGACGATGCAGCACGTCGCCTTCCAGCGAGTGAATTCGCGTCCCGTTACCGGTAATAAGATAAGCATCCAGTGAAAGCGTCCCCAGAATATGCCGCATTTCCAGCACATGACGACCCGTAGCGAATGTCAGGGTGATATCGCGTTCGCGCAGACGCGCCAGCGTGGCGATCGTTTCTCTACCCAAATGGTGATCGGGCATTAATAACGTGCCATCCATATCAAATGCTGCCAGACGGGCCATCTCTTTCTCCACACTGTGACGCGGTTAACTTGTTGTTCAGTATTACCTGAGATATACGGAAGTAATAGTGAACAGATAAAAGGAAGTGTTCCGGGTTTCTATGAGGCTACTGAATCGGCTTAATCAATATCAACGCCTCTGGCAGCCTTCCGCCGGGGAAACGCAACATGTCACCGTTAGCGAACTGGCCGAACGCTGTTTTTGTAGCGAGCGCCATCTGCGAACGCTGCTGCGTCAGGCCCAGCAGGCAGGTTGGCTAAGATGGGAGGCGCAGTCCGGGCGCGGGAAACGTGGACGGCTCCAGTTTCTGGTCACGCCGGAATCGCTCCGCACCGCCATGATGGAACAGGCGCTGGAAAAAGGGCAGCAGCTCAACGTACTGGAACTGGCGCAGCTGGCGCCGGGCGAGTTACGGGCGATGCTCCAGCCTTTTATGGGCGGCCAATGGCAAAACGATACGCCGACATTGCGTATTCCCTACTATCGTCCGCTTGATCCGCTGCAGCCGGGTTTCCTGCCAGGCCGCGCGGAACAGCATCTCGCAGGGCAAGTTTTTTCCGGGTTAACGCGCTTCGACCGCGACAGTCAATATCCTTGCGGGGATTTGGCGCATCACTGGGAGATTTCCGCCGACGGTTTACGCTGGGATTTTTATATTCGCTCCACGCTGCACTGGCATAATGGCGATACGGTGGATACCGCGCAGCTACACGAACGCCTGGAAAGGCTGCTTACCCTACCGGCGTTAAGCAAATTGTTTATTAGCGTCGCACGGATCGAAGTAACGCATCCTCAGTGCCTGACCTTTCTCCTTCACCGACCTGATTACTGGCTGGCGCATCGTCTGGCGAGCTATTGTAGCGGTCTGGCGCATCCTGACCTGCCGCTTATCGGCACCGGTCCTTTTCGCCTGGCGTTGTTCACGCCGGAACTGGTGCGTCTGGAAAGTCATGACCATTATCACCTCAGCCATCCGCTGCTGAAAGCGATTGAATTCTGGATCACCCCGCAACTGTTTGCCCAGGATCTGGGCACCAGTTGCCGCCATCCGGTGCAGATTGCCATCGGCAAACCGGAAGAGCTGGCGACGCTGAGTCAGGTAAGTAGTGGTATCAGTCTTGGCTTTTGTTATTTAACCCTCAAAAAGGGCTCACGGCTCAACGTACAGCAGGCGCGGCGTCTGATACATATTATCCATCATACTTCGCTGCTGAAAACCTTACCGGTAGATGAGAACTTGATTATGCCAAGTCAGGGGCTGCTACCCGGCTGGACAATCCCGCAATGGCAGGACGTTGATGAAACGCCATTGCCGAAAAAACTTACCCTGGCGTATCACCTTCCCGTAGAGCTGCATACGATGGCGGAACAGCTTCGACATTACCTGGCGACGCTCGGCTGTGAGTTAACGTTGATTTTTCATAATGCCAAAAACTGGGATAACTGCCCTGCGTTGGCGCAAGCGGATCTGATGATGGGCGACAGGCTGATCGGCGAAGCGCCGGAATATACGCTGGAGCAGTGGCTACGTTGCGATCAGATCTGGCCGCATGTCCTGGACGCGCCTGCGTTTTCCCATCTGCAGGCTACGCTTGACGCTCTGCAAATTCAGCCCAATGAAAAAGATCGCCGCGCCGCGCTACAACAAGTTTTTGCTAACCTGATGGATGACGCCACACTTACGCCGCTGTTTAATTATCACTATCGCATCAGCGCCCCACCGGGCGTTAACGGCGTTCGACTCACCCCTCGCGGCTGGTTTGAATTTAGCGAAGCCTGGCTTCCGCCGCCTTCGCCGTGAAGAAGCTGGTCGGGATTATCCGTACGCGTTACCATATTGGCTTTCGTCATTGATCAGGATAACTATGAAACGCGCCGTTGTTGTATTTAGTGGAGGTCAGGACTCCACCACTTGTCTGGCGCAAGCGCGGCATCAGTATGATGAAGTGCATTGTGTCACGTTTGATTATGGTCAGCGCCACCGCGCAGAGATTGATGTCGCGCGCGCACTGGCGTTAAAACTTGGCGCACGCGCGCATAAAGTGCTGGATGTCACTTTACTGAACGAACTGGCGGTCAGTAGCCTGACGCGGGATAGCATTCCGGTGCCGGACTATGAACCGAACGCTGACGGTATCCCCAATACTTTCGTACCGGGACGCAATATTCTCTTTCTGACGCTGGCGGCGATTTACGCTTATCAGGTCAAAGCCGAAGCGGTGATCACCGGCGTTTGCGAGACCGATTTTTCCGGCTATCCAGACTGTCGCGATGAGTTCGTCAAAGCGCTGAATCACGCGGTGAATCTGGGCATGGCGAAAGATATCCGTTTCGAAACGCCCCTAATGTGGATTGATAAAGCTGAAACCTGGGCGCTGGCCGATTATTGGGGCCAACTGGATTTAGTTCGCGAAGAGACGCTGACCTGCTATAACGGCATTAAAGGCGATGGCTGTGGTCATTGCGCAGCCTGTAATCTGCGCGCTAACGGCCTGAATCATTATCTGTCGAATAAAGCGGCGGTGATGGCGGCAATGAAGCAAAAAACCGGGTTAAGGTGATTGTTTTGCCGGATGGCGGCGCACGCGCCTTATCCGGCCTGGCGATATTCACCATGGTCAATATCGCCAGGCCGGACAAGTTCAACGCCATCAGACAGCGAGGCGTTATTGCACCATCTGTTCCAGCTTTTCACGCAATTCGCCTTCCAGCGGCAGCGCTTTTTGCGTTTTTAAATCAATACAAACAAACGTGATGAGCGCATCAGCCACCACCTGCCCTTCTGGCTCCAGCGTAATCGTCTGGCTTAATACGCCGCTTTTACCGTTAAGCTGTTGTACCTGGCTGGTCACGGTCAGTAGATCGCTCAATACCGCCGGGCGACGGTAATTTATATTGATGTTTACCACCACAAAGGCAATATTGCGGGCCGTCATCCACTGAAAGCTGTCGCTGTTTTCCAGCCCATCCCAACGGGCCTCTTCCAGAAACTCCAGATAGCGGGCATTATTAACATGTTGATAAACATCAAGATGATATCCACGAACTTTGATTTGTGTTTGCATAGCGCAATAACCTTACGTTGTTGTTATAAGTAAACGACAAGTACAGAGGTCATAACTGGTATGACCTCTACAGTCTGGCAAATTTTTGCCACTGTGCAAGTGATTACAATGTTAAAACTGCCAGATTACGCTCCACCAGCGCGCTTCCCATTCCCGGCACCTGCTTTAAATCATCCACCGTTTTAAAAGGACCATACTCCTCCCGATAGCTCACAATAGCCTGCGCTTTTTTCAGCCCAACGCCGTTCATCACCCGCGCCAGATCCTCCGCAGACGCGGTATTAATGCTCACCCTGGTACCTTCATCATCGCTGGCTTTAGCAGGTAATGCCGCTTTGGCGGAGGATGAAGAAGGCGTATCCGCTTTTGTTTCCACCGCTGCATTTTTTGCGACAGGCGTCGCCGCCAGCGCGCTATGGGCCATGCCCGCGCAGGTTAAAGAAAGTGTAATAAGCAGTGCTTTAATTCCGTGTTTCATACTGTTTTCTCCTTGTTTGTTAACAGTGCAGCCACGATAGCGGGGCGGAGAAAAACGAACAAACGACAATTCTCAGAAATGGAAAAGGCCGCGAAAGCGGCCTTTGTGGGATACAACGTTTTGCAATTTTTTGCGAAGCGCCTCGACGATTACTGCTGTTCCAGAGCGTCGCCGATTTTGATTTTCGCCTCTTTACGCAGATTGCTCATCAGCGCCTCAAAGACAATTTGCGCATTGTTCTGCGTGATGCCCTGCACCATCGCTTTTTTCTGCGCTTCCGGCATGGCGCCCGCTTTCACCTCGTCAAACGCCAGCAGAACGACGTTACCCTGCATATCGTTCGCCACGCCATAAACTGGCTTATCTTTCGTCGGAAGGCTTAACGCAAAGGCCGCCTGACTCACCGGATCCTGACTGGTACGACTTAACGTTTTAGGCTCGCCAAAACTCAGACCCGCCGCTTTCATCGCTTCCGCGCCTTTGCCCGCTTTCAGCTCGACCAGCAGTTTTTCCGCATCCAGCTTCGCCTGTTGTTCCGCTTTGTTATGCTTCACCAGGGCAGTGACCTGTTCTTTCACTTCTGCCAACGGCTTCACGGCTTCAGGTTTATGTTCGCTCACGCGCACAACAAAAGCCCGGTCGCCATCTACGGTGATAATGTCTGAATTCGGCCCCGGCGTACCGTTTTCGCCTACCAGACCGCCATTAAAGATAGCATCGGCTACCGGTTTGAAGTTCAGCTCTTCCGGTAAGGTGTCACGGCTAAACCAGCCGGTTTCAACTGCTTTTACGCCAGCGACCTGTTCAGCGCCTGCTAACGACTCATTGTCGTTGCTTGCCGCATCGCTCACCTTCTGCTGCAACGCATAGTAAGCATCCAGCGCTTTTTCCTGTTTCACTTTCGCGGCAATGTCGTCGCGAACCTCGCTTAACGGTTTCACTTTGGCAGGCTGAATATCATCCAGACGCGCCACCAGAAAACCGACAGACGACTTAATCACGCCAGATATCTGGCCTTTTTCTTTTAATCCGGCGTTTTTCAGTTCCGGCACCGTGGCAGACTCTTCCAGCCAGCCCATATCGCCGCCATTACGCGCAGAGATGATATCGGTAGATTTCTCTTTCGCCAGCGTGGCGAAATCTTCGCCCTTGTTCAGCGCATCCAGTACCGCTTTCGCATCATCTTCCGTTTTGGTCTGAATAATGCTGTAACGAATGCGCTCCGGCTGAGTAAACTGATCTACATGCTGGTCATAATAGGCCTGAATATCCGCATCGCTGACCGGTGCCTGCATCGTCGCGGCATCCAGCTTGATATAGCTTACGCGGAACTGTTCCGGCGTCATAAAGCGGACTTTATTCTGATCGTAGTAGCTGGACACTTCCTGATCGGTCACCTGCTGCTTCGCCGCCAGCGCGTTGACATCAATAACGGCTTCACGCACCACGCGCTGTTGAGAGACTAATGCCGCCAGTTCGTCGGTTTCCCCTTTCAGCATAAAATCAGTACCGGCCACGCCGTTGATCAGTTGCTGAGTGGTAAGCTGGTTACGCAGCGCCTGAGCGTACTGATCGGCGGTCATTCCCATCTGATTCACAATCGCGTTATAGCGGTTGTTGTCAAACTTACCGTCCACCTGAAAAGCGGGAGTGGCGAAAATCGCCTGTTTTACCTGCTCATCGCTGATGCCCAGTTTCAGTTCGCGGGAATATTGATCCAACAGCGCTTCATCTATCAGACGATTCAGCACCTGCTGGCGCAGGCTTTTCATATAACCTTCGTTGGCCGCCAGTTCAGAATACCTGTCGCCCAACTGCTGCTGCATACGGTTACGTTCGTTGTTAAACGCATTCTCAAACTGTGCCCGGCTGATTTCCTGGCCATTCACTTTTGCGGCGTAGTTATTGCTTCCGCCAATCAGGTAACCACTAACGCCGGTCAAAATGAACGACACGATAATGATAACGAAAATAATCTTGAGCACGAGACTGTTTGCAGCCGTGCGTAAGCTGTCCATCATGGTGTAACCACACTCCGCTGTAGGTGACTTTACACTTTATCTTTCAGGCGGCTTCTCCGCTGGCTACCGAGTGATTCGCTCAGTCGCCGCGTCGACGCAACCTGAATGATTTGCGTATAGAGACTTCACGCGCATCGCATTTTCTGAACGCGGCGCACAAAAGCCTATTGTGACAAGAAACGAGGGCAATTGTCAGCCCGCAACGCACAGAAAGTCCCGAATCGCCAATAAAAAAGGCACATCAGTTGATGCGCCCTTGTACTTTGTCACATCCCCCGAGGGGATCACGCTTAGTTTACCGCGTCTTTCAGCGCTTTACCTGCACGGAAACTCGGCACTTTGGCAGCGGCGATGGTGATCTCTTTACCTGTTTGCGGGTTGCGACCAGTACGGGCAGCACGCTCTTTAACAGCAAAAGTACCAAAGCCTACCAGTGCAACGTCATCCCCTTCTTTCAGAGATTCGGTAACAGAAGCAATAATCGCATCTAACGCACGTCCAGCCGCAGCCTTAGAGATATCAGCCCCTGCAGCAATTTTTTCGATCAGTTGAGATTTATTCACTCTTCTCTTCCTCTTTATAATTTATATCGCACCTGAATCCTTCGAAGTACGACCGCGCAGCAGTTATATCAGGCCTGCCACGCCCTTACAACACCCGTTAATGGTGGCAGACCCAATCAACCATCTAAATTAGCTATACAAAAAAAGGCTGGCAAGTCCGAAATAGCCTGCCAGCCCTGTTTTTATTAGCGCTATTTGCGCGAGGTCACTATTTTGCGGTTACAACCTGCATTCCAGACGGTTCGTTTTGCAGAGCAAGCGTCAGAACTTCCTCAATACGCTTAACCGGGTGAATATCCAGATCGGCAATGACGTTGTCCGGAATTTCCTCCAGGTCACGTTTATTTTCGAATGGAATTAAGACCGTTTTAATCCCGCCGCGATGCGCCGCCAACAGTTTTTCTTTCAGGCCGCCGATCGGCAATACCTGACCACGCAGCGTGATCTCACCGGTCATTGCCACATCTGCGCGCACCGGATTACCGGTCAGGCAGGAAACCAGCGCGGTACACATCGCGATACCGGCACTTGGACCGTCTTTCGGCGTTGCGCCTTCCGGCACGTGAACGTGGATATCGCGTTTTTCGTAAAAGTCCGGATTAATACCCAGTTTTTCCGCGCGCGCGCGCACCACGGTCAGCGCCGCCTGAATAGATTCCTGCATCACTTCACCGAGCGAGCCGGTGTAGGTCAACTTGCCTTTGCCCGGTACGCAGGCGGTTTCGATGGTCAACAGATCGCCGCCCACTTCCGTCCACGCCAGGCCCGTCACCTGACCTACGCGGTTTTCGCTATCCGCGCGGCCATAATCAAAGCGCTGCACACCGAGGTAGTCGTGCAGATTATCGCCGTTAATTTCGATATGTTTTAACGACTTATCGAGCAACAGTTGTTTAACCGCTTTGCGGCACAGTTTGGAGATTTCACGCTCCAGACTACGCACGCCCGCTTCACGCGTGTAATAGCGAATAATACCGATAATCGCGCTATCGTCGACCGTCAGTTCACCTTTCTTCAGCGCGTTACGCTCGATCTGCTTCGGCAGCAGGTGACGTTTAGCAATATTCAGCTTCTCGTCTTCGGTATAACCGGACAGACGGATCACTTCCATACGATCCAGCAGCGGCGCCGGAATGTTCATGGAGTTGGAAGTGGCGACAAACATCACATCGCTGAGATCGTAATCCACTTCCAGGTAATGATCGCTGAACGCCACGTTTTGCTCCGGATCCAGCACTTCCAGCAGTGCGGAAGCCGGATCGCCGCGCATGTCAGAAGACATTTTGTCGATCTCATCGAGCAGGAACAGTGGGTTTTTAACCCCCACTTTGGCCATTTTTTGGATCAGTTTACCCGGCATAGAGCCAATGTAAGTCCGGCGATGACCGCGGATTTCCGCTTCATCACGCACGCCGCCCAGCGCCATACGGATGTATTTACGCCCTGTTGCTTTAGCGATGGACTGGCCCAACGAGGTTTTACCTACCCCCGGCGGCCCCACCAGACACAGGATCGGCCCCTTGATTTTATTTACACGGCTTTGAACCGCGAGATACTCAAGGATGCGGTCTTTCACGCGCTCCAGACCATAATGGTCAGTATCGAGGATTTCCTGCGCCTGACGCAGGTCTTTTTTGACCTTGCTACGCGCATTCCACGGCACCTGCACCATCCAGTCGATGTAGCCGCGCACCACGGTCGCTTCCGCCGACATCGGAGACATCATTTTCAGCTTCTGCAGTTCCGCTTCCGCTTTCTCTTTCGCCTCTTTCGGCATTTTCGCCGCGTCGATCTTACGCTTCAGCGCTTCGTTTTCGTCCGGCGCGTCGTCCATCTCGCCAAGTTCTTTCTGAATCGCTTTCATTTGCTCGTTCAGATAGTACTCGCGCTGGGATTTCTCCATCTGCTTTTTCACGCGGTTGCGAATGCGTTTCTCAACCTGCAGCAGATCGATTTCAGATTCCATCATCGCCATCAGATATTCCAGACGTTCGTTAACGTCGGACATCTCCAGTACGGACTGTTTATCCGCCAGTTTCAGCGGCATATGCGCGGCGATGGTGTCAGCCAGACGTGCAGGGTCGTCAATGCTATTGAGTGACGTCAGCACTTCCGGCGGAATTTTTTTGTTCAGCTTGATGTAGCCTTCGAACTGGCTGATAGCGGTACGCACCAGCACTTCTTGTTCTCGCTCATCAATGGCTGGCGAATCAAGGTACTCCGCCTTCGCGGAGAAATGTTCGCCGTTGTCAGACAGCGCGGAAATACGCGCGCGCTGTAACCCCTCGACCAGCACTTTTACGGTGCCGTCAGGCAGTTTCAACATCTGCAAAATAGAGGCCACGGTCCCGACGGTGAAAAGATCGTTTACACCCGGCTCATCCGTTGATGCTTCCTTCTGGGCGACCAGCATGATTTTTTTATCATGGTCCATAGCCGCTTCCAGACAACGGATAGATTTTTCCCGCCCTACAAATAAGGGTATGACCATGTGCGGATAAACCACCACATCGCGCAACGGCAATACGGGGATTTCAATGCGTTCAGAACGCTCAGGATTCATAGAGCTCTCTCTTAGTTTAGTGTCCGCCAGGTAATCAGATAGTATAGCTGTGCTCCATACCACCTATAACATGTACGTCAGTATATGGGGATGTTTCCCACACATTCAACGGCGTGTTTACAGGAAAAACGAAAGGGGAGATAAAATCCCCCCTTTTTTGGCTAACTGATTGTATGAATGTTTAATTATTCGCCAGAAGCCTGCGCTTCCGGTTTGCCGTAAATCAGCAACGGCTTACTCTGACCGGCAATAACGGACTCGTCGATCACCACTTTTTCGACGTCTTCCATAGATGGCAAATCGTACATGGTATCCAGCAGCGCTGCTTCGACGATAGAACGCAGACCACGGGCACCGGTTTTACGCGCCATTGCTTTCCTGGCGATAGCGTCCAGCGCTTCGTCACGGAATTCCAGATCGACGCCTTCCAGGTTAAACAGCGCCTGATACTGCTTGGTCAGCGCATTTTTCGGCTCTTTCAGGATTTGAATCAGCGCTTCTTCGCTGAGTTCATTCAGCGTCGCTACCACTGGCAGACGACCGATAAACTCAGGAATCAGACCAAATTTGATCAAATCTTCCGGTTCAACCTGCGACAACAGCTCGCCTTCGCTGGCTTTGTCGGACTTCGCTTTCACCGTCGCGCCAAAACCAATGCCGGAGCCGGTTTCAACACGGTTAGCGATCACTTTATCCAGACCGGCAAACGCGCCGCCGCAGATAAACAGAATCTTAGAGGTATCTACCTGTAAGAACTCCTGCTGCGGATGTTTGCGACCGCCCTGCGGTGGAACCGCGGCGACGGTGCCTTCGATCAGTTTCAGCAACGCCTGCTGTACGCCTTCGCCGGAAACATCGCGGGTAATGGACGGATTGTCTGATTTACGCGAAATCTTATCGATTTCATCAATGTAGACAATCCCACGCTGCGCTTTTTGCACGTCGTAGTCGCATTTCTGCAACAGTTTCTGAATGATATTCTCGACGTCTTCACCAACGTAACCCGCTTCGGTTAGCGTGGTCGCATCCGCCATAGTGAACGGCACATCCAGCAAGCGCGCCAGCGTTTCCGCCAGCAGCGTTTTACCGGAACCGGTCGGTCCAATCAGCAGAATGTTGCTTTTGCCTAACTCGACGCCATTGCTGGTATCGCCGTTACGCAGACGCTTGTAGTGGTTATAGACCGCCACCGCCAGCACTTTTTTCGCCTGCTCCTGGCCGATAACGTAATCGTCCAGGTGGGTACGAATTTCATGCGGCGTCGGCAGCGCACTACGTTCACGGTGCGGAGCAACTTCTTTAATTTCTTCGCGAATAATGTCGTTACATAAATCGACGCATTCGTCGCAGATATACACGGATGGACCGGCAATCAGCTTGCGCACTTCATGCTGGCTTTTGCCGCAAAAAGAGCAGTACAACAATTTGCCCGAGCCATCTTTGCGTTTATCTGTCATGAGTCAAAACCTCTTCTTTGTTCTTTGTGCCGCACACGACGACGCAAATGCCATTCTCAGGCGCAAGCCGCTAATCAGCGTTGTGCCGCCCTTCATTAGTATATACACAAAATCATTCGAGCTACATCAAGGCGGCAACTCGGCGACTCCGCAGGCGCTTACATAAGTAAGTCACCGGGAGGCGCGCTGGCAGCCAACACCGAGGTAGCGTGAAGGATGAAGTGTATAGCGGCACACTTGCGTCCAGGGCATCAATTACGATGGGTCAAAATTGAGTCAACCAAACCGTACTCTACCGCTTCAGGCGCGGAGAGGAAGCGATCGCGCTCAGTATCACGTTCAATCTGCTCAAGAGATTGACCCGTATGATGCGCCATAAGTTCATTCATGCGCCCTTTTACTTTCAAAATTTCGCGGGCGTGAATTTCAATATCCGTCGCCTGGCCCTGGTAGCCGCCCAGCGGCTGGTGGATCATGACGCGAGAGTTCGGCAAGCAGAAACGTTTGCCTTTCGCCCCGGCAGTCAGCAGAAACGCCCCCATAGAGGCCGCCTGTCCCATACAAATGGTGCTGACGTCTGGCTTAATAAACTGCATGGTGTCATAGATGGACATCCCCGCAGTAATTACGCCGCCAGGAGAATTAATGTACAGATAGATATCTTTTTCCGGGTTTTCCGCTTCCAGGAACAGCATCTGCGCCACGATCAGGTTAGCCATATGGTCTTCGACCTGGCCGGTCAGAAATATGACGCGTTCCTTAAGTAGACGAGAATAGATATCAAAAGAGCGCTCACCGCGTGAGGTCTGTTCAATGACCATCGGCACCAGCGCCATATGAGGGGCCAAATTATCTCGTTCTCCGCTGTATGACATTTCCGTCTCCTGGATAAAAATTGAAAAAACCTGCTGTACTGATTGTAACCTGATGGACGGATTATCAGCCAGTCCCTCTGTAATGGGTACGGCATCGCCATAATTCAAGCATAACAATCTTTTGCTCTAACGCTAACACTGAAACGCGGTTTTCGCACCCTTACCATGCAAAATGCGTGACAAAAAAAACCCGTCACTGAAAGGTGACGGGTTTTTGTGCAAATTTCGTGCTTTTAACGCGAAAAATTACGCCTGCTGGTTCATCAGCTCATTGAAGGAAGTGGCTTTTTCAGACACTTTCGCTTTTGCCAGAACCGCTTCAACAGCCTGTTCTTCCAGAGCGACGTTACGCATATTGTCCATCAGCTCTTTATTTTTGCTGTAGAACTCAATCACTTCTTTCGGATCTTCGTAAGCAGACGCCATCTCTTCGATCAGGCCTTTAACGCGTTCTTCGTCCGCTTTCAGCTCGTTGGTACGAATGACTTCGCCGAGCAGCAGACCGACAACTACACGACGCTTAGCCTGTTCTTCGAACAGTTCGCGCGGCAGCTCCAGAGCCTGTTTCTCGTTACCACCAAAACGCTGCGCAGCCTGACGACGCAGAACGTCGATTTCGCTGTCGATCAGCGCAGCCGGTACGTCGATGTCGTTAGCTTTTACCAGACCTTCAATCGCCTGAGACTTAACGCGGTTACGCACCGCGCCTTTCAGCTCGCGTTCCATGTTTTTACGTACTTCAGCGCGCAGACCGGCTACGGAACCATCTTCAACGCCGAAACGTTTGATGAATTCTTCGGTCAGTTCCGGCAGTTCGCGTTCTTCAACTTTCTTCAGGTTGATAACGAACTTAGCCGCTTTACCTTTCAGGTTTTCAGCGTGGTACTCTTCCGGGAAGGTCACATCGATAGTGAACTCTTCGCCAGCTTTGTGGCCTTTAACGCCGTCTTCAAAGCCCGGAATCATACGACCCTGGCCCATCGCCAGAACGAAATCGGTCGCTTTGCCGCCTTCGAACTCTTCGCCGTCTACAGAGCCGGTGAAGTCGATGGTCACGCGGTCTTCCGCATCCGCAGCGCCGTCTTTTTCTTTCCAGGTCGCCTGCTGCTTACGCAGGGTGTCCAGCATCACATCAACGTCAGCGTCGGTGACTTCAACAACCGGCTTTTCAACTTCGATGGACTCGAGGCCAGTCAGCTCAACTTCCGGATAGACTTCAAACTCGACGGAGTAAGTGAAGTCTTCACCCACTTTGTATTCGCCCGGAACATAGTTCGGCGCGCCTGCCGGGTTAATTTTTTCTTTGATGATCGCGTCAACGAAGTTGCGGCTCATCAGATCGCCCAGCACGTCCTGGCGAACAGAAGCGCCATAACGCTGAGCGACGATATTCATCGGTACTTTGCCTTTACGGAAGCCGTCAATACGTACTTTTTTCGCTACGTTGACCAGCTCGCTTTTTACAGCGGTCTCGATGCTGTCAGCAGCGATTGTAATCGTTACACGGCGGCCAAGGCCCTGAGTGGTTTCAACTGAAACTTGCATCTTGTTACCTCAAAAAATCACAGTGCTCGGTCAACTCTACTCCGCAAGCACGTGCTATTTGCTTCGCGGAACCGGGATGTTCTCATAATCAATCACATTCCCTGTCGTCAGAATCATCCCGAAGACGTTCATATATAAGACGGCGCATTATAGCGGCATCACTTTTGTGAGTCGAGAACGGTGATTGTGCGATGCTGCGGCGGTTTTCACAATTCTCGGCTAATTTTTGTCTGAATACTGTACGACACGCTCAAAATTCAGACAAAACAAAACGGCCCGCAGGCCGTTTTCACATAATTCTGTAGCAACATACTGGAAAAGCGGAGGTAGTTGCAAATCCGTTTTGCTACGCGATGCTTCCCGCGCCGCGACAAGGAGGCGACGCGAAGATAGTATCCTGCAACCCTTCCCACTCTTTGAGGGTATAAGTATGCAGTGCCAGCGCATGTACGGTTGTGGAGAGTTCCGCCGTTAACGTACCGTAAATCATCCGATGACGATTAAGAAAACGTTCGCCTGTAAAGCGATCGCTCACCAGCACGACCTTAAAATGGCTTTCCGATCCTGCAGGAACATTGTGACGATAGCTTTCATCCACAACTTCGAGAAACACGGGGTCGAACGCTGTCCTTAATTTTTCTTCTATTTGCTCACGTATCATCATGAAAATCTCCTCCGACAACGCTGTGATGTCACCCATCCCTTTAAATACTAGCCGCTTTTACCGTTTCCATTACAGCATGACAACAAAAATTTAGCTTTCGTCTGATTATTTCAGCCAAACGTATGAAGTTTACTGCCTTAATCATTCTTTTAGCGCTCAAAATCCCCGCTCGCGCCGTTATCGATACCAAATCGGACATTACGACGAATTTACCTGCGTTGACCACTTCCCCTCGCCGTTAGCGGTGTTATGATGGCGGGAATTTTTACCTATCACGTTTTAAGCGTCATTGAGAGCCTGAATATGTTAAAAAAACTTCTCTTTCCGTTAGTCGCTCTGTTTATGCTGGCAGGATGCGCCACACCGCCGACGACCATTGACGTCGCGCCGAAGATCACCTTGCCACAGCAGGACCCGAGCCTGATGGGCGTCACCGTTAGCATTACCGGCGCGGACCAACGCCAGGATCAAGCGTTAGCGAAAGTCACGCGTAACAACCAGCTGGTAACGTTAACCGCCTCCCGCGATTTACGCTTCCTGTTACAAGAAGTCCTGGAAAAACAGATGACGGCACGGGGCTATATGATCGGGCCTAACGGCGCGGTTAATCTGCAGATTATTGTTAACCAACTGTATGCTGATGTTTCCCAGGGCAGCGTGCGCTACAACATCGCGACCAAAGCGGATATCGCGATTATTGCGACCGCGGCAAATGGCAGCAAGATGACCAAAAACTATCGCGCCAACTACTCTATTGAAGGGGCGTTCCAGGCCTCTAACCAGAATATTGCCGACGCGGTGAACAGCGTTCTGACCGATACCATTGCTGATATGTCTCAGGACACCAGTATTCACGATTTTATCAAGCAAAATGCCCGTTAATAGCAACAACAAGACCCGGCAAAAGCCGGGTCTGTAGATGCCTATGTCAAGTCAATATTTACGTATTTTCCAGCAACCGCGTTCAGCCATTCTGCTGATATTGGGTTTTGCCTCTGGCCTCCCGCTGGCGCTCACCTCCGGTACGCTACAGGCGTGGATGACCGTCGAGAATATCGATCTTAAAACGATTGGCTTCTTCTCGCTGGTTGGTCAGGCCTATGTGTTTAAGTTTCTCTGGTCCCCGCTGATGGACCGCTACACGCCGCCTTTTTTAGGTCGTCGTCGCGGTTGGTTACTCGCCACCCAACTGTTGTTACTGGCGGCGATTGCGGCGATGGGCTTTCTTGAACCCGGCACGCAGCTACGCTGGATGGCGGCGCTGGCGGTGGTGATTGCTTTTTGCTCCGCCTCGCAGGATATCGTGTTCGACGCCTGGAAAACCGATGTTTTACCCGCAGAAGAACGCGGCGCTGGCGCGGCAATCAGCGTGCTTGGCTACCGGTTGGGGATGCTGGTTTCCGGCGGACTGGCGCTATGGCTGGCCGATCGCTGGCTCGGCTGGCAGGGCATGTACTGGCTGATGGCGGCATTGCTGATCCCCTGCATTATCGCCACCTTACTGGCGCCGGAACCGACCGATACTATCCCCTCCCCGAAATCGCTGGAACAGGCCGTCGTCGCGCCGCTACGCGATTTCTTTGGCCGTAATAACGCCTGGCTGATTTTACTGCTCATTGTGCTTTATAAACTGGGTGACGCCTTCGCTATGAGCCTGACCACCACCTTTTTGATTCGCGGCGTCGGCTTTGACGCCGGCGAAGTCGGCGTGGTCAATAAAACGCTGGGCCTGCTGGCAACGATCGTCGGCGCGTTATACGGCGGCATATTAATGCAGCGTCTTTCGCTGTTTCGCGCGCTGCTGATTTTCGGCATTTTGCAAGGCGCGTCCAACGCCGGTTACTGGTTGCTCTCCATTACCGATAAAAACATGTTCAGCATGGGCGCGGCGGTCTTTTTCGAAAATCTGTGCGGCGGGATGGGTACTGCCGCCTTTGTCGCCTTATTAATGACGCTATGTAATAAGTCGTTTTCCGCAACACAGTTTGCCCTACTGTCGGCCCTCTCCGCAGTAGGCCGGGTTTATGTTGGTCCTGTAGCGGGCTGGTTCGTTGAAGCGCACGGCTGGCCGACATTCTACCTCTTCTCGGTTGTTGCCGCCGTTCCCGGGCTGTTACTGTTGCTGGTCTGTCGGCAAACGCTGGAATATAGCTGGCAGAACGAGCGTTTCATTCCCCGCACGCAATACCGTGGCGCCTACAATTTCGCGCTTTCAATCCTGCTCGCGGGCGTCGCTTTGCTGGCGGTCTGGGTACTCCTGCTGACCATGAACGCGTTGGATTACACTAACTTTTCATTCCTGCCCGAATTGCTTGAGACTGCGGTAGCGGTTGCCGTGTGCGGCATTGTCTTTGGCGGGTTGCTGGACTACCTGGCGCTACGAAAAACACGCCTGCTGTAAAACATTATTTGCCGTTGTAATAACGACCCGGAATTATAACGGCTAAATAACCATCAATTGATAAAAAATATATTTGTCTTTTTGTGCGCAACAGAATTTTGGAAATTATTGGTAATTTCTACGCTACCTATTTTCTTTACACGATTCAGCCGATTAAATTTAAATTTCTGCCGTTGATTGTCCTTTTATTGATAATAAATTGTTAAGTAATTGTTTTATTTTCACATTGGTTATACCAATTATCCCTCAACATCCCACTTACAGACCTCATCCGTTATAACGCAAAGTTTCAACAGTGTCTTAAAGTTATTTCGACATACTTGGCAACATATGTGACATGCGCGGCAGAACTTGGTAACACAGAACCAATCATGTTTACAGTAATGTAACCTTACCGTAAAATGCCCCTACACTTTAAACGCCACCAGGTCCCGTGGAATTGAGGTCGTTAAATGAGACTCAGGAAATACAATAAAAGTTTGGGATGGTTGTCATTAATTGCAGGCACTGCATTACTCAGTGGCTGTAATTCTGCGCTGCTGGATCCCAAAGGACAGATTGGACTGGAGCAACGTTCGCTGATACTGACGGCATTTGGCCTGATGTTGATCGTCGTTATTCCCGCCATCTTGATGGCTGTTGGTTTCGCCTGGAAGTATCGTGCGAGTAATAAGGATGCGAAGTATAGCCCGAACTGGTCACACTCCAATAAAGTGGAAGCCGTGGTCTGGACGGTGCCTATCTTGATCATCATTTTCCTTGCCGTACTGACCTGGAAAACCACGCACGCGCTTGAACCAAGCAAGCCGCTGGCGCATGACGAAAAACCAATCACCATCGAAGTGGTTTCCATGGACTGGAAATGGTTCTTCATCTATCCGGAGCAGGGTATCGCCACCGTCAACGAGATCGCCTTCCCGGCGAACACGCCGGTTTATTTCAAAGTGACCTCCAACTCCGTGATGAACTCCTTCTTTATCCCGCGTCTGGGTAGCCAGATTTATGCCATGGCCGGTATGCAAACGCGTTTGCATCTGATCGCCAACGAACCCGGAACCTACGATGGCATCTCCGCCAGCTATAGCGGCCCGGGCTTCTCTGGTATGAAGTTTAAAGCTATCGCCACCAAAGACCGCGCAGAATTCGACCAATGGGTCGCAAAAGCGAAGCAGTCTCCGAACACCATGAATGATATGGCGGCGTTCGAGAAAGTGGCTATGCCAAGCGAGTACAACAAGGTGGAATATTTCTCCAGCGTGAAACCAGATTTGTTCAAGGACGTTATTAACAAATTCATGGACCACGGTAAGAGCATGGACATGACCCAACCTGAAGGTGAGCACAGCTCGCATGAAGGAATGGAAGGTATGGACATGAGCCACGCGGAATCCGCCAACTCCAAGGGTTGAGGAAGATAAGATGTTCGGAAAATTATCACTGGATGCAGTACCGTTCCATGAACCTATCGTCATGGTAACGATCGCTGCAATTATCGTCGGGGGACTGGCGATACTGGCAGCGATTACTTACTTCGGTAAGTGGACCTACCTATGGAAAGAGTGGTTAACGTCAGTTGACCATAAACGCCTCGGCATCATGTATATCATCGTCGCGATTGTGATGCTGTTACGTGGTTTCGCCGATGCCATCATGATGCGTAGCCAGCAGGCGCTTGCCTCCGCCGGCGAAGCGGGTTTTCTACCGCCGCACCACTACGATCAGATCTTTACCGCTCACGGCGTAATCATGATCTTCTTCGTGGCGATGCCCTTCGTTATCGGTCTGATGAACCTGGTGGTTCCGCTGCAGATCGGCGCGCGCGACGTTGCGTTCCCTTTCCTGAACAACCTGAGCTTCTGGTTCACCGTTGTCGGCGTTATCCTGGTTAACCTCTCGCTGGGCGTGGGTGAATTCGCGCAGACAGGGTGGCTGGCTTATCCGCCGCTATCGGGAATAGAGTACAGTCCCAGCGTCGGGGTCGATTACTGGATATGGGCGTTGCAACTCTCGGGTATTGGTACGACGTTAACCGGTATCAACTTCTTCGTGACGATCCTGAAGATGCGTGCGCCGGGTATGACAATGTTCAAGATGCCGGTCTTTACCTGGGCCTCTTTGTGCGCCAACGTACTGATCATCGCCTCTTTCCCGATTCTGACGGTTACCGTCGCGTTGCTGACCCTGGATCGCTATCTGGGCACCCATTTCTTTACCAACGATATGGGCGGCAACATGATGATGTACATCAACCTGATTTGGGCCTGGGGCCATCCGGAAGTGTACATTCTGATTCTGCCGGTCTTCGGGGTATTCTCCGAAATCGCAGCGACCTTCTCGCGTAAACGTCTGTTCGGCTATACCTCGCTGGTTTGGGCGACCGTCTGTATTACCGTACTGTCGTTTATCGTTTGGCTGCACCACTTCTTCACGATGGGCGCAGGCGCGAATGTTAACGCCTTCTTCGGTATCACCACCATGATTATCGCCATCCCGACCGGGGTGAAGATCTTCAACTGGTTGTTCACCATGTATCAGGGCCGTATCGTCTTCCATTCCGCAATGATGTGGACCATCGGCTTTATCGTGACCTTCTCGGTCGGCGGTATGACCGGCGTGCTGCTGGCGGTACCGGGCGCGGACTTCGTCCTGCACAACAGCCTGTTCCTGATTGCGCACTTCCATAACGTGATCATCGGCGGCGTGGTGTTTGGCTGCTTCGCGGGTATGACCTACTGGTGGCCGAAGGCGTTTGGCTTCAAGCTGAACGAAACCTGGGGTAAACGCGCCTTCTGGTTCTGGATTATCGGTTTCTTTGTAGCCTTTATGCCGCTGTACGTACTGGGCTTCATGGGCATGACCCGTCGCCTCAGCCAGCAAATTGATCCGCAGTTCCATACGATGCTGATGGTTGCCGCCGCCGGCGCCGCGCTGATTGCGCTGGGTATCCTGTGCCAACTGATTCAGATCTTCGTTTCTATTCGCGACCGCGATCAGAACCGCGATCTGACCGGCGACCCATGGGGTGGCCGTACGCTGGAGTGGTCAACCTCGTCTCCGCCGCCGTTCTATAACTTTGCCGTTGTGCCGCACGTTCACGAACGTGACGCCTTCTGGGAAATGAAAGAAAAAGGCGAAGCGTACCAACAGCCTGGACAGTATGAAGAGATTCATATGCCGAAAAATAGCGGTGCCGGTATTGTTATCGCCGCCTTCGCAACGGTATTTGGCTTCGCCATGATCTGGCATATCTGGTGGCTGGCGATAGTGGGTTTCGCAGGCATGATCATCAGCTGGATTGTAAAAAGCTTTGATGAAGATGTGGATTACTACGTGCCGGTCCCGGAAGTCGAAAAACTGGAAAACCAGCATTTCGATGAGATTACTAAGGCAGGGCTGAAAAATGGCAACTGATACTTTAACGCACGCGACTGCCCACGCGCACGAACACGGGCACCATGACGCAGGCCAGAACAAAATCTTCGGATTTTGGGTCTACCTGATGAGCGACTGCATTCTGTTCTCTATTCTGTTTGCTACCTATGCCGTTCTGGTGAACGGCACCGCTGGCGGCCCGACAGGTAAGGATATTTTTGAACTGCCGTTCGTTCTGGTTGAAACCTTCCTGCTGTTATTTAGCTCCATTACCTACGGCATGGCGGCGATCGCCATGCACAAGAACAACAAGAGCCAGGTTATCTCCTGGCTGGCGTTGACCTTCTTGTTCGGTGCCGGATTTATCGGGATGGAACTCTATGAATTCCATCACCTGATTGTTAACGGTATGGGCCCGGATCGCAGCGGCTTCCTGTCTGCGTTCTTCGCGCTGGTCGGCACGCACGGTCTGCACGTCACTTCCGGTTTGATCTGGATGGCGGTGCTGATGGTGCAAGTTGCCCGTCGCGGTCTGACCAGCACTAACCGTACCCGCATCATGTGCCTGAGCCTGTTCTGGCACTTCCTGGATGTGATTTGGATTTGCGTATTCACTGTTGTTTATCTGATGGGGGCGATGTAATGAGTCATTCTACCGAGAGCGGCGGCGCATCCCACGGCAGCGTAAAAACGTACATGACCGGCTTTATCCTGTCGGTCATCCTGACGGTTATTCCATTCTGGATGGTGATGACCGGCGCTGCCTCTCCGGCCGTTATTCTGGGATCTATCCTGGCAATGGCAGTGGTGCAGATTTTGGTGCATCTGGTGTGTTTCCTGCACATGAACACCAAATCTGATGAAGGCTGGAACATGACGGCCTTCATCTTTACCGTGCTGATCATCGCCATCCTGGTTGTGGGCTCCATCTGGATTATGTGGAACCTCAACTACAACATGATGATGCACTAAGAGCGGCGAGTATGATGTTTAAGCAATACCTGCAAGTAACGAAACCAGGCATCATCTTTGGCAACCTGATCTCGGTGATCGGGGGATTTCTGCTGGCCTCAAAGGGCAGCATTGACTATCCCCTGTTCATTTATACGCTGGTCGGGGTGTCACTGGTTGTGGCGTCGGGTTGTGTATTTAACAACTACATCGACAGGGATATCGACAGGAAGATGGAAAGGACCAAGAATCGGGTGCTGGTCAAAGGCCTGATTTCTCCTGGCGTCTCGCTGGTATACGCCACCCTGCTGGGTATTGCTGGCTTTATGCTGTTGTGGTTTGGCGCCAATCCTCTGGCCTGCTGGCTGGGGGTGATGGGCTTCGTGGTCTACGTTGGCGTGTACAGCTTGTACATGAAGCGTCACTCCGTTTACGGAACGCTGATTGGTTCTCTCTCCGGCGCAGCGCCGCCGGTGATTGGCTACTGCGCCGTAACGGGCGACTTTGACAGCGGCGCGGCGATCCTGTTGGCTATTTTCAGCCTCTGGCAGATGCCGCACTCTTACGCCATCGCCATTTTCCGCTTTAAGGACTATCAGGCGGCCAATATCCCGGTTCTGCCGGTGGTAAAAGGAATCTCAGTCGCTAAAAACCACATCACGCTGTACATCATTGCGTTTGCCGTTGCAACGCTAATGCTCACGTTGGGCGGTTATGCCGGTTACAAATACCTGGTGGTCGCCGCGGCGGTCAGCGTTTGGTGGCTCGGCATGGCGCTACGCGGTTACAAAGTGGAAGATGATAAGGTCTGGGCGCGCAAGCTGTTCGGCTTCTCTATCATTGCGATTACCGCGCTGAGTATCATGATGTCCGTTGATTTTATGGTGCCGAATTCGCAGAATCTGCTGACTTACGTCTGGTAACAAGCGTTGCTATTGAAAAAACCGCCGTGTCACAAACGGCGGTTTTTTTATCCATTTCATCAGGCAGTAACGCCCCACGAGTTATCGATTCTGAATAATATGTAAATTATCCGTTTTCAGTAAATCAACTTTTTTACCATTGATTGTTGCCGTCGCTGACTTCACGGTGAAAGTAAGTTTATGGTAATCACACAAGTCACCGTTTTTCATCAAGAGATATCCCATCGACTTAAAAGAATCCCCCATACCCTGTTCAGCACCCAGAGTATTGAGACCCAAAGGAGGAAAAGCGACCATTCTTTCGTCACTAACTCCAGCATCATTTTTTAATATCAATTCCACACGTAAGTTCGCAACATGAATTAACTTATTCGTATTGACAACAAATCCAATCTGACACAGAGGAATATTATCAATCCTGCCAAATAATCCCGCATATTTTTCTAATGTCAGCTCAGGAAGTTGCTGACTAAAATCATTACGGCGCTTTCGATCTTTTTCACAATAATCAAGATAATCGCGTTGTGTCATCTTTTTTATATAGCTGTTATCGTAATAGTGCCAGGATTGTTGGCAATCGACATCTACACTCTGGCCATTAAAATACATCTGTGCTAAATAATCAGCGGCCGCCTGTAATTCTTTCTCATAAGCTTTTTTAAAAAAATACAGCGCTTTATCGTAATCAACGTTAACCATTACGCCAGAATAGTACATACGACCTAACGTATACAATGCTTCTCCATTACCTTGCTGCGCCGCCATTTCATACCATTTCCGGGCTTTCTCTCCATCTGGTTGTAATCCCAATCCAGCGTGTTCATAAAGAAAACCTAACAGCGTCTGTGAGTCGGCATCCCCCTTCTCGGCCGAAATTCGGAGCCATTTCAGCGCTTCAGCAATATCTATCGTTTTCGTTTCATTATTAAAATACAAAGTAGAGACCAGTTTTGCCGTCTGATACGCGACCTCAGGATCACCCTCTCTCGCCCAGAGTATCGCTATCCGCGCAAGATGTGATGAGTCAAAACCTATTCGACTCAGCAGTTTTCGCTCATCTGATTGCGGGGCATAAAAATAGAAACTTAAGCCTTGAATAAAATGAGGACGAAATGAAAGGTCTCTATATGCCTCAAGTTTATTACTATAAACACTCCCAATTATACGTTCACTCACCTTTTTATCGAGATTGATATTGGATAGATTAATTTTTTCTCTAAGCTGTTTTGCTAATGTTTTCACTTGCGTAATGTCCTTTTGGGTACCGATGCCATATTCATAGAAATAAGCTGCATTAAAGCAACCATAATCACCGTCCAAATCACAAGCCTGCTCGTAGTACTTTATTGCTTGCGGAATATCCACAGATACTGAAACACCGTACTCATAAATAAACCCCAACTCCGCCAGCGCTTGAGCATTATTATCTTTGGCTAACGCTTTTAGCTCATTTAGCGCCTGAATATCTTTCTGCGCAATACGGCTATACAACGCGTCAATATCATCACCTGCCTGGCATACCGATGCGAAAGAAAGCCCAAGCAGAAACAAAATATTCCATTTCCGTTTTATCATTTTTCATTCCCTTATTCTTTATCTAAAAAGCGCACACTATCAGCTTTCAGTAAATCGACATTCTTACCGTTAATCGTTGCCGTAGCGGATTTCAGCGTAAAATGGATATCGCCGATCCCGTGACAAAAAGCTTGCGTATACAGCGGGAGATCGTATGGGGTAACGAGAGGATCAACATCATGATTTTGCATATCTATCCCCAGAGTATTCAAACCGAATGGCGGAATCATTAACGTTTCCTCAGTTGCCATTCCATCATCATTTTTCAGCTCAAGCGTAATATGCAAATTCGCCATGTTACGGATTTTATCTGTGCCAATCTGAAAAATTAGTGCGCATTCTTTCGGCTTAGCCGTTATCCCGCGAGAGAAAATACTTTCTTTTTTTAGGGTTACTTTGGGTAAAGCATCCGCGTTGTTTTTTCGACTCTGAATATCCGCTGCGCATTTACTTAAAAATATTTTTTCCTCAACCTTCTTACCTACATATCGAGATGCTTTCTTGTAATACGACCAGGCTTTATCACAATCAGGTGCAGTACCTAAACCGTTATAATACATCCAACTCAACGGCATCGTTGAGCGCGAATTAGTACCATCATTTTCAACCTGCGTAAATAATGCCAGCGCTTTAGCGTAATCAGTGCGCCCTGTTGCGCCAGAATAATAGATTTTACCTAACGCAATCTGTGCATCGCTGTCCCCCTGCTTAGCCGCCTGTCCATACCATTTTTGTGCTTCCTGAATGTCTGGCTTAATCCCCCACTCATCGCCCTCTCCCCCCGAATAAATACCCCCCAAGAGAGATTGGGCCTCAACGACGCCTTTTTCCGCGGCGGCGCGAAACCACTTCAATGACGCAGGTCTGGCTTGATAAGGCTCGTCCGCATAGCGACCGGAAAAGTCATTAAGGGTGAGTCGCCCCATCTGATAATCCATTTGCGGGTCGCCATCCTGCGACCATAACGTAGCCAGCCGAAATGTTTTTTCCTGGTTAAATCCAATACGGCTAAAAAAAAGCGCATCGCTCTCGGGTCTATTATTTAGAGCATGAATTAGTATACTAATAAATGCCGCCCGCTGCGATTTATCCGTATCGGCCAATGCTTTTGCCATGTAAATTTCTTGCGAAAACTTATCAATATATTCTTGCTCAATCAATAAATTATCCAGATTCATTTTCTTAGCATACTTATTGGCCTGAGCGCTATCTTTCGCCACTCCGTCGCCATACTGATAAGCATACTTCACATTATAACAGCCGTAGTTACCGCCAAGCTCACAGGCCTGCTTGTAATACTGCAACGCCCGTTCGCGATTCATCGGTACACTAAGGCCGTATTCATGGATAAACCCCAGTTCATCCAGAACCGAAGCTCTTTTTTCCACAGGCAAAGCATCAAGATCCTTCTGGGTAAGCGCAGCGTATTTTACATCATCTTTACTGTTGTTCTCTGATGCATTCACCTGGTTAGCAAATAAAACACCCGCTAAAATACATAATGATAAGAATTTAATTTCCATAACGAATTCACTCCTTGAATAATATAATAAATGCGACTGCTGACGAACCTTCTGCCTGATAAACGCGCGCCATCACGCAGAAAGTTTGCTATCAGTCTCGGCGTTGTTGAATAAATCAAATTTTCAGGAGATGGACGGTTCTGATCATTGCCATCGTTTCAGAATCGGCTTCCTATGGCAAAGCAAAAGTTTAAAGTCACCCACCGGCCAGCCACACTCAGGCAGCGCGGTTCGCTGACAGTCTGACTTGACGAGTCTGTTATTGCTATATGAAGCAACAGCGTACACAGCCTGAAGGCCGTGGCTAACCGCTACACTATACTGAGATGGCTCAGATAGCCACTACAGCTCAAGGAGATCGGAATATGAATGAGCACAAGGCTATGCTGACTCTCCCGATCGCCCCTATCGTGTTAACAATTTATCTCTTTTTTAGCTCAACTGTTTCAAAAACATAATATTTGCTAATTAACCCTCTATTTACCCGGCACACTCCCCGCACTACACTACTCCCAGCTTTTATACAGAGGTGGCAATGAACGATTATAAAATGACGCCAGGGGAGCTGCGCGCCACATGGGGTTTAGGGACCGTCTTTTCGTTGCGTATGCTGGGTATGTTTATGGTTCTACCAGTACTGACCACATACGGTATGGCGCTACAGGGCGCCAGCGAAGCATTAATCGGCATTGCGATCGGCATTTACGGGCTGGCGCAGGCTATCTTTCAAATTCCCTTTGGGCTGCTGTCCGACCGCATTGGCCGTAAGCCGCTGATTGTCGGCGGACTGGCGGTATTTGTCGCGGGCAGCGTCATTGCCGCGCTCTCTCACTCAATCTGGGGCATTATTCTGGGGCGAGCGCTACAAGGGTCCGGCGCTATTGCCGCCGCCGTCATGGCGCTTCTATCTGATCTCACCCGAGAGCAAAACCGTACCAAAGCGATGGCGTTTATCGGCGTCAGCTTTGGTATCACCTTCGCGATTGCGATGGTATTAGGGCCGATCGTTACCCATAGTCTGGGATTGAACGCGTTGTTCTGGATGATCGCCGCCCTCGCCACCCTGGGCATTATTTTGACGATCTGGGTGGTTCCCAACAGTACCAACCATGTGCTGAATCGCGAATCCGGGATGGTCAAAGGCAGCTTCAGTAAAGTGCTGGCGGAGCCGAGGCTGCTCAAGCTCAATTTCGGCATTATGTGTCTACATATTTTATTGATGTCCACCTTTGTCGCCCTGCCCGGCCAGCTTGCCGATGCCGGTTTCCCTGCCGCCGAACACTGGAAGGTGTATCTGGCAACCATGGTGATCGCCTTTGCCGCCGTCGTGCCTTTTATTATCTATGCTGAAGTCAAACGGCGGATGAAGCAGGTATTCCTGTTCTGCGTGGGGCTCATTATCGTCGCAGAAATCGTGTTGTGGGGAGCGGGCCAGCATTTCTGGGAGCTGGTGATTGGCGTACAACTCTTTTTCCTCGCCTTTAATCTGATGGAGGCGCTGCTGCCTTCGCTTATTAGCAAAGAGTCGCCCGCGGGGTATAAAGGAACGGCGATGGGCGTCTATTCTACCAGTCAGTTTCTTGGCGTGGCGCTTGGCGGCTCGCTGGGCGGCTGGATAGACGGCACGTTTGATGGGCAAACCGTTTTCCTTGCCGGGGCCGTACTGGCGATGGTATGGCTGGCGGTGGCAAGTACCATGAAAGAGCCGCCCTATGTCAGCAGCCTGCGCGTGGAAATTCCAGCGGATATTGTTGCTGACGACAGGCTAAAACAGCGACTGTTGGCAATGAAAGGCGTAAGCGAAGCGCTGATCGTGGCGGAAGAGCATTCCGCTTACGTCAAAATCGACAGCAAAGTGACCAATCGCTTTGAAGTTGAACAGCTTATCAGCAAAGGATGAATACTGCATTGCCGGATGGCGGCGAGGCTCTATCCGGCATAACAACTTAATCGCGGAAGTTTTTGTACTGGAACGGCTGGCCCAAATCGCCGCCGCGAACCAGCGCCATTACCGATTGCAGATCGTCACGTGATTTGCCCGTCACGCGAATCTCTTCCCCCTGAATTTGCGCCTGCACCTTCAGTTTGCTGTCTTTAATCAGCTTGACGACTTTCTTCTGCACGGCGCTTTCAATGCCCTGCTTCAGCTTCGCTTCCACATACCAGGTTTTACCGCTATGCACGAACTCGTCCGGTACATCCAGCGAAGCGCCTTCAATACCGCGTTTAAGCAGCTTGGCGCGCAGAATATCGAGCAACTGATTGACCTGAAAATCGGACTCGCTCAGCACCTTGATGGTTTTATTGGCATCGTTCAGTTCAATAGTCGCCTCTACGCCACGGAAGTCAAAACGAGACTCAACCTCGCGAACCGCGTTATCCACACCGTTACGCGCTTCCTGCAGATCAACTTCAGAAACAATATCGAAAGATGGCATCTTTTCTTCTCCCTTCATTTTCGTTGCGTTGCATAATACCTGCAACGAGGCTTAACGAGAAGCTTAGCTGATGACGCTATAATTAGCGCCATAACACCTGGCGCTGTTGCAGGTGAGGAGGAACAATGAAAATTACTGTACTGGGATGCGGAGCCTTAGGACAACTTTGGCTTTCGGCACTGTGCAAACACGGACATGACGTACAGGGCTGGCTACGGGTGCCACAACCTTATTGCAGCGTAAATCTGATCGATACCGATGGTTCCTTTTTCAACGAATCACTGACGGCAAACGATCCGGATTTTTTGGCGAAGAGCGAACTGTTGTTAGTCACGCTGAAAGCGTGGCAGGTTTCCGACGCAGTACGAACCCTGGCGTCAACCCTACCGGTGACGTCGCCTATCCTGCTCATTCATAATGGAATGGGAACCATAGAAGAGCTGCAAAATATCCAACAGCCGATGTTGATGGGGACTATCACCCATGCTGCGCGCCGCGACGGTAATATCATTATTCATGTCGCTAACGGTACTACGCATATTGGCCCGGCGCGCGAGCAAGACGGCGATTACAGTTATCTCGCCGATATCCTGCAGGGGGTACTGCCCGATGTCGCCTGGCATAACAATATCCGCGCAGAGATGTGGCGCAAACTGGCGGTCAACTGTGTTATCAACCCGCTCACCGCGCTTTGGAACTGCCCGAACGGCGAGCTGCGCCATCATACTGATGAAATCAACGCAATTTGCGAAGAGGTCGCCGCCGTGATTGAACGTGAAGGCTACCACACATCGGCAGACGATTTACGCTATTATGTTGAGCAAGTGATTGACAGTACGGCAGAAAACATCTCATCCATGTTGCAGGACGTGCGTGCCATGCGCCATACCGAAATTGACTACATCACCGGTTATTTACTCAAGCGCGCCCGTGTGCACGGTCTCGCCGTTCCGGAAAATAGCCGCCTGTTTGAAATGGTAAAGCGAAAGGAGAGTGAGTATGAGCGCTCAGGCACTGGTATGCCTCGCCCCTGGTAGTGAAGAGACCGAAGCGGTCACCACTATCGATCTGCTGGTTCGCGGCGGAATCCACGTCACTACCGCCAGCGTCGCCAGCGATGGCAACCTGACGATTGTCTGCTCGCGCGGTGTAAAGCTACTGGCGGATGCGCCGCTGGTTGAAGTTGCCGACGGCGATTATGACATCATCGTGTTGCCCGGCGGAATTAAAGGCGCCGAGTGCTTTCGCGACAGCCCGCTGCTGGTCGAAACCGTAAAACAGTTTCACCGCTCCGGGCGCATTGTCGCAGCCATTTGCGCCGCAGCCGCCACAGTGCTCGTGCCGCACGATATCTTCCCTATCGGCAATATGACCGGTTTTCCGGCGCTGAAAGATAAGATCCCCGCCGAACAGTGGCTGGATAAGCGTGTGGTGTGGGATGCGCGGGTAAAATTATTAACCAGCCAGGGACCTGGTACCGCTATCGATTTTGGCTTGAAAATCATCGACTTGTTGGCTGGCCGTGAAAAAGCGCATGAAGTGGCTTCGCAACTGGTGATGGCGGCGGGGATTTATAACTACTACGAATAAGAATGATTGCCGGATGGCGGCGTAAACACCTTATCCGGCCTACAAAACGGTACAGTCTGTAGGCCGAATAAGCGGCAGCGCCATCCGGCAGTTATTTTACGGGCGTTCGCCCTGCGCCAGACGCGCATTAATATGCGCAATCACCCCAGGTAAATCCGCCAGTGAATCCACCACGTAATGCGCCCCGGCGGCGTACAGCTTGCTGGCCGCGTGCTCGCGGCGGACCGCAACGTCCTCTTTCGACATTGTCTGATAGGCGTCCCATGTTGCGCCGAATTCGTTACCCGATACCGCCAACCCCACCGTCCACATCCCCGCGTTAAGCCCCTCGCTAATGCCTGGCGCGGCATCATCTACCTTCACACAGTGCGCGACCGCATCAATGCCCAGCGCAATCACGTTTTGCAGCGCCATCCACGGCCCCGGGCGACCACCCGCGGCCAGGTCGTCCGTTGCCACCCAATGATCCGGACAATAGCCATGCCCGGCGGCGGCGGGGACCAGGCGCTCCATCACCGCTCGTGGGTAACCAGAGCAGGAGCCTATCTTAATGCCCTCGGCTCGTAGCGCCGCGATCGTGTCGATAACTCCGGCAATAGGAGAAGAAAAATCGACAACTTTAGCAATCTGTAACGGCATGAAGGCGGAATAGATGGCATCAATATCTGCTGCGTTCATGGAGCGGCCAAACTTTGCCTGCCAGCGCGCGTCAACAGCAGGTAATTTTCCCAGCGCTTCAATGTGTTGCCATTTACCCAGCCCCATTGGCACGCGTGCTTCGGCGAGGGTGATCTCCACATCAAATGCCTGACGGAACGCCTCGACGAAAATTTGCGTCGGCGCGAAGGAGCCAAAATCGACGGTGGTGCCCGCCCAGTCGAGAATAACAGCGTGAATACGGTTCATCATGGTTCCTTATTTCGTCCAGTACATGGCGGTACGAATGGCGGTCAGCAGGGCAGTGATATCGGCGGCATATACTTCGCCAATATTGCCGATGCGGAAGCAGTCGCTTTGCGACACTTTGCCAGGATAGATAACAAAGCCCTGCTCTTTGAGGCGGCGATAAAATTCGCTAAAGCGATACTGCGGGTCTTCCGGTGAATAAAAGGCGGTGATAATGGGCGAATGAAGTTCGTCATCCAGCAGCGTGTTAAAGCCCAGCGCCCGCATTCCGGCCACCAGGCTGCGCTGATTTTGCTGATAGCGTTGATGACGTGCCGCCACGCCACCTTCTTTCGCCAGCTCTTTCAGCGCCTGGGCAAACGCCAGGACGGTATGTGTGGGCGAAGTAAAACGCCATTTGCCGTGGTTATCCTCCATGCAACGCCACTGGGCGTAGAGATCTAACGACAGCGAGCGGGAACGCCCTTTGCACGCGGCCAGTTTTTGCTCGCGGGCAATCACGAAGGCAAAACCCGGCACGCCCTGAATGCATTTATTGGCGGAGCTGATCAGATAGTCGATGTGTAATGCTGCAATATCCATGGGGATGCCGCCGAAGCTACTCATGGCGTCAACGATGTAGGTTTTGCCATAGCGATGCGCCAGAGTGCCCACCTCATCAATGGGGTTGAGCATCCCGGTGGTCGTTTCGCTATGCACCATGGCGATATGGCTGATCGTCGGGTCGGCGTTGAGGATCGCGTCGATCGCCTGCACGTCCGGGCGCGCAACTTCGCCGCAGTCGTAAGCGTGATGGGCGATACCCATAAGGCCGGCCATCTCGACCATTCGTGCGCCGTATGCACCGTTGCTGACGATCAGCACCTTATCCTGCGACCCCAATGCGCTGCCCAGTACGGCTTCCACAGCATAGCTACCGCTGCCTTGCAGTAGTACGGAGGTGTAGCCTTCGGAGGCCGTTGCCAGTTCGGTCAGCTGCTGGCGGATCTGTTCCACCACGCCGATATTGTAATCATCATCCCAGGTACAGCTATCGAACAACATCGCTTCTTTCACGGTGCGAGAGGTGGTGAGCGGGCCAGGAGTCAGCAGCAGATAGTTACACGAAGTCATGTTATTTACCTTTGGTCTATACCAGATTGCATTTATCATGACGATCTTTGCCGCGATGGGTCAAAGAGAAAATCGCGCTGCAACAAAAAATTCATCTCTGCTTGTATAATGGCGGCAGGCAAAACGGAAGCGAGTAAGCATGAAACCTATCCCGGGCGATATCCCGCAGTACCTGTTGATCAAGGCGCAGCTTCAGGCGCGTATTCAGAGCGGTGCGTTGAAAAGCGGTGATAAACTGCCGTCTGAACGCGAACTGTGCGCGATCTTCAACACCACGCGCATTACTATTCGCGAAAGCCTGGCGCAGCTGGAGTCCAGTGGGCTTATCTGGCGCGCCGATCGTCGCGGTTGGTTCGTTACGCCGGAACGCCTGTGGCTGGATCCGACCCAGAACACCAACTTCCATAAGCTTTGCCGCGAGCAGGGGCGGGAGCCAAAAACCGCGCTACTGAGCGGCGTGTTAACCACCGTGCCTGTCGAGGTCATGGAGCCCCTCCAGCTCCAGCCGTTTGATCAAATCTATCTGCTGACCCGTCTGCGTTACGCCGATGGCCGCGCCGTGTGCTACTGCGAAAACCATTGTTTGCCCGCCCGCGTGCCTGAGCTGCTGCAGTACGATCTCAACGGCAGCCTGACCGAGGTATACGAGTCGCACTACAACCTCGTCTATACCAGCATGCATCTGTCGTTCTACCCCACCGCCATGCCTGCGCAGGCCGCACAGGCGCTGGGCGTTATGGAAGGGCGCCCGGCGCTGTTGCTGCGCCGTCTGAACTACGATCAACACGGGCGAGTGCTGGATCTGGATATCGAATACTGGCGTCACGACAGCCTGCGCATTGAGGTAGATACCCACTAGCGGGTGCGCCGGATGTTGGCTGCGGGCCTTATCCGGCCTGTCAATCGTATCGTCTCACGGCTATCCGGATAAGCGCAGCATCCTCCGGCGTGGACTGATTTATTTCTCTTTCATCGTTTTGTCATATAAGCCGTTTAGCGTAAAAAGCAAACCTGGTATAGGCCAGAAAATGCAATGTACGCTATGAGGCTATTACGATGAAACTTTCCCGACTTGCTCTGCTGTCTGTCTTCGCTCTCGCCAGCGCCCCGTCATGGGCGGAATCGGTGGTCACAGTGTACTCCATCGACGGGCTGCACGATGGCGATAACAGCTGGTACCAGGTGCAGTTTGACGCATTCACCAAAGCGACCGGCATTACCGTACGCTATGTTGAAGGCGGTGGTGGCGTGGTAGTGGAACGTCTGGCAAAAGAGCGCACGAATCCACAGGCCGACGTGCTGGTAACCGCGCCGCCATTTATTCAGCGCGCCGCCGCCGAAAAGCTGCTGGCGAACTTTAACACCGACGCCGCCTCGGCTATCCCCGATGCCAACAACCTTTATTCGCCGCTGGTAAAGAACTATCTGAGCTTTATCTACAACAGCAAGCTGCTGAAAACTGCCCCGGCGAGCTGGCAGGATCTGCTTGACGGTAAATTCAAAAATAAACTCCAGTATTCCACGCCAGGTCAGGCCGCTGACGGCACGGCGGTGATGCTGCAGGCTTTCCACAGCTTCGGCAGTAAAGATGCCGGTTTTGCGTATCTCGGCAAGCTGCAGGCCAATAACGTCGGGCCATCTGCCTCTACCGGCAAGCTAACCGCGCTGGTTAATAAAGGTGAAATCTACGTCGCTAACGGCGACCTGCAAATGAACCTCGCGCAGATGGAACGTAACCCGAACGTGAAAATCTTCTGGCCGGCCAACGACAAAGGCGAGCGCAGCGCGCTGGCCATCCCTTATGTCATTGGCCTGGTCCAGGGGGCGCCGCAGAGTGAAAATGGTAAAAAGCTGATTAACTTCCTGCTGAGTAAAGAAGCGCAGACTCGCGTCAGCGAACTCTCCTGGGGAATGCCGGTACGCAGCGACGTGACGCCGAGCGACGAACATTACAAGGCCGCCACTGCCGCGTTAGAAGGCGTGCAGAGCTGGCAGCCAAATTGGGATGACGTAGCCGTTTCGCTGTCGGCAGATATTAGCCGTTGGCACAAAGTGACCGAAAGCGAGTAAGCCTGATGCTGATGAAAACGACTGCCGTTCACGCCCCTGCATCGCAGGGGACATCGGGGATAGTCCTCGACTCGCTGCGCGTTGCGTATCACGGCAACGTGGTGCTTAAACCGCTCTCTTTGACGATTGAACCTGGCGAAGTGCTGGCGCTGATTGGCCCATCAGGATCTGGAAAAACGACGGTGCTGCGTGCGGTTGCGGGCTTTGTGCAACCTGCAGGCGGTCGTATTCTGATTGGCGATACGGACGTCACCCATCTGCCACCCTATAAACGCGGGTTGGCGATGGTGGTGCAGAACTACGCCTTGTTCCCGCATCTGAAAGTGGAAGACAACGTCGCTTTTGGCCTGCGTGCGCAGAAGCAGCCAAAGGCGCTAATTAATGAGCGTGTAACGCAGGCGCTGAAAACGGTTGGCATGAGTGATTACGCCGCCCGTTATCCGCATCAACTTTCCGGCGGCCAGCAGCAACGCGTGGCCATCGCCCGCGCGATTGCCGTGCGCCCGCGCGTGCTGTTGCTGGATGAACCACTGTCAGCGCTGGACGCACAGATTCGTCATAATATGGTGGAAGAAATCGCCTGTCTTCACCGTGAGCTGCCGGAACTCACTATTCTCTACGTCACCCACGATCAAACGGAAGCGCTCACCCTGGCCGATAAAATCGGCATTATGAAGGATGGCTCGCTGATTGCTCACGGCGAAACCCGCGCGCTATATCAGCATCCGCCCAATCGTTTTGCCGCCGAATTCTTAGGTCGCGCCAATATTCTCTCCGCCATCGCGCTGGGGATAACGGAGGCTCCGGGGCTGGTGGACGTCAGCTGCGGCGGTGCGGTGATTCGCGCGTTCAGCCGGGGCAGCCACCACGGTTACAACAAACTGCTGTGCATTCGTCCTCAGCACCTCAGCCTGACGCCGCGTTCGGCCTACAGCAACCGCTTCAACGCCACACTGCAATCGGTGCACTGGCAGGGCGATTTAACCCATCTGCTGTGTGACGTTGCTGGCGAAACGGTGCGGATGGTGTTGACGCATGTCAATCCGCTGCCGCGCGTGGGCGACAAGCTGGCGCTGTGGTTCGAACCGGATGATGCGGTCCTGATTGAGGTATAACCATGTCACTCATTTTACCACTGGAAAAACAGGCGCTTAACCTACGCCCACTGCTGTGGCTGCTGCTCCCGTTACTGGTGCTGGCGACGCTGTTTTTCTGGCCTCTGTCGCTCATCGTTGAACAGGCGCTACGCGGTGCCAATGGCGAGATCGGGCTCGAGACCTTCCGGCAGGTGGTCGACTCGAAACGCTTTGTCGGCGCGTTGCTGAACACGTTGCAAATCGCCTTTTTCGCCACCGCCGGTTGCCTGCTGCTGGGCAGCGTGATGTCGCTGATTCTGGTGTTTATTCCTTTCCCCGGCAGCGGGTTGATTGGTCGGGTCGTCGATACTTTTATTGCGCTGCCGACCTTCCTGATTACGCTGGCGTTCACCTTTATTTATGGGTCAGCGGGTCTGCTCAACGGTACGCTGATGAGCCTGTTTGCCTTTGAGCTACCGCCGGTGGATTTTCTCTACTCGATGCAGGGCGTCATTCTGGCGGAGATCACGGTGTTCACTCCGCTGGTGATGCGGCCACTGATGGCCGCGCTGCGGCAAATTGATAAAAGCCAGCTAGAGGCAGCCAGCATTCTGGGGGCGCACCCGTTACGGGTGATTGGGCAGGTGATTTTCCCGGCGGCGCTACCGGCGCTGATGGCTGGTGGCAGCCTGTGCCTGCTGTTGACCACTAACGAGTTTGGCATCGTACTGTTTATTGGCGCGAAAGGGGTTAACACCCTGCCGATGATGGTTTACAGCAAAGCGATTCTGGAGTCCGACTATACGGTCGCCTGCATGATTGCGTTGATTAACATTGTCTTGTCGCTGGGGCTGTTCTCCCTCTATCGCCTGGCGGCATCGCGTACCGGCGTAAGGAGCTAGCCATGCTAATTTGGTCATCTAAAGGACGCGCAGCGGCGGGCGTTGTGGCTAGCGTACTGTTTATCGTGTTCTTTTTCCTGCCGCTCGCGGTGATTCTAATGTCCAGCCTTAGCCAGCAGTGGAACGGTATTCTGCCGAGTGGCTTCACGCTGAACCACTTTGTTAACGCTCTGCACGGTGCGGCATGGGATGCCCTACTTGCCAGCCTCACGATTGGCTTTTGCGCCAGCCTGTTTGCGCTGCTTTGCGGCGTTTGGGCGGCGCTGGCGCTGCGTCAATATGGGGTGAAAACGCAGAAATGGTTAAGTATGGTGTTCTATCTGCCGAGTGCGATTCCGTCAGTGTCCGTAGGCCTGGGCATTCTGGTTGCTTTCAGCCAGGGGCCATTGCAAATGAACGGCACCCTATGGATTGTGCTGACAGCGCACTTTGTGCTGATTTCCGCCTTTACCTTCAGTAACGTGTCGACCGGACTGGCGCGAATTTCCGCCGATATTGAAAACGTCGCGTCGAGTCTGGGGGCATCGCCCTGGTATCGTCTGCGTCACGTGACGTTGCCGTTATTGATGCCGTGGATGATGTCAGCGCTGGCGCTGAGTTTATCGCTCTCCATGGGGGAGTTGGGCGCGACGATGATGATTTATCCGCCGGGCTGGACGACGCTGCCAGTGGCTATCTTTAGCCTGACCGACCGTGGAAATATCGCCGACGGCGCGGCGCTGACTATTGTGCTGGTGGCCATTACGCTGCTGCTGATGATGAAGCTGGAGCGCATTGCAAAACGGTTGGGGCAGAAATAAAACGGTAGGCCGGGTAGGACATAGCCGCCACCCGGCAAAGGAATTACGGACGATACACTTTCACGTTTTCAAAGCCCTGCTCGCGCAGATAGAGCGCCTGCAGGCGGCTCATTACCCCGCGTTCGCACCACAGCAGCCAGGTTTTGCTCTGATCGAGGTCGCCAAATTTAGTGCTCAGCTTGTAGAACGGCAGCGAAACGACGTCCACACCTTCCACTTTCAGCGGCTTGTCATCCTGCTCATCCACAGAACGGATATCCAGAATCACGTCGTTCGGGCCGAAACCGCTCACGGTTTCTACTTCCACCACCTCCTGCTGGGTCTGCTGGGCGATTTCACGAATATCGACGTTGTTCGCTTCTTCTACCACCTTATCGAGAATACTGAAGTCGAAATTTTCTTCTTCGGCTTCAATTTTCGCTTTAATGGCTTTCACCGTCGGACTTTTTGAAATCACGCCACAGTATTCCGGCATCGTACGGGCAAAATCTTCCGTACCAATCTGGCGCGCCAGGTTGATAATGTGCTCTTTATCGTAAGAGATCAGCGGGCGCAGGATCAGCGTGTCAGACACGTTATCGATCAAGCGCAAGTTGGTTAGCGTCTGGCTGGACACCTGGCCCAGCGCTTCGCCGGTCACCAGCGCCTGTACGCCGTAACGTTCCGCCACTTTCGACGCCGCGCGTACCATCATACGTTTGAGCACCACGCCCATCTGGCCGTCGTCGACTTTCTCCAGAATCTCGCCGACCACTGGTTCAAAGTTAATCGCCACAAAACGCACGCGATGGGAGCTGCCAAAGCGGTTCCACAGGTAATGCGCCACCTGGCGAACGCCGATTTCATGCGCCGCGCCGCCAAGGTTAAAGAAGCAATAGTGTACGCGACAGCCGCGACGCATCAGCATATAGCTGGAGACGCCGGAGTCAAAACCGCCGGAGATCAGCGATAGCACATCTTCCTGGGTGCCAATCGGGAAACCGCCAATACCTTCATAACGCCCTTTGATCAGCAGCAGGCGATCATCTTCCACTTCCAGATGCACCGTCACATCCGGGTTAGTGAGCTTCACGCGCGCCGATTCAATATGCTGATTTAATCCGCCGCCGACATAGCGCTCCACCTCAATGGAGCTAAACTCATGCTTACCGCGACGTTTTACGCGCACGCAGAAGGTTTTGCCTTCAAGCTGCTCGCGATACTGCGCCAACGCTTTCTCGAAAATGTCGTGCATATCGGTGAACGGCACATCTTCGACTTCAAGAATATGGTGAATCCCCGGAATGCGGGTCAGCGCGTCGCGAATCGCCAGACGCTGGTTTTCATCTTTGGCGCGAACTTCAATGTTATCCCAGTGACGGACAACCGCGAGGGTCTCATCGTAGTGCTTTAAAACGTTACGGATATTCCCGGTTAAAATTTTTATAAAGCGCAAACGCACAGATTGGCTTTTGATAGTGATTTCCGGGAACAATTTAATGATAAACTTCATGGCGGCAATGGTTCTTTAGCAAGCTATCTAAGGCTTGTCGTGGAGAAATAGTACAGCAGCCCATACCTACGGCTGCATCCAGGCGCGGAAGTATATCACCATCACGGACATCTTGCGCATTTCCCCTTACCATTGCGCGTTATTTGCTTATCAGTGTGAGTCCGTTACCATAGACTTGTGCTGCCATTACAGAGAGTCAAACAGTCATCATGCCGAAGAAAAATGAGGCGCCCGCCAGCTTTGAAACTGCGCTGAGCGAGCTGGAACATATTGTTACCCGCCTGGAAAGCGGCGATTTGCCGCTGGAAGACGCGCTGAATGAATTCGAGCGCGGCGTACAACTGGCGCGTCAGGGGCAGGCAAAACTGCAGCAGGCGGAACAGCGCGTGCAAATTTTGCTGTCTGATAATGAAGAGGCTTCACCTGAGCCTTTTATCGCGGATAATGAGTAAATGGACTTTACGCAGCAGCTACAGGCTTGCGTAACGCAAGCGAATCAGGCGCTGAGCCGTTTTATCGCGCCACTGCCCTTTCAGAACACTCCCGTGGTCGAAGCCATGCAGTATGGCGCATTATTAGGCGGTAAACGCCTGCGGCCATTTCTGGTTTACGCCACCGGTCAAATGTTTGGCGTCAGTACGGCAACGCTGGATGCGCCAGCTGCGGCGGTCGAATGCATTCATGCCTATTCGCTGATCCATGACGACCTGCCAGCGATGGACGATGACGATTTGCGTCGCGGCCTGCCGACTTGCCATATTAAATTTGGCGAAGCCAACGCAATCCTGGCGGGAGACGCGTTGCAGACGCTGGCGTTTGCCATTATCAGCGACGCGCCGATGCCGGAAGTTGCCGATCGCGATCGTATCGCGATGATCGCCGAACTGGCAAACGCCAGCGGTATCGCCGGTATGTGCGGCGGTCAGGCATTGGATCTGGCGGCAGAAGGCCAGCGGATCACTCTGGACGCGCTGGAACGCATTCATCGCCATAAGACCGGCGCGCTCATTCGCGCCGCCGTTAGACTTGGCGCATTGAGCGCGGGCGATAAAGGACGGAATACTCTGCCGATACTTGACCGCTATGCAGAGAGTATCGGCCTTGCCTTCCAGGTTCAGGATGACATTCTGGATGTGGTGGGCGATACTGCAACGTTAGGTAAACGTCAGGGCGCAGACCAGCAGCTTGGCAAAAGTACCTACCCTGCACTTCTGGGTCTTGAGCAAGCCCGGAATAAAGCCCGGGACCTGATAGAGGACGCCCGTCAGTCGTTACATCAGCTGGCCGCGCAATCACTGGACACCTCGGCACTGGAAGCGCTAGCGAACTACATAATCCAGCGTGATAAATAAACCCCATATCCAATGAGCTTGCGATGAGTTTTGATATAGCCAAATACCCTACCCTGGCATTGGTCGACTCCACCCAGGAGTTACGACTGTTACCGAAAGAGAGTCTGCCGAAACTCTGCGACGAGCTACGCCGCTACTTACTCGACAGCGTAAGCCGTTCCAGCGGGCACTTCGCTTCCGGGCTGGGCACGGTAGAACTTACCGTGGCGCTGCATTATGTCTACAACACCCCGTTTGACCAGCTAATCTGGGATGTTGGACACCAGGCTTATCCACATAAAATCCTTACCGGTCGTCGCGACAAAATCGGCACCATTCGCCAGAAAGGCGGTCTGCACCCGTTCCCGTGGCGCGGAGAAAGCGAATACGATGTGCTGAGCGTTGGGCATTCCTCCACCTCCATCAGCGCCGGTATCGGTATTGCCGTGGCGGCGGAGAAAGAAGGCAAAGATCGCCGCACCGTCTGTGTGATTGGCGACGGCGCCATCACCGCCGGTATGGCGTTTGAAGCAATGAATCACGCAGGCGATATCCGACCCGACATGCTGGTCATTCTGAACGACAATGAAATGTCGATTTCGGAAAACGTCGGCGCGCTCAACAACCATCTGGCGCAGCTACTTTCCGGTAAGCTTTACTCTTCTCTGCGCGAAGGCGGAAAAAAGGTCTTCTCCGGCGTACCGCCAATTAAAGAACTGCTCAAGCGTACCGAAGAACATATTAAAGGCATGGTTGTGCCGGGAACACTGTTCGAAGAGCTGGGCTTTAACTACATCGGGCCGGTCGATGGTCACGATGTCATGGGGCTTATCAGCACATTGAAGAACATGCGCGACCTGAAAGGCCCGCAGTTCCTGCATATCATGACCAAGAAAGGCCGCGGCTATGAGCCCGCGGAAAAAGATCCGATCACTTTCCATGCGGTGCCTAAATTTGATCCTTCCAGCGGATGTTTGCCGAAAAGCAGCGGCGGTCTGCCAGGTTATTCAAAAATCTTCGGTGACTGGCTGTGTGAAACCGCCGCCAAAGACAGCAAGCTGATGGCGATCACCCCGGCAATGCGCGAAGGTTCCGGCATGGTGGAATTTTCACGTAAATTCCCGGATCGCTATTTTGACGTCGCCATCGCCGAGCAGCATGCCGTCACCTTCGCCGCAGGTCTGGCGATTGGCGGCTATAAGCCCGTCGTGGCGATCTACTCTACTTTCCTGCAACGCGCCTACGATCAGGTCATCCATGACGTCGCTATCCAGAAACTGCCGGTCATGTTCGCCATCGATCGCGCCGGTATCGTTGGCGCGGATGGACAAACACACCAGGGCGCGTTCGATCTCTCCTATCTGCGCTGCATCCCGGATATGGTGATCATGACGCCAAGCGACGAAAACGAATGTCGCCAGATGTTATTTACCGGGTATCACTATAACGACGGCCCGACGGCAGTACGTTATCCACGCGGTAATGCGCAGGGCGTGGCGCTAACCCCGCTGGAAAAACTGCCTATTGGTAAAGGCCTTGTGAAGCGTCATGGCGAAAAACTGGCGATTCTGAACTTTGGCACCTTAATGCCTGAGGCGGCGAAAGTCGCCGAAGCGCTGAACGCCACGCTGGTCGACATGCGCTTTGTTAAGCCGCTGGACGACACGTTAATTCTGGAGATGGCCGCGCAGCATGACGCGCTGGTGACGCTGGAAGAAAACGCCATTATGGGCGGCGCTGGCAGCGGCGTAAACGAAGTGCTAATGGCCCATCGTAAACCTGTACCTGTGCTGAATATCGGTCTTCCGGATTTCTTTATCCCGCAAGGAACGCAGGAAGAAGCCCGCGCGGAACTGGGGCTTGACGCCGCAGGCATTGAAGCCAAAATCAAGGCCTGGCTGGCATAATCCCCTCTTTGCTCCTGCTATGCTTGAAGAGTGACGGGTATAACAGGAGCGGAGTCATGCAATACAACACGTTAGGAAATACAGATCTTCGGGTTTCCCGCCTTTGTCTGGGCTGCATGACATTCGGCGAGCCGAGTCGCGGCAATCACGCCTGGACGCTTCCCGAAGAGAGCAGCCGTCCCATCATCAAGCGCGCCCTTGAGGGCGGCATTAACTTTTTTGATACCGCCAACAGCTACTCCGACGGCAGCAGCGAAGAGATTAGCAGCGAAGAGATTGTCGGTCGCGCGCTGCGTGATTTCGCCCGGCGCGACGAGGTGGTGGTAGCGACGAAAGTCTTCCATCGCGTCGGCGATCTGCCGGAAGGATTGTCCCGCGCGCAAATCCTGCGCTCTATTGACGATAGCCTCACCCGTCTGGGAATGGAGTATGTCGATATCCTGCAAATCCACCGCTGGGATTACACCACGCCGATAGAAGAGACTCTGGAAGCGCTAAACGACGTGGTGAAGGCGGGTAAAGCCCGCTATATCGGCGCTTCCTCAATGCACGCCTCACAATTTGCCCAAGCGCTGGCGCTACAAAAACAACACGGCTGGGCGCCGTTTGTCACCATGCAGGATCACTATAACCTGATCTACCGCGAGGAAGAGCGTGAGATGCTACCGCTGTGCTGGCAGGAAGGCGTCGCCGTGATTCCGTGGAGTCCGCTGGCGCGCGGGCGCTTAACTCGCCCCTGGGGAGAAACCACGGCCCGGCTGGTCTCGGATGACGTGGGCAAAAATTTATACGCTGAAAGCGATAAAAATGATGCGCAAATAGCGGAACGGCTGGCTGGCGTCAGCAAGGCGCTTGGCGCAACGCGAGCGCAGGTCGCGCTGGCCTGGCTGCTCAGTAAACGAGGCGTCGCCGCGCCGATTATCGGCGCTTCGCGTGAAGAGCAGTTAGATGAGTTGCTGAATGCCGTTGATTTAACGCTCAAACCGGAGCAGATTGCCGAACTCGAAACGCCGTACAAACAACATCCGGTGGTGGGATTTAAATAATCTGCCATTGCCCGATGGCGCGGCGCTTATCGGGCCTGCGAAATCGACATATTGTTCGGGGGTAGGCCGGATAAGGCGTTTACGCCGCCATCCGGCAAACCCTTTAAATAATACCGAGCGGCCAGTGATGACCGATAAAATACAGTATGCCGGCGGATATCACGCCGGCGACGATATCATCGATCATAATCCCCATGCCGCCGTGCACGTTGCGATCAAACCAACGGATCGGCCAGGGTTTCCACATATCCAGAATGCGGAAAATAACGAACCCGGCAGCCACCCACTGCCAGTCCGTCGTCGGCAACGCCATTAGCGTTATCCACATACCGATAAATTCATCCCAGACAATACTGCCGTGGTCGTGTACGCCCATATCTTTCGCCGTCTGATGGCAAAGATAAACGCCAATGCAGATCCCAAACATCACGACCAGCGAATAAAGCTGCCACGGCAGAAACGTCATCAAATACCAGAATGGGATCGCCGCCAGCGAGCCCATCGTGCCCGGCACCACGGGGCTCAGCCCGCTGCCAAAGCCGGTAGCGAGCAGGTGCCACGGATTGCGCAAATTCAGGCGGCTTTTCGCAACATCTTTATGGCGTGGCAAAATGATCATATCCTTTCCAGTCAAAAGTGACAGGTTCTCCGTCACGCACAAAGGCGATCCCTTCGATATCCGCCGTCATTTGCCCGATACAGGTAAACGGCACGCCCAGATGACCAAGCGCGACATCCAGCGCGCCACGGTTCAGCTCCGGGACGGTAAAGCACAGTTCATAATCTTCGCCGCCGGATAACATCCAGCGAAGCTTTTGTTCGGGATCATTGGCATGTCCCCACAGTTCTTCGGAGTCAGGCAGCGCCTCCAAATCGATTCGCGCGCCGCAGTTGCTGGCTTGAAGAATGTGACCAAGATCGGAGATCAAACCGTCGGAAAGATCGATCGCCGAACTGGCGAGATCGCGTAGCGCCTGTCCTTGTAAAATACGCGGCGTCGGGCGCAGATGGCGTTTGACCAGATAGTCGGCATCCCCCCAGCTTCCCACGCGAAAATCACCCCGTAGAATCGCCAGCCCGGCAGCGCTATCACCCAACGTGCCAGTAACATAAATCCAGTCGCCCGGTTTTGCGCCAGAACGTTTCAGCGCCCGACCGGCTGGCACAAGGCCATGAATACCCAGCGTCATCGACAGCGGGCCGCGCGTGGTATCGCCGCCAATGAGCTGCATGTCGTAGTAATCCAGTTGTTCAAACAGGCTGTCGCTGAACGCGGCAAGCCACGCCTCATCGACGTCAGGAAGCGTGAGCGCCAGCGTTAACCATGCCGGATCGGCGCCCATTGCCGCCAGATCGCTTAAATTCACCGCCAGCGCTTTATACGCCAGATCGGCAGGATCGATATCGGGTAAGAAATGGATGCCCGCCACCAGCGTATCGGTACTGATCGCCAGGGTCTGCTTTTCAGGAATATTCAGGAGCGCGCAATCGTCGCCAATACCGGTTTCAACATCAAGACGAGAGCTTCTTACACGGTCAAAATAACGGGCAATCAGGGAAAACTCGCCACATGCCATACGTTATGCCTCAGCAGAAAAAAAGAAAAGGCCGGAGACGGCGGGTATCATCCATCGCCCGCTATCTTTCCGGCCTGTGAATCACTTTTTGTTGGGACGAATCACCGGAGCTGCTTTATCCAGTACGCCGTTGACGAATTTGTGGCTGTCTTCAGCGCCAAAGGTTTTCGCCAGTTCAATCGCTTCGTTGATGGCCACTTTATAAGGCACATCGCTGCGTTTTGACAGCTCAAACAACGCAATACGCAGCACGGCTTTTTCAACCTGTCCCAGCTCTTCAAGCAGGCGGGACAGATACGGTTTCATTAAACCATCCAGGTACGCGCTGTTAGTCGCCACCCCGGATAGCAGTTCACGGAAATAGAGAACGTCGACGTCTTTTACGTCCTGTTCCGCCAGGAACTGGTATTCAACATCAGCGATGTCGTTCTGGGACAACTGCCAGGAGTAAAGCGCCTGGACGGCACACTCACGGGCGCGGCGACGAGCAGCAGGTTTCACGGAATTCCCCTTACAAAAAATCAGGCCTTAATGGCTTTCAATACATTAATCATTTCAAGCGCGGTCAGCGCAGCTTCTGCGCCTTTATTACCGGCTTTTGTACCAGCACGTTCGATGGCTTGTTCAATACTCTCGGTGGTCAGAACACCAAAGGCTACCGGCACGCCGCTGTCCTGGGCAACGCTTGCCAGGCCATTACTGGCGCCGCCTGCCACATATTCAAAGTGCGCAGTCCCCCCGCGAATCACGGTTCCCAGCGCAACCACGGCGTCATATTTACCGCTTTTCGCCAGCGCTTCGGTCGCCAGCGGCAGTTCATAAGCGCCAGGCACCCACACTACGGTAATATTATCATCTTTTACCTGACCAATACGCGTCAGGGCATCAACCGCGCCATCCAGCAGGCTGTCGTTGATAAACTGATTGAAACGCGCAATAGTGATGGCGACACGAGCGTCAGGGGCTGCAACGTTAGCTTTAATAATGTTCATATTCTCTCTTCCAGGGTTCATTTGGCCCCGCAGGGGGGCGGATTTTATCATAATAATTTGAGCGCTGCTCCCCTTTCGACGGGAGAACTCATGCGCTCACCATATGCAGGCAAACATCCGGGCCGACATGACGTATTTCGCTGAAGGTAAATTGCGGCGCGTCGGCGAGCTTCTCAAGCCCCGGCAATTCGCATAATCCCCGCGCCTGGGTTCCCAACAATTTAGGCGCGACATAGACAATCAGTTCATCCACCAGCCCGGCTTGCAGCAACGCGCCCGCCAGTCCCGGTCCGGCTTCAACCCATATGCTATTAATCTGCTGCCTGCCTAACTGCATCATCAGCACAACCAGATCCAAATGTCCGTTGTGCGCCGGCACGCTGATAGTACGAACCGAATCGGGCCACGTGCGTCTATCTTCCTGGGTACGCGCAATCCACGTTTCGCCAGGCTGCTGCACAATACGATGCGCAGGCGTTACCCGGTTTTGGCTGTCGATAACAATTCGCACCGGCTGGCGCAGATTTTCCTGCGGGTAAGACGCCTGCGTAGAGGCGTCTAACTCCGCCCAACGCACCGTCAAGGCCGGATCGTCAGCCAATACCGTCGCGCTACTGGTTAAGATAGCGTGGCTTTGCGCACGCAAGCGCTGAACGTCACGCCGGGCCTGCGGCGAGGTGATCCACTGGCTTTCGCCGCTGGCCATCGCCGTCCGTCCGTCGACGGAGGCGCCCAGTTTAAGCTGAAGATAAGGGAATCCGGTACGCATCCGCTTGAGGAAGCCTTTATTGAGCGCCTCCGCTTCACTCATCATTAACCCGTGGCTGACCGCAATACCCGCCTGTTGCAGGCGATACAGCCCACGCCCGGCGACCTGTGGGTTCGGGTCCTGCATCGCGGCGACCACGCGCGCGACGCCGGCCGCAATCAGCGCATCGCAACATGGCGGCGTTCGCCCATGATGGCTACAGGGTTCAAGCGTGACATAGGCGGTTGCGCCTTTGGCTTTTGCGCCCGCCATCCGCAGCGCATGGACCTCGGCGTGCGGCTCTCCGGCGCGATGGTGATAACCTTCGCCGACGATGTCGCCATTGTTAACAATGACACAGCCGACATTAGGGTTCGGGTGAGTGGTGAAACGTCCACGCTGCGCCAGTTTGAGCGCTCGCGCCATGTAAAACTCATCCTGCATGGCTTAGTCCTGTAGGCGAGCGATTTCTTCGCCAAAGTCTTTGATATCTTCGAAACTGCGATAGACGGAGGCAAAGCGAATATACGCGACTTTATCGAGTTTTTTCAGCTGCTCCATGACCAGGTTGCCAATCATCTTGCTGGGAACTTCACGCTCCCCAGTGGCACGTAATTGTGACTTAATATGGTTCAATGCCATTTCAACATCATCTGCGCTGACGGGTCTTTTTTCCAGCGCTCTCAACATGCCGCTACGCAGCTTATCCTCATTAAAGGGTTCGCGCACATCGTTGCTTTTTATCACGCGCGGCATGACCAGTTCAGCCACTTCAAAGGTCGTAAAGCGTTCATTACACACCAGGCACTGCCGACGGCGGCGCACGGACGAGCCCTCGCCTACAAGACGAGAGTCAATGACTTTGGTATCTACGGCGAAACAAAATGGGCAATGCATACGGCGTCCTGACCAGATGATTTAGGAAATGCTATTTTACCCTGAACTGGCGCGACAACAAAGGCGGAGCGCTTTTGAGATAAAGGATCGGTGCCTTTGTGCGTATAGCGCACTACCATTACGCTATCGAACCATGAAGGAAATGATCGACATGACAAGACGTTACCTAAGAATTCTCCTGGTGGGAAGTCTCTTGAGCCTGACCGCCTGCGCGCCGCAGAGCGAAGTTCGCCAGATGCATCAAAGCATTAGCACCCTGAATAAAGAGATGACCCAACTGAATCAGGAAACGGTAAAAATTACCCAACAAAATAAGCTGAATGCGGAGTCAACCCGCGGCGTCTATTTGTTGCCTGGCGCCAATACGCCTGCCCGGCTGGAGAGCCAGATCGGTACGCTACGTATGACATTGCTGGAAATTACGCCTGTCGCAGACGGCGCTCACGCAACGTTACACATTCAGGGCGAGTCCCGCGATCCGCTGCCGGCATTCAGCGCTACCGTAGAGTACGGGCAACTTCAGGGCACTACGGAGAACTATCAGGAGGTGAATGCACAGAGCCTTCTGGTAAATGCCCCAGCCAGCTTGCTGGCGCCCAGTGATGTCAATATTTCGTTACCGTTGAAGGGGATCACACCGGCGCAGTTAGGCTTCATTCGCATCCATGATATTCAGCCTGTTAATCAATAAACGTTCTGGCGGAGCGTTTTGTGCGTTCCGCAACATCCCCCGCGCGACTTTTGTTGCCCTACTGACATTTCCGTCATTTATGGCATGAATTGGTAATATTCATGAAAGATAGTACTGTCGCCGCGTCTAAAATGCGCAAACGTGAACGCAATCGATTACGTAAATGATAGATATGTGAAACAAGACATATTTTTGTGAGCAATGATTTTTATAATAGGCTCCGCAGAAACACGAAATATTTAGAAACGCAAATTGCGTTCTTTTCACTCCCGTAAGGGATTTCAAACAGTGGCATACATATGAAAAAAACTTTACTCGCAGTCAGCGCAGCGCTGGCGCTCACCTCATCTTTTACTGCTAACGCAGCAGAAAATGATCAGCCGCAGTATTTGTCCGACTGGTGGCACCAGAGCGTAAACGTGGTAGGCAGCTACCATACCCGTTTCTCGCCGAAATTGAACAACGACGTCTATCTGGAATATGAAGCATTTGCCAAAAAAGACTGGTTTGATTTCTACGGCTATATCGATATTCCCAAAACCTTTGATTGGGGTAACGGCAACGATAAAGGTATCTGGTCCGACGGTTCTCCGCTGTTCATGGAAATCGAACCGCGTTTCTCGATTGATAAGCTGACCGGCGCAGACCTGAGCTTCGGCCCGTTTAAAGAGTGGTATTTCGCCAACAACTACATCTACGATATGGGCGATAACAAAGCCAGCCGCCAGAGCACGTGGTATATGGGTCTGGGGACCGATATCGACACCGGCCTGCCGATGGGCCTGTCGCTGAACGTGTATGCGAAATATCAGTGGCAAAACTACGGTGCTTCCAATGAAAACGAATGGGACGGCTACCGTTTCAAAGTGAAATACTTCGTCCCCATCACCGATCTGTGGGGCGGTAAACTGAGCTATATCGGCTTTACCAACTTTGACTGGGGATCTGATTTAGGCGACGATCCGAACCGTACCAGCAATTCCATCGCTTCCAGCCATATCCTGGCGCTGAACTACGATCACTGGCACTACTCGGTCGTTGCGCGTTACTTCCATAACGGCGGACAGTGGCAGAATGGCGCAAAACTGAACTGGGGCGACGGCGATTTCAGCGCGAAATCTACCGGCTGGGGCGGCTACCTGGTCGTGGGTTACAACTTCTAAACCTGCAATAAATATCCTCCGGCATAGCCGGAGGTTTTTCAGATGCGCCTGTAAGGCTCTCTTACCAGCCGCGCCCTAACAGGCGCATACGATCTGACATTTGCATCAAACTTCGTTACTTACGGCCCGTAAA
>NZ_JAGESA010000010.1:0-152360 GCF_017572835.1 Salmonella sp. 32120201201600049SM | reverse complement strand
TCGACCTGCTCAACGACGGCTATTTTAAAGGATAGAGGATAATCGCGTTGGGTGCGTTTGAACTCAGTCATCATCACGTTCTCCGGATTTAAGTCTGGAACGTGTCAACGCTATTCAGGACGGGTCATGACCGATAAAAAAGCCTGCAATGTGCAGGCTTTTTCATTCTGCTTACCAGACCGGCATCTCATCTTGCAAGAAGGGATTATGCAGACGCTCGTACCCGAGCGTAGAGAGCGGGCCGTGGCCAGGAATAAAGGTCACATCATCGCCAAGCGGCAATAATTTACGCTTAATGGCGTCAATCAACTGGGTGTGATCGCCGCGAGGAAAATCGCTGCGCCCGACGCCACCTTTGAAAATCACATCGCCGGAGATCAGCAGTTGCGACTGTTCATCAAAGAAAACCACGTGTCCCGGCGTGTGTCCCGGACAATGTAACACCTGTAACGTCACATTCCCCACGCTGACGCGATCGCCGTCGTTCAGCCAGCGATCAGGCGTCAGCGGCTGACACTCATCCAGACCAAACATGCGGCTTTGCGCCGGCAGTCCTTGCAGCCAGAACTCATCTTCTTTTTCCGGACCGATAACAGGAACGCCGTAATGCTGCGCCAGTTCACTCGCCGCGCCGACATGATCGAGATGCCCATGCGTGAGTAAAATTTGCATCAACGTCACGCCGCTGGCGTCCACTTCCTGTTTAATTTTTTCCGCGTCGCCGCCCGGATCGACCAGCGCCGCCAGCCGGGTTTGTTCGCACCAGATTAATGAACAGTTCTGGGAGAACGCGGTGACCGGAATAATACGATAGTTCATACTGCTCCTTTGATTAAGCCTCGCTGATTACCAGTGCCGCGCCGGCCCGGTATCAATATGCACAAAGTTACTACGTGGGTAATATCCTACACCACCTGCGCGCATAGATAACGCCGCTTTGCGAATATTGCTCAGTGCCACGCCCTCAATATGAAAATCCATCGCCTGCCCTTTTGTATGGTAGCTTTTTTTCGCTACGCCGCTGCTACGGGCGCGTAATTCATTATTGGTATCAAGAGAACGGTAGCCTGAGATGAGCTGCACAGGTTTACGCGTCCCTAACAGCCCCTGAAGTCGGTAAAGTTGGTCAAACAGGCGGGGATCGATTGATCGGACTTTATTCGCGCGATAATCACGGAAAAAATGGTTTAACTTTGCTAATTCATCCTGAATGTAGGCTCTTCCATCGAAAAACTCCGCCTTGATTGACTCTCCGGTATGGAGATTGTTTAACGTCAAAATGCGCGGGCGTGGGGTCGAGAGTGTGGCAAACGCTGGCGCGGGCAGGATGGCGGCGCCGAGAGCGACACCACCAAGCGCCAGCAGCTTGCGGCGATTAGCGTCAAATTTGTCCATGATAATCAGGTCTACAGGTCAATGTTATCGTTAATACACTTCTACCTTTAAGCAGACATGATACCGGCTGGCACAGACTTCTGAACGGCCCGGTCGACTTAAAGGTTGTTGTATATGCACTTCTGGCGCACGAAAGGCACCTTAACTTCCGATAAAGCCCGCGTCAAGATGGCCCTCCCCCAGCCACAACGGGGGTCTACAGCGAAACGCCCCGTTGAAGCCAAACATTAGGACAACATATTTACCAGAACTTCTTCATTTACCTGATTAATTGTTCAACCTTTGGCACAATTTGTGCGCTGGATCGCGCTGTGAGATCGTAATTGTAAATATCTGTACGATATTGCATACGTCCATCTGCGCCGACAAACGCGGTCAGATAGTAAAGATTTACTGGAATGTTCTGCCGGATATTGACATACCGCGTGTCGCCTTGCTTCAGGGCGCCAGAGATCCGCGCATCGTTCCAGCCAGCATCCTGCAAGAGCATATTCGCCAGTTCAGAGGCCTTATTGACCCGCACGCAGCCGGAACTTAACGCCCTGGCGTCACGCTGAAAGAGAGTATGGTTAGGCGTATCGTGCAGATAGATCGCATCTGAACTCGGCATATTAAATTTATAACGCCCCAGCGAATTGTGCGCGCCTGGCGCCTGCTGGAAACGGAACGGAAGATTCGATGGCGTAATGGTGGCCCAGTCAACCTGCCACGGATCGATCGCTTCTTTGCTGTTCCAGCCGCGCATCACGGTGTAGCCATGGCGCTCCAGATAGCCTGGGTCATTCCACACCTTCGGTAAAATGTCTTTACGCGCAAGCGTGGGCGGAACGTTCCACGGCGGGTTCACCACCACATTATTCAGCGCGCTGCTCATCATCGGCGTTTTACGATCGGGACGCCCGACGATCACCCTTGAAGCCAGCACCTGGTTGCCATTCTGATAGTAGACCAGCGAATAAGCGGGAATGTTTACCATAATACCGGTAGAGAGTTCCGCCGGCAGCAGGCGTAAACGTTGGATATTCAGTGCCAGTACGCCTGCGCGTTGCGCGGGGGTCATATTAAGCCAGTTACGCGTCGCCGGGCCAATAACGCCATCCGCCCCCAGCCCTTGCCATGCCTGAAAACGCTTTACCGCCTCGACCAGTTCACGATCGTAGGCGCGTGCCGCCGGAGCCGACTTACTACGGCGGGCCGTTGGTTCGTCGACCGGCTGCGCCACCGATGTTTCGTCGACCACGGCGGAGGGGCTGACGACGGCGCTATCAGCAGTGTTATCGCCGGGTAAGGCTATCTTTGGACCGCCATCCAGCATCCCCGTACGCTGTAATATTTCGCGCAGCGCAGGCACATCGTTACTCCATTGCCCCGGGCGCAGCGTCGCGGTATTGGCCAACTGCGGCCACGGGCGAGAGTCCGCCACCAGCTTCAGCAACGCGTCATGCATGGGCGCATACTGTGGATGCTGCGGCGCCAGGCTGGCGACAAACATCGGCAACTGGCCCTCTTCCAGCGCGATTTGCCACTGGTTAATCACCGAGACTGGCGGCGTCGCCAATGCGTAAGGTTTGTTGCTATATAACCAGCGCTGGCCTTTGACGGGGATATTCGCAATGAAATGGAGATAGCCCATCATGGCGTCTGACAACACAACATCGCGCGCCATACCGTTTACGGCGGGATTGGTCAACAATGCCACCCAGGCGGTAAACTGCGGCTGGAATCCGGCAATCGCCACCTCCGCCAACTGTTGCTGGAAGGCTTTCACCGCATCGCGATTATCCCACATGGGCTTCATGTCGCGCGCGGCATACAGCAATGTCAGTTGGCTCATATAGACCGGCGTATAGCCGGAAGGAAGCTGCGACTGTAAATCAGCCCGGACTTTCTCGGCTGAAACGCCCTCCGGCAGCGGCTGAATCCCGGCCATAATCGCCGTCGCGGCGGATTGCTTCTGCGGCCCAGCCTGATCCGTCGCGGCAACGGCGCTATCGCCAGGTATCATTTCAGGCTCATCGGCCTGCGCATTGAACAGTGGAGCGAATGTTACGGCCAGGCATAAACTGATTGCCGACAGACAACGACCACACATCTTATTAAGCAACATCCCTTGCCCCCTGTTTTCGTTATCATACTCCGCATGACTGCGCTGCCCGCAGCGCGGGTCAACCGCAACCAATGCTTTTGTTTAGTATGACGAGTCAGCCTGCTCACTCGTCAGGCTTAACTCCAGTATATAAAGTTCGTTACGTTTTTGCCTAACCTAATGTAAAGAAGTTTAAAGAAAATGCACTACCCGGAGAGATTTTTCAGATAAAGAAAAAGGCGGCTTTCGCCGCCCCAGGCTAATGATAAAACAGAACTTGTTGTGCCGGATGGCGGCGTAACCGACTTATCCGGCCTTGCCTGATAAGCGAGGCGCCATCCGGCACGTCATCGTTTCTGCCGTGTTTAACTCGCTTCTGAAGGCGTATCTTCCGTCTGCGTACCGGGAAGCGTTTCCGGAAGCTGCGGCGCAAAGCCACGCAGCCCGACAACATGAACATGCTCAGTATTCTGAAACACTTTACGCACCAGTTTATACGTCGTGCCCTTCTCCGGACTGATGTTTTCCGGCGCAGCGATGATGAGCTGCATCTGCAAACGTTCACATAGTTCAAACAGCGTGGCAATAGAGCGCGCATCCAGACGCGCCGCTTCATCGAGGAACAGCAGGCGACATGGCGAAATATCTTTCCCGCGCAGTCTGCGCGCTTCGTCTTCCCAGCTTTGCACCACCATCACCAGAATTGACATCCCGGTCCCGATAGCTTCCCCCGTTGATAGCGCGCCGGATTCCGCACGCAGCCAGCCGTCGGACCCACGGTTAACTTCAACTTCCATTTCCAGATAGTTACGGTAGTCCAGCAACTCCTCGCCGATGGTCTGCGGCGTGCGTTGCCCCATATCGATCTGCGGATTCAGACGCTGGTACAGTTTCGCCAGCGCTTCGGAGAAGGTCAGACGATTGCTGTTAAACAGATCCTGGTGCTGCTCCTGCTGTTCTGAAAGCACATCCAGCAAGGTGGCATGCGTTTCACGCACGTTGACGTTTAACCGCACGCTATTCACCTGTCCAAACGAGACGCTTTGCAAACCCTGGTTCAGCATACGGATACGGTTCTGCTCACGCTGGATAGTTTTGCGGATAATGTTTGCCACGCTGCGGGAACTGATCGCCAGCTTTTGCTCACGCGATGTCAGCTCTTCCGTCAGACGGCTCAGTTCAATCTCCATTTGTTCAATGGCTTCAACCGGATCGTCGGTACGAATAATATCCTGACGAATACGTTCGCGCAGATGCTGGTAAACGGCCACAAAGAACTGGATTTTACGTTCCGGGCGTTTCGGATCTTCCGACAGACGCAATACGTCGCGCAGATGTTCGTTATCCGCGACGGCCAGACGCAGCGCGCCCAACGCCTTATCCGACATGGAGCGCAGTTCATCCGCCGACAGATAAGCCAGCTCACGACGGTGCAGACGGCGTTCCACGCCATTGTCTTTCACCATCCGCATGACTGCGCACCAGCCGGCTTTCGCGGTCACGACCTGCTCGCGCATTTCATGATAATCACGCTCCAGCTTGCGCAGCTTGCGGGTCAGGTTCTCCATCTCCGCTTCGCAGAAGGTGAGCGCTTTCTCAAGCTGATTGCGACGCGAACGGTTATTACTCAACTGAGCGTGCAGTTCATCCCGACGCTGGCGGGCGCGCTCTTCCGCCCCGCTGTCGGCGCGAACGCCAATATCCTGTAATTCGCGCTGCAAATCGTTAAGCAGCTCTTTTTTCGTGTCGTAAGAGCTTTTTAGCGAGGCCAGAACCTGGCTGTACTGACTTAACTGCGCGGCATGGCTGCGCAGCGCTTCGCGGGCGCGGGTACGCTCGGCTTCCGCCTGCTCCAGCCGCTGGCGCAGCTTTTCGTTGAGATCGCTGTTGCCGCTCAGCATTTCCGCCGAGTCGGAATAGCTGAAATGCGCCCGACGTTCGACAACTTCAGCCAGAGCAAAAGCCTGCTGGCGCGCGTCGCGCTGCATTTGCTGCGACCATGCATAGTCTTCTTTTAATTGCTCAAACTGTTCCGGATCGCTTTGCAGAACGGAAACCATTGGCTCCAGTTTGGCTAACTGGTTGCCATATTGCTGCACAAATCGCGCCGCTTCCTGCGCCTCATCCAACCGCTCCTGAATTTCATCGACCCGATCGGCCAGCGTTTCATCGGCCAATAAATTCAGCCGCGGCAGCAAACGGTTAAGCGCGGAAACGCCCTCTTTCGCCTGCTCAAACTGAAGGCGCTGCTGCTGGTTGTCGCTTTCATGCGTCGCCAGCGCGCGCTCCAGCTCGACGCGACGCCCGTTCAGTCGGCGAATTTCCGCTTCCGGATCGTCCTCAAAGGCAACGGAAAGGTGGCTACCGATAAAACGGCTGAACGCCTGGTGCAAACGCTGGGTTTTCTGCACGTCAAACGAGAGCGTGGCAAAGCGCTCGGAAAGCACTTCCCGTTCCGCATGGAGACTTTCAATACGGTTCTCGCGCGCCGCACGGCCAAAAATAGGCAGCGACGGAAAACGCGAATAACGCCACTGACGGTCGGCAATTTTCACGACCACCGCCTTTTCCAGCTCGTCAACGCTGAATACGCTGTCATCAAAAGACTGCGGATCGCCTTCGATCAGGTACAGATCTTCCGGGCAGTCGGTCAGACCTTCAAGCTGTTCGGCTATTTGCGATAAATCCGGTACGACGATCGCATGGCGCGACGGACCATACAGTGCGGAAAAGTACGGCGCATCTTCAAGGCTGACATCATCGTAGATTTCCGACAGCAGTACCCCGCCAAAACGCTCCGCCAGCGCATTCAAACGCTGGTCTTCCGCGCCACCCGGCTGGCTTAAACGTTCGATCTCTTCATCAACCGCATTTTTACGCGCGCCCACTTCGTCGCGTTCGACAGTGGCTTCGCGCTCACGCTCCAGTAGCTGTTGCAGGTATTCGGTCACTTCCTGGCTGGACGTAAACTCCTCGCCGCACTGTTCGCTAAGCTGGTTCAGGCTATTCTGCGCCGCCAGCCAGACAGGAGCGCGTTGCATCAGATGCTGGATACGGGATTGCAGCTGTTCCTGTTCCTGACGCAAGGCCATACGCTGTTCGCTGGCTGACGATACGCTATCAGACAAGGACGCTATGCGGGCTTCCAGCTCCTGATGCAGCGCTTCCAGTTCGTCAATATCAAAATTTTTGCCCTGTCGCTTACAGAACTCCGCCAGCAGACGTTCCGCCTCTTGCTGCTCACGCAGCCGCTGTTCCAGTTCGCTCAGGCGCATCCGCAACGGCTGTACCTGTTCCGCCAGATGACGCTGGTTCACGCCGTCCCGTAACAGCTCGCGCGCCACGTCCCAGGCTTCGCTACGCGCCAGCGGGCCGTTGATCGCCGCCACCAGCTGATAAGCCTGCTCAAACTGGCTGTGCGCGGTTTGCGCCACGCTCATTTTTTGTTCCAACGACAGCAGTTTTTCCGTAGCTTCCTGCTCTTTTGCCTGGAAAGTATCCAGCCATTCGGCGGCGCTTTCCGGCGTTAGCTCCGGCAAATGGCAAAGTTCTTTAGCGCGGGCAAGCGCTGATATCGCCTGGTTATACTGAATCGCGCGCGTTTGCTGTACATCCAGCGCCTGCTGGTAATCCGCAAGCTGGCTTTTGAGTTCATCGACTTCCAGCTCGGCGGCTTCGGCACGCGCTTCATTTTCGTCCTGCATTTCGGCGGCTTCCGCCACCACTTCATTTTGCTCTTCGAGTCGAATCTGCAGCTCTTCAAGATCCGCTTCGTAGCGTTCAATTTTTTCCTGCTGGCGCAGCGCAGTTTGCACCAGATTCAGGTGATCGCTCGCCGCCTGGTAATCCGCTTCCAGAGAACCTTCGGCGCCGTTATGTTCGCCCAACTCACGGGCCATATCGACGTGCTTATACTGCTCTGCCGCCAGCTGCTTGCGCGATGTGTACAGTTCGCGTCGAAACGCCAACGCCTGATCAAGGTGAACCCGACGCTCATTGGCGTGGCGCATATAATCCGCCGCCACATAATCGGTGGCTTCGCTGATCAAATGCTTAAACAGATCGCGATCGGATTGGGTAACACGAATCGCTTCCAGCGTGAGTCGGTTCTCGCGCAGCGCCGCTTCCATATCCTGGAACGCCTTGCGCACGCCGCTGTTTTCCGGCAATAAATAATCGCGTAGCGATCGGGTAATGGCGCTGGAGATCCCGCCGTACAGCGAGGCCTCTATCAAACGATAGAATTTACTACGATCGGAAGCGGAGCGCAGACGACGGGCGATAATCCCTAAGTCAAACATCAGCGAATGATAATCGGTGATGGAGTTAAACTGCTTAAACTGCACGCCTTCCATCTCGTCAAGCTTGTCTTTCAGCTCAGCAAGCGACAGTACGCGCGCCTGACGTTCGTTTAATGTCTCCGTCACCAGTTGTGTCGGCTGTACCGACATCGGCAGCCCCTGGATAGCGAACGGTTTGATGTCCACTTTGCGATCGCGCCCAGCGACCTGCTGCAGACGCACGCCGACCACCACCCGCTGATGGCGGGAATTAATGGTGTCGAGCATGGAGTAACAGACGCCCGCCTTCAGCTTACCGTGCAGACCTTTATCGCGCGAACCGCTGGTGGCGCCGGCTTCCGTGGTGTTACGAAAGTGCAGTAATGTAAGATCCGGGATCAGCGCCGTGACGAACGCCGCCATCGTCGTGGATTTCCCGGCACCGTTGCCCCCGGATAACGTCGTGACCAGTTCATCCAGGTCAAAAGTACGGGCAAAAAAACCGTTCCAGTTAATCAGCGTTAGCGAGCGAAATTTACCGCGTTCAATCATTATTCTTCCTCTCCACTGTCCGGCTGACTCTCTTCGGTCTCATCATTAAGTTGCAGATGGTTTTCAATGGGCATCGCTTCCCCGTCGCGGATGAGACGACGCTGCGCCTCGCGAGGATCGTCGCCGGCGCGGACATCCGCGCCAAAGCGGAAGACCGATTCGGTAATGCGGAATTTGCTACTGTCGTGGCCCATAAACCATACCATGCCCAAACGACGCAGGCGGTTTAAAGAAGAACGCACCTTTTCCTGCAGTTTCTGACGATCAACGTCAGATCCCGTCGAGCGGTTATTCACCAGCTTTAGCAGTTTGGCTTCGTCCGCAAGGGTAAGCAGCTCGTCGTACAACTCCTGCTGAGTAAAGATCCCTTCGTTGGCCAGACGTTCCGGGCTAAGATAGAGGTAGCAGAGAATTTTACCGACCATCATATCCAGTTCGGATAACACCGAGCGCGGGATAAGCGTGGTAGAACGCGGACGCAGGTAGAAGAACCCCTCCGGCGCGCGAATCAGCTCCACGTTATAACGCGCGTAAAACTCTTCCAGGTATTCCTGAAAATCCATCAGAAAGGCATGATTATCCAGTTCGTCCAGCCCGATGTGGCGGCCCGAACGTAATGCGCTATCCAGCGCCGGAAATAACGGATTCGCCAGCGCCTGCGCCAGCTTAACCGGCATCACTTGTTCAATATTTGTCAATGACATGCGCCTGTACCTTGGCTCCGTAATCATTAATCGGCTGCCATTTGGCTGGCAGTCCGGTGAAATCTGCTTGCGCTACGCCAAGACGTACCGCTTGATCGATAACAATACGCGCCACGTCGAAATGACGCGCGCGCGGGTATTGCGCCAGATACTCGCGCACCACCAGCCCAAGATCCAGTGGCGTTTGTCTGGTTTTGTAGATAGCCAGCTGTTCTTCAATGATGGCCGCTAACTGCTCGCGGATCTCGTTAAACTCTTCATATTCCAGATCCGGCGGCAACTCCCCGGTGACTTCATCGTCACGCAACGCCATCTCTTCATCGCGCATATCCAGCAGACGATCGGCATTCGCATAGGTTAGCGCCCATGGATCGTCAAAATAAGTCTGCACTGACTGGCGCAACCGCTGGGCGAAGACACGGTTTTTATCCATATCGATCGCGGTACGGATAAATTTATGCACGTGACGATCGTAGCCGATCCATAAATCAATAGACTGCTGACCCCAACTGATAATGCGGTCGAGTTTACTTTGTAAGTCAAATACCAGCCTGTCGACAAAATGCAGATCGTCGTGCGTCATCGTGGCATCCTGAATGCGCAGCAGGTTAGCCTGCAGCTTATCGCCCGCCGCCTCCAGCGTGTCCTGCAACTCGCGCAGCGTACCGGACGTTTCGGAAAGCAGCAGCTCACAGCTGGAAATCGCCGCCCGCCAGTCTTTATTCAGCAGTTGTGCGATATCGTCTTTCACCTGCTGCTGCTGTTCATCCATGATGCGCTGGGTGAGATCGATACTGTCGAAAATCTCCGCCACCGAATATTTCAATGGCGCGTAAACGTTGCGATGCCAGTGGAACTCATCGCCACCCTCCGCTGCCGCATCCGCCGCGCGCTTCAATTCGCCGGCCACAATCGACAACTGCATAGAAAGACGCAGCGTAGAGAATTCGCGTTGACGAATGTAGTAATCGGTGATGCCAATCCCGAGCGGGGTTAATCGGTAAATCGCATTGCCTTCAGCCTGCTCGCTGGTAAAGCGGTTCAGCAGACGTTGACGCACCATATCGTTAATCGCGTTGTTCGCGCGCACGCCGATGGTTTCGCTGGTTTGCTCAAACGCATCACTCACATGGCGGAATGCATCCACCAGCTCGCCTTCACTCATCTCGCCGTCAAGGCGTTCGCCGTTCAACGTGGCGACCGCCAGCAGAAAGGAAAGTCTGTCTACCGGCAGCGAGATGGAAAAGTCGTTTTTTCTGGCCCAGGCAACCAGTTCGGGGACTGTCTGGGAAAATTCACTCATAGGTTATCCTTGCATCTGCGGCTAGCGCCGGGCTTTTAATCGCGGTGACATGAATGTAGCGCCCAAGGCTAATATACGGCTCCTGGCGGCAATAACGCGTTTCCAGTTCGACCAGGGTCTCATAACAGTCACGCTGCTGGTGTTTTTCACGCAGATAATCATGAAACACACGCACGCCGGTTTTACCAGTAATCTGCCAGCCAATCGCCTCCAGCCACTGGTACACCTGCGCGGGGTCGCGCGGGTAGTCAGGCGACAGCGTGCGCTTCTTGCGTTTAGGCATCCCCGCCTGCACGTAGTCAAAATTACCCGCCACCATATTGTGCATCAGCAAACCGTTAGCGTTATAGAACATCAACGACAGCGCGCCGCCAGGGCGCAATACTGACCAGAGCGTTTCTAATACGCCGACAGGATCGGCTACCCACTCCAGCACAGCATGAAACAATATCAGATCAACCGGGCTTTCCAAATGCGAAGCGACGTCCTGAGCCGGGCATTGTATAAAATGCATGTCTTTGCTCACACCTTTTGCCTCGGCCGCCTGCCGCGCGCGGGCGATCATTTCACCAGACAGATCGCATAACGTCACCTGATGGCCGCGTTCCGCCATCTTAATCGCCGTTTGCCCTTCGCCGCCGCCGGCATCCAGTATCCGCAGTTTTCGCCCGCCAATCTCCTCCAGCACGCGATCCAGGTCTTGCCACAGAATGGCTTGCCGCAGTTGTCCTTTGGTCGTGCCGTAAATGTTACGGGAAAACTTTTCAGCAATGTCATCAAAATTGCGATCCTGCATCGGACTCTCCACAGGCTGGCTCAGGCGTTATCTGATAAAACCGCTATTTTGTCACAGCCGCGGCCAGAATGAACCTGTCTGGTGTAATATCACCGTTAATCCTCCGCTATATGGTTAAAAAAGGAACCAAAAAGGATGCTTTTTACGCTAAAGAAAGTGATTGGCGGTATGTTATTGCCGCTTCCGCTGATGTTGCTGATCATTGGCCTCGGCCTGGCGCTGCTCTGGTTTAGCCGCTTTCAGAAGACCGGAAAATTATTTATCAGCGTAGGTTGGCTGGCGCTATTGCTATTAAGCCTGCAACCCGTCTCTGACCATTTGCTGCGTCCGATAGAAAACCGCTACCCTACCTGGCAGGGTCCGCAAAAGGTGGAATATATTGTGGTTCTCGGCGGCGGCTATACCTGGAACCCGCAGTGGGCGCCGAGCTCTAATTTAATTAACAACAGCTTGCCGCGGCTGGCGGAAGGCATCCGGCTGTGGCGCGCGAATCCGGGAGCAAAGCTGATTTTTACCGGCGGCGTAGCAAAAACCAATACGGTAAGCACGGCGGAAGTCAGTGCGCGGGTGGCGCAGTCGCTGGGCGTACCGCGTAGCGATATTATTACGCTGGATAAGCCAAAAGATACGGAAGAAGAAGCCGCCGCCGTTAAGCAGGCCATCGGCGACGCCCCTTTCCTGTTGGTAACCTCCGCCTCGCATTTGCCGCGTGCGATGATTTTCTTTCAGCATGCCGGGCTGAATCCGCTTCCCGCACCGGCGAATCAGTTGGCGATCGATTCGCCGCTCAATCCCTGGGAGCGGGCAATTCCGTCCCCGGTCTGGCTGATGCACAGCGATCGCGCTGGGTATGAAACATTAGGGCGACTTTGGCAATGGCTGAAAGGCATATCAGGCAAGCCAGGGGAGTAATGATTTCGCCGCCAGATCAAAATTGGTACGGTTAAAACGTCCGGTATTGACCAATTGCGCAACCTCGTCCCACAGCACATAGAGCCAACGCCGCCAGATGAATGACTCCGCCACTGGCGCGCGTTGCAGATAATGCCAAAGCAATCCCTCCGCCAATGGATTATCCATCAGGCGAAACAGTTCGAATTCTCTCGGCGCCCACAGCATCAGCCCGGGGCCGACCATTGCCAGAAGCTGATCGCTACGGGCGTCTTTAAGCATACTGCGCAGGCAGAAGTTGCCATGCACCAGTACGCAGTTGTCGTTAAACCCTTCAAATAACGAAGGAAGACATTCTCTGGTACGAAACAGAATGCGTCTGTCCTGCATCGTCAGGCCGGTATTGCTGAACTGATTTAGCGTCGTCCACAGCACCTCCACCCGCTGACGATACCAGGAAGGCCAGATATTCTCCTGAGTATGGTCTACAGCGCCCACGCAACCGCGGCTATCCTGCCGATGCCAGGCTAACAATCCTTCGACAATCTGATCTTTTAGCTGTTCCCAGCGTTCCGGAGTGCGCGCCGGCGCCTCGACCGGCACACCGCGCAGTCGTTCCAGTAGCAGCACATCCGGACCAGGATGCTCTTCATGCGTCAATACGCCATAGATTACCGGCATCCTCACCGTACCGCTACGCGCCAGCATTGAGGTTTTCCATGCCAGTTGCTGCGCAACGCCGGGAGTGGTAAAACTTCGCGCCATCAGCGGCATCGGAATGCCCTGGCTGTCATATAATGACCACAATGCGGAATCCGCTTTCTCATTCACGCACTCTATACGGCTAAGTTTTTCACCCAACAAATGACTGAGTTCGGCCCGCAACTGTTCCATTCCAGATTACCCCCATTAGTGCTACTGCTTTAATAATGAGCGTCGTATGGACAGATGTCACCCGTATCAGATCAAGGGAAGAAAAGAAAAATGAGGAAAATCGTAACGGTACGAGAAAGCCGTCACTGATGAGCAGACGTGAGTATTCATCTTTGCGCTATCATACCGCGCTGTTCATGACCGTCTAAGACGATCATGAACAGGATCATGTTAACGCATTTCAGCGCGCACGCGCTCCAGGTCGTCGGCGGTGTCTACGCCCGTGCCGGGCACCGCTTTGGCGACAGCGACATGAATTTTTTCGCCGTACCACAGCACACGGAGTTGCTCCAGCATTTCAATATGTTCCAGCGGGCTGGGTTGCCAGCTCACGTAACGGCGGATAAATCCCGCGCGATAGCCATAAATGCCCAGGTGACGAAGGCAAGTATCCCCTACCGTTTCCAGACTTTTTGCAAAGCGATCGCGATCCCAGGGAATCGTCGCCCGGGAAAAGTAAAGCGCATAGCCTTCAGCATCCAGCACGACTTTTACCGCATTCGGGTTAAACGCTTCTTCGGCGCTGTGAATCGGCACCGCCAGCGTCGCCATGCCAACCTGGCGCTGTGCCAGATTTTCCGCGACCTGGCGAATAATAACCGCCGGGATCATCGGCTCATCGCCCTGAACGTTCACAATAACGGTATCGTCGCTGAATCCGCACTTCTCTACCACTTCCGCCAACCGTTCGGTGCCGGACTGGTGATCGGCGCGCGTCATGCACACTTCGCCGCCAGCCGCTTCTACCGCACGAGCCACGTCTTCATGATCGGTCGCGACAATAATGCGTTCCGCGCCAGATTCGCGCGCCCGCTCCAGGACATGAACAATCATGGGCTTACCATTAATATCCACTAATGGTTTGCCTGGCAGTCGGGTAGATGAAAAACGGGCCGGAATGATGACGACGAAACTCATGATTTACTCTCATCAGATGTCAGGGCGCGAGCTTCATTTTCCAGCAATACAGGAATGCCGTCGCGTAACGGGAAAGCGAGATTATCCAGTTTGCAAATTAATTCTTGCTGTTCCTGGTTATACCAGAGTTTGCCGTTACATACCGGGCAGGCGATGATTTCAAGCAGACGATGATCCATAGTTCCTCCAGATGGACCGGATTGTGAATCCTTCAATATTAACATAATCGGTTAGGGTGCAGGGTCTATTTCCCAGCCATGACGCATGGCGCTAAACAGGCCTGGCGGACATTGTCCCAGCGTCACGCGCGATGCCCGTTGCCAGGCAGCAAACGCGCTAATAGCCTGCCAGATTCCTTTTTGCAGACTAACGCCAGGACGAATATCGTCCTCCAGATACAGCGAGATAACCTCAAGCACCCCTGTTTTACGATGCATTTTGGCATCCATTCGCCCGACTAAACGGCCCTGGTATAATAGCGGCAGCACAAAATAACCGTACTGGCGCTTCGCCGCGGGCGTATAACATTCCAGCCGATAGTTAAACCCGAAGAGCTGCGCTGCCCGCTTGCGATCCCATACCACAGGATCGAAAGGCGACAGCACTGCGCTATGGGTCGCCTTTAAGGCGTTATTTAGCGCCGGTTCAAGCTGCGAAAGAAGATCGGCATGAAGCCACATCCGCCCCAACGTTTCCACCTCGACCGGAATAATCTGCTGCTGTTCCGCCCGGCTCTCCCGCCATCCCTTCAGGTCAGGACGTTTCAGGCGGTAGTAATCCGCCAGCCACTGTTCACGGAAAATCCCCAGACTGCGCGCGCTATTATCCAGCATCAGGCTTTCCGCCTGCGGCTGTGACAGTCCATCGCGTTCATCATCCCAGTATGGCATCACACGGGGCGTTAAATCATATACACGTTGAAAATTACGCCGCTCAACAACCATGACTTTTCCGGCGGTAAATAAACCCTCAAGGTGGCGTTTATGTGGTTTCCATTCCCACCAGCCGCTGACGCCTTTCTGCGCATGTTCAAAATCGGCAGAACGCACCGGACCGTGCTCCTGAATATGCCGCACTAGCTGTTCTATTTCTTCCGCGTGCTCATGCATCCATGCCGCGCGATATTTCCAGCCCATCTTTTCCGGCGACAGCATACGATGGCGGATAAGTTTAAAGTCGCGGCGTGGTAAGAAACAGGCCTCATGCGCCCAGTATTCCATTAACTCGCCGCGTCGCAGCGCCTCATCCAGCCAGGCCTGCGGGTACGAACCGAGACGGCTAAACAGCACCAGATAGGGGCTACGTGCGACAACATTGATGGTATCAATTTGCAGCAACGCCATGCGTGAGATGGCGGCAAGAACATCGCCAGGCAGCGCGTTACGGCGCGGCTTTTTCAATAGCCCCTGCGCAGCAAGGTGAAGACACCGGGCCTGGGAAAGAGAAAGGTACGGCAATGACATTCATGACTCCATAAATTCATCACTGCCGCTGCATTGGGGTACGCTAGCGAACCAGCGAGGTGATATGTTCAAGCAACTTATCAGGCTGCTCACCGGACAAACGCGCATCAACCGGTAAGAACCACCAGTTATCTTCGGCAAAAGCACGGCATTTCACCGCGTCTTTTTCCGTCATTACCAGGGTCTGCCCTTCACCGACCAACGCCTGAACGTCAGCAGGGGCGAGCGTTTGATGATCGGCCAGCGGGACGCACTTTTGCGGATGCGCGCCACAGGCTTCCAGCGTGGCGAAAAAGCGCGGCGGATGTCCGATGCCCGCCATCGCCACAATATTGCTCAGTTGCGCCACATCGCAACGCGCTCCCGTACGTAAGTTCACCGCCAGTCCAGGCGCTAGCTGCATGGGGATTTCGCCCGCCCGGGCGACGCCGCCATTGACGATAGCGGCGTCCACGGTTTTCAGGCGACTGGCGCGTTCGCGCATAGGGCCGGCAGGAAGCCACCAGCCGTTGCCAAAACGGCGCACCCCGTCAATCACCACAATTTCAATATCTCGCGCGAGCCGGTAATGCTGCAACCCATCGTCGGTGATAATAATCTGCACATTATGCGCCGCCAGAATCGCTTTCACCGCCGCGGCGCGTTCAGGCGCCACCGCGACAGGCGCGCCGGTCCGCTGATAAATCAATACCGGTTCATCTCCCGCTTCTGCGGTTGTCGTCTCAGGCGTCAGGAGCAGCGGATAAGCGGCAGCTTTCCCGCCGTAGCCGCGGGAAACGACCCCCACGCGCACGCCACGCTGTTGCAGCTTTTCCACCAGCCAAATGACTACGGGGGTTTTACCGTTACCGCCAGCCGTAAGATTCCCTACCACAACCACCGGTACCGGCGCTCGCCAGGCGCGTTTAAAACCAAGCTTATAGCTCAGACGAATCGCCCCGCTCACCAGGCCATACAGCCAGGAGAGCGGCAGCAGTAACCGCCATAGCGGGGATTCACCCGACCAGATACGCGCAATCATTGGCCAAATTGCATCTTATGTAGCTGGGCGTAAACGCCGTGTTGCGCCAGCAGCTCGCTATGAGTGCCGCGCTCAACGATAATACCGTCTTCGACTACAACGATCTCATCCGCCTGTTCGATGGTGGAGAGACGGTGCGCAATCACCAGAGAGGTACGGTTTTTCTGCAGCTCATCCAACGCTGCCTGAATCGCACGTTCAGATTCGGTATCCAGCGCGGACGTAGCTTCATCAAGGATCAGAATCGGGCTGTCGCGCAGTAAGGCGCGGGCGATCGCGATACGCTGGCGCTGACCGCCGGAAAGCAGTACGCCGTTTTCGCCGATGATGGTATCCAGGCCATTATCCATCTTATTGATAAAGTCCATGGCATAGGCCATGCGCGCCGCCTCTTCAATCTGCTCGCGGCTGTATTCTTCCGTCCGGGCATAAGCAATGTTATTGGCGACCGTGTCGTTAAACAGATGCACGTTTTGCGAAACCAGCGCCACCTGATTACGTAGAGAGGCCAGAGTGTATTCGCGTAGATCGTGACCATCCATCAGGATGTGCCCTTCATCAATATCGTAGAAACGGGTGATCAGACTGGCGATAGTTGATTTACCCGATCCGGAACGCCCCACCAGCGCCACGGTTTTCCCGGCAGGAATTTTCAAATTGATGTTACGCAATGCCGGCACTTCACGGCCCGGGTAAGTAAACGTCACATTGCGGAATTCGAGATCGCCGGTCGCGCGGTCAATGACACGTTTACCTTCATCTTTCTCCTGTTCGCTATCCAGAATCGCAAACAACGTTTGACAAGCCGCCATCCCACGCTGGAACTGCGCGTTAACGTTTGTCAGCGATTTTAATGGACGCATCAGCGCGATCATGGAGGAGAACACCACGGTGATGGTCCCTGCCGTCAGGCTATCCATTACGCTTGGGAAACTCGCAGCATAGAGGACAAACGCCAGCGCCAGCGAGGCAATGAGCTGAATGATAGGATCGGAAATTGACGAGGCAGAGACCATTTTCATGCCTTGCAGTCGCATCTTATTGCTGACTTTATCAAAGCGTTTAGTTTCGACTTCCTGACCGCCAAAAATCAGTACCTCTTTGTGTCCTTTCAGCATTTGTTCAGCGCTGGTAGTCACTTGTCCCATCGTGTTCTGCATATTTTTACTGATGCTGCGGAACCGCTTTGAGACAACGCGAATCGCAATCGACACAATCGGCGCTAAAACAACCAGGATGATCGACAACTGCCAGCTGTAATAGAACATCATGATAAACAATCCGATGATCGATGCCCCTTCACGCACCACGGTAATCAGCGCGCCAGATGAAGAAGAGGCAACCTGTTCTGAATCGTATGTAATACGCGACAGCAGCGTACCGGTAGACTGTTTATCAAAGAAGGCGACGGGCATTCCCATCATATGGCCAAACAGGCGACGGCGCATGGTCATTACCACCTTGCCTGACACCCAGGAAATACAGTAGCTGGAGATATAGCTAGTGATGCCTCGTAATATCATCAGCCCAATAACCACCAGCGGCATCCACAGCAACACTGAGCGATCCGTTTTACCGAAACCATCATCCAGTAATGGCTTGAGGAGCGATAGCATGAAGGTATCGCTGGCTGCGTTGAGAATTAACGCTATGCCCGCCACGATCAGACCTGCTTTAAAAGGCGCTATGGTTGGCCACAGTCGGCGGAAGGTCTGCCACGTAGAGAGATCTTTATCGTTATGCATTCAAAAAACCAGCATTTGTTGAAATAGCCGCATATTCTACCCGTTATCCTCGGACACGCCAAACCACTGATGATACCAGCGAGGTAAAATTTGATCCCGTAAGCCTTGTATGCGCCAGCCCTGCGGAGAAAACCGCAGCGAAATTTGCCCCTGGTGGGGTGTATCAAACCACTGATACGCCTGCTGTCGGTAGCGCTGTTTTACCTTGCGGGACGGCAGCCGCCATGCGTTATAGCGCGATGCGGACGCCAGCGCCGCTTCACCATGTACGCGCTGAATAAATGGTAGCGACGACGACGTATTACTACCATGATGCGGCACCTGGATAAACGTCGCCGCAAGATGTCGCCAGTAACGACTTAGCATTTTTTGTTCAGCGCCCGCTTCAATATCGCCCGTGAGCAGGATGCTATGTACGCCGTCATCCACTTTGACCACACAGGAGCGGTTATTTCCTCGATCGGCACTTTCGCGTAACGGCCAGTGCGCCTGAAACGTTAGCCCCTGCCATTGCCACTGCTCACCGCGAAAACAGGGCAAATGTCCCTGCCAGCCTAACGGGCTGCGAATCCACATTGACGGCCAGACCTGCTGTAGCGAACGCAGCCCGCCCCGATGATCCAGATGCTCATGACTCAAAATAACGCCCTCCGGCGTCAGATTATGCCAGCGCAACCAGGGAATAATAACCCGTTGCCCGCTGTCGCCCTCCGGCCATGCCCGACCGGTATCGTAGAGTATTACTTTATCGCCCCTGACGATCGCTATCGCCAGCCCCTGACCAACATCCAGCATATGCACCTGCCATCCACTGGCGTTTATCGGCCGCCAGAGTGGCCAGCTCATCAACAATAACCCGCATAAACAGACCGCCGGCCAGGTACGCCAGACGTTTAATCGCCACGCGATAAGCATTAGCCAGGGCAAAAACGTCAGCCACTGCCAACGGTTATCAATATTCACCCAGCCCTGCGGTAAAGCATTCAACAGGTAAAATAGCGCGGCTAACGCGCGATCGGTCAGGTACCATACCCACTCTTCAAGAAAAAACGGCCCGGTTAAATGCAGAATCATTCCCGCCAGGATGAGTGGAACCGTCACAAATGTGACCCAGGGTACGGCAAAAAGATTCGCCAGCATTGCGGTAACGCTTATGCCATGAAAAAGCGCCACCTGGAGAGGCAAAAGCAGAAGTGTAATGCCTGCCTGTAGGTGAAGCAGGTTAAGCAACCAACGTAAGCCCCGTGGAAAATTTCCGTTTGGCGCAGGAAACCACTGATACCAGAATAACAGGCCGGCAACCGCAAATGCTGACAGCCAAAGACTTTGTGATATAACCGCCACAGGATCGGCGAAAATAATCGCGGCCAGACAGCAGCACCAGACTTGCCAGCCGCTCCACTGTCGTCCGCTTAATTTTAATCCTCCCCAGACGCTCAGTGCCGCCACCGTGCGCAGCGCAGGCGGTTGTAAGCCGGTAAGCCAGGCATAACATATCGCGCAAAGAATGCCGCCCAGCAATGGCGTCTGCCAACGAATCCATCTGACCGGCAAAAAGAATTGTCCGCCACGGATTAATCCGGCAGCCAATAACGCAGCAAAAGCGATATGCAGGCCGGAAATCGCCATCAAATGGGCAGTCCCCGTATCGCGCATAACGGCCTTCACCTCCTGCGACACCGCTCCCCGCTCCCCCATTCCCAACGCCAGAATAACCTGCTGCCACGGATAAGGCGCAAGCGTAGCGCGAAGCGAAGCAAGATAGCGCCCACGCAAGCTACACTCAGGGTTAATCGCTTTAGCCTGTAGAAAACGCCCGGTCAACGGTTGGTGCTGCGCCAGCGCGTAACGTTGGCTATCAAAACCGCCTTCGTTAAGCTGCCCGTGTACCGCTCTGACCTTCAGCGTCATCGCCCACTGTTGCCCTGCACACACTTCCGTGGGTAAGTACTGGCCATGCAGGACAATCCCTACAGCAGGAAAGAGCGGCTTTCCGCGCAAATGGGTGATTCGCCCATAATGAGTGGTCATATGATCGGTGGCAGTAATGACGACTGTCGCCTCCTGCGTCGCGGCGGGCAGGACGTTTCCCGCCCAGATGGCCTGCCTAGCGGCAAATATCCCCCACATGAAAAAGAGCAAAGTTAATGCCGCGTAGCGCGCATAGTGATGGGGTATGAGGCAAAGCAAACATGCCAGACAAAACAGCACCGCGAGAATCCACGTGTCAGGTAATACTGGCAATATCATGAGCGGAAGTATGCCGCATACTACGCATACGCTGACCGTCGTTATCTTCATAGACACCTCCCTGTGCGGGAAAGTGTGCAGGTTCAGGACGCCATTGTCTGGAGGGGATTTTGTGCTATACGGCGCGGATTCCAGGTTTTTTACCTGATAAATGTAAGACGCAGCAAAAAATGCGAAACGTTTTCCAGTTTTCGGTCGAATAGCGTTTGCGCCTGACGGCGTATAAATGAAAAAAGCACCCTGACGGTGCTTTTTTCGGGTTCAAGTTTTGCGTTAAAACTTAACCGTAAATATTGGCGCGATCGCGCAGTTCTTTACCCGGTTTAAAGTGAGGAACGTATTTTCCTTCCAGTTCCACTTTATCGCCGGTCTTGGGGTTACGTCCGGTACGAGGCGCGCGGTAATGCAAAGAAAAACTGCCGAAACCGCGGATTTCAATACGCTCGCCCTGCGCAAGAGTCGAGGCCATATGCTCCAGCATCTCTTTTACCGCGTCTTCAACCGCCTTAGCGGGAATGTGAGATTGCTGGGTTGCAAGTCTTTCAATCAATTCTGACTTGGTCATAATTCCTCCGGTTCCTTAAAGGCAAATTGGCTGCAGCCGTGAGATTGATTAAGGGCGGCCGTAGCCGCCCTTAGTGCTTGATTACAGGCCGAAACCTGCAATCTGTCAAGTAATCTCGTTATACTTCGGACTAAAAGACCCGAAGTTTCAGAGGATTACTCGCCTTTAGCTGCTTTGAATGCTTCAGCCATTGCGTTGTTAGAGAAGTTTGCATCTTCCTGTTTGTTAACAGTTGCGATGGCATCTTTCTCGTCAGCTTCGTCTTTCGCACGAACAGACAGGCTGATTGCGCGGTTTTTACGATCAACGCCGGTGAATTTAGCTTCAACGTCGTCGCCAACGCTCAGAACCAGAGTCGCATCTTCAACGCGGTCACGGGATGCTTCAGAAGCACGCAGGTAACCTTCAACGCCGTCAGCCAGTTCTACGGTTGCGCCTTTCGCGTCAACTGCAGTGACTTTACCGGTTACGATAGCGCCTTTCTTGTTCAGAGCAACCCAGTTGTTGAACGGATCTTCTGCGAGCTGTTTAACGCCCAGGGAGATACGTTCACGTTCTGCGTCAACCTGCAGAACAACTGCAGCGATTTCGTCGCCTTTTTTGTATTCACGGACTGCTTCTTCGCCTGCAACGTTCCAGGAGATGTCAGACAGGTGAACCAGGCCGTCGATGCCGCCGTCCAGGCCGATAAAGATACCGAAGTCAGTGATAGACTTGATTTTACCTTCAACGCGGTCGCCCTTGTTGTGGGTTTCTGCGAACTGCTGCCACGGGTTAGATTTGCACTGCTTCAACCCTAAGGAGATACGACGACGTTCTTCGTCGATATCCAGAACCATCACTTCCACTACGTCGCCAACGTTAACCACTTTGGACGGGTGGATGTTTTTGTTGGTCCAGTCCATTTCGGAAACGTGAACCAGGCCTTCAACGCCTTCTTCGATTTCAACGAAGCAGCCGTAGTCGGTCAGGTTGGTCACGCGACCGGTCAGTTTGGTACCTTCCGGATAACGTTTAGCGATAGCAACCCACGGATCTTCGCCCAGCTGTTTCAGGCCCAGGGATACACGGGTACGCTCGCGGTCGAATTTCAGCACTTTCACGTTGATTTCGTCGCCAACGTTCACGATTTCGCTCGGATGCTTAACGCGTTTCCATGCCATATCAGTGATGTGCAGCAGGCCATCAACGCCGCCCAGATCAACGAATGCACCGTAGTCAGTGAGGTTCTTAACGATACCTTTAACTTCCATGCCTTCCTGCAGGTTTTCCAGCAGCTGATCGCGTTCTGCGCTGTTTTCGGATTCGATAACGGCACGACGAGAAACCACAACGTTGTTACGTTTCTGGTCCAGCTTGATTACTTTGAATTCAAGCTCTTTGCCTTCCAGGTGCAGAGTGTCACGCACCGGACGAACGTCTACCAGAGAACCTGGCAGGAACGCGCGAATACCGTTCAGCTCAACAGTGAAGCCACCCTTAACTTTGCCGTTGATAACACCGGTAACAGTTTCAGCATCTTCGTAAGCTTTTTCCAGCGTGATCCATGCTTCGTGACGTTTAGCTTTCTCACGAGAGAGCAGAGTTTCACCGAAGCCGTCTTCTACTGCATCCAGAGCAACGTCAACTTCGTCACCAACCTGGATTTCCAGTTCGCCCTGGGCGTTTTTGAACTGCTCAGCCGGAATGGCAGACTCAGATTTCAGACCGGCGTCAACCAGTACTACGTCTTTGTCGATAGCAACAACAACACCACGAACGATGGAACCCGGGCGGGTTTCGATTTCTTTTAAGGATTCTTCAAAGAGTTGAGCAAAAGATTCAGTCATGTTTAATCTTCAGGTTTCATATTTAACGTCCACCTGGCTCCGTGCCGGATGGGGTTGTTTAACATACCCGCTGTCAATCCTTTGCAACGGGGGTACTACAAATTCGGTCGCATTTAAGCGAGAGCCAATTTTTGGCGCGCATATTGTAACGCTTTTTCAATCACTTGCTCAATGCTTAATCGGGTAGAATCCAAAACTAATGCATCAGCAGCAGGAACTAACGGCGCTACAGCGCGATTACGATCGCGATCGTCGCGTTCCTTGATCTCGGCCAAAAGGCGTTCAAAGTTAACACTAAAGCCATTCTCCTGCAACTGTAGCATACGTCGATGCGCACGTTCCTCCGAGGAGGCGTCAAGGAAAATTTTTACCGGCGCATCCGGGAAGACCACGGTCCCCATATCGCGTCCATCGGCGATTAAACCAGGCGCTTCGCGGAATGCGCGTTGGCGGCGAAGAAGCGCTTCACGCACACGTGGGAATGCCGCCACCTGGGATGCCGCGTTCGCGACTTCCTGCGTACGAATTTCGCCGCTAACGTCCTCGCCTTCCAGGATAACTTCCAGGTTGCCGTCCGTTGAGACGAAACGCACGTCCAGATGGGACGCCAGCGGCACCAGCGCATCTTCAGAGGCGAGATCGACATGGTGGTGCAATGCCGCCAGCGCCAGTACGCGGTATATCGCGCCGGAATCCAGCAGATGCCATTGCAATGCTTCCGCCATTGCTTTGCACAAGGTGCCTTTACCTGCACCGCTTGGGCCATCAATGGTTATTACCGGGGCAATTGCCGTCATCTTTATCTCCTTAAACAGGCGTACCGTTAACGTAAACGCCGCGCATTATACGCGCCAACGCTCGCGACCGTTAACGTTGCGTGCAAAAACCAGTTTTGTCTGTAATCAGATGCGGAATAATTGCGCAATTATAGCGGGCTGGCGAGAAACCAGCCCGAAAGATGACAATGATTTACTTTTTATCTTCGGCAATTCTGTCGCGCATATGCTGCGCGCGATCGGCTGAGGCCGGGTGGGAGTCCATCAATGATTTTGCATGACCTGCGTCCATTGTGGCGAATTTATCGAATGCCGTGACTAAGCCCTGGGTGTTAATCCCACGTTTTTTCAGCAGATCGTAAGAGAAGTCATCCGCATCCGACTCCTGACTGCGAGAAAACGCCGAATTGATGACGCCTTCCGCCAGATCGCCCAATTGAGACTGGGAAAGCTGCGCTGCGACGCCGCTGGTGGCGGAAATCGCATCGCGAGCCGCCAGCGTGGCATAGGCGGTCTGCATTGCCTTGCGGGAGTGCCCTAAAGAGACATGGCCCAGTTCATGGCCCAGTACGCCTTCAATTTCATTATCGGTCATCAGATCCATCAGGCCAGAGTATACGCGAACGCAACCGTTCGCCATCGCCCATGCGTTGATATCGCTGGTCATATAGACTTTATAGCTAACCGGCGTACCGTCAATGTTGTTACCCAGCGCTTTGGCGATTTTGCTCAGACGTTTGGTGTATTTGCTTTTCGAACCTGCCAGTTGATTCTCGCTGTCCATTTGTTTACAGGCATTATTAGATAATGCCTTAACATCCGCATCGGACAGTGTGGCGGCTTTGTAGGCTGACATGCCGGAGCTGGCGATTAAATTGCCATTCACGCCATTTTTACATCCTGCCAGTAGCGTAGCGGAAATCGCCACCGCCAGTAGTAATGATTTATTTTTCATACTAATCTTCCGTTGATAACTATTATAAAAAACACATAAATCAATGTGTTAAATCATCAACAAATTAGCATTAGTCATAATTGTAAAAATAGTGCGAATGCGGACTCGGCGCGCCAGCCCGTCGACTGGCGCAACAGAAAAATTAGGCAGGCGTGCTCATCCGCGCCAATTGTTCGAAATAATCAGGGAACGTTTTTGCAGTACATTTAGGGTCCAGGATCGTGACTGGCGTATCGGACAGTGCGACCAGTGAGAAGCACATCGCCATACGGTGGTCGTTGTACGTGCCAATATCCGCGTGTTGGAGCTTCGCCGGCGGCGTGATACGAATATAGTCGTGCCCTTCTTCGACTTCAGCGCCCACTTTACGTAGCTCGGTCGCCATCGCGAACAGGCGATCGGTTTCTTTCACTCGCCAGTTATAAATATTGCGCAACGTCGTGGTTCCTTTCGCAAACAGCGCCGTGGTGGCAATCGTCATCGCCGCATCCGGAATATGGTTCATATCCATATCTATGGCGTGCAATTCGCCGCGCGTGCAGGCAATAAAATCATCGCCCCAGGTAATAGTCGCGCCCATTTTCTCCAGCACATCGGCAAAACGAATATCGCCCTGCATACTTTTGCGGCCAATCCCGGTCACTTTTACCGTGCCGCCTTTTATCGCCCCGGCGGCGAGAAAATAGGACGCTGACGAGGCATCGCCCTCGACCAGATAGCGACCCGGAGAGTGATACTGTTGACCGCCCTTCACGACAAATTGTTGGTAGTGATGGTTCGTTATCTCCACGCCAAAGGTTTTCATTAAATTTAGCGTGATATCGATGTAAGGTTTTGATACCAGTTCGCCTTTAACGCGAATAATTGTGTCTTCAGGCGCCAGCGGCGCCGTCATCAGCAGAGCGGTCAGGAACTGGCTGGAAACGCTACCATCAACCTCAATGTCGCCGCCGGTAAAACCGCCGCGCAGACGCAGGGGCGGATAATTTTCCTGCTCCAGGTAATCAATATTCGCCCCGCCCTGACGCAGCGAATCAACCAGATGGCCTATCGGACGCTCTTTCATACGCGGTTCGCCGGTTAACACTATCTCATTTTGCCCCAGACATAGCGCTGCCGCTAACGGACGCATCGCGGTTCCGGCATTACCGAGAAACAGTTCCAGAGCGCCTGACGCGCGTAATGGGCCGCCATTACCCGTAATGTCACAGCGGGTGCGATCGGCAGAAAGGGTGTAATTGATCCCCAACGCGCTCAGGGCATTGAGCATATGGCGGACGTCATCGCTATCCAGCAGATTCGTCAGAACGGTTTTACCACAAGCTAAAGCCGCCAGGAGCAAAGCACGGTTTGAAACACTTTTGGAGCCAGGTAAATTAATGGCGCCGTCGACCCGCGCGATGGGTTGTAACGTCAGGGATTCCATGAAACTCAACTCTCAAAAAACAGAAATAAAAACCCCACAGACTGGCCGTGGGGATGAAAAAAGAAACGTATTAGCCGTGGCGACGCTCAAAATCGATCATGAAATCGGTCAGCGCTTTCACCCCTTCAATTGGCATGGCGTTATAGATAGAGGCGCGCATACCGCCAACAACACGGTGCCCTTTTAAGGCGTGCAGACCGGCGGCGAAAGACTCTTCCAGAAAGACCTTGTCCAGCGCATTGTCCGCTAACTGGAACGGAACGTTCATCCGTGAACGGTTGGCCTGTGCGACATCGTTACGGTAGAAATCGCTGTTATCAATCACACCGTACAGCAACTCCGCTTTTTGCTGATTGATTTTGTGCATCGCCGCCACGCCGCCCTGCGCTTTCAACCATTTGAACACCAGACCGGAAAGATACCAGGCGAAAGTCGGCGGTGTATTAAACATCGAGTCGTTATCATTCAGGACGGTGTAGTCGAGGATGGACGGGCAGCTCTCATGCGCCTTGCCTAACAGATCCTCCCGGACGATAACCAGCGTCAGTCCTGCCGGACCGATGTTCTTCTGCGCGCCAGCATAAATTACGCCATAGCGAGAGACATCCAGCGGCGCAGACAGAATGGTAGAAGAAAAATCCGCCGTGACGACCACTTCCGGGCCAAAATCAGGCGTTTCATCGATGGCGATGCCGTCAATGGTCTCATTCGGGCAATAGTGTAAATAAGCGGCGTTATCGGAAAGCTGCCACTCGCGCATCGGTTTTACGGCACGTTTGCCGTCAACGGTGATTTTGGCGTCGATAATCTGCGGCGCACAGTATTTTTTGGCTTCTTTGATGGCGCTCGCCGCCCAGTAACCGGCATCGACATAATCCGCCGTGGTTTTATCGCCCAGCAGATTGAGCGGCACGCCAGCAAACTGCCCGCGACCGCCGCCGTGACAAAATAAGACTTTATAGTTGGAGGGGATATTAAGGAGATCGCGAAAATCCTGCTCCGCCTCTTCAGCGACCTGGATAAACTCTTTGCCTCGATGGCTAATTTCCATTACCGACGTACCAAGGCCGTGCCAGTCACGCAGTTCCTGTTGCGCCAGTTTAAGTACTTCCGCCGGTAGCATCGCCGGACCTGAACTAAAATTAAAGACCTGAGCCATTTCCCCTCACCACGCTGCATTGTTTCCTGCCTGACAGACATCAGGCAAACGTTATTCATGTGAATATCGGTTTTATCATTCAGTGACACGCGCCGCAATGGGTAAAACAATGCGAGGAGAAAATGCGGCATGCGTCACACAACAGAATCTTCCGGATTAACCGTATAAATCCGATATTTTCGCTGTTAAACAACGCGTTTAGCCCGGCTTGCCTTCGTCCATTCTGGATTTGCGCAGCGCGGACATAATTGCTTTTCCCCGACATTCATGCGTATCACTTCACTGCAACGTACGCAGGCATAGTCGCCAGCCTCCGGCGCCACGATAAAGCGTGGCGTACAGTGCTCAGGAAGAATGCTTAACCCCGGCTTAACGTCTTTATTTTCAAAGAAATAGACGCTGATTTGTCCGTTTGTCTCCAGGATGGCCAGTCTGACCTGCCCCAGTTGCTCAACGCCATTCAAGCGAAGCTCCATAAAAAACTCAAACTCCGTCATGTTCGAGCGCTGCAGTTTTTCCCACGCCAGTTCGCCGTCTTCAACAATGACCACCGACTTGCCTTCCAGCAGATCTTCCAACTTTTCACTATGCGCCATCAGCCACATGACCAGGCGATAGAGCAGCGCCAGGGTGATGAATACCACCAGAACAGGGAGCATCGGAACGTCATCATAAAACGCGACGTCGCCTGCCGCCGACCCCAATGTCAAAATGATCAGCACTTCAAAAAGCGACATTTGCCGTACGCCGCGTCGTCCTGTCACCTTTAAGAAAAGAAACACCAGAACAAAGGTGTAAAAGCTACGTAGCGCCACTTCCCCCAAAAACGCTACCGGCACGTTATCCAGCGCCATTCGTTGCAAATCAAATGCTTTCATTTTTTATGCTCTTCCTGTGAATTCCAGTGTAAAAGCATAGCCAATACTTTTATTTCCGCCGATGTCCCGGCGAGATAGCGCCCGTCACATAAAACCCGTATCATTGCGCGCTTTCCGTACGACAAAAGTGATTTTCATGACGCAAACATTTATTCCCGGCAAAGACGCCGCGCTGGAAGATTCCATCGCCCGCTTCCAGCAAAAGTTACTCGACCTCGGCTTTCACATCGAAGAGGCCTCCTGGCTGAACCCGGTGCCAAACGTCTGGTCAGTGCATATTCGCGATAAAGAGTGCGCGTTATGCTTTACCAACGGAAAAGGCGCGACCAAAAAAGCGGCGCTGGCCTCGGCGCTGGGCGAATACTTCGAGCGTCTGTCAACCAACTACTTTTTTGCTGATTTCTGGCTGGGTGAAACCATCGCCAACAGCCCGTTCGTGCATTATCCGAATGAAAAGTGGTTCCCGCTGACTGAAAATGACGACGTACCGGAAGGCTTGCTTGATGCCCGTCTGCGCGCGTTTTACGATCCGGAAAATGAACTCACCGGAAGCCAGTTAATTGATCTTCAGTCCGGCAATGAAGAACGCGGCGTCTGCGGCCTGCCATTTACCCGTCAGTCCGATAACCAGACCGTGTATATTCCGATGAATATTATCGGCAACCTGTACGTCTCTAACGGAATGTCCGCCGGCAATACGCGTAATGAAGCCCGCGTTCAGGGACTGTCGGAAGTCTTCGAGCGTTATGTGAAAAATCGCATCATTGCGGAAAGTATCAGTCTGCCGGAGATTCCCGCAGAGGTGATGGCGCGTTATCCGGCGGTAATGGAGTCAATCGCCACGCTGGAAGCCGAGGGTTTCCCGATTTTCGCCTATGACGGCTCGCTGGGCGGTAAGTATCCGGTTATCTGCGTCGTGCTGTTCAACCCGGCTAACGGTACCTGCTTTGCTTCTTTTGGCGCCCATCCTGACTTTGGCGTTGCGCTGGAACGTACAGTGACCGAGCTACTCCAGGGACGCGGTCTGAAAGATCTTGATGTCTTCACGCCGCCAACGTTCGATGATGAAGAAGTCGCGGAGCACACTAATCTGGAGACCCACTTCATCGACTCCAGCGGCCTGATTTCCTGGGATCTGTTCAAACAGGACGCCGATTACCCGTTCACGGACTGGAGTTTCTCCGGCACTACCGAAGAAGAATTCGCCACGCTGATGGCCATCTTCGCTGCTGAAGATAAAGAAGTTTACATTGCCGATTACGAGCATCTCGGCGTATACGCCTGTCGTATTATCGTACCGGGAATGTCTGATATTTATCCTGCCGAAGATCTGTGGCTGGCCAACAACAATATGGGTAGCCATCTTCGTGAGATTCTGCTTTCGCTGCCCGGTAGCGCCTGGAATAAAGAAGACTATCTCAATCTGATTGAACAATTGGATGAAGAAGGTTTTGACGATTTCACCCGCGTGCGTGAGCTGTTGGGTCTGGCGACCGGAGCGGACAATGGTTGGTATACACTGCGCGTCGGCGAATTAAAAGCAATGCTAGCGTTAGCGGGCGGCGATTTGGAGCAGGCGCTAATCTGGACAGAATGGACGATGGAGTTCAATTCGTCGGTCTTTAGTCCGGTACGCGCAAACTATTACCGTTGCCTGCAAACGCTGCTGCTCCTGTCGCAAGAAGATGCGCGTCAGCCGCTGCAATATCTCAATGCTTTTATAAAAATGTATGGCGCAGAGGCTGTAGAAGCCGCCAGCGCCGCGCTTAGCGGTGAAGCGGCTTTTTATGGACTACCGGCTGTCGACCACGATCTACAAGCGTTCCCGGCGCATCAGTCCTTGTTAAAAGCGTATGATAAATTACAGCGCGCGAAAGCGGCATACTGGTCAAAATAAGTCCATATGAGTGACTTAGGGTAGGTTTACCCTCTCGGCTGCGTTATATTACGGGGCGCCTTTGCGGCCCCGTTTTATTTATTTTCACTAAACGGCGAAAAATGTAATAACAAGGTTAAATATTGGTTGTTGATATTAAATTAATTGACATAGTGATGTTACTTTATTTGTTGATTACTCCATATTAATTAACCGTGCAGCAGGAGGAGTCAGGAAAAAATTCAACTCTATTTATAATTTTTAAAATTTATTTTTATTAGGATAATCAAAAAGTTACACCGTAATTGCATAAAAGCCATGCGACTTACGGGCCTATAAGCCAGGCGAGATATGATCTATATCAAATTCTCATCTATAATGCTTTGTTAGTATCTCGTCGCCGACTTAATAAAGAGAGAGTTAGTGTGAAAGCTGACAACCCTTTTGACCTTTTACTCCCTGCAGCAATGGCCAAAGTGGCTGAAGAAGCAGGCGTCTATAAAGCAACGAAACATCCGCTTAAGACTTTCTATCTGGCGATTACCGCCGGCGTATTCATTTCAATTGCCTTTGTTTTTTATATTACTGCGACAACCGGTACTGGCGCGATGCCTTATGGCATGGCGAAACTTATCGGGGGTATCTGTTTCTCTTTGGGACTGATTCTCTGTGTTATTTGCGGCGCTGATCTTTTCACCTCTACTGTTCTGATCGTTGTAGCTAAAGCTAGCGGTCGCATCACCTGGGGGCAACTGGCTAAAAACTGGTTAAACGTCTATTTTGGTAACCTGATTGGCGCTCTGCTTTTCGTGTTACTGATGTGGCTTTCCGGCGAGTATATGACTGCCAACGGTCAATGGGGACTTAACGTCCTGCAAACCGCCGACCACAAAATGCACCACACTTTTATTGAAGCTGTCTGCCTCGGTATTCTGGCGAACCTGATGGTTTGTCTGGCCGTGTGGATGAGCTACTCAGGTCGTAGCCTGATGGACAAAGCGTTCATCATGGTACTGCCCGTCGCCATGTTTGTCGCCAGCGGTTTTGAGCACAGTATCGCAAACATGTTTATGATTCCTATGGGTATTGTAATACGCGATTTTGCTACACCGGAGTTTTGGGCCGCGGTTGGTTCGTCTCCGGAAAGTTTTTCTCACCTGACCGTGATGAGCTTCATCACTGATAACCTGATTCCGGTCACGATCGGTAATATTATCGGCGGCGGTTTGTTGGTCGGGTTGACATACTGGGTCATTTACCTGCGTGGTAACGAGCATCATTAATCTGTTGATGCCCATTACACGCAGTAAATAAAAAATCCACTTAAGAAGGTAGGTGTTACATGTCCGAGCTTAATGAAAAGTTAGCCACAGCCTGGGAAGGTTTTACCAAAGGTGACTGGCAGAATGAAGTAAACGTCCGTGACTTCATTCAGAAAAACTACACTCCGTATGAGGGTGACGAGTCCTTCCTGGCTGGCGCTACTGACGCGACCACCAAGCTGTGGGACAGCGTAATGGAAGGCGTTAAACAGGAAAACCGCACTCACGCGCCTGTTGACTTTGACACCTCCGTTGCTTCCACCATCACTTCTCACGACGCTGGCTACATCAACAAAGCGCTTGAGAAAATTGTTGGTCTGCAGACTGAAGCTCCGCTGAAGCGTGCGATTATCCCGTTCGGCGGCATCAAAATGGTTGAAGGTTCCTGCAAAGCGTACAATCGCGAGCTGGACCCAATGATCAAAAAAATCTTCACCGAATACCGTAAGACTCACAACCAGGGCGTGTTCGACGTTTATACTCCGGACATCCTGCGTTGCCGTAAATCCGGCGTTCTGACCGGTCTGCCGGATGCGTATGGCCGTGGCCGTATCATCGGTGACTACCGTCGCGTAGCGCTGTACGGTATCGACTACCTGATGAAAGACAAATTCGCACAGTTTACGTCTCTGCAATCCGATCTGGAAAACGGCGTAAATCTGGAAGCGACTATCCGTCTGCGTGAAGAAATCGCTGAACAGCACCGCGCTCTGGGTCAGATCAAAGAAATGGCAGCTAAATACGGCTGCGATATCTCTGGTCCGGCGACTAACGCTCAGGAAGCAATCCAGTGGACTTACTTCGGTTACCTGGCTGCGGTTAAATCTCAGAACGGCGCAGCAATGTCCTTCGGTCGTGTATCCACCTTCCTGGATGCGTACATCGAACGTGACCTGAAAGCAGGCAAAATCACCGAGCAAGACGCACAGGAAATGATTGACCACCTGGTCATGAAACTGCGTATGGTTCGCTTCCTGCGTACTCCGGAATATGATGAACTGTTCTCCGGCGACCCGATTTGGGCAACCGAATCTATCGGCGGTATGGGCGTTGATGGCCGTACTCTGGTCACCAAAAACAGCTTCCGTTTCCTGAACACCCTGTACACCATGGGGCCGTCTCCGGAGCCGAACATCACCGTTCTGTGGTCTGAAAAACTGCCGCTGAACTTCAAGAAATTCGCCGCTAAAGTCTCCATCGACACTTCTTCTCTGCAGTACGAGAACGATGACCTGATGCGTCCGGACTTCAACAACGATGACTACGCTATCGCATGCTGCGTAAGCCCGATGATCGTTGGTAAACAAATGCAGTTCTTCGGCGCGCGTGCAAACCTGGCGAAAACCATGCTGTACGCTATCAACGGCGGCGTTGATGAAAAACTGAAAATGCAGGTTGGTCCGAAATCCGAACCGATCAAAGGCGATGTTCTGAACTTCGACGAAGTGATGGACCGCATGGATCACTTCATGGACTGGCTGGCTAAACAGTATGTCACCGCGCTGAACGTTATCCACTACATGCACGACAAGTACAGCTACGAAGCCTCTCTGATGGCGCTGCACGACCGTGACGTTATCCGCACCATGGCGTGTGGTATCGCAGGTCTGTCCGTTGCTGCTGACTCCCTGTCTGCCATCAAATATGCGAAAGTTAAACCGATTCGTGACGAAGATGGTCTGGCTATCGACTTCGAAATCGAAGGCGAATACCCGCAGTTTGGTAACAACGACGCTCGTGTAGATGACATGGCGGTTGACCTGGTAGAACGTTTCATGAAGAAAATTCAGAAACTGACCACCTACCGTGGCGCTATCCCGACACAGTCTGTTCTGACCATTACTTCTAACGTTGTGTATGGTAAGAAAACCGGTAACACCCCGGATGGTCGTCGCGCTGGCGCGCCGTTCGGACCAGGTGCTAACCCGATGCACGGTCGTGACCAGAAAGGCGCTGTCGCTTCTCTGACCTCCGTTGCTAAACTGCCGTTTGCTTACGCGAAAGATGGTATTTCTTATACCTTCTCTATCGTTCCGAACGCACTGGGTAAAGACGACGAAGTTCGTAAGACTAACCTGGCAGGTCTGATGGATGGTTACTTCCACCACGAAGCGTCCATCGAAGGCGGTCAGCACCTGAACGTCAACGTCATGAACCGTGAAATGCTGCTGGACGCGATGGAACATCCGGAAAAATATCCGCAGCTGACCATCCGTGTATCTGGTTACGCAGTACGTTTTAACTCCCTGACGAAAGAACAGCAGCAGGACGTTATTACTCGTACCTTCACGCAGACCATGTAATGGGTTTGACTGAAATTACGCCATAAAAAGCGTACAAAAAAGGCTCCATATCAGTGGGGCCTTTTTAATGACTTTTTATATAAGCATATTGCGACAACTCGACTTTTCACTTATAAATAAAGTGTTATTATGTGATCTATATATTCTTCTTAGAATAGCATCAATTTCTCTTTTATTATTTTGATAATCATCATAATCCTTATTTAATACATCAGAAAACAGCATGGTGTTAGTTTCTATTAAATCAGATGACAATGACGGTTTATATGCTTGTAGCAGATAGCTAAGTGTTGGATGAACCATATCAAACAGGACTTCCCCCTCTAATTCCCAGTAACCTATTTTAAAAAATTGGGTAGTAATATTAAAAGACCCCATTTGAAGACAGCGTAGTTTATTCTTCTCCTCTTCAGTAAGAGTACCATTCCATTCAACACATTCCATTTTTCGATCTTCTCCAGATCGCATAAGCTTATAAACTTCATCCTTAACGTCATCATCCTCATTAACTGCATCTTTAAGTTTATTAGCAAATCCTTCTAATAATTCTGGATAGCGGGCAATTTTTTCTCCATACTTAATACATACTTTAAAAAACAACTCTTCTTCATCTTCTTCCATCACTTTAAAAATACAGTTTTCTGAAACATTGAGGAGACGATGCAAATTACATTTATCAATAACCTTGCCATCAATCTCAAATAAAACTTGTGTCTGATTCATATCAAAACGCATAACAAAGCGGTCTTGTTGAGATGGATTAGCATATTGTTTTAATTGTGTAAAGGCATGTATCTTCTCCATGCCGGTTATATCAACATTAAGTTCAGCTTGATTTTCACGTTCACATCCATGGATGAGTGTATATAATACCTCCAGCACCTCTTGTTTTTTGTGTGTTCTGAAGCAGTCCTTAAATCTATCCCATACCCCCATGTATAGCGCTTCTTCTTTATCAGGACTCATCAAACGGGCTAGCCGTGAATGATTAATTTCATAGTTATGACGATTACCAAAACTTAACGTAACTGGCATAATAACTCCCTTGATTATTTACCGCGAAAGCAAGATCCAATCCGTTGCTCTCATTTTTTGATTAAAACCACACTCTATTTAAGAGATTGAATCAGCCTGGGTTTAGAAATGACATCAGATTTACACCTGATTGCGCGTTGAATGCGACGCCAGGCGCTGGACAGCGCATAACGTTCTTTGGACACATCTGAATTATGTTGAGAATTATTTTCGTTCTGACCACAACAAAACGGCGCCAACCATTCGAAAAAAGAGGCGGATCATAAACAGCAAAACCAGGACGCTATGGATGATACACTTGCAGTATGTATTGCGGTTTGGGCGTTAAACAGAGGTACCGGGCTGATGAATGAGCCAGAATTTCTGGCGGTGCGAGTTATGCAGCATAGATTTGCCGTATATTTTATACTGAATAGAGGTAAAATAGCTCCATTGCAGCACATTCTGGAACAGCCACACATTCTGTAGTCCAAAATTTACGCTCGCAGTACCGCTTTTTTACAGGATGCAACCCCCTTACCAGGGTGCTCAACATGCCCGGAATGTGTCCATAAACCCCATGTTATTTAGAGCTAGCCGAAGCGATATGAGTAACTTAACCGATTGTATTACAAATGAAAGTGTTGCAGTAACTGCTGATAAAAAGCCGGTTATTGGTCGCATTCACTCCTTTGAGTCCTGTGGCACCGTTGATGGCCCAGGCATCCGCTTTATTACCTTTTTCCAGGGCTGCCTGATGCGCTGCCTGTATTGCCATAACCGCGACACATGGGATACGCATGGCGGTAAAGAAATCACCGTTGAAGACTTAATGAAAGAGGTGGTGACCTATCGGCATTTTATGAATGCTTCTGGCGGCGGCGTGACGGCATCCGGCGGCGAGGCCATTTTGCAGGCAGAATTTGTACGCGACTGGTTTCGCGCCTGTAAAAAAGAAGGTATCCACACCTGTCTCGACACCAACGGCTTTGTGCGCCGTTATGACCCGGTGATTGATGAACTGCTGGACGTTACCGATCTGGTGATGCTCGATCTCAAGCAGATGAATGATGAGATCCACCAGAATCTGGTCGGTGTCTCCAATCACCGGACGCTGGAATTCGCGCAGTATTTATCAAAGAAAAATGTGAAGGTCTGGATCCGTTACGTTGTCGTTCCCGGCTGGTCTGACGACGATGATTCCGCGCATCGCCTGGGTGAGTTTACCCGCGATATGGGTAATGTCGAAAAAATCGAACTGCTGCCCTATCATGAGCTGGGCAAACATAAATGGGTGGCAATGGGCGAAGAATATAAACTGGATGGCGTGAAACCGCCTAAAAAAGAGACCATGGAACGTGTAAAGGGTATTCTTGAGCAGTATGGTCATAAAGTGATGTATTAATCGCCTGCTATCTTACCCGCTTTTAAACGGCTACTCATGACGGTAGCCGTTTTGCTGTCTGGATAACGCTCTTACCGCTAAAATACCCGACCCTGCCGTCAGACAGGCCTGGTTAACAATATTGCGCTTACCAGGAATTAAATACAGGAGTCGCTTATCTGCTGCTGAGTTGAAGGTCTGACAACTATTGCTGCCCCGGCGCCTGTTAATACCGTTGTCTCGCCTGGAACCCAGGCACCTGTGACCTTAAAAGGCGCTCGCCTGGCAGGAGCGCCGTGGAAAAGAACGTCGTTATGTGTTTCTACGCGCCAGCAGTGGGAAAATTAATCCCAACCCGACCAGGACAAAAGGCGTCACGATGTTCAACGTCAGCTGGAATGTCCACTCCGGCGTGAACGCCTCCATTTTGGGGAAAATACCGGTAAGGCAGGCAAACGCGGTGAAGGCGAAACACCATATTCCCACAGTTAACGCCAACGCCCGGTTGCGAATAAACACATATTCGGGTTTGTACTTTTGCGCCAGTCGAATGACGGCAATAAAGGCGACAAATACCCACAGATAGCGCAGCGGCATAACGACTGAATTGAGATTAAGCAGCCATTTGTACAGGTTGTTCATATCGCCGATGCCAAGCGTTGGCAACATAATCAAGATAGCGACCAACACTAATGTCAGCAAATAACCGTTAACTGGCGTACCTGAAGCGTTAGTACGGCATAAGCGCTGCGGGATATATTTACTGTCTGCATCACCCAGTAAGACTTTCAGTGGCGCATCAATAGAAAACACCAGAGCGGCGATTTGCCCCAGAGTATTGGCAATGGCATAAATCACCATTAATGAATTACCCATATGGTAATACTCACCCAATTTCTGGAATGCATAATATTGCCCATTAGTCATTAAATCGTCAGGTATATGCCGCGAATCAAACATCATTCCCATCGCCAACGAACCGAGGATAGCGCAGACCGCAACCATGACGGCTAAAAAGAGCATCCCCTTCGGAAATTCTTTTCCTGGATTCCGCGTCTGGTTGACATAAGGCGAGATCTTCTCTGCCCCACCAACCGCAAAGACCAACATAGAGATGGTGGTGATATAGGTAAAATCGATATGAGGAATAAATGACTGCCAGGTGATGTTAGTGGTCGCAATTTCAACGTTTGTAATTGCTGGCGCGGTCACTGCCATCACAACATATAAAATTGACATGATAAACATGGCAATTCCGGCCACAGACCCAACAACCTTTAGCGATTTCATCCCCCGGGAAGCAACCCACATAAAGAAAACAAACAATGCCAGCGTCAGCCCCTGCAAGGCAACGACGGTATATTCTTTTATCAACGAGCCGTCGCCTTTTAAAGCCCATCCCAATGCAATGAGTATCGCCTGCGGCTTTTGCGCCAGGTAGGGAATATGCACGACCCAATAAGTCCATGCCGCAAGGTAAGCCAACCCCGGCCCCATCGTATGCTTAATCCAGGTACTGACGCCCCCTTTTCCCTCTTTGAAGGTTGAGCCCAGTTGCCCCACGATTAAGGCATAAGGAATAAAATAGAGCGCAAAAATAAACACCCAGGAGAAGACAACCACTAACCCCTGGTTAGCATAGTTATTGACAACATTGCCGAATCCCCAAACGGTAATAAACGACATCAGGGCGATGTTGTACCATCGCAACTGTTTTTCCTGCACATTCGGCATAACGCGATCCTTCGTGAACACAATGCTATTACTATAAATGAAGCGGGGGATTATGCGCGGTAAAGACGAAGAGAGAAAATAGAGGAGCGCAAAATTATAACCTTCGGCACATTTTATTTTTCAGTAAAGCAAGAAAATTATGCAGGTCAATTATTTTACGTAAAACATAAACAAAGAGTATGCAAGACTCACGTCCTGCATACGATTCAGAGAACAGTTAGATGTGGGCGACAGGATTAGGCGTCTGGCCGGCGTTACGTAACAGCATCAGCAGATAAATAAACGATACGCTGGCGATCATAATAAACAGCAGATTATCTGAATAATTCTGCATTAACATCGCAGCAAAAGACGGCCCCAACAGGCTCCCTACCGTATAACTTAACAACAGTGCCTGGTTCATTGCCACAAGCTGGTGGTGTTCGACTTTTTCACAGGCCCAGGCCATTGCAACGGGATAAAGCGTAAAACCCGCCGCCCCCAGAATAAACAGAGCTGGCGCCATCGCCGCCTGGGTTAACATGGCAATACTACCGAGTATGACAACGAATACCTGTACGCGTAACACCAGCAAGCGACCAAATTTGTCCGCCAGACGTCCCATTGGCCATTGCCCCAAAATGCCGGCACTCACCAGCACCGCCATCCAGAAACCGATGCTGGCGTTAGCCATCCCCTGATGCTTCAGATATAACGGCATCAGGCCATATAATGAACCAAGAACAATGCCGGAAATAATACAACCATTCACGCCAAGACGCGCCTGGCGTAGCTTCAGCATGGCGCTAATAGAAGAGGAATGACGTGTCTGCGTTTGCTGATTTACAATTCGGGTAAAGAGTAGCGGCAGAATTCCCGCCAGAATCATTCCGGTCACCCAGGGAAGGACGTGCAGCAATTCACCAGATACTTTACTGACCAATAATTGTCCAAGGAAGGTCCCCATGTAATAGACCATCATATAGGCAGCCAGCAGGCGTCCGCGATTATGCGAGGTTCCGCTGCACATCAACGCGCTCTCGACAACCACCCAAATCATGGCGCAGCCGATACCGGCAATAAAACGCCAGCTCATCCAGCTCCAGAACCCCACCATCACCCCCAATCCGACACAACCCGTGGCGAAGATCAGCGAGGCAAGATAATAGCTACGGTTAAACCCAATGCGTTTAATTAAATACCCGGTAAATAACGTCCCGACCAGATTGCCGGTAAAATAAGACGAGCTGACCATCCCCACCTGCCAGGTAGGAAGGTTTGCCTGAGCAAGCCACAGCGGCACAAGCGTATTCAGTACCGCAATGGCCAGGGTCAACAAAAGTAGCCCGCACAGCAAAAGCATGACGGGACGGGTATAGGTGGACATGAATAAAAACCGTGAGGAAGTTCAAATTTCATGCGCATCATGCCATCGCCAAAAACATTGTCAATCGGCTCCGCATGGGCGATCCGCAAGTTTTGAGACTATCGATTTGATTTACTTATTCTGCGCGTGAATATATTGAAAGGCTAAAAATTCATCCCCTTGTTTTTATTGATCTAACCCGCAAAATCGGCGTTTTGTTCAGTCGAAAAATTTCATGGTTCCTTTAGCTTCGTTTTCTTCTCTATGGATTTATATGCGCCTTCTCCGCCCCGGTTATATTCCTTAGATTGATGGTGGCTAAAGGCGTATTCGGCCTGCACGTTCTGCAGGCCGAATGCGCGTCAACGCGTTAGCTGGCTACCGCCATGCCCACGGTCATATGCAGCCCATAGAATACGCCGCGGCCAATCAATTCCCCCGCCAGCATCAGAATGAAGGCGACAGAGAGCAACGGTACCGCAGGTTGATACCCTTTTAACTGTGGCACAATCCAGCAGCACAACGCCGCCGCAAGCAGCACCATACGCCAGGCCATCAGCGAACCATAATCCGGCACCAGAGCAGACGCCTGCTGAATGGAACTGTGAATCGTCGCCAGTTCCGCGCCCTGCATGGCCACCATAATGGCAATAATCACCAGCGCCAGCACCGACACCGCAGGCAACAGACGCATCGCCCAACCGTTCACGCCCGCGATGCGCAGCAGCAGATAACCCAGTAGCGGCCCCCCCATAAAGAGCGTCAGGAAGAAGCCCAGCGGCGTCCAGACGCTATACCAAGTCGGTACTGTATCGATGCTGTTATAGACGCGTACCATCATCCAGACGAAGACGACGCCCAGTACCATCGTGATAATCAACCAGAGTGTGCGCAGTGCCGGCGGCAGCTTTTTCAGCACCGCCAGCAGCCAGCCAATCCCGCCGACCGCAAAAAACACCGAGCCGCTGGCAATTTCATTGCTCAGTGCGGAAGCACCCACGCGGTTAAGCGAGTTAAACGCGCGCATCGGCGAGCCCAGATGCAGCATCGAGGCGATAAAGCCAATCCCCATCAGCACCCACAGACCAAACATACAGGCGATCACCCGCTGCTGCGTTTCCGCGCGCAGGTCGCCCTTCATCAGCGCCAGAGCCAGAACAATAAAACCACCGGCCACGCACTGACCAAAGACCGTGAAGATCATCAACGGCCATTCATGCCATCCACTTCCCATCTTATACCTCCTTCGGATTGGCCAGATAACCGGTAGTGTCCCCGGTCGGGCGGCTGTTGGCGTTGGGTTTAATCACAATATTCGGCTTCGTGAAATGCGCGCGCGGCAACGGCGCGACGGCAGCCAGCTCTCCGTGTTTTTTACGCAGTTCGTCTATCGGGCCAAAATCCAGCGCCCGCAGCGGGCAGGATTCCACGCAAATCGGTTTCTTGCCTTCCGCCACCCGGTCATAACAGCCGTCGCACTTGGTCATATGACCTTTGGCCGCGTTGTACTGCGGCGCGCCGTACGGGCAGGCCATGTGGCAGTAGCGGCAGCCGATACAGATCTCTTCGTTCACCACCACAAAACCGTCATCGCGCTTGTGCATCGCGCCGCTCGGACAGACTTTGGTACAGGCCGGGTCTTCGCAGTGGTTACAGGAGATGGAGAGATAGTAGGCAAAGACGTTCTGGTGCCAGACGCCGTTATCTTCCTGCCAGTCGCCACCCGCATACTCATAAATGCGGCGGAAGCTGACATCCGGGGTCAAATCTTTGTAGTCCTTGCAGGCCAGTTCGCAGGTTTTGCAACCGGTGCAACGGCTGGAATCAATAAAAAATCCATACTGGGTTGTCATCGGTTACTCCTTACGCCTTTTCAACCTGAACGAGGTTCGTATGTGACGGGTTCCCCTTCGCCAGCGGAGAAGGACGTTGGGTCGTCAGTACGTTAATACATCCGCCCTGATCCACGCGTTTTGTATCCGGGTCATACCATGCGCCTTCTCCCAGGGCGACCACACCCGGCATCATGCGCGGCGTCACTTTAGCCTCGATATGTACTTCGCCGCGATCGTTGAAGATGCGGACTTTATCGCCATTGTTGATACCGCGTTTCTGCGCATCCATTGGGTTAATCCACATTTCCTGGCGACAGGCGGCTTTCAGTACGTCTACGTTGCCATAAGTGGAATGCACACGCGCTTTATAGTGGAAACCCGTCAACTGCAGCGGGAATTTATCCGTTAGCGGATCGTTATAGTTTTCAAAACCTGGCGTGTAGATCGGTAATGGATCGATCACGTCGCCTTCCGGCAGCTCCCAGGTGGCGGCGATATCCGCCAACGCCTGTGAATAGATTTCAATCTTGCCCGATGGCGTTGTAAGTGGATTCGCTTGCGGATCTTCGCGGAAGTCTTTATAGGCGACATGGTGGCCTTCAGGGTCACGCTGTTTGAAGATGCCTTGCTTACGGAACTCCTCAAAGGTGGGCAGATTCGGAATGGATTTACGCGACTGTTCGTACAGATGACGCATCCACTCTTCTTGCGTCCGTCCTTCGGTAAACTGTTGTTCCACGCCAAGACGTTTCGCCAGTTCGCTGGTCATCTCATAAATCGTCTTACACTCGAAGCGCGGTTTAATCGCCTGGTCAGTGAAGATAACGTAAGACATGTTCCCACAGGAGGCATCCAGCGCAAAGTCCATCTGCTCAGAAGCAGTGCAATCAGGCAACAGAATATCGGCGTATTTTGCCGACGAGGTCATATGACAGTCGATAACGACGATCATTTCGCATTTCTTGTCATCCTGCAGGATTTCGTGGGTGCGGTTAATCTCAGAGTGCTGGTTAATCAAACAGTTGCCAGCATAGTTCCAGATCATTTTGATCGGCACGTCCAGCTTATCTTTACCCCGCACGCCATCACGCAGCGCCGTCATTTCCGGGCCGCGTTCAATGGCATCGGTCCACATAAACATGGAGATGCTGGTTTCAACCGGATTTTCCAACGTGGGCATACGTTCAAATGGTAGGGCATAAGACCCTTCGCGCGCGCCGCTGTTACCGCCGTTAATCCCAACATTACCCGTCAGGATCGCCAGCATCGAGATGGCGCGCGTGGCGATTTCTCCATTAGCATGACGTTGTGGTCCCCACCCCTGGCAAATATAGGCGGGTTTAGCGCTGCCGATTTCTCGCGCCAGCTTAATAATGCGATCCGCCGGGATACCGGTAATTTGCGCCGCCCACTCCGGCGTCTTCGCGATACCGTCTTTACCCTGGCCCAGAATATAGGCTTTGTAGTGACCGTTTTTCGGCGCGCTGGCAGGCAAGGTTTTTTCGTCATAACCGACGCAATATTTATCCAGGAACGGCTGATCGACCATGTTCTCGGTGATTAAGACATATGCCAGACCATTGACCAGCGCCGCATCGGTACCTGGACGAATCGGAATCCACTCATCTTCGCGACCGGCGCCGGTGTCGGTGTAACGAGGATCGATAATGATCATCCGCGCGTTTGATTTCTGCCGCGCCTGTTCAAGGTAATAGGTTACACCGCCCCCGCTCATGCGGGTTTCGCCAGGGTTATTACCAAACAACACCACCAGCTTACTGTTTTCAATGTCGGATGGACTATTGCCATCCGCCCAGCCGCCATAGGTGTAGTTCAGACCCGCTGCGATTTGCGCGGAAGAGTAATCACCGTAGTGGTTAAGATAACCGCCGCAGCAGTTCATCAGACGAGCGACCAGCGTTTTTCCCGGCGGCCATGAACGTGTCAAAGTGCCGCCCAGCGTTCCCGTGCCATAGTTCAGATAAATGGACTCGTTGCCATACTCTTTGATAAGACGCTGCATATTGGTGGCAATGATATCGTAGGCTTCGTCCCAGCTAATACGCTCAAATTTACCTTCGCCGCGCGCGCCGACGCGCTTCATCGGATACTTGAGCCGATCCGGGTTATAGACGCGACGACGCATAGAACGACCGCGCAGGCAGGCGCGAACCTGATGCAGGCCATCGTAATCATCGTTTCCGGTATTATCCGTTTCAACATATTTGATTTCGCCATCCACAACATGCATACGTAGCGGACAACGGCTGCCACAGTTTACCGTACAGGCGCTCCAGACGACTTTCTCGCCGGTTTTCGCCGGGCTTATTGCCTCTGCGGCGTTAGCGATGCGGGTAAATGGCAGGGTAAATGCGCTACTGGCCATCGCCAGGCCGCCTATCGCGGTGGTTTTGACTAAACCACGACGGCTCACCTCGGCTGCCAGCACGGCATCAGGGATCTTAGTTTTCATAAGGGCTCACTCTGCTGCTCACAATAAAAAAACAATAAAACGATGTATAGAATTTTATATAGCGATAACGTCGCTATAAAGTCTGATATATATCGAAAAAGTAGAAAAATAGTGTTAAAAACTGACCTTCATTCGAAATCAGTATTACCCCTAATAGGGTAGGGATTATTGTCCGGTATCAAACTGGCATAAAAAAAGCGCCCGAAGGCGCTTTTTAGAAGAGGAGAAAGCGAGGATTAGCCGATATATTCCAGTCCGTTCATGTACGGACGTAATACTTCCGGCACTTCAATGCGGCCATCAGCCTGCTGATAGTTTTCCATCACGGCCACCAGGGTACGACCTACCGCCAGACCAGAACCATTCAGGGTATGGACCAGACGGGTCTTTTTGTCGGACTTGCTGCGACAGCGTGCCTGCATACGACGCGCCTGGAAGTCCCAGACGTTAGAGCAGGAAGAGATCTCGCGGTAGGTATTCTGCGCCGGAACCCAGACTTCGAGGTCATAGGTTTTGCAGGCGCCGAAGCCCATATCGCCAGTGCACAGAATGATTTTACGGTACGGCAGTCCCAGTAGCTGGAGCACTTTTTCCGCGTGGCCGGTCATCTCTTCCAACGCAGCCATAGAATCTTCCGGGCGAACGATCTGCACCATTTCCACTTTGTCAAACTGATGCATACGAATCAGGCCACGGGTATCACGACCATAAGAACCTGCTTCAGAACGGAAACAAGGCGTATGCGCCGTCATTTTAATCGGCAGCTGATCTTCGTCGATGATTTCATCGCGTACCAGATTGGTCAGCGGAACCTCCGCCGTCGGGATCAAAGCATAGTTGCTGCTGTCTGCTTCTTCTTCCAGCGGACGGGTATGGAACAAGTCGCCTGCGAATTTCGGCAGTTGACCGGTGCCATACAGCGTGTCGTGGTTAACCAGATACGGCACGTAGTTTTCGCTATAGCCGTGCTGTTCCGTATGCAGATCCAACATGAACTGCGACAATGCGCGATGCATACGCGCAATCTGTCCTTTCATCACCACAAAACGGGAGCCGGTCAGCTTAACCGCGGCGGCAAAGTCGAGGCCGGAGTGCATTTCCCCTAAGGTGACGTGATCGCGGATTTCAAAATCAAACTCACGCGGGGTACCCCAGCGGCTGACTTCAACGTTGTCGTTTTCATCTTTACCTACCGGCACTTCATCCGCAGGCAGGTTTGGGATGGTCAGCGCGATATCACGGATCTCCGCCAGCAAGGTATCCAGCTCGGCTTTCGCCGCATCCAGCTCTTCGCCCAGTTTATTCACTTCCAGGCGTAAAGGCTCGATATCTTCCCCGCGCGCTTTCGCCTGGCCGATGGATTTCGATCGAGAATTACGCTCCGCCTGCAGGTTTTCCGTGTTGACCTGCAAAACTTTACGACGCTCTTCAAGAGCGCGCAGCTTATCTACATCCAGCTTAAAGCCCCGGCGTGCCAGTTTTTCAGCGACTGCGTCTGGCTCATTACGCAGCAGATTGGGATCGAGCATGCTTATCCTGTGCTTATCGAATAATAAAAGGAAACGCGATCAATTGATGATCGCCTCTGATTGTATTGATGAACGTAAACCGCGTTTACGTAATAGCGACGTTTTCGCCTTACCAGACCGACGACAGCAACAACGCATCCATTGCGCTATACCCGCGGACCTCATAAGCAACGTGCTATCAGGCATAACGAGATTCATCATCAACGCCATGATACCTGGAGCATCATATTTAGAGATAACCTTACCGCAACGTTTACACTAGCGGTAGCGTTTTGTGGGGCTATTTTGATCCTGTTCAGCCAGCCAGGCGAGCTTTTCGCCAATCTTGCCTTCCAGACCACGATTTGTCGGATGATAATAGCGCGTTTGCGCGATTTCCGGCGGGAAGTACACTTCACCCGCAGCATAGGCATTGGGCTCATCGTGGGCATAGCGGTACTCCTGGCCATAGCCCATCTCTTTCATCAGTTTGGTTGGCGCATTACGCAGATGGACAGGAACGTCATAATCAGGACGTTCGCGCGCGTCGGCCAGCGCAGCCTTAAAGGCGGTATAGACGGCGTTGCTCTTCGGCGCGCAGGCGAGATAAACGATAGCCTGCGCGATCGCCCTTTCGCCTTCAGCCGGGCCAACGCGGGTGAAACAATCCCACGCGGCAATGGCGACCTGCATCGCGCGCGGATCGGCATTACCCACATCTTCCGAGGCAATCGCCAGGCAGCGACGCGCCACGTACAGCGGATCGCCTCCCGCGGTAATGATACGGGCATACCAATAGAGGGCGGCATCCGGCGCGCTGCCGCGCACTGATTTATGTAAGGCGGAAATAAGATCGTAGAAGCGATCGCCTTTATTATCAAAACGCGCGCTGCGCTCGCCGGCGATCTCGGTCAACAAGGCGGGCAATAAAACGCGTTTGCCGCTGTCATCCGCCTCCGCCATGTCAGCCATCATTTCCAGCGTATTTAAGGCGCGCCGCGCGTCGCCATTGACCAACTCAGCAATCGCTCGCCGTGTCTCATCCGGTAACACGATATCCTGATCGCCGTAACCACGCGTTTTGTCCTGCATCGCCTGGTCCAGTACTTGCTCGATATCATCAGTGGTCAACGATTTCAGCAGATAGACCCGCGCTCGCGACAATAGCGCCGAGTTCAGCTCAAAAGAGGGATTTTCCGTGGTCGCGCCGATAAAGGTGATAGTGCCATCTTCGATATGCGGTAAAAAGGCGTCCTGCTGGCTTTTGTTAAAGCGATGCACTTCATCGACAAACAGGATGGTACGGCGACCAGCATTACGATTCTGGCGGGCGCGCTCGATAGCTTCACGAATCTCTTTTACCCCAGAAGTGACGGCGGAAATACGCTCGACATCGGCGCTGGCGTAGCGGGCGATCACTTCAGCGAGCGTGGTTTTCCCCGTCCCTGGCGGCCCCCATAAAATCATGGAGTGCAGATGCCCGGCCTCAATAGCGCGAGGCAACGGTTTACCTGCGGCCAGCAAATGCTGCTGGCCGATATACTGTGCTAAATTTTCCGGCCGCATTCGCGCGGCCAGCGGTTGAAACGTATTATCAGAAAAATCGAGCGACAGATTGCTCACTCATCGCCTCTACTTACGTTGGTCGTCTATCGTTACCCCTTGCGGCGGAGTAAACGTAAATTTTGACGGATCAACCGCGCCGTTTTGCTGGGATTTTAGCTGATAGGCGCTACGCTGATCGTCTTGTTCTACGGCGCTAAACTGGTGGATAGTCCCGTCGCGTCCCACATTGATGGTGAACTGTTTCAGATTGCCGTTGCTGGCTTTCGGCGTCAGCACAAAATTATCGCCATCCTGCTTAATATTATACTGCTGCCAGTCGCTGGCCTGGTTGCGGGCAATCAGCATAAACGGTGTATTTCCGGTGGCATCTTTCAACCACGTGGCGGTAGCCTGTTCTACAAACGGGTTATAGAACCATAACGTTTTGCCGTCAGAAACCAGAATACTCTCGTCAGGTTGCGTCATATGCCAGTTGAATAGATTTGGCCGCTTAACCCATAAATCACCCTGTCCCTCCTGCACCGCGGCACCGCTGCCATCGGTGACTTTTTGAGTAAAGGTGGCATGAAAGCTGCTCACTTTATCCAGACGGCTTTTCAGAGAGCTGGCGGCGTCAGCCCATACGCTGCTGGCTACAACGCTTGAAAGTAATGCACAGGCGATTGCCATTTTTTTCATCATTATTCCTCAGGTTTCGACACTCCCGACCAGGAGCTCCTTTTGCTTTCTATTCCAGGCCAAAAATCAGCATGAGGAAAGAAGAAAATACTGAATTTTGTTGCCGGATGGCAGCCTGCACAGCGCCATCCGGCTTACAGGTTTACTCAAAAGGCGGCGGAGCCAGCACTTCACGATTACCGTTATGCCCCTGAGCGCTGACAATACCCTGCGCTTCCATCTGTTCGATAATACGCGCCGCACGGTTATAGCCGATGCGGAACTGACGCTGAACGCCGGAAATGGACGCTTTACGCTTCTGGGTGACGAAATTAACGGCCTGATCGAATAGCGCATCTAATTCTTCGCCGCCGTCAAAACCGCCACCGCCACCTTCGCTTTCGCTGTCGGAGGTAATGCCATCCACATATTGCGGACGACCGCGCGCTTTCCAGTCCTGCACCACCGCATGGACTTCCTGGTCACGCACAAACGCCCCATGGACACGTACCGGCATGGTGGAGTTTGGTCCGGAATAGAGCATGTCCCCCATTCCCAATAGCGACTCAGCGCCACCCTGATCAAGAATGGTGCGGGAGTCGATCTTGCTGGATACGGTAAAAGCGATACGGGTTGGAATGTTGGCTTTAATTAAACCAGTAATCACATCGACCGACGGACGCTGCGTCGCCAGTACCAGGTGAATCCCCGCGGCGCGCGCTTTCTGCGCCAGACGCGCGATCAGCTCTTCAACTTTTTTACCGACGGTCATCATCAGGTCGGCAAATTCATCAACCAGTACCACGATATACGGGAGTTTTTCCAGAACCGGATGCTGAACATCCATACTGTCGCCCGGCTTCCAGTACGGGTCCGGAATCGGACGCCCCATGCGGGCCGCTTCGGCGATTTTCTCGTTATACCCAGCCAGATTACGCACGCCGAGCGCGGACATCAGCTTATAGCGACGCTCCATCTCATTGACGCTCCAGCGTAACGCGTTAGCCGCGTCTTTCATGTCGGTAACAACTTCTGTCAGCAGATGCGGTATACCTTCATAGACCGAGAGTTCTAACATTTTCGGGTCGATCATGATAAAGCGAACGTCTTCCGGCTGCGCTTTATACAGCATACTGAGGATCATGGCGTTAACCCCGACCGACTTACCGGAACCGGTCGTACCGGCCACCAGCAGGTGAGGCATTTTCGCCAGATCCGCCACTACCGGATCGCCCGCGATATCCTTACCTAACACCACGGTAAGCGGCGACGGATTCTCGCGGAATTTGGCGTTATCCAACACTTCGCGCAGATAAACGGTTTGCCGTTTCTTGTTCGGCAATTCCAACCCTACGTAAGGTTTGCCTGGAATGACTTCCACAACGCGTACGGCTACCGTTGACAATGAGCGCGCCAGATCCCGGGAAAGGTTGGAGATACGCGCTGCTTTAACGCCCGGGGCCAGATTCAGTTCAAAACGAGTAATGACCGGGCCTGGCGAATAGTTCACCACATCAGCTTTAATGCGGAAATCCGCCAGGCGCGCTTCAACCAGACGCGCCATTTGTTCCAGCGCAAAGGTATCTACCGGTTCAACTTCGCTCGGCGGCGGCGTCAAAAGATCTAACGAAGGCAGCGGCGTCGTCGGACGCTGCAATGGACGACTGTCGCCGTTACGCATCAACAGCGGGTGGATCAGGCTGTCTTGCGGCGCTGTCGGTTGCTGCGGCTGCTGGTACTGCGGCTGAGGCGCTACCGGCTGTTGCGGCTGCTGATACTGCGGCTGCGGCGCTACCGGCTGTTGCGGCTGCTGATACTGCGGCTGCGGCGCTACCGGCTGTTGCGGCTGCTGATACTGCGGCTGAGGCGCTACCGGCTGTTGCGGCTGCTGATACTGTGGCTGCGACGCTACCGGCTGCTGCGGCTGCTGATACTGTGGCTGCGGCGCTACCGGCTGCTGCGGCTGCTGATACTGCGGCTGCGGCGCTACAGGTTGCTGAACAGGCGTTGACTCGGGCATGACACCCGGCGTGAACAGCGGTTCGTGCGGACCTTCATCAACCAATACTTTCATTGGCGAGAAATCCAGATCGTCCAGTGAGAACGGCTGCGCGCCAGCGGGTTGCTCGCCGGAATAGCGCTGCTGTTGCGAAGCGGCAAACTGGCGGGCTAATTCAGCTTCCGCAGCGGTATCGTCATCTTCTGCCTGTTGCGTATCATGCTGATACGTCTCACCATAACGATGCTGCTGCGACTGCGCAAACTGACGGGCTAACTCGTCCTGATGCATTGCATCTATTTCTTCATCGGTTAGCTGCGCGCCCGTCTCGTACTGATTGCGCTCCGCCTCGCGGGCTTTTTCTTCTGCAATCCTCTGTGACGGCAGCTTAATACCGTACGATGCCAGTTCCCGTCGGGTCGGCACGCGAACGCGGTTCGGACGCGGCAGTTGCGGACCAATCCCCTCTTTCACCTGCGGACGCGGCGCGCCGCCAGTAGCCAGACTAAATGCAGGCGCAGCGGCCGCGGCGCCTGCTGCCAGGGCGCCACTCTTAATACCTGCGTCAAGCGACGCGGCGGCTACCGCTTCCACTGGCGGTATGGACGGCGCGACAGATACCGTAGGTTTGACCGGCACGTTCTCTTTTACCGGCTCCGGAATCGGTTGATACCATGCCGCCAGTTGTTCGCGCTCACGGGCGCGTTTCTCTTCCACCTCTTCAAAATAGTAAAGCGGAGGACGGGCGGGTCTGGTCTCTTCTGTGTCAGGTTCAGGCTCGGTGGCAACCGGCTGTTCGATAACCGGCGGCGGCATATGGGAAGGTTCAGCCGCTATCGGCTCCGGCTGATAAACCGGCTCCGGCTGATGGGTCGGCTCCGGCTGCCAGTGTTGTTCGGCATCCGGCGCCTGCCATTGCGGCTGTGTTTCCTGCGGCGCAAGAGAGTCATATTCTGCTGCGGTCGCTGGCGTCGCGGCGTATTGCGGCGCGGAAGCGACAGGCACAGGTTGCTGCCACGGCGCACTTTGCGCCTCTTGCGGTTGAGCATATTGCGGATGCGGCTGATACCCCTCCGGCGCAGGCGCGATAACCGGTTCGCCGGTTTGCGGCCCCGGTACGGGCTGCCACTCCACGGTCGGTTGCGCGACAACCGGCTCAGCCCCCGGCATGGGCGGCGTTTGCATTATGGGATCGGCGGACGCTGCCCACGTCTGGGTGACGGCGGTTGCAGCCGCAGCGGCGGCGACCGGTTCGGTGACAGAATGGCCGTTTAACAGCGGATCATATTCATCATATTCCGGCTGCGTCGCACGGTTGCCCGAAAACAGAACGTCGTCGGGATCGGCAGCGACGCCGCGCGCGCTATACTGAATGTCCTCGTCATCATCCATCCGTTTGCCGGAAAAGAGCGCGGCATCGGTCTGACGGCCCCGTGGATTGCTGAATTTTTCAGCCAGTCGCTTACGACGCGCCAACGCGCCGCGCAAAATACGCGCCCGGCGAGATTCACGCTGCACGCCGTCGGTTTCTTCATCGTATTCGTCATCATACTCTTCGTCGTCAACCCACGTATCATCACGCCGGGTACGGTTGCTGGCGAAGGTCAGTATATTAAGCAGCCAGCCACCTAATTTTTCGGCGATACTGACCCAGGACCAGCCGGTAAAGAGCGTCAGCCCGGCAGCCCAAATACAGAGAAGCATTATCGTTCCGCCGCTACTATGCAACAACGGCTGCAGCGTGGTGCTTAACAGGCTGCCAATTACGCCGCCGGAGGCGAAATACCAGATATCGTCGGCATTAATGGCCGCCAGACCGCAGGAAGTGAGAATCAGCGCCAGCACGCCGATAAGGCGTAGCGACACAGCAAAATAGTCGATGTAATCATCCGTAGACTGATGACGCCACGCAAACCAGCACCCGCCGACAATAATGACAGGGATGGTGTAGGCCATTACGCCAAAAATAAAGAACAGTGTATCGGCCAGCCACGCGCCCGGCGCGCCGCCTAAATTATGGATGGGTTCATGCCAGGCGGTTTGCGACCAACTGGGGTCCGAAGGGTTAAAGCTCAACAAGGCCGCCATCAACCAGACGGCAAAAAGGGCAATAAGTATCAACAACGCTTCCAGAAGTCGGCGCCCGCTGCTTAACTTCGTCAATGTGACGTCTTTGTCTTCAGTATATTCCTGGCTCAAAAAAGGCTCTCCAGGTTCCAGGCTTTTCCCGCCCGATGCTAAAACGGACAACAGCACCGGGTTGCCCCGGCACTGTTGCTGTATGGATTAACAGGAGTGTAATCAAACTACGGCGATTTTGCACCTGTTCCGTGTTAGCGTGTCTTAATAACCAGACGATTACTCTGTTTTACCTCTTCCATCACTACGTAAGTTCGGGTGTCGTTCACACCTGGCAAGCGCAGTAACGTCTCTCCCAATAGTTTTCGATACGCTGACATATCCGGTACACGGGTTTTCAACAGGTAGTCGAAATCGCCGGAAACCAAATGACACTCCTGAATCTCTTCAAGCTTTTGCACGGCGGCATTAAACTGTTCAAACACATCCGGCGCGCCGCGATTTAAGGTAATCTCAACGAATACCAGAAGTGACGCATCCAGATAATGCGGGTTCAACAGCGCCGTATAGCCCTGGATAAACCCCTGTCGCTCCAGCCGACGCACACGCTCAAGGCAAGGTGTCGGCGAAAGTCCTACTCGTTTAGAAAGCTCGACGTTGGAAATACGCCCATCCTTTTGCAGTTCATTAAGAATGTTACGATCGATACGGTCGAGATCTTTGCCAGGGCGCTTCTTGCTATCTACCATTATTATTGTCTCTCTGTATTCCTTCCCTACTCCTGCCTGACTCTACTCACATCACTGTTCAGAGTCGCTGCCCATCACAATAGACCGAAACCCAGAGGGATTAACGGCGCGCAATGCCTGGTCTATGGTGAGAAGACCGTTGCCTCGCGGCAGCTATCGACATCACGAATGGCGTCTGTCCACGCCATGCGTAGATTTCACTAGCCCGGTAAACATGGTATTTACATGCATGATTATGCAGCACATACATAACACAGTTTTTTTCTTCCTCGAATGTTTTCGCAAAACAGCAGGTGATTGTCAAAGCAAAACATCGATTTTTAGTACAACATGCCAGTTATTCATTAGAGAGGGCGGTAAACTGTCATTTCGTCACCTTATAAGTTACCGATTTTAATTAAAGTTTGTGATGATAACGCCGCTGTCGCGGTTGTTCATCGGTTCATGCTATTACACATATTGTTAACAAAATCGTTATGCTCTTTTTTTACGTCTGTAAATTCCCTACAATTCTGCTCATTGTCTGCCAACAACTATGGGGATCTCATGGGCACGACCAAACACAGTAAGCTGCTTATTCTGGGCTCAGGACCGGCGGGATATACCGCGGCGGTGTATGCCGCACGCGCAAATTTACAGCCGGTACTTATTACCGGTATGGAAAAAGGCGGTCAACTGACTACCACGACGGAAGTGGAAAACTGGCCCGGCGATCCAAACGATTTGACCGGCCCGCTGCTAATGGAACGCATGCATGAACATGCGGCAAAATTTGAAACCGAGATAATCTTTGATCACATCAACAACGTGGATCTGCAAAATCGTCCGTTCCGTCTGACAGGTGACAGCGCAGAGTACACTTGTGATGCGTTGATCATTGCGACCGGCGCTTCCGCGCGCTATCTGGGGCTGCCATCGGAAGAAGCCTTTAAAGGGCGCGGCGTTTCCGCCTGCGCAACCTGCGACGGTTTCTTCTACCGCAATCAGAAAGTGGCGGTGATCGGCGGCGGCAACACCGCGGTTGAAGAAGCGCTTTATCTGTCCAACATCGCTTCGGAAGTGCACCTTATCCATCGCCGTGACGGTTTCCGCGCTGAAAAAATCCTCATTAAGCGCCTGATGGATAAAGTCGAAAATGGCAATATCATTCTGCACACCAACCGGACGCTGGAAGAAGTGACCGGCGACCAGATGGGAGTTACTGGTCTGCGTCTTCGCGACACGCAGCAAAGCGATAATATTGAGACGCTGGACATCGCCGGACTTTTCGTAGCCATCGGTCATAGCCCAAACACGGCGCTCTTCGAAGGCCAGCTTGAGCTGGAAAATGGTTATATCAAAGTTCAGTCCGGCACCCATGGCAACGCCACACAAACCAGCATCCCTGGCGTATTCGCGGCGGGTGACGTTATGGATCATATTTACCGTCAGGCGATCACCTCTGCAGGTACGGGCTGTATGGCGGCGCTGGATGCTGAACGCTATCTCGATGGTCTGGCCGACGCGAGCAAATAGTTTTTACAAATCAGTAACAAAAGTAAAAAAGGCGACTATAAGTCGCCTTTATTTTTGCGTCGTTGTAACATTGCCCTGCCTGAAATTCCAATAACTCACCTGCTAAGCGTGCAATGAATAAAACCCGTCAAAAAGAGCTGACCCGCTGGTTAAAACAGCAAAGCGTAATCTCCCAACGGTGGTTGAATATTTCCCGCCTGTTGGGGTTCATGAGTGGCGTATTAATTGTCGCTCAGGCCTGGATCATGGCGCGTATCCTGCAACATATGATCATGGAGAACATTCCACGGGAAGCGCTGTTGCTCCCTTTTATCCTGCTGATACTGGTCTTTGTCCTCCGCGCCTGGGTGGTGTGGTTGCGCGAGCGCGTCGGTTTTCATGCCGGACAACATATTCGCTTTGAGATCCGCCGTCAGGTGTTGGAGCGTCTGCAGCAAGCCGGCCCAGCCTGGATTCAGGGCAAGCCCGCCGGTAGCTGGGCGACGCTGGTGTTGGAACAGATTGACGATATGCATGACTATTATGCGCGCTATCTGCCGCAAATGGCGCTTGCCGTTTGCGTACCGCTCTTAATCGTGGCGGCGATTTTCCCGTCAAATTGGGCGGCGGCGCTGATTCTGCTGGGCACTGCCCCGCTCATTCCCCTATTTATGGCGATGGTGGGGATGGGCGCGGCTGACGCCAACCGCCGCAATTTCCTGGCGCTTGCCCGGCTAAGCGGCCATTTTCTTGACCGTCTGCGCGGGATGGAAACGCTGCGAATTTTCGGTCGTGGAGAAGCGGAAACCGAGAGCATTCGCGCAGCATCGCAGGATTTTCGTCAGCGCACGATGGAAGTTCTGCGCCTCGCCTTTTTATCTTCCGGCGTGCTGGAGTTTTTCACCTCGCTTTCTATTGCGCTGGTCGCCGTTTATTTTGGCTTCTCTTACCTGGGCGAGCTGAACTTTGGTCATTACGGTACCGGTGTGACGCTCGCCGCCGGGTTCCTCGCCTTGATCCTCGCGCCGGAGTTTTTCCAGCCGTTACGCGACCTCGGCACGTTTTACCATGCTAAGGCGCAGGCGGTTGGCGCGGCGGATAGTCTGAAGACGTTTCTGGAAACACCCCTCGCCCACCCGGCGCGCGGCGAAGTTGAGCTGGCGGAAAACGAACCTGTAACCATTGACGCAGTCAATCTTATTATCACCTCGCCAGAAGGCAAAACGCTTGCCGGGCCGCTGAATTTCTCATTAGCGGCAGGAGAACGCGCCGTCCTGGTAGGACGCAGCGGTTCCGGTAAAAGCTCTCTGTTGAATGTATTATCCGGTTTTCTCTCCTATCAGGGCTCTTTGCGTATTAACGGTGTCGAGCTTCGCGATCTCTCGCCGGAATCCTGGCGCCAGCATCTCTCCTGGGTTGGGCAAAACCCGCAATTACCTGCGGCGACGCTACGCGAAAATGTATTACTGGCGCGCCCGGAGGCCAGCGAGCAGGAACTTTATGCCGCGCTTGACGCCGCATGGGTAAGCGAGTTTTTACCGCTGCTGCCGCAAGGAGTAGACACCCCGCTCGGCAATCATGCCAGCAGACTTTCCGTCGGCCAGGCACAGCGTGTAGCGGTCGCCCGTGCGCTACTTAATCCCTGTCAACTGCTACTGCTGGATGAACCGGCGGCAAGCCTGGACGCTCACAGCGAGCAACGCGTCATGCAGGCGTTAAAAGCGGCGTCAAAACGCCAGACCACATTAATGGTGACGCATCAGTTGGAAGATCTCGCCGACTGGGACGCTATCTGGGTTATGCAAGATGGCGCGATTGTCGAACAAGGCAGTTATGCCGAACTCAGCGCCGCCAACGGCGCTTTTGCGACGTTATTGGCTCACCGTCAGGAGGATATTTAAATGCGCGCGCTACTCCCTTATCTGACGCTTTATAAACGCCATAAATGGATGCTAACGCTGGGAATTGCGCTGGCAATCCTGACCCTGCTTGCCAGTATCGGGCTGCTGACGCTTTCCGGCTGGTTCCTGTCCGCGTCCGCTATCGCAGGCTTCGCGGGAATTTACAGTTTTAACTATATGCTCCCGGCAGCCGGCGTGCGCGGCGCGGCCATTACCCGTACCGCCGGTCGTTATTTTGAACGTCTGGTAAGTCATGACGCCACGTTCCGCGTGCTGCAACATCTGCGTATTTATACCTTCAGCAAACTTCTACCGCTCTCCCCCGCGGGTCTGGCGCGATATCAGCAAGGTGAACTGCTGAACCGCATCGTTGCCGACGTCGACACGCTGGATCATCTCTATTTGCGCGTCATCTCCCCGCTGGTCGGCGCTTTTGTAGTAATTATGATTGTCACCCTGGGGCTTAGCGTTCTCGACGTGACGCTGGCGATCACGCTGGGCGGCATTATGCTGTTGACGCTGTTTATTATGCCGCCGATGTTTTATCGCGCCGGCAAAAATACCGGCCAAAATCTGACACATCTACGAGGTCAGTATCGCCAACAGCTCACGTCATGGTTACAGGGCCAGGCGGAACTCACCATTTTTGGCGCCAGCAAACGCTATCGGGCGCAAATGGAAGCCACCGAATTACAATGGCATGAGGCCCAACGCCGACAGTCTGAACTGACCGCCTTATCGCAGGCGTTAATGCTGCTGATTGGCGCGCTGGCGGTGATGTTAATGTTGTGGATGGCCTCCGGCGGCGTTGGCGGCAATACGCAGCCCGGCGCGCTCATCGCGCTGTTTGTCTTCTGCGCGCTGGCGGCTTTCGAGGCGCTTGCGCCCGTTACCGGCGCATTCCAGCATCTGGGGCAGGTTATCGCCTCTGCGCTTCGTATCACTGAATTAACGGAGCAAAAACCGGAGGTGACCTTTCCGCAGGCAGAAACTCCCGCGCCGGAAAAGGTCACACTCACCCTGCGGGACGTTTCGTTTCGTTATCCCGACCAGCCGATTAATGCGCTCAATGCCCTCTCATTACAGGCTAATCCTGGCGAGCATGTCGCTATTCTGGGGCGTACCGGCTGCGGAAAATCAACGCTGTTGCAGCTACTCACCCGCGCCTGGGACCCGAAACAAGGCGAAATTCTGCTCAACGATCTTCCGCTATCCTCGCTGAGCGAATCCGCCTTACGCCGGACTATCAGCGTGGTGCCGCAGCGTGTCCACCTGTTCAGCGCCACGCTGCGTGATAATTTATTACTGGCGGCGCCCAATGCCAGCGACGAAGCCCTTTCCGACATGCTGCGTCGCGTCGGCCTCGAAAATCTGCTCGAAGATAGTGGGCTTAATAGCTGGCTCGGCGAAGGCGGTCGTCTGCTATCCGGCGGCGAACTTCGTCGCCTGGCCATCGCCCGCGCGCTGTTGCACGATGCCCCGTTGATGCTGTTGGATGAGCCTACTGAGGGGCTGGATGCGACCACCGAGAGCGAAATGCTGGAATTACTTGCCGATGTGATGCGCGAAAAAACCGTCCTGATGGTGACTCACCGTTTGCGCGGCCTGGCCCGTTTTGATCAAATCATCGTAATGGACGACGGGCGCATCATTGAGCGAGGCACTCATGCAGAATTGTTAGCCGGACAAGGGCGCTATTATCAGTTTAAACAACGTCTGTAAGCTATTATTGAACGATCCGACTTGCGTACTGGAGTTTCGCCGTCATGCGTCTGGTTCAGCTTTCCCGACATTCTATCGCCTTCCCTTCGCCGGAAGGCGCTTTACGCGAGCCTAACGGTTTACTGGCACTGGGCGGCGATCTCAGCCCTGCCCGGTTGTTAATGGCCTACCAGCACGGGATTTTCCCGTGGTTTTCGCCGGGCGACCCGATTCTGTGGTGGTCGCCCGATCCGCGCGCCGTGCTGTGGCCTGAAAAGTTTCACCTCAGTCGCAGCATGAAGCGCTTTCACAACGCATCCCCTTACCGCGTGACGCTCAATTACGCTTTCGACCGGGTCATTGATGGATGCGCCAATCACCGTGACGAAGGCACCTGGATAACGCGTGGTATTGAGGAAGCCTATCGCCGATTACATGAATTGGGCCACGCGCACTCCATTGAAGTGTGGCGCGATCGGGAACTGGTCGGCGGGATGTATGGCGTCTCGCAGGGGGCGCTATTTTGCGGCGAATCGATGTTTAGCCGCCAGGAGAATGCTTCTAAAACCGCACTGCTGGTTTTTTGCGCTGAATTTATCCGTCACGGCGGTAAACTTATTGATTGTCAGGTACTTAATAGTCATACCGCCTCGCTCGGCGCCATTGAAATTCCACGTCGTGACTACCTCGATCACCTCGCGGCCTTACGCCAACAGCCGCTGGCCTCCCGTTTTTGGGTGCCGCGGACATTATTTTTGCCCCGGAAGTGAATGTTTTCGGCACATTTTTTATTGGGGTGTTATAATTGCTGCCGCAGAATTGGTTTAGCTCATTATCCCGCAGCCCGTTGTCAGGTAACGCCCATCGTTTATTTCACCGTTCCCTTATATGTTGCGCTTATGTCGATACATCAGGCGGTAGTATCAGGGAAAAGGTGTATAACGCGGCGTTGTCGTGTGTCGCGGAATCATGTGCTAAACCTGGTTTGCTGTGTTTTAAACGCACAAATCTTTACTTATCAAAAGAAGTTCGGCATTATCTTGCCGGTTCAAATTATGGTAGTGATACCCCAGAGGATTAGATGGCCAAAGAAGACAATATTGAAATGCAAGGTACCGTTCTCGAAACGTTACCTAATACCATGTTCCGCGTAGAGTTAGAAAACGGTCACGTGGTTACTGCACACATCTCCGGTAAAATGCGTAAGAACTACATCCGCATCCTGACGGGCGACAAAGTGACCGTTGAGCTGACCCCGTACGACCTGAGCAAAGGCCGCATTGTCTTCCGTAGTCGCTAATTGTCTCCTCACGCCCTGAAGGGCGGCTGGATAAAAGGTCGGTTTAACCGGCCTTTTTTGCGTCCATTAAGTCGATGAATGACGAGCAGGTTACTCTTCCACCATGCGCGCATACTCTTCCGTCAAAAAATCGACCAACGCGCGTACGGAAGGTAATAATCCTCGCCGGGATGGGAACACAGCATGAATAACCTCCCGCCGGGGCTCCCACTCTTCCAGCACCGCGACCAGTTCACCGGCGGCCAGTTGTTCTTTCACCATTAAGACAGGTAACTGCACAAGCCCCACGCCCGCCATCGCCGCCTCGCGTAGCGCCAACATGTCTGTAGTAATCATACGCGGGGTAAAATGGACTTCCGCACGCGCGCCCTGCGGGCCATAAAGTTCCCAGCGGTGGATATGCTTGCCGGATGCAAGACTTAGCCCTGGCCAATGGCTCAACTCCGCCGGCGCGGAAGGGATTCCCATCCGTGCGATAAGATCCGGGCTGGCAAACAGGCGATGCCCTCTGTCAGCCAGGACGCGCATCACCAGGTCGCTATCTTCAAACGGGCGCGGCCTGACGCGAATCGCCACATCCACCCCCTCCCCTACGACGTCCACCCGACGGTTGGTCGCTTCAAGCTGTAGCGAAACATCAGGATAACGCGCCATAAACTTCGCCAGCATTGGGCCGATGTGTACATGCAGCAGCGTCACCGGGCAGGTTAGCTTCACGATACCGCGAGGTTCTACCTGCAATGCGGCAATGGCATCCTGCGCCGCCTGAGCTTCCACCAGCATCGCTTTACAGTGCTCATAGAATGTTTGTCCCACTTCGGTAACGTTAAACTGCCGGGTAGTTCGCTGAATCAATCGCACGCCCAGCCGTTCCTCCAGTTGCGCAATACGCCGGCTCAGTTTTGATTTTGGTTCATCAAGCGCACGCCCCGCCGCGGCAAACCCACCCTCTTCGACCACATGCACAAACCACGCAAAATCATTGAGATCCGTTTTTATCATTACATTGTCCTATTAATGGAACGGTATGAGCCATTTTAGCCACTACCGAAGCTTTTGTCATGAATATAAGCTTATTCACATCAAGACAACGCCACTGAGGAGAACACCATGAAACAGATTACAGGCGTCTATACCGCACCTCGCCCGCACTGGGTTGGCGATGGATTTCCGGTTCGTTCACTCTTTTCTTATCAGTCACATGCGCAGCAGTTGAGTCCCTTCCTGCTGCTGGATTATGCCGGGCCGCACACATTTACGCCGGGTAATGAAAAACGCGGCGTTGGGGAGCATCCACACCGCGGTTTCGAGACCGTGACGATTGTTTATAGTGGCGAAGTCGAGCATCGGGACTCTACCGGTCGCGGCGGCGTTATCGGCCCGGGCGACGTTCAGTGGATGACCGCAGGCGCAGGCATTTTGCATGAAGAGTTCCATTCCGACGCGTTTACCCGTCGGGGCGGCGAACTGGAAATGGTGCAGTTGTGGGTTAACCTTCCCATGAAGGACAAAATGACCACCCCGGGTTATCAAAGCATTACCCACGATGTTATCCCGACCGTTACGTTACCGGATGACGCCGGAGTCGTGCGGGTCATTGCAGGGCGTTATGAAGAGACAAAAGGCCCGGCGCACACTTTCTCGCCGCTCAATGTCTGGGATATGCGCCTGCAACGCAATCGCCAGCTTACATTGGCACAGCCGGAAGGATGGAGCACCGCGCTGGTGGTACTGAAAGGCAATATCACGGTGAACGGCACGACGCCGGTCAACGAAGCGCAACTGGTGGTATTGAGCCAGCAAGGGAAAACGCTGCACCTTGAGGCCAGCAGCGACGCCAGCGTATTGCTGTTATCAGGCGAGCCGCTGAATGAACCGATTGTGGGTTACGGCCCATTTGTTATGAACACGAAACAAGAGATCGCAGAAGCAGTCCGCGATTTCAACTCCGGCCGTTTTGGCCAAATCTGAAAACATGAAGGAGAACACGATGTCAAGTCCTGCTAATTTTAATGGTTTGCGCCCGGTAATTGATGTTAACGATTCCGTGATGCTTTTAATCGATCATCAAAGCGGTCTTTTCCAGACCGTAGGCGATATGCCAATGCCGGAATTACGCGCTCGCGCCGCGGCGTTGGCGAAGATGGCGACGTTAGCGAAAATGCCGGTCATTACCACGGCATCCGTACCGCAAGGTCCGAACGGCCCGCTGATCCCGGAGATCCACGCTAATGCGCCACATGCGCAGTACATTGCGCGCAAAGGTGAAATTAACGCCTGGGATAACGAAGATTTCGTTAAGGCGGTAAAAGCGACGGGTCGTAAGACGCTGATCATTGCCGGGACGATTACCAGCGTGTGTATGGCATTCCCGGCCATTAGCGCGGTAGCGGAAGGTTATAAGGTATTTGCCGTGATCGACGCATCCGGCACCTACAGTAAGATGGCGCAGGAGATCACCCTGGCGCGTATCGTACAGGCTGGCGTCGTACCGATGGATACTGCCGCTGTCGCCTCTGAGCTGCAAGGCACCTGGAACCGTGAAGACGCCGCCGCGTGGGCCGACGTTTATACTCAGGTATTCCCGGCCTATCAACTGCTGATCGAAAGCTACAGCAAAGCGCAGGATGTGGTGAAAAACAACGAAATGTTGGATTCACAGCGTTAATTTGCCTCCCCGCGCCAGTTTGGGCGGGGATTATGTCTATTGCATGAGCAAACGACAGTGAATATGTAAATTCTGCTTGACCGTTTTAGCGCAACTCCCTATAGTAGCGCCCCGTTGCCCCCCAAGCGGTCAGGCAGCAATACAATATGGTGAGGTGTCCGAGTGGCTGAAGGAGCACGCCTGGAAAGTGTGTATACGGCAACGTATCGGGGGTTCGAATCCCCCCCTCACCGCCATATTTAAGTTGAGAGCCTGTACAGAAGTACGGGCTTTTTGCTTATATGTATCCCCCAAACCAAGGGGGGATGAGAACACCCGACCGGGGTTCGACACAAAAACGCCGGGAGCGTTTTTGAACAGAGCTTGCTCTGGCCCCGAAGGGGCGAGGCCCCGGGATGGGCTGAGTAGCGGCGCAGCCAGTTGGACAGACCGGCCGCACAGCGAACGGGCTGCCCCGAAGGGGCGAGCAAAGCGAGTCAATCCCCCCTCACCGCCATCTTCAAGAAAGAGCTCGTACGAAACTACGGGCTTTTGTATCTAAACTTCTTGTTTTTGCTGTGATTTCCCTGATAAAAGGTTTGTTTTTGGACCTTTTGTTGCTATGGGGAAGTTGCTATAGATTGTGTAAAAACAGCCCTACTCCCCTGTCTGAAACGCTTTAGAAAAGTTTGCATAAGTATCTCTCGGTAGTAAAAAAGCACCGAGTTCCTCTGTCTGATTCTGCCGTTGCTTTATTAGAAGGCTTACCGCGTTTGAAAAATAACAATCATGTATTCCCTGCCCCTCGCGCTGAAACACTTTCTGATATGTCGTTATTGGCTGTATTGAAACGAATGGGATATATCGACTTAACGCAACATGGCTTCCGTTCTACTTTCCGTGAGTGGGCTGGTGAAGCAACGGATTATCAACGTGAGGTTATTGAACATGCGTTGGCGCACCAGTTGGCAGATAAGGCTGAAGCAGCGTATCAGCGTGGGACGTTATGGCCTAAACGGGTGGCGTTGATGGATGATTGGACGGGGTATAGCACTGCCAACAGCTAAGCTACCTGTACGAAAGCATTATCGTTGATAACAACGTAGAAAGTGTGATGCTAATAGCATTCGCTTTCGAAAATGTGATAAGCAATAATTTCATACTGAACTATTTCTTATATGATTATTATCATAATTTGCAAATTACATAACCCACTCAAGGAGAGGTTATGCCCGGACTGATAGGCTACTGGAAGCAACTTCCCACCAAAGATGAATATATTAAAAAACACAATATGAGCAAAATATCCTGCTACAGTTGTGGTCACGAGAAATTCAGCGATGTTGGTTTGATACAGGTATGGGATAATCACAGAAGAATTCTTTGTGCTAAGTGTAAGACTACTCTTTTCAGAGAAGAGGATTAGTTTTTTTGGCATTGGTAACAGCGGCTTCAACATCCCTTTTCACGCAGCGGGTCGGGCTTTTTTTTCGCATTTGACCCGTCGATTACCGGATGATGACGCAATTTACAAGCGCCTTGTCCGCCTACCGCGAGCACAACGCCATCAGGCTAACTATTAGCCGGCATAAAAAAACCGGGCGCTAAGGCCCGGTTTGTACGGCAGTGAAACGAAGATTAATGCGCGGCTTCCGGCTTGTGCTTTTGCGCACTCTGGAAGCCATACGTCAACGCATTTTTCTCTTTATCCAGCGCGACGGTGACCTGTCCGCCGTCAACCAGCGATCCAAACAGCAACTCATTGGCCAGCGGTTTTTTCAGGTTATCCTGAATCACACGTGCCATTGGTCGTGCGCCCATCGCCCGGTCATAGCCCTTTTCCGCCAGCCAGTCGCGCGCTTCCTGACTGACTTCCAGGGAGACGCCTTTCTGATCCAACTGAGCCTGCAACTCGACGATAAACTTATCGACAACCTGATGAATCACCTCGCCAGACAGATGATCGAACCAAATAATGTTGTCGAGACGGTTACGGAACTCCGGCGTAAACACTTTCTTGATCTCGCCCATCGCATCGGTACTGTTGTCCTGATGAATAAGACCAATAGATTTACGTTCGGTTTCTCGCACGCCGGCGTTGGTGGTCATCACCAGCACCACGTTGCGGAAATCCGCCTTACGGCCATTGTTATCGGTCAGCGTACCGTTATCCATCACCTGCAGCAGCAGGTTAAAGACATCCGGGTGCGCTTTTTCGATCTCATCCAGCAACAGCACCGCATGAGGATGCTTAATCACCGCATCCGTCAGCAGCCCGCCCTGGTCGAAACCGACGTATCCCGGAGGCGCGCCGATCAAACGGCTCACCGTATGGCGCTCCATATATTCGGACATATCGAAGCGCAACAGCTCAATACCCAGCGCTTTTGAAAGCTGTACCGTAACTTCAGTTTTCCCTACGCCAGTTGGCCCGGCGAACAAGAATGAGCCGACAGGTTTATGCTCATGGCCCAGACCCGCACGACTCATCTTAATAGCTTCGGTCAGCGCCTCAATCGCGTTATCCTGGCCGAAGACCAGCATTTTCAGACGATCGCCCAGGTTCTTCAGCGTATCGCGATCGCTCTGCGAGACGCTCTTTTCAGGAATTCGCGCAATTCGCGCCACTACGGACTCAATATCCGCCACGTTGACCGTTTTCTTACGTTTGCTCACCGGCATCAGACGCGCCCGAGCGCCCGCTTCGTCAATCACGTCAATGGCTTTATCCGGCAGATGGCGGTCATTGATATATTTTACCGCCAGCTCGACCGCCGCACGAACCGCTTTCGCGGTATAACGCACGTCGTGGTGCGCTTCGTACTTAGGTTTCAAGCCGTTGATAATTTGCACCGTCTCTTCCACCGAGGGCTCGGTAATATCAATTTTCTGGAAACGGCGCGCTAATGCCCGGTCTTTCTCAAAAATATTGCTGAATTCCTGATAGGTCGTTGAGCCGATCACCCGGATCTTGCCGCTGGAAAGCAGCGGTTTAATCAGATTTGCCGCATCCACCTGTCCGCCCGACGCCGCGCCAGCGCCGATAATGGTATGGATTTCATCGATAAACAGGATGCTGTTGGTATCCTGCTCAAGCTGTTTCAGCAACGCCTTAAACCGTTTTTCAAAATCGCCACGGTATTTGGTGCCCGCCAGCAGCGAACCGATATCCAGCGAGTAAATGGTGCAATCGGCCATCACTTCCGGCACATCGCCCTGCACGATACGCCAGGCCAGCCCTTCGGCAATCGCCGTTTTGCCGACACCGGATTCCCCCACCAGCAGCGGGTTATTTTTACGGCGACGACACAAGACCTGGATCGCGCGTTCCAGTTCTTTTTCACGACCAATCAGCGGATCGATGCCGCCCACGCGAGCAAGTTGGTTAAGATTCGTCGTGAAGTTTTCCATACGTTCCTCCCCGCCAGCTTGTTCGTCGCCAGTTGGCTGATTGCCGAGATCGGAAGATTGGCTCGGTTCGTCTTTTCGCGTCCCGTGAGAAATAAAGTTCACGATATCCAGACGGCTCACTTCATGCTTGCGCAGCAGATAAGCCGCCTGTGATTCCTGTTCGCTAAAGATAGCCACCAGCACATTCGCGCCAGTCACTTCACTACGCCCGGAAGACTGAACGTGGAAGACGGCACGTTGCAGGACACGCTGGAAACTTAACGTCGGCTGCGTATCACGCTCTTCTTCACTGGCAGGCAGTACGGGTGTGGTTTGTTCAATGAAGGCTTCGAGTTCCTGACGGAGCGCCACCAGATCCACGGAGCATGCTTCCAGCGCTTCGCGAGCCGATGGGTTGCTGAGCAGCGCCAGCAACAGATGCTCGACGGTCATAAACTCATGACGGTGCTCGCGCGCTCTGGCGAAAGCCATGTTTAAACTGAGTTCCAGTTCTTGATTGAGCATAGGCACCTCCCCCAATTTTTATACCTGCATTCAGGCTTTTTCCAGCGTACACAGCAACGGATGCTCGTTCTCCCTTGCATACTTGTTCACCATCGCCACTTTGGTTTCCGCCACCTCGGCGGTAAACACGCCGCAGATAGCTTTGCCTTGATAGTGAACTGCAAGCATCAATTGCGTTGCACGTTCTACATCATAAGAAAAGAATTTTTGTAACACGTCAATAACAAACTCCATCGGAGTGTAGTCATCATTGACTAATATCACTTTATACATAGATGGCGGTTTTAGCGCGTCGCGCACGCTATCTTCCACCAACTGGTCAAAATCCAGCCAATCGTTCGTCTTACCCATTGTCAGTCGTCATTATCGGTTACGGTTGTCGGCAGGAAAATCTGCCGCTGACCAGAGTCTATGCACACAATCAATCTACCTCAATTGATAGATAACTAACATCTATCAGTACCATCCGCGACATCTGTCACATTCCCGGCAATAGCGTTAACTGCTTCAAATTTTTGATTCATTTTTACCCGATCCCCCCTGCCTGATGCTTGACGCCTCGCCTGATTTCTCTAAATTGTAATGTCGAGAGTTGGTGAGGTTTTGAACAGCCCCCACTCCGTCACCGGTTCATTCCATCTTACTTATATAAGATTTACGAAGGATGTCGAAGCATGGAAACGGGTACTGTAAAGTGGTTCAACAATGCCAAAGGGTTTGGTTTCATCTGCCCTGAAGGCGGCGGCGAGGATATTTTCGCCCATTATTCCACCATTCAAATGGATGGTTACAGAACGCTTAAAGCCGGACAGTCTGTCCGGTTTGATGTCCACCAGGGGCCAAAAGGCAATCACGCCAGCGTCATCGTGCCCATCGAAGCAGAGGCCGTTGCATAGCTCCTCTGTCTCATTGTGTACATCCAGGAGGCAAAATGCCAGCCCGATCGGCTGGCATTTTTATTTAACGCCAGTTCCTGATAGCAACACCGTTGCATCTTATCAGGCCGACAAATGACGTCAGCAAGATTACTCCCTTGCCAGCGCATCCACCGGGTCCAGTCGCGCCGCGTTTCTCGCCGGTAGCCAGCCAAACAGTATCCCAGTAAATGTCGAACATAAAAACGCGCTCGCCAGCGCAGTCAGTGAAAAACCGATCTCCCAGCCGGGCAGGAAAAGCTGTAGCATAAATGCGATGAACATCGACAAGCTAATCCCCAGCGCTCCCCCAACCAGGCAAACCAGCACCGCTTCAATAAGAAACTGCTGTAGCACATCGCTGGCGCGCGCGCCTACCGCCATACGGATGCCGATTTCACGCGTTCGCTCGGTGACGGAAACCAGCATAATATTCATAACGCCGATGCCGCCGACAACCAGCGAAATGACGGCCACCAGCGTCAGAAATAACTGAAGAGTATAGGTGGTTTTTTCAGCCGTTTTCAGGACGCTGTCCATATTCCAGGTGAAGAAGTCTTTTTTACCGTGGCGTAAGGTGAGCAGGCGGGTAAGCTGCTGTTCAGCCTGATCGCTATCAACGCCATCTTTCACACGAACGGTGATCGAGTTAAGCCATGACTGACCCATTATGCGATCTGACATCGTGCTATAGGGCAACCAAACTTGCAACAGATTGCTATTGCCGTACATGGACGGTTTCTCTTCCGCCATGCCAATAACAATAACCGGCATATTACCCACCAGCACCACTTCCCCTACGATATTCGCTTTATTTGGAAATAGCTGGCGTCGCGTGTTGGCATCCAGCACCACCACCTGCGCGCGATCCTGTTGCTGTACAGCATTGAAGGTGTTCCCCTCCCTAAAGGACATGCCGTAAACGTTAAAATAATCGCCACTGACGCCATTAGCATTTACGGCAATATCAATATTGCCATAGCGAAGACGTAAGCTCTTTGAAACGCTGGGCGTCGCAGAGTTAACCCACGGCTGTTTCTGAATAGCGACCAGATCGTCATATTTCAGCGCCTGTCGATACTGCGGGTTGTCGTCGCCGAAATCTTTGCCTGGATGAATATCAATCGTATTAGTGCCCATAGCGCGGATATCCGCCAGTACCATCTGTTTTGCGGCGTCGCCGACCACCACAATCGACACCACCGACGCAATACCGATAATAATTCCCAGCATGGTCAGTAAAGTACGCATTTTGTTAGCGGCCATCGCTAACCACGCCATTGAGAGCGCTTCGCGAAAGCTGCTGGCAAATTGCCGCCAGCCGGGAGCCGTATTAACTACGGCAGCGTCAACGCCCTGTTCGCGTTTCTTTTCCTGCGCGGGCGGATTATGGACAATCTTGCCATCGTGAATTTCAATAATCCGCTCCGCCTGAGCGGCAATCAGCGGATCGTGCGTCACAATGATCACCGTATGTCCGCGATCGCGCAGTTGCCGCAAAATCGCCATCACCTCTTCGCCGGAATGGCTATCTAGCGCGCCGGTCGGCTCATCCGCCAGAATCACCTGTCCGCCGTTCATCAGCGCGCGGGCAATACTGACACGCTGCTGCTGTCCGCCAGAAAGCTGTGAAGGTGGGTAATCGACGCGATCGCTTAATCCCAGCCGCAAAAGCAACTCTCTGGCGCGCGCCTGGCGTTTTTTGCGTTCAATACCGGCGTAGACGGCGGGGATTTCAACATTTTGCGCTGCCGTTAAATGCGACAACAGATGGTAGCGCTGAAAGATAAAGCCAAAATGCTCACGCCGCAGCTGCGCCAGCGCGTCCGGGTCCAGCGTCGAGACGTCCCGCCCCGCCACCCGATAAGTGCCGCTGGTCGGTTTATCCAGGCACCCGAGGATATTCATCAGCGTTGATTTTCCAGAACCGGAAACGCCGACGATCGCCACCATCTCCCCGGCGTGGATTTGCAGGGAGATATCTTTCAACACCGCCACCTGCTCTTCTCCGGAGGGGTAGCTGCGACTCACATTGCGCAGTTCAAGCAATGCCGTCATGGCGTCGCTCCTGGCCTGCTCTCGCCGATGATCACCTCATCGCCCGCTTCCAGACCTTTAACCACTTCCACGTCTGTATCGTTACGCTCGCCAATGATCACTTCGCGCTCACGTTTTTCGCCGTTACGCAACAGCGCCACTTTATAACGATTGCCGCCCACCGGTTCGCCAAGCGCGGCGAGAGGAATAATCAGCACATTTTTGACATCCATGAGTTGAATATAAACCTGTGCGGTCATATCAAGACGCAAGATTCTTTTGGGATTCGGCACTTCAAACCGGGCGTAATAAAAAATAGCGTCGTTGATCTTTTCCGGCGTCGGCAGAATATCTTTTAAAACGCCTTCATAGCGCGTTTGCGGATCGCCTGCAATGGTGAACCATGCTTTCTGCCCCGCCCGAAGATGGATCACGTCCGCTTCCGAGACCTGCGCTTTTACCAGCATGGTGCTCATATCCGCCAGCGTCAGAATATTGGGCGCCTGCTGAGCTGCAATCACCGTTTGTCCTTGCAGGGTAGTGATTTGCGTCACTTCCCCCGCCATGGGGGCAACAATACGGGTATATTCCAGGTTTGTTTTCGCGGTGTCCAACGAGGCCCGATTACGTTTGATCTGGGCATCTATGGTGCCAATACGCGCCTGTTTAACCGCCATCTCCGTCGCCGCGGTATCCAGATCCTGTTGCGATACCGCCTGAGTCTTAGCTAACTGCTGCTGGCGCGCCAGCGTAACCCGCGCCAGCTTTAACTCAGCGGCTGCCTGCTGACGCTCCGCGTTCAGCTCCATCAGGGTGGCCTCGACCTCTTTTATCTGGTTCTCCGCCTGATCTGGGTCAATCACGCCGAGTAGCTGATCTTTTTTAACGTTATCGCCAATGGAGACCAGCAGCGTTTTCAACTGGCCGCTCACCTGCGCGCCGACATCCACTTTACGCAACGCGTCCAGTTTTCCAGTCGCCAGTACACTCTGTTCAAGATCGCCTGGCCGCACGATTAATGTCTGATAAGTTGGCAGCGGGGCATTTATCATTCGCCAGCCAGCCATCCCCCCCACTAAAAGAATTAAAATAATGACCAGATAACGCTTTTTAAATTTCTTTCCCTTAGCACGCATAGAAACCCTGACGGCAAAATTTTAACCAGAAAGTAAACCGTATCTAAACAAACCTGACGCAATAAAGATAGCGCCGGCTGTATTGACGATTGGTTAATGTTTCCTGTGGTTCAATCTCGACAATCTTATGTCGCGGATTACGATCATGACACAGCTTACAGATAATACCTGGTACACTTCAGATTACATCTCTCCTTTACAATTATTTATTCGTCTGACGCGCGGGCAATTACAGCCAGGAAAATTCTGGCGTAAAGCCAGCTTTCGTCGCAAGTTTTTAATCCGCTCATTAGTCATGCCGCGTGCGACCAGCCAATTACTGACCAATCTCACCCAATGGCCGGAGTTAAATACGTTACTTGCTCGTCAGCCGCGTTTGCCTATTCGGCTACATCGTCCTTATATGGCTGTAAATATTAAACGCGATTTCGCCTTAGATGCGCTGTGTTTTCATTATCAACAGATGCGCCAACTTTTATCGCGGGAACAACAAGTTAGCTATTTAAGTCAGTATGGCCTGAATCTTGCTAAATTTGAAACTAAAACCGGCGAGTTGTTTCAACTTGATTTAGTCAGTCTGGTCTCACTGGATAAAGAAGGTGAAAGCACTATTGTTGTTCGCGACGCACAGTTACGTATTCTGGCAGAGATCACATTTACCCTGTGTCGCTTTAACCAACAACGCACACTATTTATCGGCGGATTACAGGGCGCGGCAAACGACGTCCCTCACGAAATTATCCAGCAGGCGACCAAAGCCTGCCATGGTCTTTTTCCCAAACGCATCGTGATGGAGGCTCTCTGTCAGTTTGCGCAAGTCTTTCAGGCAGAAAAGATTATAGCTGTGAGTAACGATGCGCACGTTTACCGTAGCTGGCGATACATGGATAAAAAGACGCAAATGCATGCCGACTATGACGCGTTTTGGGAATCGTTAGGCGGTGAAAGAATTAAAGGAAATTACTATGCGCTACCGCTGGCGATCGCCCGAAAAAGCGAATCGGAGATCGCCAGTAAGAAACGGGCCGAGTATCGCCGCCGCTATGCGTTACTCGATAGCGTCGTCGAACAGGTTCCGGCCACATTCAAACGTTAATCCGCCCGGCCCCGCGCCAGCCAAACCACGCGCGAGAACATCTTTCTGAACAGCGGCGGCACGGCGTCAATTCCCCGCCGCCCGGCTTCCATCGCGACTTCAATCGCCAAATCCGGCTTTGACGAGCGGTGGATAGCTTTAGTGATAATTTTCCGGGTATTCATCGGCACATTAGGCGGAAGCTGCGCAACCCGGTGAAAAACATCGGCAAAGCCCTGACGATACATAAAATGTTCCATATCCAGCGCAGGCAGCGCCGTGAGATGTTCGCGTTCTTCTTCCCGATCGTTATTAAGCAGACTGCGGACCGTCGCGGCATATTTTTTCCCCGCTTCGTCGCCATCCACCAGGACATGCCACTCGATTCCCATACGGCGGGCGAACTTCACCAGCGGTTTCAGGCCAGACTGAGCAAACTCAATGACTTTAATACCCTCCGCATCAAAATGATGTCCACACTGACGCGCCAGCTCATTAATAACCCAGGTTTCCGTCTCGCCTTCCACCAGTAGCCAGCAACGCGCAAACAGCGACGACGCGCGATTAAAGCGGATATGAAAGGCGATGCGCCGTCCATCTTCCGCGCTTAACCCGCCCGGGCCCAGACGCCAGGCGGCGACGCGGGAAGATTCGCGCACCAGCCGTACGACATGCTCCACCGGCGTTAGCGAGAGCAGTTCGCCTGAGTTGGTTGTCGCTATCCGCTGTAGCGGTAACAGATTGAGCAATTGCCAGGCGACTGAAAGCATAATGGGATGTAAACGGGTTTCCGGATCTTCCACCAGCAGTAATGGTCGCGCGTCTTTATGTAACCGCAGCGTCCCTTTCGCCTGTAACAGCGTGGAGAAAAGCCCCAGCAGGATCACCCGATGCGACCGGCTGCCCGGTTTGTCGATCATCCGATTAATAATATCCAGATAGCGCCAGCTACGCTGCTCATTTTGCGAACGTCGGCGCATGAGTCGGTGACGCGCCTGTCCTGCGCCCTGCTCTGAGAAATAGTGTTCAAGCAGTTGCACCATCGCGGACAGTCCCTGACGAATCTGCCCGTCGGTTAAATTTTGCGGCCGGGTCGCCAGCTCACGCGCCAGAAAATCCAGCTGTCGGGCCGTGACTTCAACATCCGGCACATTGGGCACCGTACCGTTGCGAATACGTCGCATAAAGCGCGCATCGCGCAAACGTAGCACTGGCATCAAACGAACCAGGTGGCGCACCTGATCGTTAATATTTTCCACCGGCAATGGCTGCCCATCGCTATTGAGAAAACTGCGCAGCGTCATCACGCTGCCATCGGCGCCGCATTCGCCCTCTAGCCGATAAAAAATACGGTGAAAATCATCCTCGCAAGGCGACCAGCATGCTTCCAGCGCTCGATAACGACGTACCCGATGCCGCCCTGGCTGCGTTTCGCGAAAAGTCAGAATAATATGCAGGTGATGCTCGCGTCCTTTTATGTCGCCAGGCGGAAACCAGAAATCCTCACGGACAAAATGGTAGAGATCGAGTTCCGGCGACAATAACAGAGTCAGCGCATCCAGCAGGCTGGATTTTCCCCAGGCGTTTTCCCCAATCAGCACGTTGTTTTGCTCCAGCATCAACGACAGTCGGTTGATACCGCGAAATCCTACTATTTCAACGCGTTCGAGAATCATGCTTCCTCCAGAAAAACGTCATCACTCCATAAAATTCACCGCAGTATAACGGCAAATGCGTCCGCCTGGCGTGATATTCCCCCCCTTTGCCTGGGGCAAATGTCTGATAAATGTACGGCTGACGGTGTCGCTTTACTGATAGTCTGGAATTCGGTAGTGTCATGTACGCTATTCAAACAATAAAAAAGGGCCCGGCTGTTCATGTTTTCAGGACTTTTAATCATTCTGGTTCCACTGATTGTGGGCTATCTCATTTCACTGCGACATAAAGCCGCATTACAACTCATTAACCGGCTACTGAGCTGGATCGTGTACCTTATTCTCTTTTTTATGGGAATAAGTCTGGCGTTTTTGGATAACCTCGCCAGTAATCTGGTGGCGATTTTTCATTATTCCGCCGTCAGTATTACGATTATTTTATTGTGTAATATCGCCGCCTTACTGTGGCTGGAACGTATCCTCCCGTGGCGTCACCATCATCAGCAGGAAAAACTGCCTTCGCGTATTGCCATGGCGCTGGAGTCGCTGCAACTGTGCGGCGTAGTGGTATTGGGGTTTGTCATCGGCCTGAGCGGACTCTCTGTTTTACAGCACGCCACCGAAGCCAGTGAATATACGCTGATCTTTTTATTGTTCCTGGTGGGGATTCAGCTACGAAATAGCGGCATGACCTTAAAGCAAATTGTGCTTAACCGCCGGGGAATGATGGTCGCGGTCGTTGTCGTGGCAAGCTCATTACTGGGCGGCGTGATTAATGCGTTTATCCTGGACTTACCGCTAAAAACCGCCATGGCGATGGCGTCAGGTTTCGGCTGGTACTCTCTTTCCGGTATTTTGCTGACGGAGTCGTTTGGACCGGTTATCGGCAGCGCGGCATTTTTTAACGATCTGGCCCGCGAGCTCTTAGCCATTATGCTTATTCCCGGTCTGGTTCGCCGCAGCCGTTCAACGGCGTTGGGCCTGTGCGGAGCGACCTCAATGGACTTTACGTTGCCGGTATTACAGCGCTCCGGCGGCGTAGAGATTGTTCCGGCGGCTATCGTACATGGCTTTATCCTCAGCCTGCTGGTCCCCCTCTTAATGGCGTTCTTCTCGGCCTGATACCTCTTTGGCGGTAGGCATCTGCCGCCAAAATTGCGCTAAATCAATCTCCTTGCACATTATGGCAGAAATCCCTTTTATCCCTTTGTTCACAGGCATAACCTTAAACATGTATATTAAATATAACTTTAAAAGGTGTGACCATGTTTTGTGTGCAATGTGAACAAACCATCCGTACACCAGCCGGAAACGGCTGCTCCTACGCGCAGGGAATGTGCGGTAAAACAGCTGAAACGTCCGATCTGCAGGATCTGCTGATTGCGGCTTTGCAAGGTTTGTCTGCCTGGGCGGTGAAGGCCCGTGAATATGGCATCATTAATCACGACGTTGATAACTTTGCGCCGCGCGCGTTTTTCTCCACGCTGACCAACGTTAACTTCGACTCTCCGCGTATCGTCGGCTACGCCCGTGAAGCGATTGCCTTGCGTGAAGCGTTGAAAGCGCAGTGCCTGAGCGTGGATGCTAATGCGCATTGCGACAATCCGATGGCCGATCTGCAACTGGTCAGCGACGATCTGGGCGAACTGCAACGTCAGGCGGCGGAATTTACCCCGAATAAAGACAAAGCCGCCATTGGCGAGAACATCCTCGGCCTGCGTCTGCTGTGCCTGTACGGTCTGAAAGGCGCGGCGGCGTATATGGAACACGCGCACGTTCTCGGTCAATACGACAACGACATTTACGCGCAGTACCACAAAATCATGGCCTGGCTGGGCACCTGGCCTGCTGACATGAACGCGCTGCTGGAGTGCGCAATGGAAATCGGCCAGATGAACTTCAAAGTGATGAGCATTCTGGACGCCGGTGAAACCACCAAATACGGTCACCCAACGCCGACTCAGGTCAACGTCAAAGCGACTGAAGGCAAGTGCATTCTGATCTCCGGTCACGATCTGAAAGATCTCTACAACCTGCTGGAACAGACCGAAGGCACCGGCGTTAACGTCTATACTCACGGTGAAATGCTGCCCGCACATGGCTATCCGGAACTGCGTAAATTCAAGCATCTGGTCGGTAACTACGGCAGCGGCTGGCAGAATCAGCAGGTCGAATTCGCCCGCTTCCCTGGCCCAATCGTGATGACCTCTAACTGCATTATCGACCCGACCGTGGGCAGCTATGACGACCGTATCTGGACCCGTAGCATCGTCGGCTGGCCGGGCGTTAGCCATCTTGAAGGCGATGACTTCGGGCCGGTCATTGCCCAGGCGCAGCAGATGGCGGGCTTCCCGTACAGCGAAATTCCGCATCTTATCACCGTCGGTTTTGGCCGTCAGACCCTGCTCGGCGCTGCCGATACGCTCATCGATCTGGTCAGTCGTGAAAAACTGCGCCACATCTTCCTGGTCGGCGGCTGTGACGGCGCGCGCGGCGAGCGTAACTACTTTACCGATTTCGCCACCAGCGTGCCGGATGACTGCCTGATCCTGACTCTGGCGTGCGGTAAATACCGTTTCAACAAACTGGAGTTCGGCGACATCGAAGGGCTGCCGCGTCTGGTCGATGCCGGTCAGTGTAATGATGCTTACTCCGCGATTATCCTGGCGGTGACGCTGGCGGAAAAACTGGGCTGCGGCGTCAACGATCTGCCGCTATCGCTGGTGCTCTCCTGGTTTGAGCAGAAAGCGATCGTGATTCTGCTGACGCTGCTGTCATTAGGCGTGAAAAATATTGTCACCGGGCCGACCGCGCCGGGCTTCTTCACGCCGGATCTGCTGGCTATCCTCAACGAGAAGTTCGGTCTGCGTTCCGTGACCACCGTTGAAGAAGACATGAAGCAATTGCTGAGCGCGTAAGGAGGTCAATGATGACGATGCCAACCTCACAGTGCCCCTGGCGAATGCAGGTGCATCACATCCGTCAGGAGACGCCGGATGTATGGACAATTGCGCTATTATGCCATGACTACTACCCTTACCGCGCCGGGCAGTATGCGCTGGTGAGCGTGCGCAATTCAGCGGAAACGCTGCGCGCCTACACCCTTTCGTCTACGCCGGGCGTCAGTGAATATATTACGCTGACCGTTCGTCGGATTGACGATGGCACGGGTTCGCAGTGGTTGACCCATGACATCAAGCGCGGCGATTACATCTGGCTGTCTGATGCAATGGGCGATTTTACCTGTGACGATAAAACAGAAGATAAGTTTCTGCTGCTCGCCGCCGGTTGTGGCGTAACGCCAATCATGTCGATGCGTCGCTGGCTGGCGAAATACCGCCCGCAGGCCGACGTGCAGGTCATCTTTAACGTCCGTTCGCCGGATGATGTGATTTTTGCCGACGAGTGGCGACAGTATCCGGTCACGCTAGTGGCGGAAAATCATGCCACGGAAGGTTTTGTCGCGGGCCGTCTGACCACGGAATTGTTACAGAGCGTACCGGATTTGGCATCGCGCACCATCATGACCTGCGGCCCGGCGCCCTATATGGATTTCGTCGAACAGGGAGTGAAAGCGCTTGGCGTAACGCGCTTCTTTAAAGAGAAGTTCTTCACGCCGGTGGCGGAAACGGCAACCAGCGGCCTGAAATTCACCAAGCTACAGCCAGCGCAGGAATTTTATGCCCCGATCGGTACGACGCTGCTGGAGGCGCTGGAGAGTAATAAAGTACCGGTTGCCGCTGCCTGTCGGGCAGGTGTTTGCGGCTGCTGTAAAACCAAAGTCGTTTCCGGCGACTATACGGTGAGCAGCACCATGACGCTGAGCGAGGCGGAGATTGCCGAAGGTTACGTACTGGCCTGCTCCTGCCATCCGCAGGGCGATCTTGTTCTCGCATAATCGGTAAACGCTCCATTATAGGCCCGGTAAGCGCTAGCGCCACCGGGCGATTTACCACTCGCTTCATCCTTTCGCCCCTCTCTCCGCCAAAGAAAAACGTCATCGTCATCTTCAACTAAACTTGTAACCGTTATCACATTTAAGGAGATGGAGAACCATGAAACAAACCGTTGCTGCTTTTATCGCCAAAACGCTGGAACAGGCTGGCGTAAAACAAATCTGGGGCGTCACTGGCGACTCCCTGAACGGCCTGAGCGATAGTCTTAATCGTATGGGAACCATTGAATGGATGCCAACCCGCCACGAAGAGGTCGCCGCTTTCGCCGCCGGCGCACAAGCGCAGCTTACCGGCGAGCTGGCAGTGTGCGCCGGTTCATGTGGACCGGGCAACCTGCACCTGATCAATGGCCTGTTTGATTGCCACCGTAACCACGTCCCTGTTCTGGCGATCGCCGCCCATATTCCGTCCAGTGAAATCGGCAGCGGTTATTTCCAGGAGACCCACCCGCAGGAGTTGTTCCGTGAATGCAGCCACTATTGCGAGTTGGTTTCCAGCCCGGAGCAGATCCCGCAGGTACTCGCCATCGCCATGCGCAAAGCGGTGCTAAACCGCGGCGTCTCCGTGGTCGTACTTCCGGGTGACGTGGCGCTGAAACCTGCGCCTGAAAACGCCGTCACTCATTGGTACCATGCCCCGCACCCCGTCGTCACGCCGGCGGAGGAAGAGCTGAAAAAACTGGCGCAACTGCTGCGCTACTCCAGCAATATCGCATTGATGTGCGGTAGCGGCTGCGCGGGCGCGCATGAGGAGTTGGTCGCGTTGGCGGCAAAACTAAAAGCGCCAATCGTTCATGCCCTGCGCGGCAAAGAGCACGTTGAGTACGATAACCCTTATGATGTGGGAATGACCGGCCTGATTGGCTTCTCTTCTGGCTTCCACACCATGATGAACGCCGATACGCTGATCCTGCTCGGCACCCAGTTCCCCTATCGCGCCTTTTATCCGAGCGATGCCAAAATCATTCAGATTGACATCAACCCGGGCAGTATTGGCGCGCACAGCAAAGTCGACATGGCGCTGGTGGGCGATATTAAAGCCACGCTTCGCGCCCTGCTGCCGCTGGTGGAAGAAAAAAGCAATCGTAAATTCCTCGATAAAGCTCTGGAGCACTATCGGGACGCCCGTAAGGGACTTGATGACTTAGCCAAACTCAGCGATAAAGCCATCCACCCACAATATCTGGCGCAACAAATTAGTCATTTCGCCGCTGACGACGCTATTTTTACCTGCGATGTCGGCACGCCGACCGTCTGGGCGGCCCGCTATCTAAAAATGAACGGCAAGCGCCGCCTGCTGGGCTCGTTTAACCACGGGTCAATGGCCAACGCTATGCCGCAGGCGCTCGGCGCTCAGGCTACCGCGCCGGGTCGTCAGGTTATCGCGATGTGCGGTGATGGCGGCTTCAGTATGCTGATGGGCGATTTTCTCTCGGTGGTACAGATGAAGCTGCCGATAAAAATCGTCGTCTTTAATAACAGCGTGCTGGGCTTTGTGGCGATGGAAATGAAAGCCGGCGGCTACCTTACCGACGGTACCGAACTGCACGACACCAATTTCGCGCGTATCGCCGAAGCCTGCGGCATTACCGGTATTCGCGTGGAAAAAGCCGCAGACGTGGACGGTGCGCTACAGCGCGCGTTTTCCATTGACGGCCCGGTACTGGTTGACGTGGTCGTGGCAAAAGAAGAGCTGGCGATCCCGCCGCAGATCAAACTGGAACAAGCGAAAGGCTTTAGCCTGTACATGCTACGCGCCATTATTAGCGGCCGCGGCGATGAAGTGATCGAACTGGCGAAAACGAACTGGCTAAGGTAAAACAGTGCACATCACCTTTTAAAATCCAGGGATGTGCCATGATTGATTTACGCAGTGATACCGTTACCCGACCGGGCCGCGCCATGCTCGAGGCGATGATGACCGCCCCGGTCGGGGACGACGTATACGGCGATGACCCTACTGTTAACGCCCTTCAGCGCTACGCCGCCGACCTTTCCGGTAAAGAAGCGGCGCTTTTTTTACCCACCGGCACCCAGGCCAATCTGGTCGCGCTGCTTAGCCATTGTGAACGCGGCGAAGAGTATATCGTCGGTCAGGGCGCGCATAATTATCTCTATGAAGCTGGCGGCGCGGCGGTGCTCGGCAGCATTCAGCCGCAGCCCATCGACGCCGCCGCGGACGGTACGCTGCCGCTGGAGAACGTGGCGGCGAAGATTAAAGCGGATGACATCCACTTCGCGCGCACGCGCTTGCTCAGTCTGGAAAATACGCATAACGGGAAAGTGCTGCCGCGCGCGTATCTGAAAGACGCCTGGACATTTACCCGCGAACGTGGACTGGCGCTGCACGTTGACGGCGCCCGAATTTTTAACGCGGTGGTTGCCTACGGCTGTGAGTTAAAAGAGATTACGCAGTATTGCGACTCTTTTACCATCTGCCTGTCAAAAGGTCTCGGAACGCCGGTCGGTTCACTGCTGGTCGGCAACCGCGATTACATTAAACGCGCGACGCGCTGGCGTAAAATGGTCGGCGGCGGAATGCGTCAGGCCGGGATTCTGGCAGCGGCCGGACTGTATGCGCTGAAGCATAACGTGGCGCGTCTGCAAGAGGATCATGATAACGCCGCCTGGCTGGCGCAGCAGCTTCGGGAAGCGGGCGCGGAGGTCATACGCCACGAAACGAATATGCTGTTTGTTCGCGTTGGCGAAGCACAGGCCGCCGCGCTTGGCGACTATTTGCGGGAACGGAATATCCTGATTAACGCCGCGCCGATTGTGCGTCTGGTGACGCATCTGGATGTCTCTCGCGAACAGCTTACCGACGTCGTCGCCCACTGGCGCGCCTTTTTAGCCCGCTAAGGAGAGCAACGTGGCGCAACGCATTCTGGTTCTCGGCGCCAGCGGCTATATCGGCCAGCACCTGGTCTTTGCGCTAAGTCAGCAAGGGCATCAGGTGCGGGCGGCGGCGCGGCGCGTGGAACGTCTGGAAAAACAGCGCCTCGCCAACGTCAGTTGTCATAAGGTCGATCTGCACTGGCCGGAAAATTTACCTGCGCTGCTTCGCGACGTTGATACCGTTTACTATCTGGTACACGGCATGGGCGAAGGCGGCGATTTTATCGCCCATGAGCGTCAGGCGGCGCTCAACGTGCGCGACGCGCTGCGCCAGACGCCGGTTAAACAACTTATTTTCCTCAGTTCATTGCAGGCGCCGACGCATGAGCAATCCGATCACCTGCGCGCCCGCCAGCTTACGGCTGACACGCTGCGCGACGCAGGCGTGCCGGTGACAGAATTACGCGCCGGGATCATCGTCGGCGCAGGCTCCGCCGCCTTCGAAGTCATGCGTGACATGGTTTACAACCTGCCAATACTCACGCCGCCGCGCTGGGTGCGTTCGCGCACCACGCCCATCGCTCTGGAAAATTTACTCTACTACCTGGTCGGCTTGCTGGACCACCCTGCGCACGAGCATCGTATTCTGGAAGCCGCCGGGCCGCAGGTATTAAGCTATCAGCAGCAGTTTGAACGTTTTATGGCCGTCAGCGGTAAACGGCGTCCGCTGATCCCGGTGCCTTTTCCGACCCGCTGGATTTCGGTCTGGTTTTTAAACGTCATTACCTCCGTGCCGCCGACTACCGCAAAAGCCTTAATCCAGGGGTTAAGGCACGATTTGCTGGCCGATGACGCCGCGTTAAAAAAGTTGATCCCCCAAACGCTTATCACCTTTGACGACGCCGTTCGCCGCACGCTGAAAGAAGAAGAAAAACTGGTGAACTCCAGCGACTGGGGCTACGACGCGCTGGCCTTCGCCCGCTGGCGTCCCGAATACGGCTATTTTCCAAAGCAGGCGGGCTTTACCGCGCAGACCCCGGCCAGCCTATCGGCGCTATGGCAGGTCGTAAATCGGCTGGGTGGCAAAGAGGGCTATTTTTTCGGCAATATTTTGTGGCAGACGCGCGCCGCGATGGACCGTCTGGTGGGGCATAAACTGGCGAAAGGCCGCCCGTCGCATACTTTGCTCAAGCCTGGCGATACGGTAGATAGCTGGAAAGTGATCATTGTCGAACCAGAAAAACAGCTCACGCTCTTGTTTGGCATGAAAGCGCCGGGCCTGGGGCGGCTTAGCTTCACGCTGCACGATAAAGGCCGCTACCGCGAAATTGACGTGCGCGCCTGGTGGCATCCACACGGAATGCCGGGCCTGATTTACTGGCTACTGATGATCCCGGCGCACCTGTTTATTTTCCGGGGAATGGCAAGGCGTATTGCCCGACTTGCAGAACAAATCACAGAAAAATGAGAAAAAGTTGCTGTATTCTTTCGTGTTTCCCATTGCATACCGACGTAATTCACGGAAGAATGCGCACGACGGTTTATTAAACACAGTGGATTGATATGAAGGTACTGGTTACCGGCGCCACCAGCGGCTTAGGTCGAAACGCGGTTGAATTTTTGCGCAATAAAGGCATCAGCGTCAGAGCGACGGGTCGCAATGAAGCGATGGGCAAGCTGCTTGAAAAAATGGGCGCGGAATTCGTCCATGCGGATTTAACCGAACTGGTCTCCTCGCAGGCTAAAGTGATGCTCGCCGGGATCGACACATTGTGGCACTGCTCCAGCTTTACCTCGCCCTGGGGAACCCAACAAGCTTTCGATCTGGCGAATGTTCGCGCCACCCGCCGCCTGGGAGAATGGGCGGTCGCCTGGGGCGTGCGCAATTTTATTCATATCTCCTCTCCCTCACTCTATTTTGATTACCACCATCACCGTGATATCAAAGAGGATTTCCGTCCGCATCGGTTTGCCAATGAGTTCGCCCGCAGTAAAGCCGCCGGCGAAGAGGTGATTAATCTGCTGGCGCAGGCCAATCCGCAAACACGTTTTACGGTGTTGCGTCCGCAAAGCCTGTTTGGCCCGCACGATAAAGTATTTATCCCACGTCTGGCGCATATGATGCACCATTACGGTAGCGTCTTATTACCGCACGGGGGCAGCGCGCTGGTCGATATGACCTACTATGAAAATGCGATCCACGCCATGTGGCTGGCCAGCCAGCCGGGCTGCGATCATCTGCCTTCTGGCCGCGCTTATAACATCACTAACGGCGAAAACCGTACCTTACGCAGCATCGTACAAAAGTTAATTGATGAATTGACTATCGATTGCCGCATTCGCTCTGTGCCTTACCCGATGCTGGATATGATCGCCCGCAGTATGGAGCGCTTCGGCAAAAAATCCGCCAAAGAGCCCCCGCTAACGCATTACGGCGTGTCAAAACTGAATTTTGATTTTACGCTCGATACGACTCGCGCGCAGGAAGAGCTGGGCTACCAGCCCATCATCACGCTGGACGAAGGCATTGAGCGCACCGCCGCCTGGCTGCGCGATCACGGAAATTTACCGCGTTAATCCTGGCCGTACTTCTCCAGTAATGCTTCGGCAATCGCCTGCGTTTCGGCATCTGCGATACCGTTCCATTGCGCCGGACGGAAGTGCATCTGGAACGCCATAATCACCCGCTGCTGCTCGCGCGCCGTCATATCGGCTTTGACTTCATAGCCATAGCGCGAGAGTAACGCAAGCACCGTTGCGGTATCGACTGGCGTATACGGCGCGCGTCCAGCCAGATAAAACGCCACACGCTGGGCGTCAGGCCAGGCGCCAATCCCCTGCGCCGCCAGCTCGCGCCACGGGAAGCGCGGGCCGGGATCGTCTTTACGCTGCGGCGCGATATCCGCATGGGCCACCACATTCTGCGGTTTGATGTCATAGCGCGCGATAATATCCTTCGCTAACGGAATCAATGCCTGAATTTGCGCGGATTCAAACGGCGCGAAAGATTTCACCCCGCCGGACATTCGCCAACCGCGATTTTCCAGCTCAATGCCAATAGACGTATCATTGAGACGCGTGGCGCCTCGCCAGAAACTGACGCCCGCATGCCAGGCCTGATCCTGTTCCGGCACCAGTTGCCAGATGCGCGGTTTACCGCCATATAATGGCGGGGTTGCGGGAATCAGGTAATGCGAACTGACGTTGCGACCCGTTAACGTCGCCAGCGAAACGTCAAAGTTTTCCGCCGTATAGTGAATCACCAGGACTTTAATGCGCGGATAGGCCGCCTGCGCCCGATGTCGGGTATCAAGCTGATATCCCTCTTTATCGATAATTCCTTTTTCGCTCGCGCAGCCTGTTAACAGCAACGCGAGACCCACCAGCCACAGTAGCGCTTTCATCGGCGCGTTTTCACCGCCGTTCCGCTGACGCTGACCATTAGCATACTGCCATCCTTGCCGACAGTTTCGTAATCAATATCGATGCCTACCACCGCATCGGCACCCAACGCTTTAGCCTGCTCGCCAAGTTCCTGAAAAGCGATTTCACGCGCTTTACGCAGCTCTTTCTCATACGCGCCGGAACGTCCGCCGACGATATCCCGAATGCCGGCGAAAAAATCGCGGAAAATATTGGCGCCTAAAATGGCTTCGCCCGTTACCACACCGCAATACTCCACGATGCTTTGTCCTTCCAGCGTTGGGGTTGTTGAAAACTGCATAGTGAATCTCCCGGGTTAGCTAAGCACACGATCTCAAACGCATTATCAAGCTGATACGCTATCATTGAAAGGATATAATTGATTATCGTAGATCGGTTTTTGCTCGATCGCCTATAAGGAAATCATCATGCGCTATTCTAAACTCTCTTTGCTCATCCCGTGCGCGCTTCTGCTTAGCGCCTGTACGACCGTCACTCCCGCCTACAAAGATAATGGCCCGCGTATCGGCGCGTGTGTGGAAGGCGGCCCGGACAGCGTGGCTCAACAATTTTACGACTACCGTATTCAACACCACAGCAATGATATCGCCGCGCTTCGCCCCTACTTGAGTGATAACCTGGCGAAATTGTTGACCGACGCCAGCCGCGATACGGAGCACCGCCAGTTGATGAGCGGCGATCTGTTCTCCAGCCGCGCTACGCTGCCGGATAGCGCCAACGTCGCCAGCGCATCAACCATTCCGAACCGAGATGCGCGCAACATTCCTCTGCGGGTGGCGTTAAAACAGGGCGATCAAAGCTGGCAGGATGAAGTGCTTATGATTCACGAAGGCTCATGCTGGGTGATTGACGACGTTCGCTATCTGGGCGGAGATGTCCATGCCCCTGCCGGTACGCTGCGCCAGTCAATAGAAAACCGTTAACAGACAGTATTCCCCCGCTTTTGCACCCATAACCCCGTAAATTGTCTGGCATTCTGCCCGGGATGCCGACAATTCTTCTTACCTACTATTCCTCCTGCTATTTTGTGCTATGTTTAGGGAAGAATGTGGGATATATTTAACTTTTAACGCATAAATATTGCATAACTATTCTGCGAAAGGTACTATCTGCGGCTTCAATAGCTATCAGACTGCCTGTATACGAGTGTCAATGAGTATTCAATTAAACGGCATTAATTGCTTTTACGGCGCGCATCAGGCGCTGTTCGATATCACGCTGGATTGCCCCGAAGGCGAAACGCTGGTGTTGCTTGGCCCAAGCGGGGCGGGTAAAAGTTCGCTGCTGCGTGTACTCAATCTGCTTGAGATGCCGCGCTCCGGCACTCTGACTATCGCCGGGAACCATTTTGACTTTACGAAAACGCCGTCCGATAAGGCGATTCGTGAGCTACGTCAAAATGTCGGAATGGTCTTTCAGCAATATAATCTTTGGCCGCATCTCACCGTTGTGCAGAATCTGATTGAAGCGCCCTGCCGCGTACTGGGTCTGACAAAAGATCAGGCGCTGGCGCGCGCAGAAAAGCTGCTGGAGCGTCTACGTCTGAAGCCCTATAGCGATCGTTATCCGTTGCACCTTTCCGGCGGTCAGCAGCAGCGCGTCGCGATTGCCCGCGCGCTGATGATGGAGCCGCAGGTGCTGCTGTTTGATGAACCGACCGCCGCGCTGGACCCGGAAATTACCGCTCAAATCGTCAGCATTATTCATGAGCTGGCGGAAACGAACATTACTCAGGTGATCGTTACGCATGAAGTCGAAGTGGCGCGTAAGACCGCCAGTCGTGTGATTTATATGGAAAATGGTCACATCGTCGAGCACGGTGATGCGGGTTGCTTTGCCCACCCTCAGACCGAAGCGTTCAAAAACTATCTCTCTCACTAAGATTCGGGACAATGACAATGAAAAAAGTTCTGATTGCCGCGCTAATTGCAGGCTTTAGCCTTTCCGCTACAGCAGCCCAGACCATTCGTTTTGCGACCGAAGCGTCCTATCCGCCGTTCGAATCGATGGATGCTAATAACAAGATTGTCGGCTTTGACGTCGACCTGGCCAACGCGCTATGTAAAGAGATCGACGCCTCCTGTACCTTTACCAATCAGGCGTTCGACAGCCTGATCCCCAGCCTGAAATTCCGCCGCTTCGACGCTGTAATGGCGGGAATGGATATCACGCCGGAACGTGAAAAGCAGGTGCTGTTTACCACGCCATATTACGACAACTCCGCGCTGTTCGTGGGTCAGCAGGGCAAATACACCAGCGTTGATCAACTGAAAGGCAAGAAAGTCGGCGTACAGAACGGTACGACGCACCAGAAATTCATCATGGATAAGCATCCGGAAATCACCACCGTACCGTATGACAGCTATCAGAACGCGAAGCTGGATCTACAAAATGGCCGTATCGACGCTGTTTTCGGCGACACGGCGGTCGTGACCGAATGGCTGAAAGCCAATCCTAAGCTGGCGCCGGTCGGCGATAAAGTCACCGATAAAGATTATTTCGGCACCGGCCTGGGTATCGCGGTACGTCAGGGCAACACCGAGCTGCAGCAGAAATTCAATACTGCGCTGGAAAAAGTGAAGAAAGATGGGACTTACGAGACCATCTATAACAAATGGTTCCAGAAGTAATCTTTGATGAACGAATTTTTTCCTTTAGCAAGCGCCGCCGGGATGACCGTCGGCCTTGCCGTCTGCGCGCTGATCATTGGCCTCGCGTTAGCCATGTTCTTTGCCGTCTGGGAGTCCGTAAAATGGCGCCCGATTGCCTGGATAGGCTCCGCGCTGGTCACTATTTTGCGCGGCCTGCCGGAAATTCTGGTGGTGCTGTTTATCTATTTCGGCTCCTCGCAACTCCTGCTTACGCTGTCTGACGGGTTTACCCTCCATCTCGGCTTTACGCAGATCCCGGTGCAAATGGAGATTGAGAACTTTGACGTCAGTCCGTTCCTGTGCGGCGTGATTGCGTTGTCCCTGCTGTATGCGGCCTATGCGTCGCAGACGCTACGCGGCGCGCTGAAAGCCGTTCCGTCTGGTCAGTGGGAGTCGGGTCAGGCACTGGGATTATCAAAGACGGCGATTTTTTTCCGTCTGGTGATGCCGCAGATGTGGCGTCACGCCCTGCCAGGGCTGGGTAATCAGTGGCTGGTGTTGCTAAAAGATACGGCTCTGGTCAGCCTTATCAGCGTTAACGATCTGATGTTGCAGACCAAAAGTATTGCCACACGCACCCAGGAACCGTTTAACTGGTACATTATTGCGGCGGCTATTTACCTGGTCATTACGCTGATCAGTCAGTACATTCTCAAACGCATAGACCTGCGCGCGACACGTTTTGAGCGGAGGCCGGACTAATGCTTGAGTATTTACCTGAACTGCTAAAAGGGCTACACACCAGCCTGACGCTGACCGTGGCTTCTATTGCCGTCGCTTTGGTGCTGGCGTTAGTTTTTACCATCATCCTGACGCTAAAAACGCCGTTCGTGGTGTGGCTGGTGCGCGGCTATATCACGTTGTTTACCGGTACGCCGTTGTTGGTGCAAATTTTTCTGATCTACTACGGACCCGGTCAATTCCCGACCCTGCAAGAGTATCCGCTACTCTGGCATCTACTGTCTGAACCGTGGCTGTGCGCACTGATCGCGTTGTCGCTAAACAGCGCCGCTTATACCACGCAGCTATTTTATGGCGCGATTCGCGCGATTCCGGAAGGTCAGTGGCAGTCCTGCGGCGCGCTGGGGATGAGTAAGAAAGATACGCTGGCGATTTTGTTGCCCTATGCGTTTAAACGCGCCCTCTCCTCCTATTCTAATGAGGTGGTACTGGTCTTCAAAAGTACCTCGCTGGCCTATACCATCACCTTGATGGAGGTCATGGGGTACAGTCAGTTGCTCTATGGTCGTACCTACGATGTGGTGGTATTTTGCGCGGCAGGCGTAATTTACCTGGTCGTCAACGGTCTATTGACGCTGATGATGCGTTTGATTGAGCGTAAAGCCCTGGCGTTTGAGCGGCGCAATTAACCAGGCAGAATAAGGCATTCTCGCCGCCGTTCGACAATGGTCAGATGGCGCTGCGCTTATCAAGCCTACGATGCATAATATTGAATAAACCTGACGGACAAGTGGTTAACTTGTCCGTCTTTTTTTATCCATTTAAAAATATTTAATCATTTTTATTGCATACAAATTCAATTGATGGCATTGTAAATCTATGCCGCAGACACGGCGCATAATCATAAGATTACGGGAGTGACATCATGAAAAAGTTAGTTCTGGCCGCATTACTCGCCTCTTTCGCCACTGGCAGCATCGCCGCTGAAAAAATCAATTTCGGGGTTTCCGCCACCTATCCCCCGTTTGAATCCCTGGATGCGAGTAATAAAATTGTGGGCTTCGATATCGATCTGGCAACCGCATTATGCAAGCAAATGCAGGCAGAATGTACTTTTACCAATCATGCTTTCGATAGTCTTATCCCGGCGCTGAAATTCAGAAAATATGATGCCGTCATTTCCGGAATGGACATTACCCCGGAGCGCAGTAAGCAGGTCGCCTTTAGCAATCCCTATTATGCGAACTCCGCGCTGGTGATTGCCAAAAAAGACACCTATAAAACCTTTACCGATCTAAAAGGTAAGCGTATCGGTATGGAAAATGGCACCACGCATCAAAAATATCTCCAGGATAAACATCCGGAGGTCAAAACCGTGGCCTACGACAGCTACCAGAATGCGATTATCGACCTGAAAAATGGCCGTATTGACGGCGTCTTTGGCGATACCGCAGTGGTCAATGAGTGGCTGAAAACGAATCCGCAACTGGGTCCGGCAACAGAGAAAGTGACCGATCCGCAATACTTCGGTACCGGACTTGGCATCGCGGTGCGCCCGGACAATAAGGCGTTGCTGGAAAAACTGAATAATGCGCTGGCCGCCATTAAAGCGGACGGCACTTATCAGAAAATCAGCGATCAGTGGTTCCCGCAGTAAAACGTATGTGATTAGCCCACCGTGTTGCGAAATGGCAGTATAAATACCTTATTCAGCCCACGGGCCGCCATCGGAAACTATCCTGGCCTGATAAGCGCAGCGCCATTGAGCATTCTACAGTTTGTCATCAGTCTCAAACGCCTGCATCAACAGGCGATTCGGACTAATACTTACCGGGTGACGCTAACGCGCACCCGGCTTACAACATTGTTACGTTTTTAGACAACATCCAAACCCAGACGGCGATACTGCTCCGCCGGAGCATCATTTTCTTTCATCAAACGGATAAGTAAGTTGATCATCCTTGCTTCGATGGCCTCATCATGAATAGGATGCAGCTGCTGCGGATCGTCTCTGAGATCAAACAAGAGATGACCAAAGCTATTCACACCTTTATATTTTTCCCTGGCCGGAATACGTAATACCTGAAGCCCTTTAGTAAAGTTAAACGGAGGTGCCAGAGATAATTTTCCCAGTTCATCCACGTCATAACGCGCATTCATCTTGATCGGCATTAACGTGTAGTTCGCAATGTCATGCTCACGCCCCGGCTGCGCGGCCCGCATATAAACATAGCGTCCGTCGGTAACATTAACATGTCCGCTAAACACGCCAAACAGCGCGCCTTCCCTGACGGGTTCATCACTGGCAATGACTTTCGCCAGCGGTTGGCCCTGCATATCTGCGGGAATAGGTTGCTGAAAATAATCCAGTAGCGTTGGCGCCCAGTCAATCATCTGCACCAGCGACTGCCGTCGCGCTCCGCATACCGCGCTGCGCGGGTCCCAGATAAACAGCGGGTTATTCGCCACCTCGTTATAATAGGGCATTTGATTTTTAGCCCACCAACCGTGCTCCCCCAGCAAGAAGCCGTGATCGGTACCGACAATCAGCATCGTATCGCGCCAGAGATCGTGTTCATCCATCAGATCAAGGATACGTCCCAGATTGCGGTCGCACATGGAAACCAGGGCCCGATAACGACAGCGAATATGCGCTATCGCCTCCTCGCTTTCACTGACTTTGCCGCGCGGCCAGTCATAATGCGGGCCTTGCCACTCATCGTCATAGAGCGATAAATATTCCTCGGTGGTATAAAACGGCTCATGCGGATCAAACGTCTCAACCTGCAATAACCAGTTATCTTCGGCATGATTTTTATGGATAAAATCGCACCCGGCGTCAAAAACTTTCGTCTGGGGAAAATCGGCTTCCTGCTGGATGTATTCGCGGTTCGCCCAGTCATGACGCCATAGCCCGGAAACGCCGCCTCCGGTTTGTTTTTGTGGAACGCGCAGTACTTCCGGAATGGGCGGCTCGCCAACACTTGCCTTCCAGTGATCGCCCTCCTGACCGCGTACTACGTCCCAGGAGCTATAGCGGTTATGGTAGTTACCGCCGCCGTCTTCCCAGTAATGCAGATGATCGCTGATAAGATGGGTGTAGATCCCCGCTTTTTTCAATAATTCCGGCATGGAATCATCAAAGGGTTCCAGCGGCCCCCACTCACGATGCAGGAAATTATAGCGCCCGGTGTGCAGTTCCCGACGGGCTGGCATACAGGGCATACTGCCGACATAACTATTGTCAAAGGTGGCGGCATGTGCCGCCAGGCGTTGAAAGTTAGGCGCTTTCGTTAGCAAATCACCATAGGGCGGCAAATAGTTTTTATTCAGACTGTCAAACAGCAGAATAATCGCTTTCATGACTCACCCTCATTTGTTGAGCAGGTGCGGAAAATTTTTCTCTACCACATCGTAAATCTGTTTACCTATTGATTCGCCATCCATGATATTTTCAATGGGAATGAGATATTGTCCGTGTTTAGGATCGAGGCTAACAACATCAAGCAATTTTTTCGAAATCGCATAAATATCTGCCCAGTCGGTAAATCCACCGACCTCTCCCGCTGCCGTATGCTCCATATCAAAAGAGAAGTCATATTTTGCTAACGCTTTTTTAACAACAGTCTGTAACATTACGCTACTGCCTACACCATAACCGCATACGAATAAAATATTTACAGAATCTTTCATAATAAAATCCTTTATATAAACCGAATCAATTAAATGGAATAAGGACCAAGATGGAACGTTGAAGCAATAAATTTCAGTAATTCACAAATTGCAGGCCACAGAGTCGCCCAGTCAAATATTCCCGTCCAGCCCACACCTTCTTTTGCCAGCCCGGTTAAAGGAATGGCCCATACCGTACCGAAAGTCTGAATAATCCCTAACAGGAAAGTACAAATAATAACGGAACGATATCCCCCCATTCGGTTGGCTAATACGCCGATGGGACCGCCGGAAAAGAAGAGCGGAACAAAACCAGGCAATACCATAATAGGGCTATGGATGAGCAGCAGGATGCCCATGGAAAAAATCGTGCCGAAAGTACAAAAGACGAATCCCAGCGTGGCCGCGTTAGGCGAAAAAGGTAATAAAGCAGCAACATCCACAGCCGGTATGGCGTTAGGAATAAAGCGATCCTGCCATCCTTTAAACGAACCGTTAATTTCACCAACCATCATCCGCACGCCCTGCAGCAAGATGACCATATACATAGAGAATTGCAGGCCCAGATTGATGATATAGATATACCAGGGTTTGCCTTTCGCCATTAACTGTACGTTATCGATCCCTGTCGCCAATAGAAAACCGCCAACGAAGAGCGTCATCACAATGGCGATTGCCGTCACGTTGTGGTTAAAAATGGCTAACCAACCGGGAAGTTTCAGGTTTTCGGCGTCATGCTTTTCCGGATCGCCGAATTTATGCGCGAATTTCGAGAAAAACCACAGTCCCAGCATCTGGTTATGCGCAATGGTAAAACCGGCGTTATTGGTCACTTTGGCGATGGGTTTAACAATAAGTGTAGTTGAAAACGCCCAAAAGACCCCGGTCAATACCCCGGCAATTACAATGGATTGTACCCAACCGAACCCCAGCCAGAAGACGATTAACCACAGTACTGCCTGTGAATGAGAGACCCCGGTATTACCGGTAAGAAATATACCTTTTGCGCCGGTATAACGGCCAAATAAAACTAATAACAGGTTAGTAAAAAACGCCAATACAAAAACGTATCCTACATAGCCGAAATTATCGCCCAGCGCTATTTGCGTCGCGGCTTTCATGGCATATGAATCCATTAAGTATCCATGCACGCCATAAGCCTTGCTGACTGCCTCTGCAACCGGTTTAAAAGTGGCTGAAAATTGAAAGCCGCCAAATAACACCATCATCAAACCGACCATCGCGCTGATCATACCGGTGATAATTTTTATAGGCGTCTTTTTATCCAGCGCATAGCCAACACCGACTAATATCCCAATTAATATTGCCGGTTCAGTTAAAAACGTTTGAATAACATCTATAAATTTGGCAAACATCGTCTGAACGCCCTCCATAAGCGTGCCTATTCGTTGTCATGATTGACCCCTTTACTGACGTTACGTATTGCTTCGCTGATGCTATTGAAAGTTACCCGATAAACCACCTTGTCTAATTTTGCCTTACACGCACTGTAATAATCAAAATTAGTCATTAAAAGATTTAAAGTGATTATTTGTGATTTGATTTGCAAAAATAGGGTAATATATAACCATGATCGATCGGAGTTTTTTATCGATCGATCATGGTTATTATTATTTATGGATAATTAGATAGTTAATATAGATATTTGGTATGTCTGGCTTTTGGCGCTACAGCCTGCGCAGTAACGCTAAAACCTCATAATGCGCGGTATGCGGGAACATATCGAAAAGCTGAACACGTTGAATACGGTAGTTCGGCAGATGACGAATATCCTGCGCCATCGTCTGCGCGTTACAGCTTGAATAAATGATAAAACGCGGCGCCATTTGTGCAAGGTAATCGCACAACGGCTTGCCAATGCCGCGGCGGGGAGGATTCACCAATACCAGGTCGGGCGTTTCGCCTTGTGCGGTGGCGAATTGGGTGGAATCCAGCGCCTGGAAATGAAGGCGGGTCAATCCCAGCTCGGCAGCGGATTGCTTCGCGCAGGCAATCGCCTCCGGCGCGATCTCAATACCGGTTAATTGCATCTGCGGCGTCGCGCAGTGCAGGCCGAATCCGCCCACTCCGCAAAAAAGATCCCACATATGGCGTACCGGCAGTTGTCCTACCCAATCGCGCGCCGTTGCATATAATCGGCTGGCGACCGTAGGGTTGGTCTGAAAGAAACTTTGCGGGCGAATCCACAGCGGCACATCGTTAAAACGTTCCGCCAGCGCCTGCTGATCCGTCAGGTAGATTTCCGTCTCCCCTTCCATAATCGCCATATGTACCGGCTGGATATTTGCGGTGATCACTCTGAGCTGCGGCAGTTGCGCGCGCAGCCACGGTAACGCCGCGCGCAGTTGCGTAAGTTTGTTTTCTGAACGCAACACGAAGCGTAGCATCATACCGCCATCGAACTGACTTTCCGTCAGCAACAGGTATTTCAGTTCGCCGCGTTTTCGCGCCACGTTATAAGGCGTGAGTCCGGCACGGGCAATAAAAGGTTTTAGCGCGCTGAATACGGGGGCAAAGGAGGCGGGATACAGCGGGCAGCCGCAAAGATCGACCGGCGTACCGTCGCGATGCAGCATCCCGAAGAGCGGTTTTTCTACACTACCGCTCACGACCATTTTCGCTTTGTTGCGGAAATGCTGTTCCGGGCCTCCAGTCGGCGCGCACCACTGTTCAACAGGCAGCCCGGCCAGCAAACGATGTAAATCGGCTGTTTTTGCGGAAAGTTGTTCGTTAACCGACTGCGTAATCCATTGACAGGAACGGCAGCGACCCGCGTCATAGAGTGCGCACTGCATACCAAAAAACCTTCATATTATCCGGGGCGACGATTATACACATTATTGCAGCCGGAAGAACCGACGGCTGGGAGCGGGAATAAACAGCAGAAACAGAATTAAAAGATCGGGGAGTTTTTGCATAACCAGGGAATGCAGGATATCACGCTTCGATTCTCCCGCGATGCTAAACAACTCCGGATACCCGTAGCCTAACGACGCCGCCCACAGATATCCGCTCACAATAATTTGTGTCGCCAGGTACACCCAGCGCGCCCAGCTACGGCCTTTCACCAGCGAAAACGCACAATAAATTTCAACAAAGACCAGCACTAAGCTTGCCAGAAAGACCAGGGTTAAGCTCCACGTCTGCACGCTGCGATGAATAAACTCGCCCATCCCGCGTATGCCGAGGGTATTCATAATCATCAGCACATCGAGACCGCGAATCAAAATAATCGCCATAGCCGCAACCTGCACCAGCGTAGGCACATTTAAACGGGCATGTGATGAGGTTGATTGCTTTATAAATCCCAATGAATGTCTTCCCTGAAAATGATGCCGCGACCCGCGCGGCAACGCATTGCCATAGTGGAAGATTTTAGTGGCTTCAGCCGCGTCTTGCACGCTGGATATCGCGAATCCGCTGTTTTTCCGCTCGCGCCATCAGGTACCAGGCAATAAATCCGACGATTCCTACAACGCCGAGGATTAACGTCGCCAGCGCGTTGATTTCCGGGTTCACGCCCATGCGCACGCTGGAGAAAACCAGCATCGGTAGCGTGGTGGCGCCGGGACCGGAAACGAAGCTGGCAATCACCAGATCGTCAAGGGAAAGCGTAAAGGCCAACAGCCAGCCCGAGATCACCGCTGGCATGATCATCGGTAACGTAATGACAAAAAAGACCTTCAACGGCGCCGCGCCAAGATCCATCGCCGCCTCTTCAATCGAACGATCCAGTTCGCGTAATCGCGAAGCGATCACCACTGCCACGTAGGCGGTACAGAACGTGACGTGCGCCAACCAGATGGTCAGCATCCCGCGATCGGAGGGCCAGCCGATAGCATGACCGAGCGCGACAAACAGCAGCAGCAGCGACAGCCCGGTAATCACATCCGGCATCACCAGCGGCGCGGTGATCATAAACGCAAAGCCGTTTGCGCCGCGAAACCGTCCAAATCGCACCATCACCACCGCAGCAATGGTACCGAGCACCACCGCCATCGTCGCCGCGCAGGCGGCAATTGTCAGGCTTAGTCCCACTGCGCTCATCATGGCGGTATCCCGAAAGAGCTCGCCATACCAGCGCGTCGACCATCCCGCCCACACCGTCACCAGCTTCGAACTGTTAAACGAGTAAATCACCAACATTAACATCGGCGCATAGAGAAAAGTAAACCCCAGCACCAGAATCAGAATGCGCCAGGGCGAGCGAACGACCGGTAAGTTATTCATCCGTGCTCCCCCACACTTTTTTGCTGATGTTTATGGAACCACATGATCGGTACTATCAGCAGCAGCAACATAATAATGGCGACCGCAGAAGCAACCGGCCAGTCGCGGTTATTGAAAAACTCCTGCCACAGGACGCGACCAATCATGATACTGTCCGGCCCGCCAAGCAGTTCCGGGATCACGAACTCGCCCACCGCCGGGATAAAAACCAGCATCGAGCCGGCGATGATTCCGCCTTTGGTGAGCGGGACAATGATGCTAAAAAATGTTTTCAGCGGTCGGGCGCCGAGATCCAGCGACGCTTCCACCAGCGAATAATCAATGCGCGTCAATGCGGTATAAATGGGCAGTACCATAAACGGCAGATAAGCATAAACAATGCCGATATAGACGGCCAGGTTAGTGTGCAGGATCGTCAGCGGCTGATCGATAACCCCGAGCCACAGCAACACATTGTTCAGCACGCCGTTGTTTTTCAAAATGCCCATCCAGGCATAGACGCGTATTAAAAAAGACGTCCACGAGGGCAGAATCACCAACAGCAGCAGGATATTGCGCGTGGAGGGCTTGCTGTGCGCCACCGCCCACGCCAGCGGGTAGCCCAGCAGCAGGCAGCAGATTGTGGAAATACCGGCAATTTGTAACGATTGTAGATAGGCTTCGAAATAGAGCGGATCGTCGGTCAGTTGCAAAAAATTGCCGAGGTTGAGCGTAATCGACAACTGACCGTCAGCCCATTCCAGCAGATCGGTATACGGCGGGATCGCCCGCGCCATTTCCGCCAGACTTATCTTAAAGACGATAAGAAACGGCAGTAAAAACAGCAGAATGAGCCAGATATAAGGCAAAGCAATAACCAGCTTACGCCCATGTTTCATTTGCATTCGCGCCAACCATAGCGCCGCGCCGCCAGGTTTACTGATGCGTGCCGGAGGTTCAAGTGTGCTCATGTTTCCCCCTTATACCGTCAGGACCACGCAGCTATCCGCTTCCCAGCACAAACGCACTTCATCGCCCCAGGTCGGTAACCCTTTCCGGTAACGGTGCGCATTCTGCAGTTGAGCGCTGATCATCTGCCCGCTTTTTAGCCGCACATGATAAATAGACAGATCGCCGAGATACGCAATATGCGCCACTTCGCCGACGGCGAAATTATAGCCATCGGCAGGCGGCGACTCACAGAGCATGATTTTTTCCGGACGTAGCGCCACATATACCGGCACATTATCAACGACAGAGGCATCTGCATCGACTTTTAACGGATGAACCAAACCGGGCGCGTCAATGACCAGACCGTCCTCTTCACGCGCTTTCAGTAAGCCCTCAAAAACATTTACCGATCCGATAAATTCGGCGCTGTAGCGGGTCGTCGGATGCTCGTAAATCTCCTCCGGTTCGCCAATTTGCACAAATTTTCCACGGTTCATGATGGCAATGCGCCCCGCCATCGTCATCGCTTCTTCCTGATCGTGCGTCACCATGACGCAGGTCACGCCGACGCGCTCAAGGATATCCACCACTTCAAGCTGCATCCGGTCGCGTAATTTTTTATCCAGCGCGCCCATCGGTTCATCCAACAAGAGCAGCTTAGGACGTTTCGCCAGACTGCGCGCCAGGGCCACGCGCTGACGCTGACCGCCGGAAAGCTGATGCGGCTTACGTTTCGCAAACTCCTGCATGTGCACCAGACCCAGCATCTCATTGACGCGGCTGGTAATCTCCGCCTTCGGCAGTTTGTCCTGCTTCAGACCAAAAGCGATGTTCTGCTCTACCGTCATATGCGGAAACAACGCATAGGACTGAAACATCATATTAATCGGACGCTGATACGGCGGAACATGCGCCAGATCGACGCCGTCGAGCATAATTTGCCCGCTGCTCGGCGGTTCAAAACCTGCCAGCATCCGTAGCAGGGTCGATTTTCCACAACCTGACGCGCCCAGCAGGGCAAAAATCTCGCCTTTATAGATAGTCAGACTGACATCATCGACAGCATGTTGCCCGTCGAATGACTTCGTCAGGTTGCGAATTTCCAGAAGCGGCGTCAGCGCTTTACGGGTTTTCACCTGCGGGCGGTGGGGGACATCATTCACAAGGCGCTCTCCGGCATAACACAATCAAACGATACAAACGGTGGAATGCCCGATAGCGCACGCTTATCAGGCCATACCGTTAATAAATTACTTACCGCTTTTCACCTTCGTCCATGCGCGGGTGCGGACGCGATCAATCTTCGGCTCCTGCACTTTCAGGGTAAACAACTTGTCCCGCACATCCGCCGGCGGATAAATTCCCGGGTTATCGCGCACCTGCTGGCTGACCAGCGCCGTCGCCTCTTTATTCGCATTGGCGTAGAAAACGTGATCGGAAATATGGGCAATCACATCAGGGCGCAGCAGATAATTAAGGAACTGGTAGGCCTCGTCTTTATTTTTGGCGTCAGCCGGCATGGCAAACACATCAAAAAACGCCATTGCCCCCTCTTTGGGGATCGAGAAAGAGATATTGACGCCATTTTTCGCCTCTTTCGCTCGGTTAGCGGCCTGCCAGACATCGCCCGCCCAGCCGATGGCCACACAGGTATCGCCATTAGCCAGATCGTTAATGTATTGCGAGGAGTGGAAATAGCGAATGTTTGGCCGTAGCTTCAACAACAGATCGGTTGCCGGGCCGGTGTAGTCATCCGCTTTGCTGCTATTCGGATCTTTACCCAGATAGTTCAGCACGGTGGCAAAAATTTCTTCAGGCGCATCAAGGAAAGAGACACCGCAGCTTTTTAGCTTCTCCAGATTTTCCGGCTTGAGGACTAAATCCCAGCTATTCACTGGCGCATCATCCCCCAGCACCGCTTTCACTTTATCAACGTTATAGCCAATGCCCGTCGTGGCCCACATATAGGGCATGGCGTATTTGTTGTCAGGATCGTGCTTCGCTACCAGTTTCAGCAGTTCAGGATCGAGGTTTTTCCAGCCGGGAAGTTTGCTTTTATCCAGCGGCTGAAAAACGCCCGCGGTGAGCTGGCGCTCAAGAAAACTGGCCGATGGCACCACCAGATCGAACCCGGTGCTGCCTGCCATTAACTTGCCTTCCAGCACTTCGTTAGAGTCAAAGACATCATAGATAACGTTAATCCCGGTCTCTTTTTCAAAGTTCGCCACCGTGTCCGGCGCGATATAATCTGACCAGTTATAAATGTGCAGCGTTTTTTGTTCGGCAGCGAGCGTGCCGACAGAGACGACCATCAGAGCACCCGCAACCAGACCCGATAGCCATTTTTTCTTTAAGGCGGTCATCATCGCTTTCCTTCTGAAATCCGTTAACAAATGAACCCATTAGGCGTGGTTTAAAACATGCCTGAAATGTGCATACCTTTTCATTTGATACAAATGAAGAAGAGAGGTCGCCCTCCCTGCCATCAAGCTCGCTATAGAAGCTTCGCAAGAATAACTTTAGCTAAGGTTTGAGGCTATAGCCCAGATTAAAAAACGCCTTTTATCAATTTTTTATGCAGGTTTTGTCTATGTGATAAAGCGAAATGGTCAGAAAGGAGGTGAATAATTCTTTAAATAAAGGTTAATAGCAGCATAAAAAAGTGTAAACAGCAGCCGCGCTGGCAGCGACTGCCTGATTATCGGAAGGGATTAGTGAAGAAAATGGTCAACTGCGCTGGTTTTTTGCGCGTCTTCTTCCGCGTTAAACAGAAGCTGATGCGCCCCGGCCTCAAGGATCACCATAGAAATCTGCTCTTCACTTTGGCGAACAAACCATTCGAACTGTTCGTAGGTGACGCCTTGCATAACGGATAAAGACTGGCACACAACCAGTTTTGGCAGATTATCATCCTGCATATCGAGAAAGGCTTTTACCGTCAACGAACTGGCGTTGATAGCAGAGAGATCGGCCGCCAGCGGCAGCAACGCGGAAGGCCTGACCTCCGCCATCGCGGAAAAAAGAACGGTGTTGTCCACCAAATCGATTTTAGCATCGTAGACGCCGTCAAAATTCTGCATATGCGGCAAATGCAGCGCCTGGCAGGTATCACATTCGAAGAAATTCATGCCCAGGTCGTCGAGCCATTGACGCAACGTATCCAGAGTGGGAACGACCAGTGATATCATAATAATGTGCTACCTCTTACGATGACGATGAAAAAATTACCGGCACAGCTTACGCAAAAAGCGTGCTTCGTACTACGGCGGAATCCACGATTGCGATTAGCCGCCGATTTTAAGGCAAAATTCAGGCGTAGCGTGACGTTCTATCCACTGAATCATTCGCCCCGCGATATCTACGCCCGTAGTCTTTTCGATACCTTCCAGTCCCGGCGAGGCATTCACCTCCATCACCAGCGGCCCGCGCGCGGCGCGTAAAATATCGACACCCGCCACATCCAGCCCCAGCGTTTGTGCGGCTTTGATGGCGATATCCCGTTCACGGGGCGTGATCGTCGCGATGCTGGCCACCCCGCCACGATGAAGATTGGAGCGAAAATCACCGGCTTTCGCGCACCGCTCAATCGCCGCCACAACCTCATTGCCGACGACCAGACAACGAATATCGCATCCTTTAGCTTCGGCAATGTATTCCTGAACCAGGATATGGGCATTGAGCCCCCGAAACGCATCAATAACGCTTTCAGCAGCCTGACGCGTCTCCGCCAATACCACGCCGATCCCTTGCGTGCCTTCTACCAGCTTCACGACCAGCGGCGCCCCGCCAACCATCTTAATAAGATCGCTGGTATCATCCGGCGAATGGGCGATCCCGGTAATGGGGAGATCGATCCCCTGGCGCGCCAGAAGTTGTAGCGATCGCAGCTTATCGCGCGCGCGGGTAATAGCGACGGATTCATTCAGCGGATAGCTACCCAGTAGCTCAAACTGACGTAGCGCAGCGGTACCATAAAAGGTAATGGCCGAACCAATACGGGGAATAACGGCGTCAAAATGGGGCAGACGACGCCCCTTGTAATGGATCGACGACGCAGCCGGATTAATATTCATATAGCAGGAAAGAGGATCGAGTATCTCGACCAGATGGCCGCGCCGCATCGCCGCTTCGCGCAGACGTTTGCAAGAATAGAGCGTTCCATCCCTGGACAATATGGCAATTTTCACCCTGCACCTCGCTGAAAACCCTGAAAAGCCCGCGTATCATACACTGGCCCGCAGGTTTTAGCGCGTCGCCCAGCCCTGTTTATGCAAATATTCAAGGATAAATGGGCGATTTTCTTTAATCAGGGTGCGACGGATATGATCGCTCCAGGTATCGCGTCGCGTATTACTGCCGCGGGTCAGATAATACTCAGCCAACTGCTCGTCATAGCGCGCCAGCAGCTTTTCATCAAGCGGTTGATACTGGTTCTCATGAACCACAAGCTCGGCAGGCAGGCGCGGTTTCAGATCCGGATTATCCGCAGGCCATCCCAAACACAGGCCAAAGAGCGGCAATACATGCTTCGGCAATTTTAATAGTTCGGTAACAGATTCAATATTATTACGGATGCCGCCGATATACACGCCGCCTAACCCCAGTGATTCCGCCGCCGTCAGCGCATTTTGCCCCATCATCGCCGTATCGACGACACCGAGCAGCAGTTGTTCGGCAAGCCCCAACTGCGCGTCAGGACAGATCTGCAAATGACGATTAAAATCGGCGCAAAATACCCAGAACTCAGCGGCCTGCGCCACATGCTTTTGCCCGCCCGTCAGGGGCACTAACGCCTCGCGCAGCGCCCGATCGGTAATACGGATAATAGAACTGCACTGTAAAAAACTGGAACTGGACGTGCTGCGCGCGGCGGCAATAATGGCCTCTCGCTGCGCGTCAGTCACGGGTTCATCGGTGAAATGGCGAATAGAACGATGGCCACAAAGAAGTTCAATGGTCGGACTCATTATGCTTTTCTCTATCTGAACGGGAAGAAATGTCGGGTGGACGTTTCATCAACTGCGGCGCCAGTAACTGCGCAATACGCCACATCATCGCCACCGCGGCGGGGAGGATCAACACGACGCCCAGGAAAACCATCAATACGCCAGCCAGCGGCGTATTGAACGGCGCGGGCAGCGTAAGGTAATGATTAAGCGATAGCAGAGCAAGCGCCAGCAAAATCATACCGAGGTATTCCAGTATCAGTACGCTTTTGGGTAACACGCCAATCGTGCGCATATCAAGCCTCCCGGTTAACTGACGCACAGTGTAGAACGTTCTGGTCCGGCGTGCTTAACAGATATAGCCCTGGGTTATCAAAGGAACAGGCGTAACCTGCTTTTCATCTGCCGTAAATCGCGGCATGATAACACCTGTTCGCCGTCTGGCTTTATGTTCGAGGAGAGATATGTTTACTGTTATTTTTGGCCGTCCAGGGTGCCCTTATTGCGTGCGTGCAAAAGAGTTGGCGGAAAAACTGAGCAAAGAACGCGACGATTTCAACTACCGCTATATTGATATCCATGCTGAAGGCATTACTAAAGCGGATTTGGAAAAAACCGTAGGTAAACCTGTAGAAACCGTACCGCAGATTTTTGTCGATCAAAAACATATCGGCGGCTGTACGGATTTTGAAGCATGGGCAAAAGAAAATCTGAATCTTTTCGCCTGATTGCTCTGGCAACGCCCTCTGACGGAGGGCGCTATCGGCGTTTTTTTCGCCGGTGGCTAAACAGGCTGCTAATAAACAAATAACAGAGCGCGCCTAACGCACACCAGAATACGGCGCTAAATAACCACGCCAGTTCTTGCCAAAACGATCGGGTAGGCATAAATACCACGCGCATTAACACCAGGCAAAACGGCGCCGCCAGCATCGCCCCGATCAGCGGTCGGATCACCTCGCGTCGGTGAGAACAAAAACTGGCCACCGCACCAGGCAACGTAAAAAATAACAGTCCAATCTCAGGATGCCCTGCCGCGCGAAAAGCGCCTTGTACATGCATAGTTAATGAAAGACACACCACAATAAAGAGTACAAAGCAGCAGACAACGCTTGCCCACCCGTGTTTATGTTTCAATCGTTCCTCCTGACACTCTCTATCGAACACGCTTTCCGCCGTGAGGCATCCAGTCAGATAAAGTCATGTGGCATTCCATGCCAAAAACACACCTGCACGATTCTTATAGCCGTTAGTACGCAATAAGATTAAACTAGCAGGATATATTGTTGTGTTGTTTTTATTTGGATGCTGTATGCAATACGATTGCACCCTTAATTCATGATAAAAACAGTAGCGTAAATTACCATTTCTTTCAACAGCTTACTCGTAAACAAGAAGTTAGTCTCCGTGAATATAAACGTCGCAGATTTGTTAAATGGGAATTACATCCTGTTATTATTTGTGGTCCTGGCTCTTGGCCTGTGTCTTGGCAAGTTACGTCTGGGTTCAGTCCAACTTGGTAATTCCATTGGCGTTTTAGTGGTCTCTCTATTATTAGGGCAGCAACACTTCAGTATTAACACCGACGCGCTAAATCTGGGATTTATGCTGTTTATTTTTTGTGTCGGCGTCGAGGCTGGCCCCAACTTTTTTTCGATTTTTTTTCGCGACGGTAAAAATTATCTGATGCTTGCCCTGGTCATGGTCGGTAGCGCTCTGCTAATCGCCTTAGGCCTTGGTAAGCTATTCGGCTGGGATATCGGCCTGACGGCCGGTATGCTGGCTGGCTCAATGACCTCCACGCCCGTGCTGGTTGGCGCAGGCGATACCCTGCGACATTCCGGCATCGCCAGCACCCAACTCTCCTCCGCTCTTGATAATCTGAGCCTGGGCTATGCCCTGACCTATCTGATTGGCTTGGTCAGTCTGATCGTGGGCGCGCGCTACTTGCCTAAACTACAGCATCAGGATTTGCAAACCAGCGCCCAGCAAATTGCCCGCGAGCGCGGTCTGGATACCGATGCTAATCGCAAGGTTTATTTGCCGGTTATCCGCGCCTATCGGGTTGGTCCGGAACTGGTGGCCTGGACTGACGGCAAAAACCTGCGCGAGCTGGGTATTTACCGCCAGACAGGCTGCTATATAGAACGTATTCGTCGTAACGGTATTCTGGCGAACCCGGATGGCGATGCGGTGCTGCAAATGGGCGATGAGATTGCGCTGGTCGGCTATCCGGACGCGCACGCCAGGCTCGATCCCAGCTTTCGTAATGGTAAGGAAGTGTTTGATCGCGATCTGCTTGATATGCGCATCGTGACGGAAGAAATTGTGGTGAAAAACCACAATGCGGTCGGTCGCCGCCTCGCTCAGCTCAAGCTGACCGATCATGGCTGCTTCCTTAACCGCGTCATCCGCAGCCAGATCGAAATGCCTATCGACGATAACGTCGTGCTGAATAAAGGCGACGTGTTACAGGTGAGCGGCGACGCCAGACGCGTAAAAACCATCGCCGATCGCATTGGTTTTATTTCGATCCATAGTCAGGTGACGGACCTGCTCGCCTTCTGCGCTTTTTTTATCATCGGGTTAATGATCGGGATGATTACCTTCCAGTTCAGCAATTTTAGTTTCGGCATCGGCAACGCGGCCGGATTGCTGTTCGCCGGGATCATGCTCGGTTTCCTGCGCGCTAACCATCCTACCTTTGGTTATATTCCACAGGGCGCGCTTAATATGGTGAAAGAATTTGGCTTGATGGTGTTTATGGCAGGCGTTGGTTTAAGCGCCGGCAGCGGTATCAGCAACGGTCTGGGCGCGGTCGGCGGACAAATGCTGATCGCCGGGCTTGTCGTCAGCCTGGTACCGGTGGTGATCTGCTTCTTGTTTGGCGCTTATGTGCTGCGCATGAACCGGGCGCTGCTGTTCGGCGCCATGATGGGCGCGCGTACCTGCGCCCCGGCGATGGAAATCATTAGCGATACAGCGCGCAGCAATATTCCAGCGCTGGGTTATGCGGGGACTTACGCCATCGCCAACGTTCTGCTAACGCTGGCGGGGACGCTTATTGTCATCATCTGGCCGGGGTTAGGATAAAACTGAAGTTTGCCTTTAAGTGAAAAAATTTTGCCAATAGGTCGAACTTTTCGTTAAAGCATCAGTCATACCTATTGCCACTGCTTTTCTTTGATGTCCCCATTTTGTGGAGCCCATCAACCCCGCCATTTCGGTTCAAGGTTGGTGGGTTTTTTGTTGCCTGACGCAGAGTGACACGACATTGACTCTCCGGCGATTCGCTTTACCATCTGTAAAATCGCTTCACGCGCCAGCGGCGTTCTATCCGTTACAAAATGCAGCGTCATCCCCTCGATAAACGCATCCAGCGCGCGGGCGGTCTGCGCGTCAAACCACTGCGCCAGCGTATTCTGGCTACGCTGCATCCAGTTTTGCATGACTATTTTTAACGCTGGCTTATCGCTGGCATAGGCATATAACTGATACATTAACGCCATATTATCCGGCGTCGTAACCTGCGAGCCGTAAATCATTTCCGTTATCGCCTGGCACGCCCCCTCCGCATCCGTCACCTGCGCAAAAAAATCCTGGTATTGACGCGACATGTTCTCGGTGAAAAGTGTAAAAGCTTCACTCAATAACGCATCCATACCGGTAAAATAGTAGGTCATTGAGCCAAGCGGCACCTGAGCGATAGCGGCGATTTTCCGGTGCGTCACGGCATGAACGCCATAGGTCTTTACCGCTTCCAGTGTGGCCTGAATTATTTTTTCCCGTCGCTTAGGATCATTGGCGCGTCTTACGGCATTTTCTTTCATGATGAGTTCCACATCTCATTCAGGATGCAGGCGATAGTAGCCTGCCGCTTACGCTGAAAAAACAGACAGTAAAAACTGTCTGCACAACGAAGTATGACGACGATATGTACAAATGTACACAAGCTTGCTAATGTTTACCTCTCGCTTCTATTTTCTGGCCTGACGCTATGACCGTCCTCTCCTCACGTAACGCCTTAAAACGCCGTACCTGGGCGCTGTTTATGTTCTTCTTTTTACCCGGACTGCTGATGGCCTCCTGGGCAACCCGAACGCCTGCTATTCGGGATATTCTTTCCGTCTCTACCGCGGAAATGGGGGCGGTCTTATTCGGGCTTTCTATCGGTTCAATGAGCGGTATTCTTTGTTCCGCCTGGCTGGTGAAACGATTTGGCACCCGGAAGGTTATTCGCACGACGATGACCTGCGCAGTAACCGGGATGGTTATTCTTAGCGTCGCGCTGTGGTGCGCCTCGCCGCTGATTTTTGCCCTTGGATTAGCCGTTTTCGGCGCCAGTTTTGGCGCCGCCGAAGTGGCGATTAATGTCGAAGGCGCGGCGGTCGAACGCGAGCTGAATAAAACCGTTCTGCCGATGATGCATGGTTTCTACAGTTTCGGCACGCTGGCGGGCGCTGGTGTCGGCATGGCGTTAACCGCATTAAGCGTCCCGGCTAACATCCATATCATCCTCGCGGCTGCCGTGGCGATCGCGCCCATTTTTATCGCCATTCGGGCGATCCCTGACGGTACGGGTAAAAACGCATCGGAAGATGCTCACCTTCAGGAAAAAGGATTACCTTTTTATCGGGACATCCAGCTTTTGCTTATTGGCGTGGTGGTGCTGGCAATGGCATTCGCCGAAGGCTCTGCGAATGACTGGCTGCCGCTACTGATGGTAGACGGACACGGTTTTAGCCCAACCTCCGGCTCTCTGATCTACGCCGGTTTCACGCTTGGTATGACCGTTGGCCGCTTTACCGGCGGCTGGTTTATTGACCGCTATAGCCGGGTGACGGTTGTTCGCGCCAGCGCGTTGATGGGAGCGCTGGGCATTGGCCTGATTATTTTTGTCGATAGCGACTGGGTTGCCGGCGTCTCGGTCATTCTTTGGGGCTTAGGCGCTTCGCTCGGCTTCCCGCTGACCATTTCCGCCGCCAGCGATACCGGTCCCGACGCGCCGACGCGCGTGAGCGTTGTCGCCACGACCGGCTATCTGGCGTTTTTGGTCGGGCCGCCGCTGTTGGGCTATCTGGGAGAGCATTATGGATTACGCAGCGCCATGATGGTTGTGCTGGCGCTGGTTATTCTGGCGGCGCTGGTGGCGAAGGCCGTCGCCAAACCTGTATCGACTCCGCAACCGGTGATGGAGCATAACGCATGAGTATCAAATTAATCGCCGTCGACATGGACGGCACTTTTCTGAGCGATCAAAAAACCTATAACCGTGACCGGTTTATGGCGCAGTACCAACAAATGAAGCGGCAAGGCATTCGCTTTGTCGTGGCCAGCGGCAACCAGTATTACCAGTTAATCTCGTTCTTTCCGGAAATTGCGCACGAAATCGCTTTTGTCGCGGAAAACGGCGGTTGGGTGGTCAGCGAAGGAGAGGATATTTTTAACGGCGAGCTGACAAAAGCCGACTTCCAGACGGTTGTCGAACACCTGCTCACACGCGCCGATGTGGAGATTATCGCCTGTGGAAAAAACAGCGCCTATACGCTGAAACGGTACAACGATGCGTTAAAAGCCGTTGCGGCAATGTATTATCATCGTCTGGAGTTTGTGGATAATTTTAATAACATCAACGATGTCTTTTTCAAATTCGGCCTTAATATTACCGATGAACGGATACCGGAAGTACAGGCGGCGCTGCACGACGCCATTGGCGATATCATGGTCCCCGTTCATACCGGCTATGGCAGTATTGATTTAATAATTCCCGGCGTGCATAAAGCCAACGGCCTGCGTCTGTTACAGCAGCGCTGGGGCATTCATGATAGTGAAGTGGTGGTATTCGGCGACGGCGGCAACGATATTGAGATGCTGCGTCAGGCCGGGTTTAGTTTTGCCATGTCGCACGCCAGCGAAGCGGTCGCGGCGGCGGCGAAATACCGCGCCGGATCGAACAACCAGGAAGGCGTGCTGGATATCATCGACAGCGTATTAAACAACGAGCCGCCGTTTAACATCTAGCGGATGCCTCTCTATGCCTGATAACAGAAAGCTTATCAGGCGTAGCCGCTCTCTCAGACTGTTTGCAAATTGCCCGTCCGCTTATCTTTTAAGAAGACCAGCATCAGCAGTAGCCAAAGAATACCGTTTGCCAGATTAAACAGGCTAAATAGACCATTGCCGCCACTTAACCAGGCGTGTTTACTGACTTCAATGCCAACGGTAAAAATCAGCATTTGTAGCATTCCCATCGCCGCCGAGACCGTTCCTTTACTCATATCGCTGGAAAAGAGCGTCAGACGCACCAGTCCGGCATTCGCCAGCCCAATGCCAAAAGCGTATACGCTTAATCCCGCCGTCATCCATAAATAAGCATGGGATGAAACCACCGTCGCCGCCGCGGCGATGATCAGCCCCGCGACGATAGGCCAGCCGCCCATCACGATCAGCGAGCGAACCGTACGTCGGGAGGTTAAACGCGCCAACACCAGATTACCGGCAATGAGCGCGCCAAAAACGGGCACCTGCAGCAGACCATATTCATAGCTGCTGAGCTGTTCGCCGCTAATGATGATAATCGGCGACTGCGCAATCCAGGCCAACAGCGGCAGGCTGACAAATCCCAGCGCTAACGCCCCTGCGACGAACCGCCGGTTTTTTATCACCAGCCGATAATCCCGGCCAAGCGCCTTAAATGACAGCGTTTCGCCCCGCCGCGTGGCGGTCTCCGGCATTGCGCGCTGTAGCCCGAAAAAGGCGATAGCGGCCAGTGCGGCAAATAAAATAAACATCCCCTCCCACGGCAGAACATGCACCCACGCCGCCCCAACCAGTGGTCCCAGTAGCGGCGCGATTAACGCCACGTTCGCCATCAGCGCGGTAATTTTTATACACACCGCTTCCTCAAAGGATTCCTGAATAGCGGCATACCCTACAGCGCCGATAAAACACAGGCTAATCCCTTGCAAAAAACGCAGGAAGGTAAATTGTTCGATGTTTTTCGCCAGTAACGTCGCCAGGCAGGTGACAATAAACCACACGACGCCCGCCAGCATCACGGGACGACGGCCAATCCGGTCAGACAACGGGCCAAGCAGCCACTGTAAGAACATACCGCCCGCCAGATAAGCGGTCATGGACGTCGGAACCCAGTCCAGGCCCGCCTGATACTGCTCAACCACCGCCAGCATACCCGGCTGGATCATGTCGTTGCCAATATAAGTAGAAAATTCGTACAGCACCAGACAGAGAGGAAAAAGTAGCGCCTGACGTCCCAGCCTGCCGCCTGATTGTAAACGATTCTGCATACCATCTCTTCGCCAATAAAAACCGCGCAGAGTGTAATGAAAGTCGGGGAACTGAGATAGCGAATTATGAGGCTGCAAGGGAAATAGCGCACATTTTTACAGAAAGCCGCTTAGCGCTTGCGTACTTTAAGGTTAATTTAAGTTTGCGCCGTTATCATCGACATTATTTTATGCCATTGTCTTAAATCTCTTCATGTTGCCGCCAAATAAGACAATACTGCTTTTCCTCCCTGTTACGCTGCATTTATGCTCAGTTTGCACGGGGATGAGCTGGCTATCCCTTTTGATTTCATTGCTCCGAGCCTGGATGTTATGCTGGAAAACCTTAACAACTCGCTGTTTTATTTTATTAACGCCACGCCTGATTCCGCGCAGTGGACGATTTCGCTCGCTATCTTTATCGCCAAAGATGTCATCAACATCGTCCCGCTCTTAGCCGTGGTACTCTGGCTGTGGGGTCCCCGCGATCGGGTCTGCGCCCAGCGTCAGCTGATCGTTAAAATCGGCATCGCGCTGATTATCAGTCTGGCGGTCTCCTGGACAATGGGACACCTTTTCCCGCACGACCGTCCATTTGTCGATCATATCGGCTATAACTTCCTGCATCATGCCGCCGATGACTCGTTCCCCAGCGATCACGGTACGGTGATTTTTACCTTTGCGCTGGCGTTTTTGTTCTGGCACCGCCTCTGGTCAGGCATCGTGATGATGGCGATAGCCATGACCATCGCCTGGTCGCGCGTCTATCTCGGCGTACACTGGCCGTTAGATATGATTGGCGCGCTGCTGGTAGCGATGCTTGGCTGCCTGAGCGCACAGCTGATCTGGCAATGGTACGGCGCGCCGCTCTACCAGGCGCTGCAACGTTGTTACCGTTTCTGTTTCGCATTGCCCATTCGAAAAGGCTGGGTACGTGACTAAATAGCGAAAAAAAGAGTAATATTAAGCGCTCTGTATGGTGCGGAGCGCTTATTTAACTCTCCAGGGGAACTATGGAAACGCGACGCGACGAGCGTATTGGTCAATTGCTGCAGGCCTTAAAACGCAGCGATAAACTTCATCTTAAAGAAGCCGCGACCCTGTTGGGCGTCTCTGAAATGACCATTCGTCGCGACCTGAACCATAAAAGCGCGCCTGTCGTATTGCTGGGCGGCTATATCGTACTGGAGCCCCGCAGCGCCAGCCATTATCTGTTAAGCGATCAAAAATCTCGTCTGGTGGAAGAAAAACGCCGAGCCGCTCAGTTGGCTGCGGGCCTGGTACAAGCGCATCAGACGGTATTTATTGACTGCGGCACCACCACGCCGTGGATCATTGAAGCCATTGATAATGACCTTCCCTTTACGGCGGTGTGCTATTCACTTAATACCTTTCTGGCGCTGCAGGACAAACCCCATTGCCGCGCCATCCTCAGCGGCGGGGAGTTTCACGCCAGCAACGCCATTTTCAAACCGCTTGATTTCCATGAAACGTTAAACAATATTTGTCCGGATATCGCGTTTTATTCCGCCGCCGGCGTTCATACCAGTAAAGGCGCTACCTGCTTTAATCTGGAAGAGCTGCCGGTAAAACATTGGGCAATGACAATGGCACAGCGCCATGTACTGGTGGTGGATCACAGTAAATTCGGCAAGGTACGTCCGGCGCGGATGGGGGAATTATCACGCTTTGATACGATTATCAGCGACCGCCGTCCCGACGAGGCCTTTGTGGCCTACGCTAAAGCGCAACAAATTACTCTGATGTATTAACCGCCCGTTGCCGGATGCGACGCGCACCCGGCAACGGAGTTATTTTACGAGAACCAACTGCCAAACCACTGATGGAGTTTCATCAGCACAAAATCCCACATCCGGCTGAAAAATCCCCCCTCCTCGACGTTTTCCATCACCATTAACGGGCGTTGCTCAATGGATTTTCCGTTAAGCTGGAAATCGATGGTGCCGACAACCTGCCCTTTCTTCAACGGCGCCGTGAGCTGTGGTTCGTTCAACGTAAAGCTGGCCTTCAGGTTTTTAAGCTGCCCACGCGGAATCGTCACAGACCCCGCATCGCCCGCCCCCAAATTGACCTCACGCTTATCGCCAAACCAGACCCGTTGCGTCACGAATGTCGCGTCAGGTTTAATCGGCGTGACCGTTTCAAAGAAGCGGAAACCCCAGGTCAGCAGTTTTTCTGACTCATTAAAGCGAATACGGTCCGTTTTCGCCCCCAGCACGACAGAGATCAGGCGCATATCGCCCTGGGTGGCGGAGGCGACAAGGTTATACCCAGCGCCTGCCGTTGTCCCCGTTTTCATGCCGTCGACATGCAGATTGGTGCTCCACAACAGGCGGTTGCGGTTTGGTTGACGAATATTATTAAAAGTAAATTCTTTCTCTTTATGAATGGCGTATTCGTCAGGCACATCGTGAATCAAGGCCTTGCCGAGCAACGCCATATCGCGAGCGGTACTGAACTGCCCTGGCGCATCAAGACCGTGTACCGTCTGGAAGGTTGTATTCGTTAATCCCAGTCGTTTCGCATAGGCGTTCATCAGGCCGATAAAGGACTCCTGGCTTCCGGCGACGTAGTCGGCAAGCGCGATACAGGCATCGTTACCTGACTGAATGATGATGCCTTTATTAAGATCCGCAACCGACACCTGATCGCCTGGCTTCAGAAACATCACCGACGACCCACGTAGCGCCGGGTTCCCCGTCGCCCAGGCATCTTTGCCCACCGTCACCATATCGGTCAGCTTGATTTTCCCTGCCTTCAGCGCCTGGCCCACCACGTAGCTGGTCATAATTTTTGTCAAACTGGCAGGGTCGAGTTTCTCATCGGCGTTGCCTTCCGCCAGTACTTTACCGCTGGCGTAATCCATTAAGATCCAGGCTCGCGCATCAACGCCCGGCGGCGCGATCGTTTGTTCCTCTGCCTTTACAGGCGAAGCGAAAAGGAATAAGAGAACCGAACCTGCCGCGAGGCTACGAAGGGAAGAAGCGTATTGCGTCATAGTACCACCCGAGTATCCATTCCAAAAACACACGTCACACCACCGTGTAATAAGTGCGGTGAGTAATAACGCACTCACGACGTTAAAGAAACCGTAACTTGGTAAAGTTTTTAAAGTTTATGCAATAACATCCCGTTACGCTTCCTTCATAACGATTTTTTTACAGACCATTGTGTAAATGTTAGGTTTATCTCACGGTAGGCCGATTACTGTCATCATCCTGATAAAACGGAAGGGGTTAATATGATTACGCTGTGGGGCCGGAACAACTCGACTAATGTTAAAAAAGTGTTGTGGACGCTTGAAGAGCTGGAACTGCCATACGATCAAATTCTGGCAGGCGGAAAATTCGGCGTTAACCAGGATGCCGACTATCTGGCGATGAATCCTAATGGGCTGGTGCCGCTGCTTAAAGATGATGAAACCGACCTGTTATTGTGGGAATCCAATGCCATTGTCCGCTATCTGGCGGCGCAATACGGCCAGAACCGGCTATGGGTTGATAATCCGGCGCGGCGTGCGGAGGGCGAAAAATGGATGGACTGGGCGAATCAAACGTTGAGCCCGGCGCACCGCGTGATCCTGATGGGACTGGTCAGAACCCCGCCGGAAAAACGCGATCAGGCGGCAATTGAAGCCGGTATCGAAAAGTGTGACAGCCTGTTTGCGCTTCTTGATGATGCTCTGGCCCACCAGCCGTGGTTCTCCGGGGATAACTTTGGCACCGGCGATATCGCTATTGCGCCTTTCGTCTATAACCTGTTGAACGTGGGTCTGAAGTGGACGCCGCGCCCGAATCTGGAGCGCTGGTATCAGCAGCTTACCGAGCGCCCTGCTTTTCGCAAAGTGGTGATGATCCCGGTGACCTAACGCGTGGCTGCAGGACTTACCTTGAGTAACTGCCCGTCGGACTCATCGGTTAACACATATAAGTAGCCGTCAGGTCCGACACGCACATCCCGAATACGCTGATTTCTGTCACCCAGAATACGGCCTTCTTCCGTCACCGTATTGCCATCGACGCGCATCACAATGACCTCTTTATCTTTTAGCGCGCCGATAAACAGTTTGTGCCGCCACGGCGCAAAAACGTCGCTGGCATAAAAAGCCATCCCGCTGATCGCCGGAGAATCCTTCCAGTAGTAAACCGGTTGCTCCGTTCCCTCGACAATTTCACCTTTGGCTTCCGGCACTTTCAGACCACTATAGTTGACGCCCCATGTGGCCAGCGGCCAGCCATAATTTTTGCCTTTTTCCGGGATGTTAATTTCATCGCCGCCGCGCGGACCGTGTTCATGCAGCCATAGCGCGCCGCTCCAGGGATTGATGGCCAACCCCTGCGGATTACGAATACCGGCATTGTACATGGCAAGATCAACAACCTGCCCTTTCATGCCGGGCTGACAGGCGCGGTATTCATAGTCGACCTGAAAGCTGCGGCAACATGCCTGACAGCGGTAATGCTGGTGCCCTGCACTCCCCGGACCATACTTTTTAACGGATGCCGTTTGCGCGCAAAACGGGCATTTCACATCGACTTTAGCCATCATAAATCCTGCGATAAAAGTCGGTATTCGAAACGATAATCAACGATTGAATACATGATCGTTTTCTGGGGATTTCACTGCATGTCATGATGGTTTACTCCTGCGATGAATAAGAGAACGGCGTTTAACCATAAAATCAACATGCAGCGGGTCGAGAATAAAGATTATTAACGGAGTGATACCGACTTGAATCCGCCGAGTACTTTTTAGAGTATGTTCCATTCTTCGCGCCGGAATCCCTGAGTAATAGCCTGTCTGATCTAAAATGGAGATCAGAAAAATATGACACAAGCTGTTGCATAACATGGATAAAATGGGTAGTCATGCTAGCGAGATAAGACAATGAATGTATTCATTACTGATGCTGGTCGCTTATCGTGGTTACAGTGTGATCCTTTTTGCTCCGCTGGTAGCACTTGGCGCAGTTCTGTTCACCCGTCCAGTGACGGTCGCCCCGGTTTTCAGTGATATATTTATGGATAAGTTGATCGGTTTTGTAAAACTTTATTTTCCTGTCTTTCTGCTGGGGGCAGTATTTGGCAAGCTGATTGAATTTGCTGGTTTTTACTACTCAATTGTCAGTGCTGTGACCTGTATGGTGGGCCAGAACAAAGCCATGCCGATGATTATTCTTGTATGCGCTTTATTGACCTATGGAGGCGTATCATTGTTTGTGGTGGCGTTTGCCAATCTGTTCTTTACTTGGCTGATTCCACATATTTACGGTGATCAGTTTATGATAAATCTGCCGGGGCTGAAAAAACCGCTGTAAACGGGTTAACCTGATGACCACGGGGAGCAGGTATTAGCATCTACGTTACAACGGTTCCGACAATATGTCTGACCTGACCCCCTGTCAGCGGTCACCAGCGTCCTACCAGATCCGCCCCGGATCATGGTAGGGCGGTGACACCGTCAGCCTACATTTTGTAGTTATCTCGACGTGACAGGAATTCGGATAGGCCGAAATACTCAGTCTGACTGAGTCTATAAAAAAGCAGCACACTGTATTATACGTTAATTATGAGCCACAACGATGCACTTTGATATAAAAGATTTAAAATTATTCCTTGCTATCAGTGAAGAAGGGAGCTTAACACGTGGAGCGGAAAAAACTTACATGTCTGCCGCATCTGGTAGCGTGCGTATACGTAATCTTGAACAGAGTATCAATCTGAGATTGCTGTATCGTAGTAGCAAGGGGATAACGTTATCCTCTGCTGGTGAAACATTTAAACACCACGCCAGCCTTATTGTGAATCAGATGGAAATGTTACGTAGCGATATGCAGGAGCATGTTAAAGGCATCAAAGGACATGTCAGAATATTTTCCAGTATAACTGCTATTGCAGAGTATCTCCCCCCATTGTTGAGCCATTTCCTTACACTATATAACGATGTGAATATTGATCTCAGGGAGTATCCAAGTCCGGAAATTGTACGTTCTGTTATTGAGGGGAAAACTGATCTCGGAATTGTTGCTGGTAATATTACAACAGATAATCTTGAAATACTGCCGTTCCGTACTGATAGGCTAGTGCTTATCACCGCGACAGACCATCCCTTTGCTGACAGAAAAAGCGTGACCTTTCATGAATTAATTCAATATGAACAAATCAGCCTGCCTGAAGGGACAGGAATGTTTGAATTTATCCGAAAAAAGGCAGAACTAGTACCATCTAAACTGAAAATTAGAATACAGGTCGGCAACTTTGAAACATTTTGCCGTATGGTTGAAGCAAAAGTGGGCATTGGTATAATGCCTCACTCTGCTGCATCCCGTTTGCGTCAGTTGCATGAATTTTCGATTATTGATCTTGATGAATTTTGGTCATTAAGAAAATTACAAATCTGCGCCAGAAGCTTTGACAAATTACCCGGTTTCACACAAAAACTGGTTACTATGCTCACAGCTCAGACTGAGTGATAGCGTTACATCCCTGTATAATTTGGTCCGTTGCCACCTTCAGGCGTAGTCCAGGTTATATTTTGTTTAGGATCTTTAATGTCACAAACTTTACAGTGAATACAGTTCTGTGAATTTATTTGCAGACGCATGTTTTGTGTTTCACTATCCTGTAAAAATTCATATACTCCGGCAGGGCAATATCGTTCTTCGGGGCCACCATAAATATCCAGATTAATGGATATAGGGATATTCTGATCACTGATTTTCAAATGTACTGGCTGGTCGTCATCATGCCAGGTGTTACTGAGATAGACGGATGACAAAATATCAAACGTCAGTTTACCGTCAGGTTTGTCGTACAGTTTTTTCTGGCTTTTGTTGGCCGGTTGCAGAGTGATATTGTCCGGTCGGTTATTTTTTACACGCCAGGGGATTTTTTTTATACCCATTCGGGGAAGCAGCCAATGCTCAATGCCAGTCATGATAAAACCTATCACACGCCCTTTTTTAAACCAGGGTTTGAAATTACTACCATTTTCCAGTTCCTGCCAAAGCCAGCTCTGTCGCAGTAATGTTTGATATTCTGTCAGTATGTCGTTTTTCCTGTTGTCCAGCAAAGCATTAAATATAGCGTCAGCCGCTATCATGCCACTTTTGATAGCTGTATGGATGCCCTTGATTCTACTTGCATTGAACGTACCGGCATTACAACCAATCAGCAGACCACCAGGTAAACAGGGATCAGGCATAGACGCAATCCCGCCGTTATTGATTGCTCTTGCGCCATAACCAATACGCTTACCCCGGTCAATGTATTTGCGTATAGAAGGGTGTGTTTTCAGGCGCTGCATTTCCTGAAAAGGGCTTAACCAGGGATTTGAATAATCAAGTCCCACAACCAAACCTAGTGCAATTTTATTATCATTAAGATGATAGAGAAACCCACCCCCGAACGACTCTTTATCCAGAGGCCAACCTGTGGTGTGAATTACAAGCCCCGGATGGGACTGGTCTGATGGAACCTCCCACAACTCTTTTATGCCTATGCTAAAACTCTGGGGTGCTTTGCCTGTATCAAGATGAAATTTTTTGATCAGTTCTTTAGCCAGACTACCGCGGGCCCCTTCGGCAAAAATTGTATATTTTGCCAGAATTTCTATTCCACTCTGGAACCCCTCTTTCTTGCTGCCATCCCGATGACGTCCCATATCACCAGTTACTACACCGATAATGTTAGTATCCTGATCATACAGTATCTCAGTTGCCGAAAAGCCTGCATAAATATCCACGCCTGACGTTTCTGCCTGACCGGCGAGCCATTTAATGAGATTACCGAGGCTTACGATAAAGTTTCCATGGTTGCGAAAATTATCAGGAATCAATGCATCCGGCAAATTAATACATTTTTCATTCGTCAGTAACAGTAATTTATCCTGAGTAACAGGCTGTTTAATGGGTGCGCCTCTTTCCTGCCAATCAGGAATTAGTTCATTCAGCGCTCGGGGATCCATGACTGCCCCACTGAGAATATGAGAACCAGGCTCAGCTCCTTTATCAAGGACGATAATGGACAGTTCTTTTCCTGCATCATTTGCCTGTAATTTAAGTTTAAGAGCTGCAGATAATCCGGCGGGTCCTGCTCCCACAATAAGAACATCACATTCTATTGTCTCACGTGATTGCTGGGTATTAGAAAGTGTATCGTTCATTATTAACTCCTTAATTTTTCAGCACCGTAGGAACAGCTATATTATGTAAATAAAATTGCATTCATATTGTAACCAATGAAATAAATATCATAGTGATAAAACAGATGAAATGGTATAGGAATGTTCAACCTTAGAAAAAGGTGCCTATAAGACTATATAGCCAGTTATCAACTATTAAAAAAATTTCGGTGATGATGAAGCATTCCATAACATTTATATTTAGCTTTCTCCCTCAGATGAAAAAGAATATACACAAATCATTTTTAAGCCGTTCATCATAATTGCAGGAAAAGTCCCTGTTTTCTTGGCATTCTATTATAGTTACCCGCGAGAAATAATCAGCCAACTGTCGGGTACAGAAGGGAGTGGCAATGACATGTTCAATCGAGACTATAATGACTCCGGACAGAGGTAACTGTTTCATAATATTTTTCCAATTGATTTGACATCAGAATGAACGTGGCATCTCCAGCACATGCTCAGCGATATAGCTCAGGATCAGGTTGGTAGATATGGGAGCAACCTGATATAAACGTGTTTCTCTAAACTTTCGTTCGATATCATACTCACAGGCAAAACCATATCCACCATGAAATTGCAGGCAGGCATTGGCTGCTTCCCAGCTGGCTTTCGCAGCAAGGTATTTCGCCATATTAGCCTGTGCTCCACAATCAAGATGCTGATCAAAAAGCTCGCACGCTTTAAAACGCATCAGATTAGCCGCTTCCACTGCAATAAATGCTTCTGCAATAGGAAACTGCACCCCCTGGTTCTGACCAATGGGACGACCAAAAACCTCACGCTCGCAGGTATAGCGGGTAACACGATCCATAAACCAATATCCATCGCCTATACATTCTGCCGCAATCAAGGTACGCTCTGCATTTAAACCATCAAGTATGTAATGAAAACCCATACCCTCTTCACCAATAAGATTTTCTTCGGGAATTTCCAGGTTGTCAAAAAAGAGCTCGTTGGTTTCATGATTGACCATATTGGGAATAGGTCGTACTGTCATTCCATTTTTCATAGCTTCTTTAATATCAACCATGAAAATAGACATCCCTTCGGATTTACGTTTTACATTTGCAAGGGGAGTAGTTCGAACCAGAAGAATCATCCAGTCTGAATGTTGAACACGTGAAATCCAGACTTTTTGTCCGTTTATCACATACCGGTCTTCTCTTTTTACAGCTGTAGTTTTAATTCTGGTGGTATCTGTACCTGCTGTGGGTTCTGTGACGCCCATCGACTGCAGGCGCCATTCACCAGTAGCTATCCGTGGCAGCCAGAATTCTTTCTGTTTATCGGATCCATGACGTAACAACGTATTCATGTTATACATCTGACCATGGCAGGCTCCAGAGTTTCCACCCGATCTATTGATCTCTTCCATGATAATAGATGCTTCAGTTAAACCAAGCCCTGACCCTCCAAATTCCTCCGGGATGAGCGCAGCCAGCCAACCAGCTTTGGTTAGTTTATTAACAAACTCTTCAGGATAGGCTTTTGCTTCATCTATCTTACGGTGATATTTATCATCAAATTCACTACATAATGAACGAACCGCATCACGAATATCCTGATATTTATCCCTTTCAATACTTTTCATAATTTTTTCCTCAATAAACCAGCGCCAACAGGGGGTAGAAAATGACCTTTTATCGGATGACCATCAGCAGATAGATCTGACTGGCGGTCGACAGGAAGAAAATAGAGCCAGTGCCATAATTCTGGCAGAACGCCCCCCCTCTTTAAAGATTTTGATGTCTTTATCCAGAGTGGCGGCCAGCAGCTTAGCGGGACCGGGGTTAAGATAATCGGTGTTGCGCAGAATGCCAGGCTGCCAAATTTGAATATCAGTATATTGCATAAAAGTTACCTTTAAGGAGGAAAAAATATGATTTATAATTTATCGATAAGTTCAGGTACAGCTTTGAAAATATCAGCTACCAAACCATAATCCGCAATAGAAAAGATAGGAGCGTCAGGATCCTTATTAATAGCGACAATGACGCCTGACTCTTTCATCCCGGCAAGATGTTGTATGGCGCCAGAAATTCCCAGAGCAATATAAAGTTGAGGCGCAACGATTTTTCCGGTCTGGCCAATCTGATAATCATTTGGTGCATAACCAGCATCTACAGCAGCCCGACTTGCCCCCACGGCAGCGCCTAATTTATCTGCCAGGTTATCAACAAGTTCTTTGAATGCCTGTGCACTTCCTACTCCTCGTCCACCTGATACTACAACTCTGGCGGATTGTAAGTCTGGACGGTTACTTTTATTAACATGTTGGCTAATAAATTTTACCTGATCTGAACCAAGAACAACCTCTGTAAATTCAATGGGGGCTTTTCCCTCATCTTCCGCAACCGCAGCCGCAAATGAGGTAGGACGAACAGTTATCACTTTATATTCATCATCACTGTGTACTGTGGCAATAGCGTTACCCGCATAGATTGGACGTTCAAAGGTATGTTGATCAATGACACGCGTAATATCACTAATCTGAGATACATCAAGTTTTGCTGCTAAGCGTGGCGCACAGTTTTTTCCAAAAGAGCTTGCAGGAAAAAGAATGGACTGATAATGATTTTTCCCACTATTCAAAAAATAGCTGATCTGTTTTTCCACATTCTCTGCCAGAAGGTGTTCGAATAGTGGGCTGTCAGCAACAAATACAGTGGATATCCCCTGAATATGACTGGCTTTAACTGCAATACTTTCTATACCATATCCTAACATAAGTATATCTATATCACTATTAATGGCTTTTGCCGCAGTGATAGTACTGAGTGTTGAAGGTAAAAGAGTATTGCCGTTATGTTCAGCAATAACTAAAGAAGCCATATTTTCCTCCTTAAATTACTTTTTCTTCGTTTTTTAATTTATCTAGCAGCGTGTTAATATCTGGAACGATTATGCCTGCTTTCCTTCTTGCTGGCTCATCAACTTTAATAATAGTCAATCTGGATGACGGGTTAATACCAAGTGAATCGAAATCTATCTCCTTAACAGGTTTCTTTTTGGCTTTAATAACATTCGGCAAGCTGATATTCCTCGGTGTATTCAGACGTAGATCTGTAGTGAGTACTGCAGGCAGGGATAAATTTAACGTTTCTAATCCTCCATCAACCTCACGAACAGCAGTTAATGAATTATCAGAAATAGTAATTTCACTAACATTAGTGGCTTGGGGAAGATCGAGTAATGCTGCCAGCATTTGGCCTACCTGATTACAATCATCGTCAATAGCTTGCTTGCCTAATAATATAATATCGGGTTTTTCATTCCGGGTAATAGCGGTGATAGTTTTGGCCACAATTAGTGGTGTAAGAGAGTTTTTTGTTAATATGTGTATTGCCCTGTCTGCCCCCGCTGCCAGTGCTGTACGCAATACATCCCCTACACCTGTGTTTCCTATAGACACTACAACAACCTCACTGATTAATCCCCGTTCTTTTAAACGTACTGCTTCTTCAACTGCAATTTCATCAAATGGATTGATACTGAGTTTTGAATCAGAAATATCAACATCAGAATGATCTCGCTTTATTCTAATTCTAACGTTATGATCGACAACTTGTTTTACACAAACTAAAGCTTTCATTGGTGACTCCTTCATATATTTACTAAATGCTATGAGCCAAAATCCTTTTTGCTTTTTCCAGTAACGGTTTATCCACCATTTGCCCTTCATGACTGAACGCTCCATGGGGATATTGAGCCAGTCGCATAATCTGGGGAACCCACTCGATTTCTTGTTTTAAATAGCTGAATGCTCTGTTTACATGTGAAATTTGTGGAGGGTGAATACATACCTTGCCACTGAACCCCATTTTACAGGAGTGAATAGCATTTTGTATTGTCAACTCGTTTTTCATAAATTCAGTTGTGATACCGTCAACAGAAGGATATGATCCAGCCAGGCGTGAAGTTATTACAATTTTTGCACGTACAGCAATCAGTACTTTTTCATCATTACTCATGAAATTCAGAGCATTTTCTCTGGCAATTATTTTTTTCTCAGATGACACCGCATTTTCTAAATCAAGGATTACGCTATCAGCACAACTGCTATTTGCTTTTTCAAATCGTTCAGGTTGGTCCCCCGTAACGAAAAGAAAAAACCGTTCTAACGTTTGCATTCTCGTCTCTCATTTGAATGGAGCATCTGATAATTCAATATATCTTAAAAAAATAATTTTCTGAATTAGCTTTTATCTAACCCCCCATTAAAATTGGTTCAGGTTCGCTGATAACAGAAAGAAACATGTAATTTATTGTTACAATAACAAAGATAAAAATAAAATTTAATTATTTGATATAAATAACGTTTCAGAATAGTAAACGGCCGACATTCCGTACCTGTTTCAGGAGTGAATTCGACTATACCGTTCCCTAAGAACATCAACGATTGTCTGGTGAACCGAATTTAGTCACCTTTGGCGGAAAACAGGCTGGCATATAGGAGAGCATGACAACCCGGGTCATTCCCTCCGTGATTTTTTAGTAACACGCTGAAAAAGTATCTGAAACTTCATTCTGCAAGTGAGACTTTCCCCGAAGTCGATCGATACGTTTTATCTTGTGCCTGACCGATGCTACTCCTGACAAATCACGCCCAATACTGAATAAGTGTAAGAGATGCACCGTTAATCACTACACTGGTAGCCTCAATCAGAGATTGACGGCGGTAAAGGTGCAAAGGCTCCAGTATATTTTTAAAGGATTTTTGGCATAATGAACGAGCAGGCATAGTGATGATTTCCTTGAAAGTGTTAGCGCAATCAATTAGATCACATAACACTATGCCTGTCCTGGTTTGCTGGGGATTCCTCAGGAGTCGCCTCCCCCTTATTCAGACCTGTGTAAGCGGTGAATGTGCTTTCAGACTCTGAATACTCAGCGTCAAAGTTGTCAGACAGTTTTCAAGTTTATCTGCGTTGACGGCAATAAAGGTCGGACAATCATGGTGTCCGCTCATTAAACAAACGGCGGCGGCTGCAAGCGCGCCTTCGGCACGGCGCAGCGCGTTCCACTCTTCCTGATCGAGATGCAGTCCCTGCCGTAAGGATTGATCGTGGAGCTCGCGATTCAGTTCAAAAAAATTGTCACGCAGAGAGTCACTTTCGCTGACTGACATATACCCCTTCGCTTTTCGCAATTGCAGATAAGCGGCAAGATCGATACGCGCGTTTATCAGCTTGTTGAGAAGATCGGTTCTCAGTCTGTCAACGACCATACCTTTTTTCCTCCTCTTTTCTACCAGGGTTCAACTTAATAGTATGGTCGTTTTTTAGACAAAGGGGTGTCAGAGATCAAGAATTTTCTTAGAATTGCCCTTTTTCACCTTTTGCTGATAACCACAACGGTTGATGCCGCCGCTCCCGATGAGATTGCGATACAATTTTTGTTCGGATATCTGTAGAATCCCTGCCCTGACCATTCCAATAAATGAACACTTTTTAAGCTATGAGTAATGTAACCCACCAGCCAAAGATCGGCTTCGTTTCCCTGGGCTGTCCGAAAAACCTCGTTGATTCGGAACGAATCCTGACTGAGCTTCGTACCGAAGGCTATGACGTTGTGCCACGCTATGACGATGCGGATATGGTTATCGTTAATACCTGTGGCTTTATTGACAGCGCGGTACAAGAGTCACTGGAAGCCATTGGCGAAGCGCTGAACGAAAACGGTAAGGTAATCGTCACCGGCTGCCTGGGCGCAAAAGAAGATCAGATCCGCGAAGTGCATCCGAAAGTACTGGAAATCACCGGGCCGCATAGCTATGAGCAAGTTCTGCAGCACGTACATCATTATGTACCGAAGCCGAAGCACAATCCATTTTTAAGCCTCGTACCAGAACAGGGTGTAAAACTGACGCCGCGCCATTATGCGTATCTGAAAATTTCTGAAGGCTGTAATCACCGCTGCACGTTCTGCATCATCCCGTCGATGCGCGGGGATCTGGTCAGCCGCCCGATTGGCGACGTATTAAGCGAAGCGAAACGTCTGGTTGATGCCGGGGTCAAAGAGATTCTGGTGATTTCGCAAGATACCTCCGCCTACGGCGTAGATGTGAAGCACCGCACCGGATTCCATAATGGCGAACCGGTGAAAACCAGTATGGTGAGCCTGTGCGAGCAGTTATCAAAACTGGGCGTCTGGACACGTCTGCACTACGTCTACCCCTACCCACACGTTGATGATGTGATTCCGCTAATGGCGGAAGGCAAAATCCTGCCTTATCTGGACATTCCGCTGCAACATGCCAGCCCGCGGATTCTTAAACTGATGAAACGTCCCGGTTCCGTTGACCGCCAACTGGCGCGCATTAAGCAGTGGCGCGAAATCTGCCCGGAACTGACCCTACGCTCCACCTTTATTGTCGGCTTCCCCGGCGAAACGGAAGAAGACTTCCAGATGCTGCTCGACTTCCTGAAAGAGGCGCGCCTCGATCGTGTAGGCTGCTTCAAGTACAGCCCGGTGGAAGGCGCAGGCGCGAATGACCTGCCGGATCAGGTGCCGGAAGAGGTGAAAGAAGAGCGCTGGAACCGCTTTATGCAACTGCAACAGCAAATCTCCGCTGAGCGCTTGCAGGAAAAAGTGGGCCGCGAAATTCTGGTGATCGTCGATGAGGTTGACGAAGAAGGCGCTATCGGGCGTAGCATGGCGGATGCGCCGGAAATTGACGGCGCGGTCTATTTGAACGGCGAAACCAACGTCAAGCCGGGCGATATCGTGCGCGTGAAAGTGGAAAACGCCGACGAATATGATTTGTGGGGCAGTCGGGTTTAACGCCACCTCCCCCGGCGCGGGTGTCGGATGTGTCACCCCACCTGGCGAGCCCGTTCCAGGCCCTCCAGGCGTCAACGCCACCGGGCTGGCTTACCCCTTAATCTTCGGGTCCAGCGCATCGCGCAACCCGTCGCCTAACAGGTTAAACGCCAGCACAGTCAGGAAAATCGCCACCGCCGGGAAGAGCGCTACGTGCGGCGCGATGACCATATCCGCCCGCGCTTCATTGAGCATCGCTCCCCACTCCGGCGTTGGCGGCTGCGCGCCTAATCCGAGAAATGACAGGCTTGCCGCGGAAATAATTGACGTACCGATACGCATCGTAAAGAAAACCACAATTGACGAGACCGTTCCCGGCAAGATATGGCTAAACAAAATCGTCGTGTCGCTGGCGCCGATACTGCGGGCAGACTCAATAAACGTCTGCTGTTTTAAGACCAGGGTATTTCCGCGCACCAGACGAGCAAACGCCGGAATAGAGAAAATCGCCACCGCAACGATCACATTAGCAATACCGCTGCCTAACACCGCCACAACGGCAATCGCCAGCAAAATGCCGGGGAAGGCGAACAGCACATCGCAAATGCGCATAATAAAACGATCCCACCAGCCTTCATAATATCCCGCCAGCAATCCCAACACCGTACCGATTATCGCGCCGATAAATACCGCGAACACGCCCGCAGCCAGTGAGATCTGCGCCCCAACGAGAACCCGGCTAAAGATGTCTCTTCCCAGCGAGTCAACGCCAAACCAGTGCTGCAAAGAGGGGCCATTGTTCAGGCTATCGTAGTCAAAATAGTTTTCCGCATCGTAGGGCGTCAGCCAACGGGCAAAAATCGCCACCAGAATTAACGCCAGTACGAATCCCCCGGCGACCAACGCGACATGCTGGCGGCGAAAACGACGCCAGAACTCCCGCCACGGCGTGCGTATCTGGTCGGGTTTTACCACCGGCATAGCATGTAAAATCGCCTGACGGCGCCAGTTAAATAATCGCATCCTTACTTATACCTGATAGCCGGATTAATGGCGGCATAGAGGACATCCACCACTAAGTTGATAAGAATAAATTCCAGAGAAAACAGCAGCACTTCTGCCTGAATCACGGGGTAGTCGCGCATGTCGACGGAGTCGACCAGTAATCGCCCAAGCCCCGGCCAGTTAAACACTTTTTCAACGACGATCGAGCCGCCAAGCAAAAAGCCAAATTGCAGTCCCATCATGGTGACGACCGGGATCATTGCATTGCGCAGGCCATGTTTTAACACCACCCACGTTTCACTGACGCCTTTCGCCCGCGCGGTCCTCATGTAATCCTCGCTCAGGACATCGACAAACGAGGAGCGCGTAAAACGCGCCATGACGGATGCCACCGCCGCGCCAAGCGTCAGGGAAGGTAAAATATAATGTTGCCAGCTATCCGCCCCCACGGTCGGTAGCCAGCCCAGATCCACGGAAAAAATCTGCATTAACAACATTCCCAGCGCAAAAGCCGGGAAAGAAATGCCGGTCACGGCAAGCGTCATTCCTACCCGGTCAGGCCAGCGATTACGCCACACGGCGGCGGCGATGCCGATCGCCATGCCAAACAGCACCGCCCATATCATACTGGTTATCGTCAGCCACAGCGTCGGCAAAAAGCGGCTGGCGATCTCCTCAGAAACCGGGCGGCGGGAAACCATTGACGTCCCGAAATCGCCTTGTAAAACATGGGTGATGTAATGCCAAAACTGGACATGAAGCGGCTGATCAAGCCCCAGCTGCTGACGAACCAGCGCGATCACCTGCGCGTCGGCTTCCGGTCCGGCTATCAGCCGCGCCGGGTCGCCGGGCAACAAATGAACAAATAAAAACACCAGCACTGCCACAATCAACAGCGTAGGAATTAATCCCAGCAGGCGCTTGAGAACATAGTTAAGCATCACACGAACCTTTTACCGGATGGCGGACAACGCGCGCGCCATCCAGCCCCATCGCATTACTTACTTCAAATCCGCATCGTCAAAGCTGAAACCGGTATCCGGCATAATCCAGAAACCGGTCAAATTTTTACTGTGCGCAGAAACCAATTTCTCCACCACCAACGGTATCCAGGGCGACTCTTTCCAGATAATATCCTGCGCCTCTTTGTACAATCGTGTTTTCTCCTGCGGATCGTTGGTCTTTAAGGCCGCCGCCAAATCGCTGTCGACCTGCTTGTTGCTGTAAAAAGCGGTATTAAACTGCGTCGGCGGCCAGTTTTGTGAGGCGAAGAGCGGCGATAACGCCCAGTCAGCTTCGCCCGTCGACGCCGACCAGCCGGTATAGAACATTCGCACGCCGCTCTCTTTTTGCCCTTTGCCCTCGACTTCCGCAGCGCGCTGGCCGGCGTCCATCGCGGTTATCCGGGCTTTAATGCCAATCTGCGCCAGTTGCTGTTGGGTAAACTGCAACACTTTTTGCGCGGTGCTATGGTTATGCGATGACCACAGCGTGGTACTGAAACCGTCTGGATACCCCGCCTCTTTCAGCAGTTCGCGCGCTTTAGCCGGATCATAGGGCCACGGCTGATAGCTTTGCGCATAGGCTATCGACGGCGGCACCACGCCCGTCGCCGGCGTGGCGTATCCGGCAAACGCCACTTTAACCAGCGCCTGACGATTGATAGCGTAATTCAACGCCTCACGCACCTTAGGATTATCAAACGGCTTCTGCGTCACATTCATACTGATATAACGCTGCATAATGGACGGGCTGGCGACCAGTTCGAGGTTTTTATTTTTCGCCAATAACGCGGCCTGCTCATAAGGGATAGGAAAAGCAAATTGCGCTTCGCCGGTTTGCAGCATCGCCGCGCGGGTATTGTTGTCAGTAACCGGACGCCAGGTAATAGAATCCAGCTTGGGTAAGCCCTGCTGCCAGTAACCGGCGAACTTCTTCACTTTGACAAAGTCGGTCTGATTCCAGGTTTCAAGCTGGTATGGACCGGTACCGACCGGATGAAAACCAATATCCTTGCCATATTTTTCCAGCGCTTGCGGCGAGATCATCGCCGTCGCCGGGTGCGCCAGAATATTAATGAAAGCGGAGAACGGCTGTTTCAGGGTAATTTTTACCGTTGCCGGATCGACGACCTCCGTTTTTGCGATATTTTTATACAGGTTATAACGCTTGAGGTGGTTATCCGGATTGCTGGCGCGATCGAGATTCGCTTTTACCGCCGCCGCATTAAAATCCGCGCCGTCCTGAAATTTCACCCCCTGCCGTAGGGTAATGGTGTAGGTCAGACCGTCATCAGAAACGGTATAGCCTTCCGCCAGGACGTTTTTTACCTTCATGTCTTTATCCAGGCCAAACAGCCCCTGATAAAATGACTTCGCCACCGCCTGCGAGAGCGTATCGTTGGCGTCATACGGATCGAGCGTGGTGAAATTAGACCCTACAGCCACCACCACATCTTTGGCCGCCAGGGCCGGAAAAACCGCAATGGATGAGGCCAGTCCCAGCGCCGCCAGCCATTTATGCGTAATAAATTGCGTCATGTTGTTCTCCTGAAACCCTGCCTGTCTGAATGTTATAAGCGCGAGAGCGCATTATCCTGCAGCGGCCGCGCAACATAATGTCCCGGCCCGACCAACTGTAATGAAACGGCGGGCGTCTCTTCGCCACGTTTATGAATATTGCTGGGTATATCATCTGATAGCAGAACGCGCCGCGGCCGGTGTCTGGAAGGATCGGCAACCGGCACCGCCGCCATCAATTTACGCGTATAAGGATGCTGCGGATTTTCAAAAACGGCGCGCCGCGGCCCCATCTCAACAATTTGACCAAGATACATCACCGCCACGCGATGGCTAATTCGCTCCACGACCGCCATATCATGCGAAATAAACAGGTAGGCGATCCCCATTTCCCGTTGTAAATTGAGCAGTAAATTAATGATCTGCCCGCGAACGGAAACATCCAGCGCGGAGACCGCCTCATCGGCAATAATCACTTTAGGATTCAATGCCAGCGCGCGAGCTATGCAGATGCGCTGACGTTGACCGCCGGAAAACTCGTGCGGATAACGCCAGGCATGTTCAGGACGTAATCCGACACGCTCAAGCAACCAGGCCACGCGCTTTGCCGCAGCGTCCCCCTGCCCCAGGCCATGAATCCGTAAAGGTTCCATAATGGAATACCCCACGGTCTGGCGCGGGTCGAGCGAGGCGTAAGGGTCCTGGAAAATACACTGAATATCGCGGCGCAACGGCTGGAGTTTACCCGCAGACAGCGTGTCAATGCGCTGGCCGTTAAAGATAATCTCCCCCTGCCGGGATTCAACCAACCGCAGCAGCGCGCGTCCGGTCGTCGATTTTCCGCTACCGGACTCGCCCACCAGCGATAGCGTTTCGCCGGGCCAGAGATCGAAACTGATATTCTCAACGGCATGAACTTCACGCGTAACGCGGTTAAAGAGACCGCTACGCAGCGGGAATCGCGTCACCAGCCCCCGAACCTGGAGAATAGGCTCGCCTTCCACCACCGTGTCTTGCTCAATCTGCGATTCATAAAGGGCTGGTTCGTCAGCGGAAATCAACGGGAAACGGCGTGGCAGCGAGTGGCCGCGCATCGCGCCAAGCTGAGGGACGGCGGCCAGTAACGTTTGGGTATAAGGATGCGTCGGCGCATGGAAAATCTGCTCTACGCTGCCGGTTTCCACGGCCTCGCCCTGATACATCACCAGCACGCGATCGGCGATATCCGCCACGACGCCCATGTCGTGGGTGATAAAAATCACGCCCATCGACATCTCTTGCTGCAACACTTTGATAAGTTGCAGAATTTGCGCCTGGATAGTGACATCCAGCGCCGTGGTGGGTTCATCGGCAATCAATACCGCCGGACGGCAGGATAGCGCCATCGCGATCATGACTCGCTGGCGCATCCCGCCGGAAAGCTGATGCGGATAACGCGATAAAATCGCCTGCGACTCCGGGATCCGTACCTGATCGAGCATACGTTTCGCTTCCGCCAGCGCCTCTTCGTGGCTGGCGCCCTGATGCAAACGAATAGATTCGGCAATTTGCTCGCCAACGGTAAATACCGGGTTGAGCGAGGTCATTGGCTCCTGGAAAATCATGGCGATATCCGCGCCGCGCACACGCCGCATCTGCGCGTCACTCTGCTCAGACAACTCAATCACCTGGCGATTACGCCGACGCAACAGCATTTCGCCGCAGCGCACGTTCGCGCCCGACTGCTCAATCAGCCGCATTAACGCCAGCGCCGTCACCGATTTTCCCGAGCCCGACTCGCCGACAATCGCCAGAGTCTCTCCACGCTTCAGGCGTAATGACACATTACGCACGGCGTCTACCTGTTGCCCTTCGTGGTGAAACGCGATATTCAGGCCACTTACGGACAGAACATCGCGGCTATCCAGTTCATCGCTGTGCGGCACCTGCGGCTCCTTATTCCCGGTAAATTCCTGTGGTCGGCGTATCCCCGGCATATCCCCAGGCGCGATACATCCCTTCGCTGTTAAACGGCAACGCGACATTACCTTCGTGATCAACGGCGATCAATCCACCGCTGCCGCCCAGCGCCGGTAATTTTTCCATCACCACGCGCTCGCAGGCGTCGGCAAGGCTGAGTCCGCCATATTCCATCAATGCGGCGATATCGTAAGCCGCGAGCGTGCGAATAAAGACCTCTCCTGTTCCGGTACAGGAAACGGCGACGCTGGCGTTGTTGGCATAACACCCAGCGCCGACCAGCGGGCTGTCGCCGACGCGCCCGGGCAATTTATTGGTCATCCCGCCGGTAGACGTTGCCGCCGCCAGATTACCGAATTTATCCCGCGCCACCGCGCCGACTGTACCCATTTTTTTCGTTTCGTCCAGCGGCGCGCCGCTGTGATCGAGCGCCATTTCGCCCGCCGCACGCGCCGCCAGCAATTGCTCGTAACGCGCCGGGGTGGAAAAGATATCCGGCGAAACGCGCGCCATCCCCTGTGAAAAGGCAAAGTTTTCCGCCCCTTCCCCCACCATGAGTACATGCGGGCTGCGCTCCATCACCAGTCTGGCGGCGAGCACAGGATGGCGAACATGACTCACGCCCGCGACGGCTCCGGCTTTCAGGGTATTGCCGTCCATCACGCAGGCATCCAGTTCATGAGTCCCGTCTCGGGTATAGACCGCGCCGATACCCGCATTGAAGAGCGGACACGCTTCCAGCAGACGCACCGCTTCCGTCACTACATCAAGCGCGCTGTCACCTGCTTCCAGCATCTTTTGCCCGCTTTCAACAATCTCTGACAACGCCTGGATATAGCGTAGCTCCTGCTCATGGCTCATTTGCGCGCGAGCAATCGCGCCTGCGCCGCCGTGAATCGCAATCACTGCTTTATTCATTTTTAGGGTCCATTACGGTGGCACACAACTTTTACTATAACTATCAGAATTGTTGTGAGTTATTCATTCGATTTTTGAATATAGAAAGATGCGTAAGGTATGTAAAGGCGCAAGGCCGTCTCTAAGACCGAGGTAGCATACTGCCCGCCACTGTTTTCTGACATAATAGCCGGATTCGATTTTGCCTCGCAGGAGTATGTTCATGGAATTTTCCGCCGGATTGATGCCGCTTGAAACGGCGCTGACACAGATGCTTTCACGTATTACCCCGCTCACCGCCGTAGAAACGTTGCCGCTGGTGAACTGCTTTGGCCGCATCCTGGCGACCGATATCGTTTCTCCCCTCGATGTTCCCGGCTTTGATAATTCAGCTATGGATGGTTATGCGGTACGTATGGCGGATTTGTCCGCCGATAAGCCGCTGCCCGTCGCCGGCAAAGCATTTGCCGGTCAGCCTTACCAGGGAGAGTGGCCTGCGGGCACCTGCATTCGCATTATGACCGGCGCCCCGGTGCCGACAGGTTGCGAGGCGGTAGTTATGCAAGAGCAGACGGAACAAACCGATGACGGCGTGCGTTTTACCCCCGATGTTCGTTGCGGACAAAACATCCGCCGCCGCGGCGAGGATATTCGCCAGGATGCGGTGGTCTTTCCGGCCGGTACGCGCCTGACTACTGCCGAACTGCCAGTGCTGGCGTCGCTGGGAATTGCCGATGCGCAGGTTGTACGTAAAGTGCGCGTAGCGCTGTTCTCGACCGGCGACGAGCTCCAGCTTCCGGGCCAGCCGCTGGAGGCGGGACAAATTTATGACACTAACCGTCTAACTATACATTTGATGCTGCAACAGCTTGGCTGCGAAGTGATCAATTTAGGCATTATTCCTGACGATCCCGGTAAGCTTCGCGCCGCATTTATCGACGCCGACAGCCAGGCCGATGTAGTGATAAGCTCCGGCGGCGTCTCGGTTGGTGAAGCGGACTATACCAAAACCATCCTTGAGGAGCTGGGCGAAATCGCCTTCTGGAAGCTGGCTATCAAGCCAGGCAAACCGTTTGCCTTCGGCAAACTCAGTAATAGCTGGTTCTGTGGCCTGCCGGGGAATCCAGTCTCTGCGGCGCTCACTTTTTATCAACTGGTTCAGCCCTTACTGGCGAAGCTTGGCGGCAACACGGCAAGCGCAGTGCCGCCGCGCCAGCGTGTACGCACAGCATCTCGCCTGAAGAAAACGCCGGGGCGTCTCGATTTCCAGCGCGGCATTCTGCAACGTAGCGCCAACGGCGAACTGGAGGTCACGACCACCGGACACCAGGGTTCACATATTTTCAGCTCGTTTAGTCTGGGCAACTGCTTTATTGTGCTGGAGCGTGAACGCGGCAATGTTGAGCCGGGAGAATGGGTGGAAGTCGAGCCGTTTAATGCTCTGTTCGGAGGCCTGTAATGGCGGAACTTAGCGACCAGGAGATGCTGCGCTATAACCGACAAATTATTCTGCGCGGCTTCGATTTTGAAGGGCAGGAAGCGTTAAAAGATGCGCGGGTATTAGTGGTCGGGCTGGGCGGACTCGGCTGCGCGGCAACGCAGTATCTGGCCGGCGCTGGCGTCGGGCAACTGACGCTACTCGATTTTGATACCGTTTCCGTTTCCAATCTCCAGCGTCAAACCTTGCACAGCGACGCCACGGTCGGGCAGCCAAAGGTTGAGTCCGCCCGCGACGCGCTGGCGCGAATCAACCCGCATATTACCATTACGCCCGTTAACGCGCGGCTGGACGACGACGCTATGACCAGCCTGATTGCCGGGCATTCGCTGGTACTGGACTGTACTGATAACGTTAGCGTACGTAATCAACTTAACGCCGGGTGCTATACCGCGAAAGTGCCGCTAATCTCCGGCGCGGCAATTCGTATGGAAGGACAAGTTACCGTCTTTACGTATCGGGAAAACGAACCCTGTTACCGCTGCCTGAGCCGTCTGTTTGGCGAAAACGCTCTGACCTGCGTAGAGGCAGGGGTGATGGCGCCACTGATTGGCGTGATCGGTTCGCTACAGGCAATGGAGGCCATTAAGCTGCTGGCGCATTACGGTCAGCCTGCCAGCGGAAAAATCGTCATGTACGATGCGATGACCTGTCAGTTCCGCGAAATGAAGTTGATACGCAACCCCGGCTGTGAAGTCTGCGGACAGTAGCCACTTTACGGATAAACATACCGAAGCACGGTTTATGGCCGTGCTGTATCAACAGATAATTACTGTCATCAGACGCAAAGCCAGCTTACCCAAGCTCCGACTGACGATCGGCTCAAGCAGCGCGGCATCATCTTAAACACCATACCACAACCTCAAACCGTGATGTTGTACCTCATTTAACGCCTCTTTGTCAGAACCTCTCCATTCGTTGACGCACATCAAGATAACTTTCATTCGAAAGTAATTTAATCTTTATATGAAATAAGAGAGGCCGTTTATGATCTTCAATATTCAGCGCTATTCTACCCACGATGGCCCCGGTATCCGTACCGTAGTATTTCTCAAAGGCTGTTCGTTGGGCTGTCGCTGGTGCCAGAACCCGGAAAGCCGCGCCCGCGCTCAGGATCTGTTATACGACGCGCGGCTGTGTCTCGAAGGATGCGACCTGTGCGCACAAGCCGCGCCGGACGTCATTGAGCGCGCGCTAAACGGCCTGCTCATCCATCGCGAGAAACTGACCGACGCCCATTTTTCCATCCTGGCGCATTGCTGCCCCACACAGGCGTTAACCGTGTGCGGCGAAATAAAAAGCGTGGATGAGATCATGGCGACGGTACTGCGCGATAAACCTTTTTACGATCGCAGCGGCGGCGGTCTTACGCTTTCCGGCGGCGAACCGTTTATGCAGCCGGAACTGGCGGCAGAGCTGTTTAAAGCCAGCCATGACGCCGGTATTCATACTGCGGTTGAGACCTGTCTGCATGTTCCATGGAAATACATTGCGCCCTCACTGCCTTATATCGATCTGTTTCTGGCTGATTTGAAACATGTCGCCGACGGGCCGTTTAAGCAGTGGACCGATGGCAGCGCCTCGCGGGTGCTGGAAAATCTCAGGAAACTCGCCGCCGCGGGCAAAAAAATGGTGATTCGCGTCCCGCTGATTCAGGGATTTAATGCCGATGAGGAGGCCATTAAAGCCATTACCGACTTTGCCGCCGACGAACTGCACGTCGGGGAAATTCATTTTCTGCCCTACCACACGCTGGGCATCAATAAATACCACTTACTCAGTCAACCCTATCATGCCCCGGATAAACCACTGGATGCGCCGGCGTTACTTGATTTTGCCCAGAAGTACGCCTGCCAAAAAGGTTTAACCGCGACCCTACGAGGATAATTATCATGACCCAACTGAAACTGGACACGCTCAGTGACCGCATTAAGGCGCACAAAACCGCGCTGGTACATATCGTGAAACCGCCGATCTGTACCGAGCGCGCGCAGCATTATACCGAAATGTACCAGCAGCATCTGGATAAACCGATTCCGGTACGCCGTGCGCTGGCGCTGGCCCATCACCTGGCGGAACGCACTATCTGGATAAAACACGATGAACTGATCGTCGGCAACCAGGCAAGTGAAGTCCGCGCCGCGCCGATTTTCCCGGAATATACCGTCTCGTGGATTGAAAAAGAGATCGACGACCTGGCGGACCGACCCGGCGCAGGTTTTTCCGTAAGTGAAGAAAACAAGCGTATTCTGCACGACGTTTGTCCGTGGTGGCGCGGTCAAACCGTCCAGGATCGCTGCTACGGCATGTTTACCGATGAACAAAAAGGGCTTCTGGCGACTGGCATTATCAAAGCCGAAGGCAATATGACCTCCGGTGACGCGCACCTGGCGGTGAACTTCCCGCTGCTGCTGGAAAAAGGGCTTGATGGCCTGCGCGATAAAGTCGCCGAGCGCCGCTCACGCATCAACCTGACCGTGCTGGAAGATCTGCATGGCGAGCAGTTCCTGAAGGCGATTGATATTGTGCTGGACGCGGTAAGCCAGCACATCACGCGCTTTGCCGCGCTGGCGCGCCAGATGGCGGGCGAAGAGTCCCGTGAAAGCCGTCGTAAAGAGCTACTTACCATCGCCGAAAACTGCGAGGTGATCGCCCACCAACCGCCGCAGACCTTCTGGCAAGCACTGCAATTGTGCTACTTCATCCAGCTGATTCTACAAATTGAGTCTAACGGTCACTCGGTGTCATTTGGTCGTATGGACCAGTATCTTTACCCCTATTATCGTCGCGATGTCGAACTAAACCAGACGCTGGATCGTGAGCACGCCATTGAACTGCTGCACAGCTGCTGGCTGAAACTGCTGGAAGTAAACAAGATCCGCTCCGGTTCGCACTCTAAAGCTTCCGCAGGCAGCCCGCTGTATCAAAACGTCACCATTGGCGGTCAGAATCTCATCAACGGTCAGCCAATGGACGCAGTGAATCCGCTGTCTTACGCCATTCTGGAGTCCTGTGGACGTCTGCGTTCTACCCAGCCCAACCTCAGTGTGCGTTATCACGCCGGAATGAGTAACGATTTCCTTGACGCCTGCGTCCAGGTCATCCGCTGCGGCTTTGGGATGCCGGCGTTTAACAATGATGAAATCGTCATCCCGGAATTTATCAAGTTGGGGATCGAACCGCAGGACGCTTACGATTATGCGGCGATCGGCTGTATCGAAACCGCCGTCGGCGGGAAATGGGGTTATCGCTGCACCGGCATGAGCTTTATTAACTTCGCCCGCGTCATGCTGGCGGCGCTGGAAGGCGGTCGCGACGCCACCAGCGGCAAGGTATTTCTGCCGCAGGAAAAGGCGCTCTCCGCAGGCAACTTTAACAATTTTGACGAAGTGATGGCCGCCTGGGATACCCAAATTCGCTACTACACGCGCAAATCGATCGAAATTGAGTATGTGGTCGACACCATGCTGGAAGAGAACGTCCACGATATTCTGTGCTCAGCGCTGGTAGATGACTGTATTGAACGCGCGAAGAGTATCAAGCAAGGCGGCGCGAAATATGACTGGGTATCCGGTCTCCAGGTCGGTATCGCCAACCTGGGCAACAGCCTCGCCGCCGTGAAAAAACTGGTCTTCGAACAGGGCGTTATCGGTCAACAGCAGCTTGCCGCCGCGCTGGCCGATGACTTTGACGGGCTGACCCATGAGCAGCTGCGCCAGCGTCTGATTAACGGCGCGCCGAAGTACGGTAACGACGATGACAGTGTCGATACCCTGCTGGCGCGCGCTTATCAGACCTATATTGATGAGCTGAAGCAATACCATAACCCGCGCTACGGTCGTGGCCCTGTGGGCGGCAACTATTACGCCGGTACGTCCTCTATCTCAGCAAACGTGCCGTTTGGCGCCGCGACTATGGCTACCCCGGATGGTCGCAAAGCGCATACACCGCTGGCGGAAGGCGCAAGCCCTGCATCGGGTACGGATCATCTCGGCCCGACGGCGGTGATCGGTTCCGTAGGCAAATTACCTACCGGTTCCATTCTCGGCGGCGTGCTGCTCAATCAGAAACTGAACCCAACGACGCTGGAAAACGAATCCGACAAACAGAAACTGATGGTTCTGCTACGGACGTTCTTTGAGGTGCATAAAGGCTGGCATATTCAGTACAACATCGTGTCACGCGAAACGCTGTTGGATGCGAAAAAACATCCGGACCAGTACCGCGATCTGGTCGTGCGTGTGGCAGGCTACTCCGCCTTCTTCACCGCGCTGTCGCCGGATGCGCAGGACGATATCATCGCCCGTACCGAACATATGCTGTAATTTGCCCAGGCGCCATCGGCAATATGTCCGAACTGCCTGATGGCGCTACGTTTAACAGGCCTGCGCAGGCCTGTTAATCAGAAGGGATCGGTGCCGTCAAGCACGGCCTGAATGACGTTGAGCGCGCCTTGATGGTTATTATCATCAGTGTGATAACGTGAAAGCGCTTTGATATTGTCTGCGGCATTGCCCATGGCAAAAGAGTAATGCGCCATTTTCAACATTTCCGCATCATTACCGCTGTCGCCAATGGCGACGACATTCTGTGGCGACCTGTTCCAGCGCTTTAACAGACGACTGATGCCATTCGCTTTATGCAGTCCCGGGATAATCAGGTCGATAAAACCGAAGCCGCTGGTGACGGGCTTCATGATGCCATCCAGAGATACGTGCAGTTTGTCGATAACCAGCGGAATTTGTTCATCGGGCAAATTCAGGGAGAACTTAAACAGGATATCGTCAATGTCGTGATAATCGTTTACCGGCTGCAGGCGGTGATAATGTTTGGCCATCAGCGCCACGAAAGTCTCGGGAGCGTTTTTGCTGACATAAGCGCTTTTCAGACCGCAGGCGACGAAGTTAAGCTGCTTATCCTTCAGCAGTTCGCCAATCACAATCCGCGATTCATGCCGGGTTAGCTCCCCGTGAAACAACTGCTTGCCATGTTCATACACCAGCGCGCCATTTTCTGCGACAAAGGAAATTTCGTCTTTCAGCTCGGGGAAGAAGGAGATCAACTGGTAGTACTGATTACCGCTGGCGACCACAAATTCGATATTACGTTTTTTCAGTTCCTGGTATTGCGCCATGAAGCGTACACGATCGTACTGCTTGGCATCGTCGAGAAAAGTGCCGTCCATATCGGTAACGACAACGTTAACGGTCATACTTAAGCTCCTGGCTGTAACTGCGACCAGAAACATTTTAATAACAATGTGAGCAGAACCACAAATTTATTTCGAATGAAAAGTAGCTGAACGAAAGGAATAGCCGCATAAGACATTAAGGCGTCCTGGCCACCTTACGTTTTCCTCTCGCTTCCCTCTTTGTGTTCCCCTGCAATATTTTAAACTTGCATTAACCTTATTTTAACTTAAAGTATCATATATAACTAATTTTACTTTCGAACGAAAGATGATGAGGTTGATATGACGACTCCTTTTACCCACGAAACGCTGCCCGCCGACCCAAAAGCGGCCATTCGTCAGATGAAGCAGGCGCTACGCGCGCAAATCGGCGACGTACAGGCGGTGTTCGACCGTTTGAGTGCCACCATAGCAGCCCGGGTGGCGGAAATTAACGATCTGAAGGCGCAGGGACAGCCGGTATGGCCAATTATCCCTTTTAGCGAACTGGCGATGGGCAACATTAGCGATGCCACCCGCGCCGAGGTTAAGCGCCGCGGGTGCGCGGTGATTAAAGGTCATTTTCCACGCGAACAGGCGCTGGCATGGAACCAGTCGATGCTCGACTATCTGGACAAGAACCATTTTGACGAGGTGTATAAAGGACCGGGGGATAATTTTTTCGGTACGCTGAGCGCCTCCCGGCCTGAAATCTATCCTGTCTACTGGTCGCAGGCGCAAATGCAGGCCCGCCAAAGTGAAGAGATGGCGCTGGCGCAGTCGTTCCTCAACCGTCTATGGCAGGTAGAGCACGACGGCAAGCGATGGTTTAATCCGGATATCAGCATCATTTACCCGGATCGCATCCGTCGCCGCCCGCCGGGCACCACATCCAAAGGACTGGGAGCGCATACCGACTCCGGCGCGCTGGAGCGCTGGCTGCTACCAGCCTATCAGCAGGTATTCGCCAGCGTGTTTAACGGCAACGTTGAGCAGTACGATCCGTGGAATGCGGCGCACCGTACCGAAGTTGAAGAGTATACGGTGGATAACACCACCAAATGCTCGGTATTTCGCACCTTCCAGGGCTGGACCGCGCTCTCCGATATGCTGCCCGGTCAGGGGTTGCTTCATGTCGTCCCTATCCCGGAGGCGATGGCGTATATTCTGCTGCGCCCGCTGCTGGATGATGTCCCGGAAGATGAATTATGCGGCGTCGCGCCGGGCCGGGTGCTGCCGATTTCTGAACAGTGGCATCCTTTACTGATAGCGGCGTTAACCAGCATTCCGCCGCTGGAAGCCGGGGATTCCGTGTGGTGGCATTGCGATGTCATCCACTCCGTCGCCCCCGTCGAAAATCAGCAGGGCTGGGGCAATGTGATGTACATTCCTGCCGCGCCAATGTGTGAGAAAAACCTGGCCTATGCGCGTAAGGTGAAAGCGGCGCTGGAGACAGGCGCATCACCGGGCGATTTCCCGCGCGAGGACTATGAAACCACCTGGGAAGGGCGCTTCACGCTGCGCGATCTGAATATTCACGGTAAACGGGCATTAGGTATGGACGTTTGACGGTCGTACCGCCCTGCCCGCTTAACTGCGGTGCGCCCTTTGTCTGGGCGCACCCGTCTTACCGGACCTACGCGCCAGGATACGTAGGCCCGGTAAACACAACGCCACCGGGCGTCAGTGTTTAGCTTTCAATCCCTTTACTACGCAAATAATCGTCGTAGTTGCCGCTGAAGTCCACCACGCGCTCCGGCGTAATTTCAATGACGCGGGTTGCCAGCGAGCTGACGAACTCACGGTCGTGCGAAACAAAGATCAGCGTGCCCTGATACAGCTCCAGCGCCATATTCAGCGATTCGATCGACTCCATATCCAGGTGGTTAGTCGGTTCGTCCATGATCAGGATATTCGGCTTTTGCATCATCAGTTTGCCGAACAGCATACGGCCCTTCTCGCCACCGGAAAGGACTTTCGCAGGCTTTTTGATATCATCCTGGCTAAATAACAGGCGGCCCAGAATACTGCGCACTGCCTGCTCGTCGTCGCCTTCCTGCTTCCACTGACTCATCCATTCAAACACCGTCAGGTCATTTTCGAATTCATATTCGTGGTCCTGCGCGTAGTAACCAATACGCGCGTTTTCCGACCATTTAACGGTGCCATGATCGGCGTCCAGATCGCCAACCAGCGTCTTCAGCAGCGTAGATTTACCCACGCCATTGGTGCCGAGTACTGCCAGCTTCTCGCCGACTTCGAGCAGCAAATTGACATTTTTAAACAGCGGACCGTTATCAAAACCTTTCGTCAGCGCCTCCACTTCCAGAGCGTTACGGAACAGTTTTTTATCCTGCTCAAAACGGATGAACGGGTTCTGACGGCTGGAGGCTTTCACCTCTTCCAGCTTGATTTTATCAATCTGCCGCGCGCGCGACGTTGCCTGACGCGATTTAGAGGCATTGGCGCTAAAACGGCTAACAAAAGATTGCAGCTCGGCAATTTGCGCTTTTTTCTTCGCATTATCGGCCAACAGACGTTCACGCGCCTGGGTCGCCGCCGTCATATACTCATCATAGTTACCCGGATAGACGCGCAAGTCGCCGTAATCCAGATCCGCCATATGCGTACAAACCATATTCAGGAAGTGACGGTCGTGCGAAATGATGATCATCGTGCTATCGCGCTCGTTCAGCACCTGCTCCAGCCAACGGATAGTATCAATATCCAGGTTGTTGGTCGGTTCGTCGAGCAACAGGATGTCCGGATTAGAGAATAACGCCTGCGCCAGCAGCACACGCAATTTCCAGCCTGGCGCGACTTCACTCATCAGACCGTAATGCTGCTCCAGCGGGATGCCCACCCCCAACAGCAGTTCGCCCGCGCGCGCCTCAGCGGAATAACCGTCCATCTCGCCGTATTTTACTTCCAGATCGGCGACTTTATAGCCGTCTTCTTCGCTCATTTCCGGCAAGGCGTAGATACGGTCGCGCTCCTGCTTGACTTCCCACAGTTCGCCATGCCCCATAATGACAGTATCAAGTACGGTGAATGTTTCAAAAGCGAACTGATCCTGACGCAGCTTACCGATGCGCTCATTCGGATCGAGGGAAACATTGCCCAGCGTCGGCTCCAGGTCGCCGCCGAGGATTTTCATAAAAGTGGACTTTCCGCTACCGTTGGCGCCGATCAGGCCGTAACGGTTGCCGCCGCCAAATTTGACGGAAATGTTTTCGAACAGCGGCTTACTGCCGAACTGCATGGTAACGTTGCTGGAAACTAACACAGGCTTATCCTGAAAAAAGATGTGACAAACCGCTTATTATGCCACAAGTCTGAAATAAGATCGCGCCCTGTACAAAGGGCTACACTGAATCGTAAGGGAAAAAAACGTGATTTCGTACACATCTGAATTCCCTGTTTACTGGAATGCACCTATAATGCGCTCCCAACATGACAGAATTCTCAACCTACTAGCCTGCTTGGCACAGAATCTCGCATAACATGAATATGAAATTAACAACGCTTTTCGCGGCGGCTTTCGCTGTAGTTGGTTTTTGTAAAACAGCCTCAGCAGTCACTTACCCGCTGCCTACCGATGGTAGCCGTTTAATTGGGCAAAATCAGGTCATCACCGTTCCGGAGGGCAATACCCAGCCGCTGGAGTATTTTGCCGCGGAGTACCAGATGGGGCTCTCCAACATGCTGGAAGCCAACCCTGGCGTGGATACCTTCCTGCCGAAGGGCGGTACCGTGCTGAATATTCCGCAGCAGCTGATCCTGCCGGATACCGTACACGAAGGCATTATCATCAATAGCGCGGAAATGCGCCTCTATTACTACCCGAAAGGCACAAACACCGTTATCGTCCTGCCGATTGGGATCGGTCAGTTAGGTAAAGACACGCCTATCAACTGGACGACCAAAGTTGAACGTAAAAAAGCCGGTCCGACCTGGACGCCTACGGCAAAAATGCACGCTGAATATCGCGCCGCCGGCGAGCCGCTGCCTGCCGTCGTACCTGCGGGCCCGGATAACCCGATGGGCCTGTACGCGCTGTACATCGGTCGCCTGTATGCTATTCACGGCACCAACGCCAACTTCGGCATCGGGCTTCGCGTGAGCCACGGCTGCGTGCGTCTGCGCAACGACGATATCAAATTCCTGTTTGAAAATGTGCCGGTCGGTACCCGCGTGCAGTTTATCGATGAACCGGTAAAAGCCACCACCGAGCCGGACGGTAGCCGTTACATTGAGGTGCATAACCCGCTGTCAACGACGGAGGCGCAGTTTGAAGGTAAGGAAGCGGTGCCGATCACGCTTAATAAGAGTATCCTGGCCGTTACCAACGAGCCTGACGTTGATCAGACCGTCGTACAACAGGCGGTTCAGGATCGTTCCGGGATGCCGGTTCGTCTGAACTGACAGACTCTGCCTGCGAAGCCCGATAGACACTATCGGGCTTCTCTTACGGCATCAGTTGCAATAATCCATATCCCACCAGCGCCGCCCATGCCAGCATCGGCAGCGAATAGAAATGAAATCGCCACCAGATGCGGCGATCGTTCGCCATCCGTAAAGCAATAAGATTTGCCAGCGACCCCGGCAGCAGACCAAACCCGCCGATATTCACCGCCCACGCCAGCAGCGTCGAGGCCGGTACATAGTTCAGCAGGAGAATGGTACTGGGTACATTACTGATAACCTGCGACAGGCCGATAGCGGTTAGCCAAAGTCCCCGGTGAGACAGTGCGCCAACCTGGTTGAAAACGCCCTGCAACGCCGGCAATTGCGTTAGCAGATGGACATCAATAAACATCGCCATAAATACCAGCAGCAGCGTCCAGTCCACGCTGACTATCACCCTGCGCGCCAGCACAATAAACCCAGCCGCCACCAACACCAGTCCCCATAACTCTTGCCTGAGCTCCAGCGCGGTAAGAAAAACGACATATAATGCCAGGCAACTCCACACCAGACGGGGCTGCCACTGCGGCGAACGCGTACCGGTATGGTACTGTAACGCCCTACCCGGAAAACAAAACCAGCACAGGAGCAGTAACGTCAGCATCATCATGACGGCAAGCGGCGCCATTTGCCCGCTAAATTCAGCAAAGCTTAAGCCGGAGCGTCCCCACAACAGAATATTTTGCGGATTACCGACAGGCGTCAGCAACGAACCGGCGTTCACCGCCAACGCTTCAAAAATAATCAATCGGTTGACCGGAATCGCACACAGTTTTTTTAACGTTATCGTCAGCGGCACAACGATAAACAGCGCGACATCGTTTGTCAGAAAGGTCGACAGCGCCGCCGCAGCCAGCACCAGGAACATCGCCAGTTGCCGCTCGGTATGAAATCGGCGCGTCATCTTGCGTCCCAGCACATCAAAATAGCCGCTCAGCTCAACGCCTTTAGTGAGCAACATTAACCCACTGAGGGTAATAATGGTGTGCCAGTCAATCGCGCCAGGCCAGGCGCGGGGCGCAAAAGGAACAAACAGGCTTAGCGCCATCCCCACAATGATCAACAACTGAAAAAAACGGTCACGCCGCAGCGCCCGTAAAAAGGCCAGATTCATTCTGCAGATGTTCCATGCTGTTGCGTGAAGGCCAAAAAGGCATCCAATGTCTCCTGGCTGACATGGTGTTCCATCCCTTCCGCATCACGACGCGCGATCTCCGGACTTACGCCTAACACCAGTAAAAAATTTTCGACAATTTGGTGCCGCTCGCGGCTTTCCTGCGCCAGCTTCTCCCCTTCCGGCGTCAGAAAAACGCCGCGCCAGGGGATCATTTGAATAAATCCTAACGATGCCAGGCGCTTAAGCATTTTGGCCACAGTTGGCTGGGAGACGCCGAGCCGAGCCGCCATATCCACCTGACGCGCTTCCCCTACCTCAATAATTAAATCGGAAATCAGCTCAACGTAATCGTCTATCAACTCACGGCGATGCGCCTCTCTGACCTGACGAAATCCTTCAACGTGTTCTTCTACGTTCACCAATTGCGTCACTTTTTTTGTTGTTGGCGTACCTGCGCGACGACCCATTTTGCTTCCTCGTTTCTGTGACGCGTTAACGCGTCAGCTGACAGAGCGCTCATTGTAAACCAGAGTTGTCCGGGCACAAAAAATTAACGTTTTAGCAATAGCTATAAAACATAGCCTGTGCTATATCTGTATGTAATGCAGACATCCCTCACGGATCGATGGGATAGAAACATCAGGAGGTTTATATGAACGAATTTAAGAGGTGTATACGCGTGTTCAGTCACTCTCCCTTTAAAGTCCGGTTAATGCTGCTCTCTATGTTGTGCGAAATGATCAACGGCAAACTGGAACAGGATAACCCTTCCACGAAATAACGCGGCGGTGCGGTACGCCGCTTTATTTTGCATCCTCAACGGAAATGGCGCCCATTTCCCCTGTTTTTTTGTGGTTTTGCTATTCTCTTCGCAAAACATTTTCTTTCCGGCGGTTGACCTTCTTACCCGCACGCTCTATCTTCTGGCAGCCCTGAATATTTTGCGACTCGCCGTTGCGAACCCAATACCTTTTTTACGCATAATCAGGCAGGTAATGACCCTTCGCGCCAGGGTTAGCACATGGCGTTTTTGCAATAGTGGCATATGAATTCAACCCTTATCGATTCACTTCTCGCCCGTCGTCGGGCTGTAAGCCCGTGGGCGGGCCTCTACTTTTTACAGTCGCTGCTGATTAACCTCGCGCTCGGCTACCCCTTTAGCCTGCTTTATACCGCGGCGTTTACCTGCCTGTTGCTGCTGCTCTGGCGCTACCTGCCCCGCGGACAAAAAGCGCTGCTCGGCATCTGTTCGCTGGTAGCTGCTTGCTATTTTCCCTTTGGCCAGGCTTACGGCGCGCCGAACTTTAATACGCTGCTGGCGCTGCACTCCACCAATATGGAAGAGTCGAGCGAAATCCTGACCATCTTCCCGTGGTATAGCTACCTGACCGGACTTTTTATTTTTGCGCTGGGTATTATTGCGCTTCGCCGCCGAAAAGAAGAGGTCAGGCCGCGCTGGAATAGCCTCGACAGCCTGTGCCTGCTGATCAGCGTCGCGGCATTTTTCGTCGCGCCGGTACAAAATCTGGCGTGGGGCGGCGTTTTTAAGGTTATTGATACCGGCTATCCGGTTTTTCGCTTCGCTAAAGACGTTATCGTCAATAACAACGAAGTCATTGAAGAGCAGCACCGTATGGCGCAGCTATCCGGCATAAAAGATAGCTGGACGGTTACTGCGGTGAAACCCAGATATCACATCTATGTCGTGGTGATAGGTGAAAGCGCGCGACGGGATGCCATGGGCGCTTTCGGCGGCCACTGGGATAATACCCCCTTCGCCAGCCATGTGAATGGCGACTTCTTTATGGATTACATCGCCGCCAGCGGCTCAACGCAAAAATCGCTCGGTTTAACGCTCAATCGCGTGGTGGATAACAAACCGCAGTATCAGGATAACTTCGTCACGCTGGCTAACCGCGCCGGTTTTCAGACATGGTGGTTTTCCAATCAGGGGCAAATCGGTGAATACGACACGACCATCGCCAGTATCGCCAAACGCGCCGATGAAGCGCATTTCCTGAAAAACGGCGATTTTGAAGCGGATAAAAATACTCGCGACGACGCGCTGTTAACCATGACGGCGCAGGTATTGGCGACAGAACGCACGCAACCGCAGTTGATTGTGTTGCATTTAATGGGATCGCATCCCCAGGCCTGCGACCGTACTCAGGGAAAATACGCGACGTTTGTCCAGTCGAAAGAGACGTCTTGTTATTTATACACCATGACGCAAACCGACGATTTGCTCCGTCAGCTCTATACTCAGCTTCGTCATAGCGGCGACAGTTTTTCGCTCGTCTATTTCTCCGATCACGGGCTGGCGTTTAAAGAGCGCGGCAAAGCGGTACAGTACCTGGCGCATGACGACAAATTCCAGCAAAACTTCCAGGTGCCGTTTATGGTGCTATCCAGCGACAGTAAAGCGCATCGGATCATTAAAGCTCGCCGTTCCGCGAACGATTTCCTGAGTTTTTTCTCGCAATGGACAGGAATTAGCGCTAAAGAGATCAAAAATCGCTATCGATTTATTTCCGAGCAAAAAGCCGGGCCCGTTTATATCACCAATTTCAAATTACAGAAAGTGGACTATAACCATCTGGGCAGCGATATTTTTTCACTAAAATAATGCATGTTTCAGGCAAAAAAAATCCGCCCCGAAAGGCGGATTTTTCATTTTCACCGACGTGATTAGAAGCGGTAACCCACACCAGCAATCCAGGTGCCAACGTCAACGCTACGAATACGGCTCTGCTCGTAAGAGAAGTCCAGAGCAACATTTTCCATCGGGTTGAATTGCAGACCAGCGCCATAGGAGAAGCCATAATCGCTGGTGTCATGCTTGTAGGTTGGGTAATCGGTCGTCTGGAATTTACCGTAACCCACACCGACTACACCGTAGATGCTCGCCCAATCGTTCAGACGGTAAGCCGGGCCGGCAGTGATGCCGTAGTACTGACCTTTGTTGTAATCGCCCGCACCGTTAGTACGATCTTTTTCGGTGTAGGTGAAGGAACCGATTACGCCCAGCGGGTTGTCGTCCTGCTCGTAACGATACTTCAGGTTGAAACCGCTCATTTTATTCGCTACGCCCTGCGCGTCGCTCTGAGCGTAACCACCGGTAACGGTAGAAGTAGCAGCTACTGCAGTACCTGCGGAAAAAGCCAGAACAGCGGCCAGTGCTGAAAGACATGCAATTTTTTTCATAACCACCTCAAATGTGCTTCAAGTAAGTCCTAAGTTTTAAATATATCAAAAATTAATGGGAAACTCTTTGCGATTCACGGTGTCTAAGGGCGCCTTTCATGTAACAGAACGTTTCCATATCGCGCTATCTTATTCAATTAACATCACTTTTCCGGCTGATTGCACCAATAATGCGCGTGCGACGCGATACATTCATCCAGATTATTCCTAAACTAACAGTCTATTTATCCATCAATTTAAGTTCATTTTATGGAATCCTGGAAATTTTTTTTCAACGAATCCTCAACCGCCACGGGGAATTTCCATTACACTGCCACCTTTACTCGTACTGACATTTTTTGACAGGAGAAAGGATGCCGGGGTCAACACGTAAACTACCAGTCTGGTTGCCCATTTTGGTTTTGCTCATTGCCATGTCCTCTATTCAGAGTGGCGCTTCACTGGCGAAATCGTTATTTCCTCTTGTCGGCGCGCCGGGCGTAACGGCGCTTCGTCTGGCGTTGGGAACGCTTATCCTTATCGCCTTTTTCAAACCCTGGCGTTTGCGTTTTGCCAAAGAGCAGCGGCTGCCTTTACTGTTTTATGGTCTGTCGCTGGGCGGGATGAACTATCTATTCTATCTGTCGATTCAGACGGTGCCGTTGGGTATTGCGGTCGCGCTGGAATTTACCGGTCCTCTGGCGGTCGCGCTGTTTTCATCCCGGCGGCCGGTAGATTTTATTTGGGTCGTACTGGCTGTGCTTGGGCTCTGGTTCCTGCTGCCATTAGGGCAAGATATGTCTCACGTCGATCTTACCGGGGCCGCGTTGGCGCTCGGCGCTGGCGCCTGTTGGGCTGTCTATATTCTTACCGGCCAGCGAGCAGGCGCGGAACATGGTCCGGCCACGGTGGCGGTAGGCTCGCTGATTGCCGCCATCATTTTCGTGCCGATTGGCGCAGTTCAGGCTGGCGACGCGCTATGGCACTGGTCGATTCTTCCCTTAGGGTTAGCGGTCGCTGTGCTTTCTACGGCGCTGCCTTATTCACTGGAAATGATTGCACTGACGCGCCTGCCAACCCGCACCTTCGGTACGCTGATGAGCATGGAACCCGCGCTGGCCGCCGTTTCCGGGATGATTTTTCTGGGCGAAACGCTTACGGGCATACAAATCCTGGCCCTGTGCGCCATCATTGCCGCCTCAATGGGATCTACCCTAACGATTCGACGCGAACCGCAAATTAAACAAGTTGACGTAAAATAGTTTCTTATTCTGCATGATGTGCATAATCATGCAGAATATCACCTTGTTATTCACCTTTTATTATCGCGCTATTACTTCGTCATTTTTTGTCATATTTTTTCTCATTTTTTACATTAAAATGAGAATTATTACCCACCAAACAGCAAACCCATCTAACTAATTGATTTTTAATCAAAATAAATATTAAATCTTGTCTGTACTATTAAAGTGATAGGTAAATTCAAAAAAGCAAAGTTAAAAACCGGTGCTATACTTATTTTCGTTAATTACCTGGGACACAAACATCAAGAGGATATGAGATTATGAGTACCGCTAAACTGGTAAAAACAAAAGCGTCTAATCTGCTTTATACCCGTAACGATGTATCAGAGAGCGATAAAAAAGCGACGGTTGAGTTGCTTAATCGTCAGGTGATCCAGTTCATTGACCTGTCGCTGATCACGAAACAGGCCCACTGGAACATGCGCGGTGCTAACTTTATTGCCGTTCATGAGATGCTGGATGGCTTCCGTACCGCACTGACCGATCATCTGGATACTATGGCCGAGCGCGCCGTACAGCTTGGCGGTGTGGCGTTAGGCACCACGCAAGTTATCAACAGCAAAACTCCACTGAAAAGCTATCCGCTCGACATCCATAACGTGCAGGATCACTTAAAAGAACTGGCCGATCGCTACGCTGTTGTCGCTAATGATGTTCGCAAAGCTATCGGTGAAGCCAAAGATGAAGACACTGCCGATATCTTTACCGCCGCATCACGCGACCTCGATAAATTCCTGTGGTTTATCGAATCCAACATCGAATAAATCTATCTCTACCCTGACTACTTCGAGTTGCAGGAAGGTACAAACGCAGCGAATCCGCAGAAGCCTGACTTCCGTCGGTCACTGAAGCGAACGCACCTGCAACTTGATGTACACAGGTATATAAGTCATCCCTATACCCCTGCCTGGCACAGGGGTTTTGCACTTAAATAGTGCACACGTCTTGTACTCCCCTCCGATAAAAGTGAATTATTTGTAATAATTACATCACACAATCGTTAATTAAAGATTGTTTTAACAACAATTTTTACGCTAAATAGACCCTGTATCTCTACTTTGTTATTCATGCACTAAATCAGTGCCCCAAAACGGTGCGGCATACTGGTTTTGCCCGACTTATTGTGCACAGGAATGATTCACGCTTCTGTTAAAACAATGAGTTACATAATTGGCATGATTTTTTCATTACGCTACATGTTCTCGCAGGGGATCGCCCCGTGGATAGAAAAGGAAATGCTATGAAGTCTCTATTAAAAGTTTCACTGGCTGCACTTACCCTGGCTTTTGCGGTGTCTTCGCACGCCGCGGATAAGAAACTCGTTGTGGCAACCGATACGGCGTTCGTTCCGTTTGAATTTAAACAGGGCGACAAATACGTCGGTTTTGATGTTGATCTGTGGGACGCTATCGCGAAAGAACTGAAGCTGGACTACACCCTGAAACCGATGGATTTCAGCGGCATTATTCCGGCATTACAAACCAAAAATATCGATCTGGCGCTGGCGGGTATTACGATTACGGACGAACGTAAAAAAGCGATCGACTTTTCCGATGGCTATTACAAAAGCGGTCTGCTCGTGATGGTGAAAGCCAACAATAACGACATTAAAAGCGTTAAAGACCTCGATGGCAAAGTCGTGGCCGTGAAGAGCGGAACCGGGTCGGTGGATTACGCGAAAGCGAATATCAAAACCAAAGACCTGCGTCAGTTCCCGAACATTGATAACGCGTACATGGAATTAGGCACCAACCGCGCAGACGCCGTTCTGCACGATACGCCGAACATCCTGTACTTTATCAAAACCGCAGGCAACGGCCAGTTCAAGGCGGTAGGCGAATCGCTGGAAGCACAGCAATACGGAGTTGCCTTCCCGAAAGGCAGCGATGAACTGCGCGAGAAAGTCAACGGCGCGCTGAAAACGCTGCGTGAGAATGGCACCTATAACGAAATCTACAAAAAATGGTTCGGTACAGAACCTAAATAAAACGACCTGATGTTGGCTTGTGGCCCGGTAGTGAGGACGCTTACCGGGCCTACAGCTCTTTTCCGTGACGGATAAGACACTTTCACGCCATTTCCGCGCCGGATAGAGCATTTGACTATTTACACCACGGTAACAGGAACGACATATGCAGTTTGACTGGAGCGCCATCTGGCCCGCCATTCCGCTTTTGCTTGAGGGCGCTAAAATGACCCTGTGGATCTCGGTCCTCGGTCTGGCTGGCGGCCTGGTTATTGGACTGGCGGCAGGTTTTGCCCGTACGTTTGGCGGCTGGTTCGCCAACCACATCGCCCTGGTTTTCATTGAAATTATTCGCGGCACGCCCATCGTTGTCCAGGTCATGTTTATCTACTTTGCCCTGCCGATGGCATTTAATGATTTGCGTATTGATCCGTTCAGCGCAGCGGTCGTGACAATTATGATTAACTCCGGCGCTTATATCGCGGAAATTACTCGCGGCGCAGTACTATCCATTCACAAAGGTTTTCGCGAAGCGGGTCTGGCGCTGGGCCTTTCTCGCCGGGAAACCATCCGCCATGTTATTTTACCGCTTGCTCTGCGCCGTATGCTGCCGCCGCTGGGCAATCAGTGGATCATTAGCATCAAAGACACCTCGTTGTTTATTGTTATCGGCGTAGCCGAGCTGACCCGTCAGGGCCAGGAAATTATTGCCGGTAACTTTCGCGCCCTGGAAATCTGGAGCGCCGTGGCCGTCTTCTATTTGATCATTACGCTGGTGCTGAGCTTTATTTTGCGTCGTCTTGAAAGAAGGATGAAAATCCTGTGATTGAATTTAAAAACGTCTCCAAGCACTTTGGCCCCACCCAGGTGCTACATAACATTGATTTAAACATCCGTCAGGGCGAAGTGGTTGTGATTATCGGCCCTTCCGGTTCGGGTAAATCCACGTTATTACGCTGTATCAATAAACTGGAAGAGATCACCTCCGGCGATCTGATTGTCGATGGTCTGAAAGTCAACGATCCTAAAGTAGACGAACGGCTGATTCGCCAGGAAGCCGGCATGGTGTTTCAACAGTTTTATCTGTTCCCGCATCTGACCGCGCTCGAAAACGTGATGTTCGGTCCTCTGCGCGTGCGCGGCGTAAAGAAAGAAGAAGCGGAAAAACAGGCGAAAGCTCTGTTAGCGAAAGTTGGACTGGCGGAACGGGCGCACCACTACCCCTCCGAGCTTTCCGGCGGTCAACAACAGCGCGTCGCCATTGCCCGAGCGCTGGCAGTGAAGCCGAAAATGATGCTCTTTGACGAGCCAACCTCCGCTCTGGACCCTGAACTGCGCCATGAAGTGCTGAAAGTCATGCAGGATCTGGCGGAAGAAGGCATGACCATGGTCATTGTGACTCACGAAATCGGCTTTGCCGAAAAAGTCGCCTCACGGCTGATTTTCATCGATAAAGGCCGTATTGCCGAAGATGGCAGTCCGCAGGCGTTGATCGAAAACCCGCCAAGCCCACGTTTACAGGAATTTTTACAGCACGTCTCCTGAGATATCGCCCTTCCTGCCCTGCGGCAGGAAGGGCATCATGGAATAGTCCCATTTCATTTTCCCTCCCCTGCGCCATCTATACTTAGTGTTTTGCGTCTCTTTTCTCACTGGAGGAGTCATGCGGTGGACCCTGTTCATCCTTTTTTGTCTACTGGGCGCGCCTGCCCATGCGGTCGCCATACCCGGCGTGACCACGGGGACATCAACCAGCCAGCAAGCAGCGCCAGAGCCCAGTCCTGAACAAAAAAAAGCGGCCTATGCGGCCCTGGCTGACGTACTGGAGAACGAGGCTTCACGTAACGAATTGATAGCGCAACTCCGCGAAGCCTCAACCACGCCGACCGAGCCGGCGCCAGCGCTTGCGCCGCCTGCGGCCAAAGATGAGAAAACGGTACTGGAGAACGTCACCACCGTTACCCGTCAGTACGGCGATGCTTTCGCTACCCGTTTCGCCCAGCTTTATCGCAACATCACCGATGCGCCGCACAAACCGTTTAACTCGCAAACCTTCACCAACGCGTTAACCCACTTTTTATTTCTGGCCGTCGCGGTATTTGGTTTTTATAGCGTGATACGGCTTTGCGCCCTGCCGTTATATCGAAAAATGGGCCTGTGGGCGCGCAAGAAAAACCGTGAACGCAGCAACTGGTTACAGCTCCCGGCGATGATCGTCGGCGCGTTTATTATCGACCTGCTGCTACTGGCGCTCACCTTATTTATCGGTCAGATGCTCAGTGATAATTTCCATGCGGGAAGTCGAACTATCGCTTTTCAGCAAAGCCTGTTCCTGAATGCCTTCGCGCTGATAGAGTTCTTTAAAGCGATTCTGCGGCTTATTTTTTGCCCTAATGTACCGGAATTACGCCCATTCGCGATTCAGGATGCGACAGCGCGTTACTGGAATCGCCGTATGAGTTCCCTTAGCAGTTTGATTGGCTACGGGCTGATTGTTGCCGTTCCGATTATTTCCAACCAGGTGAATGTTCAGGTTGGCGCGATGGCGAACGTGGCGATCATGCTCTGCATCACCATCTGGGCGCTGTACCTGATCTTTAAAAACAAAGCGGAGATTACGCAACATTTATTAAGTCTGGCGGAACGATCATTAGCCTTTTTTAGCCTGTTTATCCGCGCCTTTGCGCTGGTGTGGCACTGGCTGGCCAGCGCTTACTTTATCGTGCTGTTTTTCTTCTCGTTATTCGACCCAGGCAATAGCCTGAAGTTTATGATGGGCGCGACCGTGCGCAGTCTGGCGATTATTGGCATCGCGGCGTTTATCTCCGGTATGTTTACCCGCTGGATAGCGAAAACCATCACCCTGTCGCCCCATACGCAGCGCAATTACCCGGAATTACAAAAGCGGCTTAACGGCTGGCTCTCCTCGGCGCTAAAAGTCGCACGCTTTTTGACCGTCTGCGTCGCCGTTATGCTGTTGCTCAACGCCTGGGGGCTATTCGATTTCTGGCACTGGCTACATTATGGCGCGGGGGAAAAGATGGTCGATATCCTTATCCGTATCGCGTTAATCTTATTCTTCTCCGCCGTGGGATGGACGATCCTCGCCAGTCTGATTGAGAATCGTCTGGCCTCCGATATTCATGGCCGCCCGCTACCCAGCGCCCGCACGCGCACGCTGCTGACGCTGTTCCGCAATGCGCTGGCAGTGATTATCAGTACCATAACCATCATGATCGTGTTATCGGAAATCGGCGTCAATATCGCGCCATTGCTGGCTGGCGCGGGCGCGTTAGGTCTGGCTATCTCTTTCGGTTCGCAAACCCTGGTGAAAGATATTATCACCGGCGTCTTTATTCAGTTTGAAAACGGGATGAATACCGGCGACTTAGTCACCATAGGCCCGCTGACGGGGACGGTCGAAAGAATGTCGATTCGTTCCGTCGGCGTGCGGCAGGATACCGGGGCATACCATATTATCCCGTGGTCCTCGATCACCACTTTCGCCAACTTTGTGCGCGGTATCGGCTCTGTTGTCGCCAACTATGACGTGGATCGCCATGAGGATGCGGATAAAGCGAATCAGGCGCTGAAAGACGCGGTAACGGCGCTGATGGAGACGGAGGATATTCGCGGGCTGATTATCGGCGAACCCACGTTCGCCGGTATTGTCGGTTTAACGAACACGGCGTTTACTTTACGCGTGTCGTTCACCACGCTACCGCTCAAGCAGTGGACGGTGCGTTTTGCCCTTGATAGCCAGGTGAAAAAGCATTTTGATCTGGCTAATGTGCGCGCGCCGGTGCAAACGTATCAGGTTCTGCCCGCCCCCGTCGGCGGCCCGTCGCCTGATTCGCTGCCGCCGCGCGAACCGACGATTTAGCGTTTACGGGTGATAAAACGGCGACGCTGGTCGTCATCCATAAAGGTCCAGGCAATAAAGCGGCTTTGCTTTTGCCCCTGGGCCATCTCTTTTTTCACCACTTTCACCGCGCCAGCCTCCGTCAACGCCCGGTAAAGCGGCGGTAAATTCTCGCCGCGCGACACCAACGTCGTAAACCACAACACCTGACGGCGGAAGGATTGGCTTTCAGCAATCATTTTTTTAATAAAGGCGACTTCGCCGCCTTCGCACCATAGCTCCTGCTGTTGACCGCCAAAGTTCAGCGCATCATCTTTATTCTGCCCCAAATTGCGGCGCTTACGCTCGCTGCCTGCGCGGGCTGCGGCGGCGGAGTCGTGAAAAGGCGGGTTACAAAGCGTTGCGTCATAAAATTCATTTTTATGAATGATACCGGTAAAAATGGCCGCCGGATCTTTTTGCCGACGCAGACGAATGGCGCGGCTTAACCCCGTATTAGCCTGAATGATAGCCTGCGCGCTGGACATCGCTGCGTCGCTGACTTCACTACCGGTAAATCGCCAGCCATATTCATGGACGCCGATAAGCGGATAAATACAATTGGCGCCCACGCCCACGTCCAGAATAGTTGCCTGCGCCGGAATACTCCCTGTCGTTTCGCCAAGCAGATCCGCCAGATGATGGATATAATCCGCACGACCAGGCACCGGCGGACATAAAAACCCTGGCGGAATGTCCCAGTGTGTAACGGCATAAAAATGCGCCAGCAACGCCTTATTGAGCGCTTTTACCGCTTGCGGATTAGCAAAATCAACGCTCTGTTCACCGGCGGGCGTGCGGATAAGAAAGGACGTCAATTCCGGCGTGGTCTGACACAGTGCGGCGAGATCATAACGGTGTTGGTGGCGGTTGCGCGGGTGTAACCCCGGTTTCTGGGCGGACATGGCATTCTCCTTTTAGCAGCGGCGTAAGATACCCGTATAACGCCACGGGGTAAATATACCACCGCGAATTCCCTGCCTCGCTCGTTTTATCGGATATCTGAATGACATTGGCTCTGCTCATGGTCTGAAAAGATCGCGCGATGCGATTTTTTCACCTGACGGCGCTACACTTAACCTCAGGTACCCTAAAATCAGGAGAGCGTGATGGCATCCGGCTGGGCAAATGACGACGCAGTGAATGAACAAATCAACAATACTATTGAAGATGCTGTTGCCCGCGCTCGCGGCGAACTTCCTCACGGCGAAAGTCGCGATGAATGCGAATCGTGCGGCGACCCTATCCCTGAAGCGCGGCGTAAAGCCGTACCGGGCGTTCGGTTATGCATATCCTGCCAGCAGGAGAAAGATTTACATAACGCAACATTTTCAGGATATAATCGCAGAGGTTCAAAAGACAGCCAGTTACGCTGACTTTTCTTTACCGAAACCGCCAGTATCATCCATTCCTTTACGCTCATGCTTTTTAGCGTTCTGCGTCGCAGAATGTGCCGTTAACCTCGACTCTGTAAAGCCAGATGACAAGAACGGTAAATTCCACCGTTGAATTAATTAATAATCAATAGGTTATTTGTCATTCAAAAATTTTGAGCAAGGCCGTCAATTCTATTCGATTTTATCTTTCGCAAAAAACCGTGATACTCATCACATCGACGGAACATCGTCCCATAAACAGAATAACCTGCGAGAGATTAATCATGAAAACCATTAAATATGCTGTTGCAGCCATCGCGCTTTCCACCCTTTCTTTTGGCGCTTTTGCCGCAGAACCGGTTAGCGCGTCTCAGACGCAAAACCTGCATAAAATCGGCGTAGTGTCTGCCGATGGCGCCACCACGCTGGATGGCCTGGAAGCTAAACTGGCTGAAAAAGCCGCCGCTGCTGGCGCAAGCGCTTATAACATCACCTCCGCCGTAGGTAATGACAAAATGAGCGGCACTGCGGTGATTTATAAATAATTTACCTGCCCGCCAGATTTCAGGCTGTAACATCGCTGTTGTTTGAATTCTGACGGGTATTACCCTCGTCTGTTTGCCAACAGACCCACTGCTCCAACCCTCATTAACCCTGTTTGTTACCCTTATTTGCCCGTCCGCCACTGGACGGGCTTTTTTTATTCGCTTGACCCGTCCTGAATAGCGTTGACACGTTCCAGACTTAAATCCGGAGAACGTGATGATGACTGAGTTCAAACGCACCCAACGCGATTATCCTCTATCCTTTAAAATAGCCGTCGTTGAGCAGGTCGA